>NZ_LAYO01000069.1 GCF_000980875.1 Leucobacter sp. Ag1 | reverse complement strand
ACCGCGTCAGGGCGCACCAGATCGCACGACAGCAGCAGCAGCCAGGCGTCGTCGGCGACCCCCTCCAGCGCGACGAGCGCAGCCTCCAACGCGGCCAGCGGCCCCGCGAACGGCGGATCCTCGCGCACGATCGCGCACCCCGGCACCGCCGCGCGCTCCGGCCCCACCACCACGACCGGATCCGCGCCGACGGCACGCACCGCGGCCGCCGCGCGATCCACGAGGCGCTCGCCGCCGATGCGCAACTCCGCCTTGTCGCGGCCGCCGATGCGCGTCCCTCGGCCTCCGGCCAGCACGACGGCGGCGAGCGCGATCCCTGCGCGACTCATCGGTCCACCAGGATCACGTCGACGGTCTCGCCGGCGGCGACGTCGCCGCGCTCCGCGGGGACGAGGGCGTACCCGTCGGCGGAGCCGTGCCCGCCGACCGCGTGCGACACCCCGCCGGGATCCACCGCGGGGCGGCACGCGAGGCCGCCGTCGACCGGCTCGATCCGGATCGGGAGCACCTGGAGCCGCCCGGCGGCCCCGCGCCAGGCCACCGCGGCCCTCGCGGGAACGCGGATCCGCTCCGCCTCGCCCCGTCCCTGCATGTGCAGCAGAGCCGGACGGACGAACAGTTCGAAGCTCACCGCGGCGCTCACGGGGTTCCCCGGCAGGGAGAAGATCCATGCTCCGCTCGTCAGGCGGCCGACGCACTGCGGCTGCCCGGGGCGCACGGCGACCCGGACCGCACGGACTTCCGGTTCGCGCTCGAGCGCAATGCGCACCACGTCGTGGCGCCCGGGGCCGACCCCGCCGGTCGTGATCACGACATCCGTCGAGGCGCCGAGCCGGTCGAGCCGCTCGGCGAGAGCGCCCGCGTCGTCCCCGCTCACGACCACCCGGCTCGCCTCTATCCCGTTCTCGGCGAGCAGCGCGCGCAGGAGCACCGAGTTCGATTCCGGGATCTGCCCGCGATCGAGCGGTTCCCCCGGCGCCCGGAGCTCCGATCCGGTGACGAGGATCGCGACCCGCGGTCGTGGGCGGACGCGCACCCGGGTCGCCCCGGCCGCAGTGAGCCCGGCGATGCGGGCGGCGCTCAGGCGGTCGCCGGCGCGCGCGATCGGCGTCCCGGCCGAAACGTCCTCGCCGCGGCGCCGCACGTTCGCACCGACTTCGACGGCGCGCAGCACCCGCACCTCGTGCTCGGCCCAGGGATCCGCCGGGTCCTCGCCCGCGGTCCACTCGACCGGCACCACCGCGTCGGCGCTGCTCGGCAGCGGTGCGCCCGTCATGATGCGGACCGCTTCGCCCGGCCCGATCCGCGGATCCTCGGGACTCCCCGCGGCGACCTCTCCGATCACGCGCAGGGTCACCGGACGGTCGGCGCCCGCGCCCGCGAGGTCGACGGCGCGCACGGCGTAGCCGTCCATCGCAGAGTTGTCCCACAGCGGAAGGTCGAGCGGCGAGTCGACATCGGCGGCGAGCACAAGGCCCGCCGACTCGGCCAGCGCCGCCTCCCGGACGGGCAGGAGCGGGATCCGATCCAGGATCCATCGGAGGTGCTCCTCCGCGGTGACCGCTCCGCCGCCCGACATCTCGCCTCGCCATCCGCTGCGCATCCGCGCGCAGCCTTGCCCTCGCTTCGTTTCGATGCTATCCAAGAAGCGTGTCCCGTATCGCCGCTCGACGTCGTGTGACCCGCCTCACCGCAGGCGGATCCGTCTCGAAGCGCGCGGACTTCCTCGCGGTCGAGGAACCGCTCGAGATCCGGGTCGCGAGCAAGCCCCTCGCGGTGACGATGCGCACCCCCGGCCACGACGTCGAACTCGCCGCCGGCTTCCTCGTCTCCGAGGGTGTGATCCACCACGCCGAGCACTTCGCGGCCGCGATCCACTGCGCCGCCGATGGGGAGGAGAACACCTACAACGTGCTCGACGTGGCGCTCGCGCCGGGCGTCGCCCCGCCCGATCCGAGCCTCGAGCGCAACTTCTACACCACGAGCTCCTGCGGGCTGTGCGGCAAGGCGAGCATCGACGCCGTGCGCACGCAGACCCGCTTCGACGTCGCGAACGATCCGCTCTCGATCGACGCCGCCGCGATCGTCCGGTTCCCCGACGAGCTGCGCGCGCAGCAGGCCGTGTTCGAGCGCACAGGCGGCCTGCACGCCGCGGCGCTGTTCGACGGGACGACGGGCGAGATGCTCGTGCTGCGCGAGGACGTCGGCCGGCACAACGCCGTCGACAAGGTGGTGGGCTGGGCGCTCATGCACGGCCTCGTCCCGGCGCGCTCCTGCGTGCTCATGGTCTCGGGCCGGTCGAGCTTCGAACTCACGCAGAAAGCGCTCATGGCCGGGATCCCGATGCTCACCGCCGTCTCCGCCCCGTCGTCGCTCGCCGCGGAGCTCGCCGAGGAGGCGGGCCTCACCCTCGTGGGATTCCTCCGAGGGGAATCCATGGTCGTCTACACCCGCCCCGACCGCATCACCAACGAATCCGCTCCGGCGGACGATCCAGACGAGCCAAGGGCATCGACGCCCGCGGATCGCACACCGCTGCAGAAAGCAGGCCAGCCATGACCCCCAAGGCACCGCGCGACGACTTCTCCGACGCCGACATCGAGGTCACCGAGCCGAAGACCTACGCGGCCGGCATGGGCGGCGTGTTCCACTCGATGGAGCCCGCGATCCTCGAGATGGGGCTCGGCCGCACGGTCAAGCTCATGACGAAGATCAACCAGAAGGACGGCTTCGACTGCATGAGCTGCGCGTGGCCCGACCCGAGCCACCGCAAGATCGCAGAGTTCTGCGAGAACGGCGGCAAGGCGGTCACCTGGGAGGCCACCCCGCTCAAGATCCAGCGCGCGTTCTGGCAGGAGCACTCCCTCACATCCCTGGAGGACAAGACCGAGTACTGGCTCGGCATGCAGGGGCGCATCGTCGAGCCGGTCTACAAGGCGAAGGACTCCGATCACTACGAACCGATCAGCTGGGACCGCGCGTTCGGCATCGTCGCCGACCACCTGAACCGGCTCGAGCACCCGAACGAGGCCTCGTTCTACACGAGCGGCCGCGCCTCGAACGAGGCCGCGTTCCTCTACCAGCTGTTCGCCCGCGTGCTCGGCACGAACAACCTGCCCGACTGCTCGAACATGTGCCACGAGTCCACGGGCACCGCCATGAGCTACTCGGTCGGGATCGGCAAGTCGACGATCGCGTACAACGACTTCGGCGAGGCCGACCTGATCATCATCATGGGCCAGAACCCCGGCACCAACCATCCCCGCATGCTCACCGCGCTGCAGGAGGCGAAGGAGAACGGCGCCCGCATCGTCGCCGTGAACCCGCTGCCCGAGGCCGGCCTCATCGGCTACAAGGATCCGCAGCGCGTGCGCGGCTACGTCGGCAAGCCCACGCAGATCGCCGACCAGTTCCTGCAGATCCGCTCCGGTGGCGACATGGCCCTGCTGCAGGCGATCTCGAAGCGCGTGCTCGCGGCCGAGGCCGCCGCGCCCGGCACGGTGCTCGACCACGACTTCATCGAGCGGCACTGCGACGGTTTCGAGGCGTTCGCCGAGCACATCGCGCATGTCGACGAGCGGGAGGTCGAGCAGGCGACGGGACTCTCTCAGGCCGAGATCGACGAGCTCGCCGACCGCTACCTGGAGTCCGACAAGGTCATCATCGCCTGGGCCATGGGGATCACGCAGCAGCGGCAGGGCGTCGCGACCATCAAGGAGATCATCAACCTGCTGCTGCTCCGCGGCAACATCGGGAAGCCCGGCGCCGGCGCCTCCCCCATCCGCGGCCACTCGAACGTGCAGGGCGACCGCACCATGGGCGTGTGGGAGCAGATGCCCGACTCGTTCCTCGACGCGCTCGGAACCGAATTCGGCTTCGAACCGCCCCGCGACCACGGCGTCGACGCGGTGAACGGCATCCGTGCCCTCGACGAGGGGAAGATCAAGGTCTGGATGGGCCTCGGCGGCAACCTGCTGGGCGCCATCTCCGACACGAACCTCGCCGAGTCGGCCATGCGCAAGACCGAGCTCAGCATCCAGCTGTCGACGAAGCTCAACCGCTCGCACGTCATCACGGGCGAGGAGGCCCTGATCCTGCCCGTGCTCGGCCGCACCGAGGTCGACGAGCAGCTCACCGGCCCGCAGTACATCACCGTCGAGGACTCGGTCTGCGCCGTGCACGCCTCGCACGGCCAGATCCCGCCCATCTCGGATCAGGTGCGTTCGGAGGTCGCGATCGTCGGCGGCATCGCGAACGCCACCCTCGGCGACCGCCACGGCATCGACTGGCTCGGCATGATCGACGACTACGACGTGATCCGCGAGCACATCTCGCACGTCGTGCCCGGCTGCGAGAGCTACAACGAGAAGACCCGCACCCGCGACGGCTTCATCCTGCCGAACGGACCCCGCGACGAGCGCCGCTTCGACACCGCGACCGGCAAGGCCCGCATCACCGTGAACGAGCTCGAACCGATCGCCTGCCCGCCGGGCCGCCTGCTGCTGCAGACCATGCGCTCGCACGACCAGTTCAACACGACGATCTACAGCCTCAACGATCGCTACCGCGGCATCAAGAAGGGCCGCTCGGTGATCTTCGTGCACCCCGACGACCTCGCCGAGCTGGGCCTCGAGGACGGTCAGACGGTCGACATCTTCAGCGAGTGGAAGGACGAGCCCGACCGGGTGCTGCGCGGCTTCCGCACGGTCGCGTTCCCGACGGCGCGCGGCTGCGCCGCGGCGTACTTCCCCGAGGCGAACGTGCTCGTGCCGCTCGACAGCACCGCGCTCGAGAGCAACACCCCCGTGTCGAAGGCGATCGTGATCCGGATGGAGCCGTCGGCGACCCCGGTCGGAGTGGGCCGCCCGGTGGTCGTGTGATCCGCTAGGGAGTCACGTAGCGACCGAGCTGGGTCTTGACCCCGGCGCTCACCACACCCTCGCCTCCGAGCACGACGATGCGTTTCGGCTTCAGACGAGATAGCTCGGCCTGAGTCGCGGCAGGGATCCCCGCCGGTCCCACCAGCAGCACCGGACCGCCCTGCGTGCCGGCGGCGGCCGCACCCGAGAGCGCGTCGGCGAAGCCGAACCCGTTCGCGACGTAGGCGACCGGCGCACCGGCGGCGAAGGTGCTCCGCGAGACCGCGGCCGCCGTAGCGAAGCGATCCGCGCCCTGATCGCGGGTGACCGCTCCCCGGGTGTACGAACGGAGGGCGTTCTGCACCGAGTCGCCGACCGCACCGGTGCCGCCCAGGATCACGATGCGAGCCGGCTTGAGCCGTCGGAGCTCGGTCGCGACCGCGTCGGGGATCGAGTTCGATCGCGCCAGCAGCACCGGTCCGCCCTGCGCGCCCGCCGCGGCGGCACCCGCGAGCGCATCGGGGAAGTTCATGCCGTCGGCGATGTAGGCGACGCCGACTCCCGGCGAAAAGGACCCCGCGGAGACGCTCGCGGACGTCGCGAAACGGTCCGAGCCGGCGGAGCGCTCAACCGCGCCGAGAGTGTAGTTCCGCAGCGTGCGCTCGACCGACTGACTCACCACTCCGGAGCCGCCGAGCACGACGATCCGCTCGGGGTGGAGCCGATCGAGCTCGGAGCGCACCGAGGCCGGGACCGAGTTCGGCGCGACCAGCAGCACCGGGCCGTCCTGCGCTCCGGCCGCGGCGGCACCCGAGAGCGCGTCGGGGAAGCTCAGGCCGTTCGCGATGTACGCCACCTTGACGCCGGGAACGAACGATACGCGCGAGACCTGCACCGCGGTCTCATATCGGTCCCCGCCGGCGATCCGTTCGGCCGTCGGCGCCCCGGTTCCTGCGGGTGCCGAGACCCGGTACTCGGTCGAATACAGCGCCTTCCTCCCGAAGACGCCGACCGTGATCCGCGCCCCCACGTCCGCAGAGGTGACGACGTAGCTCGCCTTCGTCGCGCCGGGGATCGCCACACCGTTCCGCGCCCACTCGTAGGCGAACGCCGGCTTCGGCGACCACTGGCCGGGATCCGCGGTGAGCGTCGATCCTGCGCGAACCGTTCCGCTGATCGTGGGGACGGGAACGGTTTCGAAGCGGTACAGATCGACGGAGCCGTTCACGTCGGGCTGCTCCTGGTCGGCCGACAGCATGATCGGGGTGGCCGTCACCCGCCCGGGCTGATCCTTCCACCACACCTGGTTCGACGGCGTGTTCAGCACGTCGGCGAACGCGGTGAACTGCATCGTGTAGGTGCCGGGAACCAGCAGGGGGGTCTCATAGTGCGATGTTCCGGGCTGCACGTCTTCGTAGAACGCCGGGTCGAAACTCACCCAGGCGCCGTTGATGCGCTGATAGGCGGTCGCGTACATCACGTCCCACTCGGTATCGGCGGAGAACCCTCCGGATATCCGAGCGGTCGCCGGCAGCATCGTGAAGCTCCGGGTCTGCTCCTGACCGGCGGAGAACGACAGCGACATGTCGGCGTTCCCGGTCTCGAGGAACTGGGTACTGCGGAAGAGCTGTCGACCGGAGGGGTGGGTGCCTCCGTATTCCGACGCGGTGATGCGGTAGGTTCCGGCGGTGATCCCGTCCACGCGGAATCGGCCCTCGCGGTCGACGGTCACGGGGTAATTCGCGGGCTCCACCGTGCCGGCGTCTCGGAGCATGACCTCGACATTCTCCGGGTCGACACCGGCGGGAACCGAGATCTGACCGATCAGACTGGCGCTCTCCTCGGCGGAGGCCGGTGCGGCACCGGCCGGGACGAGTGAGAGGGAGACGGCGAGCGCGGCGACGAGCGCGATGACGAGCGGGCGGCCCGCACGATGGGCGGGGGCGGCTCCTGACCTGGTGAGGAAGTTCAGCACGCGCTCATCCTATGGGAATCCGGACGACTGTATCGTAATCGCTCGAGTCCGGTACCGCCACGCACAGCGAAGGAGCCGCGGGCTCCCCTCAGCCCGCGACTCCTCCCTCTCCCCCGTCTACCTGTTCGCGGCGCTCGGCGCCCCGATCCCCGGATCGATCTGGAACGGCCCCGCCGCGCTCGGCCGCACGTCGAAGTCGAAGATCTCGACCGGCAGGTACACCGTCGAGCACGAGTTCGGAATATCGACGACGCCCGAGAGGCGCCCCTCGATGGGTGCGGCGCCGAGCAGCAGGTACGCCTGCTCGGGGCTGTAGCCGAACTTCGTCAGGTAGTCGATCGCGTGCAGGCAGGCCCGCTGGTACGACAGGTGCGAGTCGAGGTACCGCTGCTCGCCGTCGAGCGTCACCGAGGTGCCCGAGAATGCCAGCCAGTGGCTGTAGTTCGGCTCGACGTTACCGGGCATGAAGATCGCGTTCTCCGAGACGCCGTAGGTCTCCATGCCGCCCTTGATGATGTCGACGCGCAGGTCGATGAACCCGCCCATCTCGATCGCGCCGCAGAATGTGATCTCGCCGTCGCCCTGCGAGAAGTGCAGATCTCCCATCGACAGGTTGGCCCCGTCGACGAACACCGGGTAGAACACCCGCGAGCCCTTGGTGAAGTTCTTGATGTCCTGGTTGCCGCCGTTCTCGCGCGGCGGCGCGGTACGGGCGGCCTCGGATCCGACGCGGGCCCACTGGTCGCGCGGCACGCCGCCGAGGATCGCGTGCTCGGCCTCGGGCGGGAGCGCCAGCGGCGGCACCCGGTCGGGGTCGGTCGCGATGAGCGCGCCCTCGCGGTTGTTCCAGGTCGCGAGCAGTCCGGCAGACGGCGCCGTGCCCATGAGGCCCGGGTGGATGATGCCGGTGAACGAGACTCCGGGGACGTGGCGCGAGGTCGCCGTCTGGCCGGCGAAGTCCCAGACCGCCTTGTACGCGTCGGGGAACTGCTCGGTCAGGAAGCCGCCGCCGTTGTTGCGGGAGAAGATGCCGGTGTATCCCCAGCCCTGGCCGGCGAGCGGTCCCGAGTCCTCCTGCGGGATCGGGCCGACGTCGAGAATGTCGACGACGAGCAGGTCTCCGGGCTGCGCGCCCTCGACGCGGAACGGACCGCTCAGCGTGTGCACCGTGAGCAGCGGCGCATCGAGGATGTCCTGCGCGGAGTCGTCGTTGACGATCGCGCCGTCGAACCATTCGCGGCAGTCGACGCGGAAGCTGTCGCCGGGCTTCACCGTGGCGACGGGTGGGATCTCGGGGTGCCAGCGGTTGTGACCGAGCTTCTCTTGCTCGGTGAACTTCTTCGATGAGTCGAGTTTGAAAATATGCTCCGGCATGGTTCCTACCTTCTTCTCTGTCGTTCGACGGCGACGGTGCCGCCTGGTGTTCGGGTCTGGGGATCCGTTCGGTTCAGGACCGCGGCAGCTTCGCGTGCAGCGGGTTCTGCGTGGTCCGCTGGACCGCGGCGCCGGGCCCGCGCGCGGGCAGCCGGTCCACGACCTGCGGTTCGTGTGCGCTCCGCGCGGTGCGATCGATCAGCTGGTAGGCGGAGGATCCGGCGACCGACAGGTGCGGCGCGGTGATCCCGCGCCGGGCGGTCGCGCCGCAGCTGCGGCACTCGGTCTCGCTCGGCACCTCGGCCATCGGGTACATCGCGTCGAAGCGGCATCCCTCGTCGCATCGGTAGCTGTAGCTCGGCATGTCAGATCCCTTCCGTCCCAACCGCGGCCGCGGGGGCGACGACCCGTTCCTCCTGCGAGACCCCGCCGCGGCGGCCCAGCGCCCAGGCGATCCCGAACAGCACGACCCCGATCACCGCGGCGACGACTCCCTCGACCGTGCCGGTCGCGTAGCTGCCCGTCAGCAGCAGCATCGCCGGGATCGCGCCCGTGAAGATGCCGAGCAGCAGAGTGAACCAGCCGGTCGTGAGACCGAGCCGGTCGCGGCCGAGGCCGAGCACGAGGAAGAACAGGAACCAGAGCACGGCCCACGCGAACCAGATCACGCCGAACACCGGATCGTCGAACAGGGTGAACTGCAGGATCCCGTAGACGACCGCGCAGCCGGCGACGAACAGCGAGAACCATCCGAGTCCTTCGCCGCTGGTGCCCGTGAGCGTGTTCCAGGCGACGTAGAGGTACGTGAACCCGAAGAGGTACAGTCCGGACGCCCCGAGGATCGTGGCCTGGTCGCCTCCCGACTGGAGGATGATGAGCGTCGGGAAGATGACCTGCATCCCGCCGACGAACAGGTTCATCGCGGCCGCGGCCTTGGCCGGCACCACCCCGATGAGCATCAGCCCGTTGATGAACAGGACGGCTCCGACGTACAGCAGTCCAACACTGCTCATGTCTGCTTCTCCCCTCGCTGCACTGCGTGAAGAGGGGCGTGGAACCGGCGCGCCGGTTCTGCCCCACCGGGCCCGCCGTGCGGCGGGCACTCGACCTACCTGGAAGCTAGCCGTCCGGCGGAAGCCGCGTCAAGCATTCCCTGACGAACGACGCGGATACCGGGAGCCGTGGTTTTCTCACCTGCGGAACCATGAGTAGACAAGGCACGCATCTGCGGCGATACACTGACGATCGTGACGCACTATCGGATCAGCGATGCCGCCAGACTCATCGGAGTCAGCGATGACACCATCCGCCGCTGGGCGGCCGACGGGATCCTCGAGTCCGGCACGGACGACGCCGGACGCCGCACCGTCTCGGGCGCCTCCCTCGCCCGGCGGGCCCTCGACCTCGCCCCGCACACCGGCGACGACGAGCCCGTCCGTCGCAGCGCCCGCAATCGATTCACCGGGATCGTCACCGCGATCGAGCGCTCGGGCATCGTCGCGCAGGTCGAACTGCAGTGCGGCCCCAACCGCGTCGTCTCGCTCATGACCTCCGAGGCGCTCGACGACCTCGAGCTCGAGATCGGCTCGCGCGCCACCGCCATCGTCAAAGCCACGACCGTGATCATCGAGGCCGAACGGCCCGACCCCCGCAGCCCGCAGAGGAGAACCCCATGAACCGGAACCGACGCCGCATCGCACGCACCGGCATCGCGGCGGGCGCGCTCGCCGCGCTCGTCCTGCTCGCCGGCTGCGCGTCGGAGTCCGCGCCGAAGCCGAGCGAATCCGCGAAGCCCAGCGCGACCGCGGAGGTCTCGGGCACGCTGACCGTATCGGCCGCGGCATCGCTGCAGCCGGCGTTCGAGCAGCTCACCGCCGATTTCACGAAGCTGCACCCCGGGGTGACGTTCGAGAAGACCACCTTCGACGGTTCGTCGGTACTCGCGACCCAGATCATCGGCGGCGCGCCCGTCGACGTGTTCGCCTCGGCGGACGCGAAGAACATGCAGAAGGTCGTGGACGCGAAGCTCGCCAACGGCGACCCCGTCTCGTTCGCGACGAGCCGGCTCGAGATCGCGGTCGCCCCCGGCAACCCCCTCGGCATCAAGACCCTGGCCGACCTCGCCAAAGCGGGCGCCGACGGGGAGAAGCCCGTCGTCGTGATCTGCGCACCGGAGGTCCCGTGCGGCAACGCCGCGAAGCAACTGCTCGACCGCGACAAGGTCGCGCTGACACCCGCGAGCGAGGAGCAGAACGTGACCGCCGTGCTGACGAAGGTGCGCGCCGGCGAAGCCGACGCGGGCCTCGTCTACCGCACCGACGTGATGCGCGCCGGTCCGGAGGTGACCGGCGTCTCGATCCCGGGTGCCGAAGAGGCCGCGGGTAAGTACCTCATCGTGCCGATCGTGGGATCGAAGTCCGCCGACGCCGCCAAGGCGTTCTCCGAGTATCTGCGCTCCGACGCGGCGCAGTCGCTGCTCGAGAAGCTCGGATTCAGCCCGGCATGAGCCGATCGCGCGGGGCGGCGGTCCCCGCCGGGCTGCTCGTTCCCGCGGCGCTCGGCGGGGCGCTGCTGCTGCTCCCGCTGCTCGCCCTACTGACCCGCATGGACTGGGCGGCGCTGCCGGCGACCCTCGTCGCGCCCGAGACGAGCAGCGCGCTGCTGCTCTCGCTCGGCACCGCGGCGGCCTCGACCGCGGTCTGCCTGGTGCTCGGCGTACCGCTCGCGATCGTGATCTCACGCGCGTCCGGCCGACTCGCCGCACTGCTGCGCGCGATCGTGACACTGCCGCTGGTCCTCCCCCCGCTGGTCGGCGGTCTGGCGCTGCTGTCGCTGCTCGGCAGGGGCGGAGTCCTGGGCGATGCGCTCCTGAGCATCGGGATCCGGATCCCGTTCACGACCTTCGCGGTCGTCCTGGCGCAGGTGTTCGTCGCGCTGCCGTTCCTCGTCATCTCGGTCGAGGGGTCCCTGCGGCAGCTCGACCCGCAGTACGCCGAGGCGGCCGAGACGCAGGGCGCCGGGCCGTTCACGATCCTGTTCCGCATCACCCTGCCGCTCGTCGGGCCGGGCCTCGCGGCCGGCACGATCCTCTGCTTCACGCGCGCGCTCGGCGAGTTCGGAGCGACCGCCCTGTTCGCGGGCAACGCCGCGGGCACCACCCGCACCGTGCCGCTCGCGATCTACACGGCGTTCAACGGTGCCGGGGTCACGCAGGACACCGCGCTCGCGCTCTCGCTGATCCTCATCGCGGTCGCGGTGATCGCGCTCGTGCTCGTACGCGGACGCACCGCCGACTGACTCGCGGAGGCGCTTCCTCCGTCCGGGTGCAAGGATGGGAGGATGACCAGCAGCGCCGAAGCCGACGGAGCGAGCGCGCAGGCGTCCGCGCCGCGCGCCCTCCGGCTGCCGTCCACCGGGCTTCCGGACGCTCGCGGCCGGGCGCTGCGCGACCTCCGCATCTCGGTCACCGACCGCTGCAACTTCCGCTGCGTCTACTGCATGCCGAAGGAGATCTTCGGAGCGGACTACCGGTTCATGGAGCGGGACGAGCTGCTCAGTTTCGACGAGATCGTGCGCATCGCTTCCGCCGCGGTCGACCTCGGCGTCGACAAGCTCCGGCTCACCGGCGGCGAGCCGCTGCTGCGTCGCGGGATCGAGGAGCTCATCGCTCGGCTCGCCGAGCTGCGCACGCCGGACGGGCGCAAGCCCGACCTCGCGATGACGACGAACGGTTCAGCACTGCGGGTGAAGGCCGCGGCGCTCAAGGCCGCCGGTCTCGACCGGGTGACCGTGTCGGTGGACTCGCTCGACGACGGCCGGTTCCAGGAGATCAACGACGTGCGCTTCCCCGTGCAGCGGGTGCTCGACGGGATGGCCGCCGCCGCCGAGGCGGGCCTCGGCCCGGTCAAGGTGAACGCCGTGATCAAGCGCGGCGTGAACGACGACGAGATCGTGCCGCTCGCCGAGCACTTCCGCGCGAGCGGTCACACGCTCCGCTTCATCGAGTACATGGACGTCGGATCGTCGAACGGCTGGGTGCTCGACGACGTGGTCCCCTCGGCCGAGATCGTGCGACGCATCGACGCCGCGCATCCGCTCGAGGCGGTCGGAGCGAGCCGCGAGGGAGAGACCGCGAAGCGGTGGAGGTACCGCGACGGATCGGGCGAGATCGGAGTGATCTCGAGCGTCACGGGCGCGTTCTGCGGCAGCTGCACGCGGGCCAGGATCTCGGCCGACGGCAAGCTCTTCACCTGCCTGTTCGCCTCGCACGGCACCGACCTGCGGGCGCTGCTGCGCGGATCCGACGAGGCGGGACGCGGCTGCGACGACGCCGAGCTGCGCGATGCGCTCGCGGGCGTCTGGTCGCGGCGCGACGACCGCTACTCCGAACTGCGCGCGGCGCTGCCGCCCGAGGTCTCGCACGATCGCGAGCGGATCGAGATGTCCTACATCGGCGGATAGCCGGATCCGGAACGCGTCGCTCGATCCGCCGTCCGGTGTGCGTCCGGCGCCTTCTCATGCTGCCTCGGACCGTTCGACGATCGGACGCCTTCTCGACGAATGGACGCCGTCTCGGCCAGCGACACGCCGTCCGGTCGTCGGCCAGGCGTCCACTCGTGAGGCGCCCTACCGGAAGAACGGGGAGCGCCAGGTCAGCGCGAGGCGCCTACAGCCCCACCCACTCGGTCACGCCGTCCGCGAAGTGCTGGCGCTTCCAGATCGGCACCTCGTGCTTGATCCGCTCGACGAGCCGCTCGATCGCGGCGAACGCCTCGGCCCGGTGCGGCGCGGACGCCGCGGCGACGAGCGCGGCGTCGCCGATGCGCAACTCGCCCACGCGGTGCACGGCGGCGAGCCGCAACCCGCTCGCCGCCGCCTCGGAGGCGACGCACTCCGCGATGAACCGCTCGGCGTCCGGGTGCGCGCGGTAATCGAGCGCCCGCACGCCGCGTCCGCCGTCGTGATCGCGCACGATCCCGTGGAACATCACGACCGCGCCGCACTCGGCGGCTTCGACCGCGGCGCGCACCGCCGCCTCGTCGATGGGCGCGTCCGTGATGCGTGCGAACGGGAGTGTCATGGATCCTCCGGAGGATTCGATGGTGGGAGTCGGGCCGAGCCGCGAGCGGTTCAGCCGCCGCGCTCGATGAGGTCGGGGGCGAGGCGTGCGAGCTCGTCGATGCCGCCCCGCAGGAACGACACCTCGGTGCCGCCGCGCGCGAGGAGCGCCTCGGCGGCCCGGACCGAGCGCGGGTCCCGCTCGCAGTAGATCGTGACGGGGCCGGACGGCGTCGCCGCGCCCGAGACGATCCGGTCGAGAGGCTCCCACTCCGAGTCCCGCAGCCGTCGTTCGGCGCGCTCCTCGGCGCTGCGGACATCGATGAGCCGCGGTGGAACGCCCGAGCGCAGACGCTCGACGAGCTCGGACGCGCTCAGCGGCGTCGCTCCCCCGGTGCGATCCTCGGCCGGGGAGACGCCGCAGAACAGCGCGTAGTCGGTGAGCCCGGTGACCGGTTCCGCGAGTGGATCCCGGTTGATGCGCAGCTCGCGGGTGCGCGCGGCGAGCGCGTCGTAGAGCAGCACGCGGCCGATGAGCGGGTCGCCGACGCCGGTGATGACCTTCAGTGCTTCGGTCGCCAGCAGGGATCCGACGGTGCCGCACAGGCCGGGCAGCACACCGCCCTCGGCGCAGTCCAGCACCGTGTCGGGCGCCGGGGGCTGCGGGAAGAGGTCGCGGTAGCCCGGCCCGTGCGTGTGCCAGGCCACCCCGAGCTGCCCCGAGTACTGCAGGATCGCACCCCACACCAGCGGGATCCCGCTGAGCTGCGCCGCGTCGTTCGCGAGGTAGCGGGTCGGGAAGTTGTCGCTGCCGTCGATCACCAGGTCGTAGTCGGCGAACAGCGCGAGCGCGTTCGCAGCGGTGAGCCGCGTGCGGTGCCGATCGACGACGAGGCCCGGATCGATCCCGAGCGCGGTCTCGGCGAGCGAGTCGACCTTCGCGCGTCCCAGATCGGCCGTGGTGTGGGCGACCTGGCGGTGCAGGTTCGAGAGCTCGACCGCGTCGTCGTCGACGATGCCGATGCGCCCGACACCGGCGCCTGCGAGGTACGGGACGACGGCGCAGCCGAGCCCGCCGGCCCCGATCACGAGCACGCGCGCGGCGACGAGCCTGCGTTGCGCCTCCTCGCCGAAGCCCGGCAGCACGATCTGCCGGCGCGCGCGGGCCGCGGCCGCGGCCGAGAGCTCGGGAGCCGGGGCCACGAGCGGGGCGGGGAGTGCGCCTGCGAGCGGTTCCATGGCGCCATTCTACGAGCCGCTCGCTCCCCGTCTACGAGCCGCTCGCTCCCCGCGAGCTCGCCCCGTCGCGACCGCTACGATGAGGACATGTCCGGGATCACCGTCAGATACTTCGCGGCCGCGGCCGAGGCGTCGGGCCTCGAGGAGGAGCGCTGGGACCTCGCTCCCGCCGCGACCCTCGATGCGCTGCGCACGGGCTTGATCGAGCGCTACGGCGACGCGATGCAGCGCGTGCTGCGCACGGGATCCTTCCTCGTCGACGGCACGGTGCGGCGCGACGGTGGCCCGATCTCGGGCGGCACCGTCGACGTGCTCCCGGCGTTCGCGGGCGGATGAGCATGCGCTCCGTCGCCGACCACCGCCGCATCGTCGATGCGCTGCTCGCGCCCGCCCTCGCGCGGCGCGCATCCTCCGATCCCGAGGTGCTGCCCGTCTCCGATCCGGGCCTCACCGGCCGCGTCCTCGCCGAAGCGCTCGTGTCCCGCGATCCGCTGCCGCCCTTCGACAACTCCCAGATGGACGGCTACGCCGTTCGCGCGGCCGACCTCGCGGGCGCATCCGCGAGCGCGCCGGTCGAGCTGCCGATCGGCCGGACGACGGCGGCGGGCGATGCGCCGGTCGCGCACCTCCCGGGTACCGCGTCCCCGGTCATGACCGGCGCGGCGATCCCGATCGGCGCCGACGCGGTCGTCCCGATCGAGCGGGCCGAACCGGCGCGCTTCACCGCGCTCAGTCGCGTCGGCGACCCGGATCCCACGGGGACGGTCCGCTTCGCGAGCGTCCCTCCGGTCGGCGAGTTCGTCCGGCCGACCGGCTCCGACCTGCCGGCGGCGAGCCCGCTGCTCCCGGCCGGCGCGCGCCTCACGCCCGCGCGCATCGGTCTGCTCGCGACCGCCGGCGTCGCCGAGGTCCCGGTGCGTCCCCGACCCCGGATCCTGCTCGTGACGACCGGCGACGAGGTGGTCGATCCCGGCGCGGCGCTCGAGCCCGGCCGGATCCGCGACGCGAACACCCCGATGCTCTCCGCCGCGCTGCGGGAGGCCGGCGCCGAGGTGACCGCCGTGCAGGTACCCGACCGCCCCGAGGCGCTGCGCACGCTGATCGCCGAGCGCGCCGACGCGCACGAACTGCTCGTCACCTCGGGCGGCATCAGCATGGGCGCGTTCGAGGTCGTGCGCGACGCCCTGGCAGGCTCAGGGGTCGATTTCACGGGCATCGCGATGCAGCCGGGCGGCCCGCAGGGCGCCGGGCTGCTGCGCCTCGAGCCGGACGACGCGAGCTGCCCGGCCGCCGGGATCCCGGCGCTGTGCTTCCCCGGGAACCCCGTGAGCTCCTGGCTCTCGGCCGAGATGTTCCTCCTCCCCGCACTCCGTGCCGCCGCAGGCCGGACCGCTTCCCTGCCGGTAGAGCAGCGGGAACTGGCGCACGCGCTCGACTCCCCCGCGGCGAAGCACCAGGTGCGACGCGGACGGATCGACGAGCAGGGCCGGGTGCACGTCACGGCTCCCGGTTCGCATCTGCTCGCCGACCTCGCGGCGGCCGAGATCCTCGCCCACGTCCCCGTCGGAGTCGATCGCCTCGACGCCGGCGACACGATCGAAGTCTGGAGACTCGATGTCTGACGCACCCGCGGAGCTGACCCACCTCCGAGCCGACGGCAGCGCCCACATGGTCGACGTGAGCGACAAGGCCGTGACCAAGCGCACCGCCCGGGCCGAGGCCGTGCTCGAGACCCGCCCCGACGTGATCGAGCTGCTCGTCGCGGGCGAGCTGCCCAAGGGCGAGGCCCTCGGCACCGCGCGCATCGCCGGGATCATGGCCGCCAAGCGCACCTGGGAGCTCATCCCCCTCTGCCACCCGCTGCCGCTCTCCAGGCTGGCCATCGACTTCGAGCCGGGCGAGGACCGCGTGCGGATCATCGCGACGGTGACCACCCGCGGCGTCACCGGGGTCGAGATGGAAGCGCTGACCGCCGCGAGCGTCGCCGCGCTGACCCTCTACGACATGATCAAGGCCGTCGACAAGCAGGCCGTCATCACCGGAACCCGCGTCCTCGCGAAGTCCGGCGGGAAGAGCGGCGACTGGAGCGTCGAGTGAGCGCACCGGAGACCCTGCGCACCGCGCGCGTGATCGTCGCGTCGACGAGCGCGGCGACCGGCGACGCGGCGGACCGCACGGGCCCCCTGATCGTCGCCTGGCTGCGCGAGCGCGGCTTCGAGACGCCCGAACCGGTCGTCGTCGCCGACGGCGATCCGGTCGCCGAGGCCGTGACCCGGGCTCTCGCCGAGGACGCGGACGCGGTGCTCACCACCGGCGGCACGGGGATCTCCCCGAGCGACGCGACCCCTGAGGCGGTCGATCCGCTGCTCGAAGTGCGCCTGCCCGGCCTGATCGAGGAACTGCGCCGCCGGGGCACGGCGGCGGGCCTGCCGAGCGCCGCGCTCACCCGCGGCGTCGCCGGCTTCGCGGGACCCGCGTTCGTCATGACGTTCCCCGGCTCCCCCGGCGGAGTGCGAGACGGCCTCGCCGTCCTCGATCCGCTGCTGGAGCATCTGCTCGACCAGCGCTCTGGCTGGTCGAGCGGATCGCACGGCGCACGCTAGTCCGCGAGCCCAGCCGGCTCCCCCGGCTCGACCCGGTTCCCGCTCCGCCCCAAAGCCCGACGAAACACCGCGTCCCCTGCGAAACACCCGTTTGCAAACGGGTGTTTCGCAGGGGACGCGGTGTTTCGCGGCTCGCGCGACGTTCGCGGAGCCGCAGGTCGGGCTACGCCCCGAGCAGGGCCTCGATGGGGCCGCGGGCGAAGAACACCACGAAGCCGGCGGCGACGATCCAGAGCAGCCAGTGCACCTGCTTGGCCCGACCCGAGAACGCGTGGACGAGCACCCACGAGACGAAGCCCGCGCCGATGCCGTTCGCGATCGAGTAGGTCAGCGGCATGACCGCCGCGGTGAGGAACACGGGCAGCAGCACGCGGAAGTCGGTGAGGTCGATGTGCGCGATCTGCGCCATCATCAGCGCGCCCACGATGACGAGCGCGGCCGCGGCGACCTCGGTCGGCACGATCTGCGTCAGCGGCGTGAAGAACATGGCGAGCAGGAACACGCCGCCGGTGACGATGTTCGCGAAGCCGGTGCGCGCGCCCTCGCCGATGCCGGCGCCCGACTCGATGAACACGGTGTTCGAGGACGACGAGGTGAAGCCGCCCGCGATCGCGCCGACGCCCTCGACCACCAGAGCCGACTTGAGGCGCGGGAAGTTGCCCTTCTCATCGGCCAGGCCGGCCTCGCGCGACAGACCCGTCATGGTGCCCATCGCGTCGAAGAAGTTGGTGAAGAGCAGCGTGAAGACGAGCATGACCACGGTGACCATGCTCACCTTGCCGAAGTCGAAGCTGACCGCGCCGAACAGGCTCAGATCGGGGACGCTGAACGGTGCACCCGAGAGCGCGGGCACGGTGAGTCCCCAGCCGCCCTTGTTCTCCTGCGCGGAGCCGAGGTGCCAGATCGCCTCGACGATCACGGCGACGACGGTGCCGCTGACGAGGCCGATGAGCAGGCCGCCCTTGACCTTGCGGGCCACGAGGATGCCCGTGAGCACGAGCGTGAAGACGAAGATGACGGTCGGGATCGTGCCGACCGATCCGCCGACGCCGAGACCGACGGGCGGCGAAGCCGCACCGGTGGCGGTCACGAAGCCCGCGTTCACGAAACCGATGAAGGCGATGAAGAGACCGATGCCGACGGTGATCGCGAGCTTGAGCTGCACGGGGACCGCGTCGAAGATCATGCGGCGCAGGCCGGTCGCGGCCAGCAGCACGATGAGCACGCCGTTGATGATGACGAGCGCCATAGCCTCCGGCCAGGTCACCTGGCCCACGACCGAGAAGGCGAGGAAGGCGTTGATGCCGAGGCCCGCGGCGAAGCCGAAGGGCATGCGTGAGACGATGCCGAAGAGGATCGTCATGACGCCGGCGGTGAGCGCCGTGACCGCGCTCACCGAGGCGAACGGCAGCTTGTCGCCCGCGACGTCGGCGCTGCCCGACAAGATGATCGGGTTGAGGATCACGATGTAGGCCATCGTGACGAACGTCACGAGCCCGCCGCGCACCTCCCGCCCGATGGTCGAGCCGCGCTCACTGATCTCGAAGTACCGATCGACCCAACTCCGTGCCTCGGTCGTCTGCTCTGCTGCCACCATGCGTCCCTTCGTGCAGTGAAAGCTGCGAATCTCCAGGGAACGACGTTACCAGGCGCACGAGGAAGCCCCCGATTCCTGCGGGAATCGGGGGCTTCGAATGTTCGATGCGCGAGCGGGTCAGCTGACGCCGAGCAGATCGATCACGAAGATCAGGGTCTTGCCCGCGAGGGGGTGCGCACCCGCCGCGCCATAGGCCTGCGCCGGAGGCACGATGAGCTTGCGGCGGCCGCCGACCTTCATGCCGGGGATGCCGACCTGCCAGCCCTGGATCAGGGAGCGCAGGGGGAAGTTGATGGACTCGCCGCGGCCCCACGAGGAGTCGAACTCCTCGCCGGACTCGAACTCGACGCCGAGGTAGTGGACGTTGACGGTGGAGCTCGCGAGAGCCTCCTCGCCGGATCCCTCGACGACGTCGACGATCTGCAGCTCGGTGGGAGCGGGGCCCTCGGGGAACTCGATCTCGGGCTTCGACAGCGATGATTCAGTCATGACTCCATTCTTGCGGGTCCGGAGCCCGCTCGACACCGCGTTCGCTCTCAGGGAACCGTGTCACCATTCGCGTTCGCACCGGGATCGTCCGCGACGAACACCGCGTCCGGGTTCAACTGCCCCCGCGGATCGAACAGCTGCCGGATCCCGCGCTGCAGCGCGAACGACTCGTCCCCGAGCTCGTCGCGCAGCCAGCGCGCCTTCAGCACGCCGATGCCGTGCTCGCCGGTGAGGGTGCCGCCCAGGTCGAGCGCTGCGCGGAACACGCGCGCGGCAGCGTCCCAGACGCGCTCCGGGATCTCGCCGCCCGGGGTGCGGTCCTCGGCGCGCACGGACAGGTGCGGATGCAGGTTGCCGTCGGCCGCGTGCCCCGCCGTCGGGATCTCGATCCCGGTCTCGGCCTCGATCCGCGCGATCGCCGCGTACATCTCGGCGAGCCGCGAGCGCGGTACGCAGACGTCCTCGATCAGCACGTCGGTGCCGTTCGGCAGCGCCGGGTTCATCGCGCGCCGGACGCCGAGCACCCGCTCTCCGCCAGCTTCGTCGTCGCAGCGGATCGCGCGTCCACCGAGCGCATCGACGAGACGCATCGCGCGCTCTGCGGCCGCTCCGGCGCCCTCCGCGTCCCACTGGACGATGACGGCCGCCGATCCGGCGCCGAGCGGACCTGCGAACGGCCCGGGCCGATCGGCCTCCGGCAGGTACCGGGTCACCGCCGCGAGCGAGCGGGCGTCCATGATCTCGAGCAACGCCGGCCGCTGCCCGGCCGCCTGCAGCTCCCGGCACAGTTCGAGCGCTCCGCCGAGATCCGGCAGGACCGCGCCGACGGTGACCGGCTCCACGTCCGGCCGCGGGATCAGGCGCACCGTCGCCTCCGTGATGACGCCGAGGGTGCCCTCCGATCCGACGAGCAGCGCGGTCAGGTCGTAGCCCGTGACCCCCTTCACGCTCCGGCGCCCCGTGCGCAGGACCCTGCCGTCCGCCAGCACCGCGGTGAGGCCGAGCACCGCCTCTCGGGTCACCCCGTACTTCGCGCAGAGCAGGCCGCCGGCGTTCGTCGCGATGTTGCCGCCGATCGTCGAGATCGCGCGGCTCGCCGGATCCGGGGCGTACCGCAGGCCGTACTCGCGCGCCGCCCGGTCCAGCTCGCCGTTGATCACGCCGGCGCCGACGACGGCGACCTGGTCGACCGGGTCGATCTCGCGGATCTCGGTCATGCGCGCCGTCGACAGGGCGATGCGTCCCGCACCGACGACTCCACCGCCGGCGAGGCCGGTGCCCGCACCCCGCGGCACGATCGGGACCCCGTGCGCGGCCGCGATCCGCAGCACCGCCGCGGCCTGCTCCGTGTCCGCGGGCTCCGCGAGCCCGATCCCCCGGCCCTCCGCGATCAGACCGCTCCGGTCCCCGCGCAGCGCTTCGAGCCGCGATCCGTCGGTGATCCAGTGCGCGCCGAGCAGCCCGCTCAGCTCCGCGTCGAGGCTCGATCCCGCATTCGTTCCGCTCATGGGTCCATCGTGGTCTCGCCTCCCGGATCCGTGCAACTGAGGGGTGCCGACGAAACCGGGGGCCCGACGCGCGAGGATACCCACCATCGAATGCCCGAGTCGTGCGCGCGGAGACATGGATCGGGCCGCTATGCCCTAGCCTGGAGGGGTGAAGTTCGCACATCTCATCCCCGCTGAGTCCCCCGCCGGTTCCGACCCCGAGCTGGTGCTCGTACGCGAGGACCGCGGGGTTCCGGTGCGCGAGCTCGGCAGCAGCGCCGCGACCCTCGGCGATCTCATCGCGGAGGGGCCCGAGGCGCTGGACCGGATGCGCGCCGCCGCCGAGGCGCTGAGCGCCGATGCGGGCTACGCGATCGACTCCGCGAGCTACGCGCCCGCCGTCATCGCACCCCCCATCGTGCTGGCCGTCGGACTCAACTACGACGAGCACGCGAGCGAGCTGAGCCTCGACAACGACTCGGGTCCCGTGCTGTTCTCGCTGTTCCCGAACTCGCTGGGCGCGCACGAGGGGCAGGTTCCGCTGCCCCCCGCCATCAGCGACGAGGTCGACTACGAGGGCGAGCTCGGTGTGATCATCGGCAAGACCACCAAGAACGCGTCCGTCGAGGAGGCGCTCGACTCGGTGTTCGGCTACACCGTTATCAACGACATCACGGCCCGCGACATCCAGTTCCGCGAGCCCCAGTGGTCCCGCTGCAAGTCGTTCGACGGCTTCACCCCCGTCGGTCCCGTCGTCGTCACCGCCGACGAGATCCCCGACCCGCAGGCGCTGCACATCACCACCGACGTCGACGGCCTGCGCGTGCAGGACTCGACCACGGGCTTCATGATCCGCACCGTCGCTCAGCTCATCTCGACGCTGTCGCAGGAACTGACCCTGCTGCCCGGCACGCTCATCTCGACCGGCTCCCCCGGCGGCGCCGGCCGCTCGCGCAAGCCCCCGCTGTACCTGCGGCCCGGCACCGACGTGACCGTGACCATCGAGGGCATCGGCGCGCTCACCTCGCACTGCATCCTGCCCGAGTAGTCCGCGATTTACAGCGAACGGCCGCCCGCGTCTCAGCGCGGGCGGCCGTTCGCGTTTCGCGGTGATCGCGTTTCGCCGTGATCGCGGTGATCGCGTTTCGCCGCACTCGCGGCGTTCGCGTCGGAAACGCGAACGGGGCGGGCGGCGGATCCCTGGATCCACCGCCCGCCCCGTCCGTTCAGGCGGACCCGGGGGTCAGTCGCTGCCCTTCGCGGGCGCCTTGGCGGCCTCGGGAGCCTCGCCCGCGGCGTCCGGCAGGACCTGCTTGGGGATGTCGATGACCCCGGTGTCGGGAGCCAGGCCGGCGAGCTTCGCCGGCTGCAGGATCTCGTCGAGCTGCGCCTGATCGAGCAGGCCGGCCGTGATGACGAGGTCGGAGACCTTCTCGTTGGTGGCGAGCGCCTGCTTCGCGAGCTTCGCGGCCTCGGCGTAGCCGATGACGGGAGCGAGCGCGGTGATGACGGTCACCGAGCGGGCGACGGTGTCGGCCAGACGCTCCTCGTTCGCGGTGATGCCGTCGACGCAGTTGACGCGCAGGGTCTGGCAGGCACGCTCGAGCCAGGTGATCGACTGGAACAGCGAGTGCGCGATGATCGGTTCGAAGGCGTTCAGCTGCAGCTGGCCGGCCTCGACCGCCATCGAGACGGTGACGTCGGCGCCGGCGACCGAGTACGCCACCTGCGAGACGGCCTCGGGGATCACGGGGTTGACCTTGCCCGGCATGATCGAGGAACCGGCCTGGCGGGCCGGCAGGTTGATCTCGCCGAGGCCCGCCTGCGGACCCGACGAGAGCAGGCGCAGGTCGTTGGAGATCTTGGAGAGCTTGAGCGCGCTGCGCTTGAGCGCGCCCGAGAAGGTGATGAACACGCCGGTGTCGCTGGTGGACTCGACGAGGTCGCCCGCGGTGACGAGGTCGAGACCGGTGATCTCGCGCAGGTGCCGGATGACCGACTCCTTGTAGCCGCGCGGCGCGTTGATGCCCGTGCCGATCGCGGTGGCGCCCATGTTCACCTCGCCGAGCAGCGAGACGGCCTCGCGGAGGCGCTCGATGTCCTCGCGGAGGGTGACGGCGAAGGCGTTGAACTCCTGGCCGAGGGTCATGGGGACGGCGTCCTGCAGCTGCGTGCGGCCGACCTTGATGATGTGCGAGAACTCGCGGCCCTTGGCGGCGAACGACTCGGCGAGCAGCGAGAGCTCCTCGAGCAGGCTCTGCAGCGAGAACGCGAGCGCGATCTTGATCGCGGTCGGGTAGGTGTCGTTGGTCGACTGCGAGCGGTTGGTGTGGTCGTTCGGGTTAATGAAGGCGTAGTCGCCCTTCTGGTGACCCGCGAGCTCGAGCGCCCGATTGGTGATGACCTCGTTCGCGTTCATGTTGGTCGAGGTGCCGGCACCGCCCTGCACCACGCCGACCACGAACTGGTCGAGCAGCATGCCCGTCTTGACCTCTTCGCAGGCGCGGTCGATGAGGGTCGCACGCTGCTCGTCGAGCGCGCCGATCTCGAGGTTGGCGCGCGCCGCCGCCTGCTTCACGCACGCGAACGCGCGCACGAAGTCGGGGTAGACCGAGATCGGTCGGCGCGAGATCGGGAAGTTCACGTGCGCTCGCGCGGTGTGCACCCCCCAATAGGCCGAAGCCGGGATCTCCAGGCTGCCGAGCGAATCAGTCTCGGTGCGGGTCTGGCTGGACAGGAAGTCACTCACGATGTATCAGGCTCCACGAATGATGCTGAGCGCGCGGCGGCCGCCGACGCACGACAGCACTCAGCCTACTCCGTGCGGGGCGTCTCCGCTGTCGTCGCGGCCGCGCCGCAGCACCTCGATGGGCGCCGTCAGCGTCTCGCTCTGCGCTCCGGGATCGTCTCCGAGCCCGGGCCGCCCCGCGTGGGTCACCCGGAACCGGTGATCCCGGTCGTAGTGCACGCGGAGCCGGCGCTCGACGAGCAGCCAGCCGACGCCGATCCCGAACGCGACGGCACCCGAGATCGCCGCGACGCCGAGGGTCCAGCGCGGACCGAAGGCGTCGGCGATCGCGCCGACGACGGGCGCGCCGATGGGCGTGCCGCCCATGAGGATCGCGAAGTAGAGCGAGAGCACCCGCCCGCGCACCGCCGGGTCGGAGGTGGTCTGCACGAAGCCGTTGGCGGTGGTGAGCAGCGTCGCCGTCGAGAAGCCGAGCAGCACGAGCGTCGCCGCGAAGCTCCAGAAGCTCGGCATGAGCGCGGCGATCAGGCTCGCGGCGCCGAAACCGCCGGCCGAGAGCACGACGACGCGCAGGCGCGCCGCGGGCCGACGTGCCGCGAGCAGCGCTCCGGTGAGGGATCCGATGGCGAGGATCGAGGACAGCAGGCCGTACTCCCCCGCGCCGCGGTGGAACTCCACCGCCATGGTCGAGGAGACGACGGGGAAGTTCATGCCGAAGGTGCCGATCACGAACACCATCGCGAAGATCACGAGCAGGTCGTGCCGACGCCAGACGTAGCGGAACCCCGCCGCGAGCTGGCTCCCGTAGGAGCCCGCTCCCGCGCCGATCCGCACGTGCTTCGGGAGCCGGATCGCCCAGAGCGCTCCGAGCACCGCGAGGAACGAGACGGCGTTGATGATGAACACCCAGCCGGACCCGACGACCGCGATCAGCAGGCCGGCGACGGCCGGTCCGATGAGGCGGGCGGAGTTGAACGAGGCCGAGTTGAGCGCGACGGCGTTCGAGAGCTGGGCCGGGCCCACGAGGTCGGAGACGAACGACTGCCGCGCCGGAGTGTCGAAGGCGTTGACCGTGCCGAGCGCCAGCGCGAAGCCATAGACCATCCAGAGTTCCGCGACCCCGGTGATGAGCAGGACACCGAGCCCGAGCGCGAGCAGCATCAGCAGCGACTGCGTGACCATGAGCACGCGTCGCCGGTCGAAGCGGTCGGCGACCGCGCCGCTGATGGGCACGAGCAGGATCTGCGGACCGAACTGCAGTGCCATGGTGATGCCGACCGCGACGGCGTCGGTGTGCGTCAGCTCGGTGAGGACCACCCAGTTCTGCGCCGTGGCCTGCATCCAGGCGCCGATGTTCGAGACGAGCGCGCCGCCGAACCAGATGCGATAGTTGCGCACCGAGAGCGAACGGAACATGCCTGACACGGAACGGGTGACCTCCTCGGAGCGTCTTTCCACCCTACGCCCCTCGGGGGCTCCGCGTCGCCGCGCGTGCTGATTCGGCTAGAACTTGCCGCCCATGTCGAGCAGGCGGCGGATGCGATCCGGGATGGGCGGGTGCGTGGCGAAGAGGCGCTGCGCGAGGCCGGGCTTGAGGGGGTCGGCGATCCAGAGGTGCGCCATGCTCGAGTTCTGCTTCTGCATGGGACGCCCGTACTCGGACAGCTTGTGCAGCGCGCTGGCCAGCGCCTCCGGATGCCGGGTGGTCATGGCGCCGGTCGCGTCGGCCAGGTACTCGCGCTGACGAGAGACCGCGAGCTGCACGAGCGTTGCGACGAGCGGGGCCACGAGCATCGCGACGAGGCCTAGCACCAGCATGATCGGGTTGCTGTTGTTGTTATTGCGCCCGAAGAACGCCATGCGCATGAGCATGTCGGCGATCATGCCGACCGCGACCACGAGCCCGTAGACGATCATCGAGACGCGGATGTCGTAGTTGCGCACGTGCCCGAGCTCGTGCGCCATGACGCCCTCGAGCTCGGAGTCCGTCATCATCTCGAGCAGGCCCGTGGTGGCCGCGACGATCGCGTGCTCGGGATCCCGGCCCGTCGCGAAGGCGTTCGGGGCGGGGTCCTCGACGATGTAGACCTCGGGCATGGGCGTGCCCGTGGTGATCGAGAGGTTCTCGACGATGCGGTAGAGCCGCGGCTCCTCCGCTGCGGTGACCTGCCTCGCGCCCGCCATCGAGATGGCCTGACGCCCGGCCATGAAGTACTGGAAGACGGCGTAGCCGACCGCCATGACGACCACCCAGATGACGATGGTCGGCGAGCGGTAGATGTACGAAGCGAGCCACCCGAGCCCGCCAACGATCGCGAGGAACAGCAGGATGATGAGAACGCTGTTGACCTTGTTGCGACGGATCGCGCGGTACACGGAACCTCGCTAGAACTGGATGCGCGGCGGCTCGGAGATCGCAGCCACGTCTTCGACCTCGAAGAACTCGCGCTGGGTGAACCCCATGCCCTTCGCGAACAGCGAGTTCGGGAACAGCTGGATCTTCGTGTTGTACTCGCGGACCCCGCCGTTGTAGAAGCGGCGAGCCGCCTGGATCTTGTTCTCGGTGTCGACCAGCTCGCTCTGGAGCTGGAGGAAGTTCTGGCTGGCCTGCAGCTGCGGGTAGGCCTCGGCGACCGCGAAGATGCTCTTGAGCGCGGACTGCATGTGGCCCTCGGCCAGGGACGCCTCTGCGGGGCCCTGGGCCGAGATGGTCTCGGCACGCGCCTGCGTGACCGAGTCGAACACGCCCTTCTCGTGCGCGGCGTAGCCCTTGACGGTCTCGACCAGCGCGGGGATGAGGTCGGCTCGGCGCTTCAGCTGCACCGTGATGTCGCTCCACGCCTCATCGACCCGCACGCGGAGCGTGACGAGGGAGTTGTACGTGGCCCAGACGTAGATGCCGAGGATGGCGATCAGCGCGACCACGACGATGACGGCGATGAGGGTTGCGTTCATGCCGCCCAGTCTATCGGCGCGCACCGACAATCGGCAGGGAAACGGGAATCGTTCTCCCGCGGAGGAGTCCGGCCTACGCTCCCAGCACGCGGCGCAGGTACGGGTTCGCGAACACCCGATCCGGGTCGAGCCGATCGCGCGCCTCGAGGAAGCGGTCGAAGCCGGGGTACCGCTCGCTCAGCGACGCGGCGTCTTGCGTGTGCATCTTGCCCCAGTGCGGACGCCCCTCGTGCGCGGCCAGGATCGCCTCGGCTTCGCGGAAGTACTCGCGGTCGGGATCGCGGAAGTAGCGGTGCACCGCGATGTAGCCGGACTCGCGTCCGCTCGCCGTCGACAGCAGCCGGTCGTCTGCAGCCGCGGCGCGCACCTCGATCGGGAACGAGATCCGGTAGTCGCGGCGCTCGATCAGCGCGCGCAGCTCGCGCAGCGCCGTCGGCACGGCCTCGAGCGGGACGCTGTACTCCATCTCGCGGAACTTCACCCGGCGCCGGGTCACGAAGACGCGGTGCGAGAGGTCGCGATAGCTGCGCCGGCTCGAGACCTGCTCGATCATGCGGTTGAGCGCCGGCGTGCTCGCCGGGACCCAGCGCTCGAACGAGACGAGTCCCGCGAGGGCGGCGTTGTTGACGAGCTCCTCGTCGACGAAGCGCGAGACGGTGCCGAGCGGCTCGGCGCCCGCCGCGACCGGCATGCGGGTGTTGGTCTTGGTACGGGTCCCCTCGGTGTGCGGGAACCAGTAGAACTCGAAGTGGTCGGAATCGCGGCAGCGCTGCTCGTAGCTCTCGAGGACCTCCTCGAACGGCGCCGGCGCCTCGACCGCGTGCAGCAGGTAGTTCGGCACGCACTGGATCGTGACGGTGACGAGCACGCCGAGCGCTCCGAGCCCGAGCGCGACGGCGGGCAGCAGTTCGGCGTTCTCGGTCTCGCTGACGGTCAGCACCTCGCCGGTCCCGGTGACGAGCGTCGCGCCGACCACCCGGCTGGCGAGGCCGCCGTAGCCGAGCCCCGTGCCGTGGGTGCCGGTCTGGGTCGCCCCGGTGATCGTCTGCCGATCGATGTCGCCCATGTTCTCGAGCGCGAGCCCCAGCGGGTCGAGGATGTCGGGCAGCTGCCAGAGCCGGGTACCGCCCCAGAGCGTCACCCGTCCGCGCGGCAGATCCGCCGAGACCATGCCCTGCATGCGATCGAGCTCGATCCGGATCCCGTCCGTCGCGCCGATCGCGGTGAAACTGTGCGAGGCGCCGATCGGCTTCACGGTGTGCCCGGTCTCGCGGGCGCGCTCGACGGCGCGCACCACGTGATCGATCGATTCGGGCGCGATCACGGTCGCCGGCTGCGACGACTCCGTGCGCGCCCAGTTCTGCCAGCGTGCGCTCACAGGAAGCACCGCCCCTCTCCTCGATAGGTCGGCAGCTCGTCGACGACGGCGGCCTCCTGCACCAGCACTGCGGCGTTCGCGTGCTCCATGATCTCGCCGGACTTGGTGTGGCGCAGCCAGACCCGATCCCCGGCCTGCAGCCCCGCGGCCGCTCGGCCGAGCAGCGGGGTTTGCACCTCGCCCGCGCCCTCGCGCGGCGCGAACCGCAGGCCCTCCGGCCACGACAGCGTCGGCGAGCGGTCGGCGCCGGCCACGCCGGAGGCGATCCAGCCGCCCCCGAGCAGGGTCGCCGTCTCGGCGCTCGGCTTGCGCACGACGTCGAGCGCGAACGCGGTGGCGGGGGCCGGGGTGAACGACCGGTACCCGTCGAACAGGCGCGGACCGAAGAGCCCGCTGCCCGCCGCGACCTCGGTCACCGCGCCCTCCGACACGGTCCGCTCGATCGACCCGGTGCCTCCCCCGTTCACGAACTCGAGGTCCGCCACCGCGCGCACCGCGGCGATGGCCCGCGCCCGGCGTTCCACCAGCTCCGCGCCGCTCGCACGCTGCACCGCCCGCATCAGGGCGCCGTTCAGCGGCCGCCCGGGAGGATCGTCGGTGACGCCGGCGATCTGCGCCTCGTAGGACATGACCCCGACGAGCGCGAAGCCGTCGCGACGCAGCACCAGTTCGGCCAGCGCGCGCAGCTCGGCCGGCTCGTGCACCGGCGAACGCAGCACGCCGATGTGTCCGAGCGCCCGGGTGCGCCAGGACGCGTCGAAGTCCAGGCAGACACGGATCGGCGCCGCGCGCTCGGCGGGCGGAACGGCCGCATCGATCAGGTCGAGCTGCTCCGCGCTGTCGATCATCACGCTCACCGCAGCCGATGCCCGCTCGCTCGACGCGAGCGAGCGGATCGCCGCGCGGTTCGCCGTGGGATACGCGACGACCACGTCGTCGGAGACCCCGCTCTCGGCGAGCCAGACCGCTTCGTCCAGCGTGTAGGCCAGGATGCCGCGGTACCCGGGCAGCGCGAGCACCGACTCGAGGACGCTCCGCACCCGGATCGACTTGCTGGCGACCCGGATCGGGAGCCCGCCCGCGCGGCGCAGCAGATCGTGCGCGTTCCAGCACAGCGCCTCGGCGCTCAGCGCCAAGACGGGCGCAGGGAGCTCCCGCGTCGCGGAGGACAGGCTCGTCCAATAGCGCTCGGGGTCCGTACGCCAGGTCTGTTCAGCGGCTCGGGCGCGCAGCGTCGCGGCCCCCAGATCGAATGCCATGTCCGCAGTGTAGTGGGCGGACCATGAGGCACGGGGAACGCCTCAGCTGGGATCGCCCGATCCCGTGCGACGACGCCACCAGCCGCGCACGCGCATGAAGATGCCGAGGGCGGCCGCGGTGAGCAGCGAGACGACGAGGAGGATCTTGGCGAGGATCACGCTCCGAGCGTACCGTTCGCGGCTTCCTGCTCCGCACGCTTGACCTTGACACGGTGTCAAGGTGTGGACTACTCGTGGAAGGAGATCCCATGAACACCCAGATCCCGAAGACCAGGCTCCGCGCCGACCGGTTGGCGCTCGCGCTGCGCGCGAGCGATCCCTCCGCGCGCCTGCAGGCCGCGCTCACGGCGGGCACGACGCCCGAGCCGGAGTTCGTCGCACCCCTCGTCGCCCGCTGCGGCGTCGAGCCCGATTTCTCGGTGCGCGACATGCTCACCTGGGCGCTCACCCGCATGCCGCGCGAGCTGGCGCTGCCCGCCGTGCTCGCCGAGCTCGACTCCCCCGTCGCGCTCGCCCGCAGCCAGGCCCTGCACACGCTGTCGAAGTTCGGCGATCCCGCGACCTGGTCCGCGATCCGCACGGAGTTCCTGCACGACGCGGATCCCGACATCGCCCGCACCGCTTGGCGCGCGGCCGTCGCGGTCGCGCCGGAGCCCGCGCACGCCGGACTCGCGCGCGAGCTGGCCGCCGAGTTCGGTCGGGGCGACTCCGAGACCATGCGCAGCCTGAGCCGCGCGCTCGTCGCGCTCGGCGATGCCGCGACCGTGCCCGTGCGGGACGCGAGCCGCGACACGGACCCCGCCATCCGGATCCACGCGCTCGCGACCGCGCGCCTCCTCGAGGACCCCGACGCGTCGTTCGCCCTCGATCCCGCCGACGCGGGTCGCATGGCCACGGCGTTCTCCGGGAGCCGCGGTGCGCATTAGCGAGGTCGCGAGCCGGTCGGGCGTGAGCGCGCGCATGCTGCGCTACTACGA
>NZ_LAYO01000075.1 GCF_000980875.1 Leucobacter sp. Ag1 | reverse complement strand
TCCACGATCCCGCAGGCGCTCATGACCAACGTCTACGAGGGCCTCGTGCGCGTCGACCAGTCGGGCAAGGTCGTCCCCCTTCTCGCGAAGGAGTGGAAGATCAGCGAGGAGGTGCGGGCGCATTGGACTGGGCCGTGGGCGAAAGCCTGCTCTCTGAAAGAGAGACGGTCTTCGTTGATCACAGCGCGTAATGCATCTTTGACATCCGATTGGAGTCCTTCTTGGTTGATCGCACTGGTGTAACTCCAGTCATCCTCCGAGCCATCGATACGGCGGATCCAGATCCCGCGTGCGTCGCGACGCACATACTGGATATGGCCTCCACCTAACGCCGTGCGCCTAATGAAGAACTCTTTGATGCCGGCCCCGATTTTTTCGGCCGCATCATCGTCACGGTCCAGAAGATCGTGGAGCACCGCAACATGAAGAGGATCAGTGATGACCTCTTCGAGGTCGTAGTGATCCTTGATCTCGTCCCGAACCCAATCCTTGGCCGCTTTGCGGGTCGGGAACGTCATGCTGGGCAAAATAACTGGCTTCGCGACACCCATGTCTCGGCCTCCTCACGTATCCATCCAGGATACTTCCCATCCGTGGTGTGATGCAGGGACTTGAGCCCCATGGTTACAGGCCGACAGAACAGTAGAATCGGCAGCATGTCCGACCTGTTGCCCAACGCTGAGCCTCTGGCTGAGATGCTCCAAGGCGTTACCGAGCCAAAACACGATGCTCGTGCCATCGTTGCGGCAGCCAGCGCAGCATCATCGGTCGACGAGCTCGATACGGCCATCAGCATGCTCATCGAAACCTGGCGCACGTCATGACGCAGGCCAGGATCGTATCGCTGGAAGTGCGAGGATTTCGAGCATTCGGCACAGACATCGCGCGCTTCGAACTCGATGCGCCCGTAACTGTCGTCCACGGCGCGAACAGCCAGGGCAAGACCAGCCTCGCGGAAGCGATCGAGTTCCTGATATCCGGCCGCAGCAGCCGCAGAGACCTCCTCGGCGGCGCCAAAGCAGAGTACAACGACAGCCTCCGCAACGCTCACCTCACCGGAGGTGAGCAGGTCTACGTTGAGGCCGTCGTCAGGGTCGCAGATGGCTCCCTTCACACTGCACGCAGAAACCTCACCGGCGATTTTGGCCGCGGCGCAGAGTGCGACAGCACAGTTCTGATCGATGGCGACGAAGCGGAGGACCTGTCCAGCATCGGGCTCTCGCTGGCGGACCCACCCGTGAGCGCGCCGGTCCTCCTGCAACACATACTTCGCCACGCCCTTTCCACCGAACCGAAGCAAAGAGTCGCCTACTTCAAGTCTCTTCTCTCGCTCAGCGATCTCGACCTTCTCAGAGAGCGAGTCGCCGAGGGCCGGAAACGCTTGGAGCAAGAACCGGACGGACACTGGCTCCAACAGATCGCAACCCTTCCCGAAGAACTTGTCGACCTTCAGAATCGGCTCAGCTCTATCGCACGGACAGCGGAATCACCCAGCGATCTCGACGCCATCATCAGCGATGCTTTGCGAGATGCAGCCGAGATCGTCACCGGCGATTCGTACGCGTCACTCGCTGACGCCAAGGTAGCCCTTGAATCGCGGGTGAGCGCGAAGAGCGAAGCCGTTTTTCCTATCGCTGGGTTGCGCGCGCAGCCGATATCGACCCTCGACCTTGTCGCACCCGATACACGACAGTACGCCGAGGTCCTCTCGGCAGTCGACGTGGAGGTCGCGCGGCTCCAGCCCATCCTGGCAGCTGTGCTCCAGGTCGATGAGTTCGCCGCCGTCACCGCGCCAGTGGACTGTCCTGTGTGCGCCACCCCAGAAGCTCTAACGCCCGCCCGCATCGAAGTGTTGCGAGCAGAACTGGCTAGCGCCAAGAATCTCGATCAGATCGCAGCCGAGACGCTCGCCGCCATCGACCGTGCCCAGGATGCTCTTACGGTTGTCACCCGCTACATCACGACCGGGGTACCGCAAGCTGCGGACGCACCCGAGTCTGAGATCTCGCCTCTAGCAACCAAACTTGACTCGTGGGGACTCGACGCGGATCTTGTTCGTGACAGCTACGCGAGCGCCAGAAGCATTGCAGCTGACATACGCTCACTCACGCCAGATACACAGGCTGCCAGCGAAGCGCTGATTGCGCTCAGATCTGCCGTCCAGCGACGGCAACCGCTACCAAAAGTAGCTCCTGACTTCGCTGACCTCGACAGCAAGCTCCACTCGCTCCGACAGAAGCATCAGGCGTACGCCGTCACAATCAGTGCTCTCGAGCAAGCGGTCGCTCCCGTGATCACGCAACGAGCAGAGATCACCGACCAGCGCCAACTACTGCGGCTCTTCGACGCGGTCACCGGGCTGGGTGAGGACCTCACCCGCGCGGCGCAACGAGATAGAGCACTAACACGGGTGAGATCGGCAGAGAAAGAACTGCAGAAAGCTTCTGTAGCGTTACTGGACGCTCGCTTCACCGAGATGAGCGAGACCATCAAGGCCTGGTGGCTGACGATCCGGCCAGAAGAACTCGTCGACTTCCATGGAGTGAAATCCAAAGCCAGTGGCAACCGTTTCGTCAACCTCATCGCCGCCCTGCACACCGAAGCAGGCACAACCCCAGTCGAACGAGACGCGCTCGGGGTGTACAGCGATTCCCAACTGAACGCACTGGGACTTTCAATCTTCCTGGCACGAGCCGAGCTATTGGGCTCACCCATTATCGTCCTCGACGATCCCATCCCAGGCAGCGACCCCGATCACCGACTCACATTCGTCCAGAACACCCTCACGAAGCTCCTTGACGCCGGAGTCCAAGTCATACTCACGACTTACGACGGGAAGCTCGCGAACTGGAGCAAGAGTTACCACGACCATCGTGGACTTATGTCCTATGAGCTCAACCTTGCAAGCCCTAAAGCAGGCACCGTGCCCACACAGACTTCGGACGTGTTCAGCCAGCTCATGCTCGACGCGGAAGACAATCTCAACGCTCCGACCGCTCGGGGCAGAAGAGCAGCGTGTGGCAGCTACCGTTCTGCCGCGGAACGGCTTGCGAAGCAGATTATCGCCACCGCACGCACCGAATCAGGCACACCCTGTTCTGTAGCGGACGTCGAGACGGAAGCAAGCGTCCTCGGGCAACTCGTGCCGCTTGTTCGCGGCTTCGCGCTGAGCAACGATGAGAAGGGAAAGTGGAACACGTTTTCAACCGTGTTGAACCCTGGCAATCATGACGACGATGTTCCTTCCACAACAGAACTCAAGGTCATGCGTGGGAACCTCCGTGCGATCGCGAAGTCGCACCGTGCCCACTGGGCGAACGGTCTGGTGGCGTAAGCCTCCACCGCCCGACATGACCCGCGAGGGTCGCAGTTGCTGACTATGAATATCAAAGCGACCGCGGTACGGACGATGGACGCATCTCCACTCCAGCGCGCACAATCTTGGACCGCACTGTTCCCGGGCTACACCCGAAACGCTCTCCGAGATGAACGAGAGACTCACCATTCTCGTAACGACGTGCAGCATCTTTGATTTCCGCTTCCGTCATCCTCCGAGGCGGAGCCGCGACGCCTGCCTCATACAGGATCTTCCGGACCGACGCTTTCGTGACCCGCAGGCTGCTAGCGATGTCCTTGACATACGTCCCGGCGTGAAATAACCGAATGGCTTCGGCTCGGTCCGTGTCCGTAATCTTCCGCCGCGTGATCGATGTACAAATCTGTCCCCGTGTGTCGACAGGCCCTGAATCGCTGGATCGCTGGATCTTTCCGTTCCTGACACCAGATGCGGCCCGGGCAAGGCGCTGAGTGGAGCCATCGTGTTTGACCGTCTTCGCGTCCTTTCCATCCAACGCTTCAAGTTCAAACACTCGCCGCTAACTGCTTCACTGTTTCTCGTGCAGAGGGGCCTTTGACGAGTACAATGTCCGCTGTGTCACGCCTCGCTTCGACGAGTGCAACAGTCGGTTCGGTGCGAGTGGCACGCAGGTGGCATGAACGGCCTGCGGAGACGCAGAAACGGCAAGATCTTGTGCTTCCCGACGAGAACTGGGACTTCTGATCCCGACCCGCTGAGGCGCTTCGCGCTCACCGAAGCGCAGGGAGGGCCCGGATCCGCACACGCGGATCCGGGCCCTCCGCGTTTCCGCTACGCGTCGAGCGCGGTCGCGTCACCGCTCGACACTCGCACCCGCGAGGATCCGCCCGCGCGCTCGATCCACCGGCGGTCGTGGGTGACGGTCACGACCGCGCCCGGGTAGGCGTCGAGCGCGTCCTCGAGCTGCTCGACGAGTTCGGGGGCGAGGTGGTTCGTCGGCTCGTCGAGCAGGATCAGCTCGCTCGGGGTCGCCAGCGTGATCGCGAGGTCGAGGCGGCGGCGCTGCCCCACCGAGAGCTCGCGCACCGCGCGGTCGAATTCCGCCTCGGACAGCAGCCCGAACGCGCCGAGCCGCGCGGCGGCATCCTCCCGGTGCAGCCCGACCGCCCGGGCGAAGCATTCGACGACCGACTGCGACGGAGCCGGGGCGACGTCCTGCCGGAGCCATGCGACGCGGAGCCCCTCGGCGCGCGCGAGCGTGCCCGCATCCGGTGCGAGATCCCCGGCGAGCACGCGCAGCAGCGTCGTCTTCCCGGCGCCGTTCGGGCCGGTCACGAGCCAGCGGTCGCCCCTGCGGATCGCCCAGTCGTCCACCCGCAGGGCGGCACCGGTCGTGCGCCGGATCCCGCCCAGCGTCAGCAGCTCCTCCGCGCCGAGACGGGGGTCGCTCGTCGGATCCTCTGCGCGCTCCTCCGCGGTCCGCGCGAAGCCTGGATCGAAGCGCAGCGGCTCGGGCGGCGGCGCGACGGGTTCGGCGCGCAGTCGGGCGACGCGCTCCTTGGCCATGCGGATCCGACCCATGGCGCCGTGGTCGCGGCTCCGCGCCCGGAAGGCGCCGTGGCCGAACCCGTCGAGCTCGAGCTTGCGCGGGATCGCCGCGAGGCGTGAGGCGTTCGCGGCGACGAGCGCCTCGCTGCGGGCGAGCTCCGATCGCCACTCCTCGTGCCGCTCGGCCTGGCGGCGACGCTCGGTGGCGCGCGCTGCGAGGTACCCGGCGTAGCCGTTGCCGGAGCGGCTCAGGCCACCGCTGCGGACCTGGATGATGTCCTCGGCGAAGCGATCCAGGAACGTTCGGTCGTGGGTCGCGACCACCATCGCACCGCGGTGCGCGGCGAGCCGGCCTTCGAGCCAGGCGAGCGCCTGGTCGTCGAGGTCGTTCGTGGGCTCGTCGAGCAGCAGCAGCTCGGCCCGCGAGGCGAGCGCCGCCGCGAGGGCGAGGCGCGCGCGTTCGCCGCCCGAGAGCGACGCGACCGGCCTGCTGCGGTCGAGCCGCCCGAGGCCGAGCTGCTGGAGCCCGGCGTCGACCCGCAGATCGACGTCGTGGCCATCACGGGCCTCGAAGCGATCGATCAGTTCGCCGAGCCGGTCGAGCAGCGCAGACTGCGTGTCCGGGCCGACCGCCGCGAGGCGATCCGACACGTGCTGGATCTCGGCCTCGACCGCCCGCAGGTCGGCGAGCAGCAGATCGATCGCCTGCGCGACCGTGGACCCGGCGGGGAAGCGGGGATCCTGCGCGGCGTGCGCGACGCCACCGGGGAGGACGACTCGGGCCTCGCCGGCGACCGGGAGGACAGCGCCCGAGAGCAGCCCGAGCAGGGTGGACTTGCCGGCGCCGTTGTCGCCGACCAGGGCGATCCTGGCGGTCGGGCCGACGACGAGATCGACCCGGTCGAGCACGACCCGATCCGCGAAGCGGACCGTCGCGGATCGGAGCTCGCAGACCCGGTGGCTGCGCGCGGCGCGTGCGCCGGCGGGGTCGGTGCGGCCAGCGGGGCTGGTGGATCGGGCCGGGGACGGGGAATGAACGGGGGACGGGAACATGGGGACTCCTCTGCGCGCGACGGACGGGTCGCGCGGGGAAGCGCATCGCAGATGCGGGATCGGATCCGGACCTCGGGCGCCGGGGAACGGCGCGCGCTCAGGACCCGCTGCGGAGCAGGGCTCGACGCAGCGTCCAGATCTAGCGAATCAGAGTGCCCACGACGGGGACTCTAACAGGGTGCGTCGCAGAGCGGAACCCCCGCCCCGCGTCGGTCGCTCGGCCGGCGCTCACTACGATGGATCGGGGCCGCGCGCTGCTCGGCGGCCGAACACCCGACGTGAGGACCCGCAGTGCCGATGGAGCCCCTGACCGATTCCGCCGCCGAAGTGCTGGCGCTCGTCGAGACGATGTACGCGGGGTATCTGCGCCGCGACACGTCCGCGATCGACGCGCTGCTGTCGCCCGCGCTGACCATGTTCGACTCGTCGGAGGACGCGCTCGTGCACGGCATGGACGAGCTGCAGGCGCTGCGCGCCCGACGCGGATCCGGCTCGGACGCGCCGGCCGATTCGGCCGTTCCCGCTGCGCCGGCCGCGAACCCGGTCACCGAGACGGCGCTCGTCGTCGAGTCGATCGAGGCCCGCCCGGTCGGGGGCACGATCGTCGCGACGTGGTGGCTGCGCGTCGACGCGGAGGACGCGGACGGTCGCCCGGTCTCGCCCGAGCGCTCGCGCAACACGGCGGTGCTCACCCGCGGCGCGGACGGCGCGCTCACCATCGCGCACATCCACGAGGATGTGCGCGAGCCGCTCGGCGCGGCAGAATAGACGGATGCCCAATCTGCAGTTCCCTGAGGTGCCCGAACCCCTGTACGTGATGTCGCAGGAGGGCTACCGCATCGCGACCTATGTCTGGGGCGACGATGAGGCGCCGACCGTGATCGCGGTGCACGGTTTCGCGTCGAGCTGCAAGGACACGTGGGTCGACACCGGCTGGGTGGGGAGCCTGCTGCAGGCCGGGTTCCGGGTGCTCGGCGTCGACCAGCGCGGGCACGGCCGCAGCGAGAAGCCGACCGATCCGCGCGACTACACGATGCCGCTGCTCGTCAGCGACATCGAGACGGTGCTCGACACCTACATGGTCGACCCGGTGCTGTACCTCGGGTACTCGCTCGGCGCGCGGGTGGGGTGGCACGTCTGCGCCGACCTCGAGCATCGCATCGAACGGGCCGTGCTCGGCGGGATACCCGACGGTCGCCCGCTCGGCCGTCTGGACCTCGACCAGGCCCGCACCTACATCGCGTTCGGCACCCCGGTCACCGACCAGGCGACGCAGAACTACGTGCGGCTCGCGGAGCGGGTGCCCGAGAACAGCCTCCCGGCGCTCATCGCCCTCGCCGGCGGCATGCGCTTCGGCGAGGAGGAGCTCGACCTCGGCAACGCCCCGATCCAGCCCGTGCTCGTCGCGACGGGCACCCTCGACGCGATCTTCGAGGACTCGAAGCAGCTCGCCGCGCGGCTGCCGAACGGCACCTTCGCCGAGATCGACAAGCGCCACCACTTCAACGCTCCCGGAGCGCGCCAGTTCCGCGAGCTCGGCATCGAGTTCCTGCGGCGCGGCCTCGACGACTGATCGTCGGCCGCGGCGGGAGTAGTCTCGCTGCAGGACCGGACCCGGACCCGGGTGCGGACGTCGAGGAGGCCTCATGCTGGTGATCGTCGGACTCGTGCTCGCTGCCGTCGCGGCGCTGCTGCACGTCTACATCTTCGCGCTCGAATCGGTGCTCTGGACGAAGCCGGCAGCGCTGAAGACCTTCGGCACGACGCCCGAGGAAGCCGAGGCGACGAAGGAGCTCGCCTTCAACCAGGGCTTCTACAACCTGTTCCTCGCGGTCGTCACGGCCATCGGCATCGTGCTCGTCGCCCCGGTGGGCGCGGTCGGCCACGCGCTGGTGTTCGCTGGCGTCGGATCGATGCTCGCCGCAGCGCTCGTGCTGTTCGTGTCGTCGCCCGGGAAGCGCGCGGCCGCGATCAAGCAAGGCACGATCCCGCTGCTCGCGGTCGTCGTCCTCGCGATCGGGCTCCTCGCGGGCTGATCCCAGGGCCCCCGGGACCCCCGGGATCCGGCATCGAGAGGACCCGATTCCACCGGGTGGGGCTCCCCGGAGGTGGAATCCGGTCCTCTCGATGCGCCGGTTGCGCACGATGCGCTCGATGCGCCCGGCCTCCCCGCACCTACGCCAGCGGGTGCTCCCGCAGCCAGCCCAGCACCTGCTGCGCGTGCTCGTTCGGCGGGAACACGGGATAGAAGACGTGCTCGATGCGTCCATCGCGCACGATGAGCGTGAGCCGCGAGTAGAGGCGCGGGTGCGGCGGCGCTGCGAACGTCGGCAGATCGAGCGCCTCGCCGAGGTCGAACTCGGGATCGGAGAGCATGGGGAACGGCAGGCGCAGCCGCTCGGCGGCCTCCCGCTGGTAGCCGGGATCCTGGCTCGACAGCCCGAACACCCGAGCCGCGCCCGCCTCGACGAGCTCGGCGTGATGGTCGCGGAAGTCGCACGCCTCGGTCGAGCAGCCGCGCGCGCCGGGGATCTCGTCCCAGCCGTCGGGCAGCGCGACGCCGGGGCGACCGGTCATCGGGTACAGGTAGATCACCGTGCGGCCGGGGCCGAGATCCTGCAGCGCGACCGTCTCGCACGAGCTCGTGTGGAGGGCGAGCGGCGGCAGGGCCGCGCCCACGAGGTGCGCCGCGGCGCCGTCGTCCTCGGGCACGGGCAGCCCCTCGGGGAGGCCGGTGAAATCGGTGAGCGGGTCGGTCATCGTCGACATCCTTCGCTGCGGGCGGGGAGCGGGCGGATCAGGTGGATCGGGCCGATCAGGTGGATCGGAGCGGTCAGCGGGTGCCGGTGGCGAGCAGCCTGCGCAGCGCGGTCGCCGAGAGGATCAGCGAGATTCCGATGAACAGGGTGAAGATGCCGGCGATCACGGCGACGAACTTCAGTGCGAAATCGGGCCAGACGAGCGTGACGACTCCGGCGAGGATCGCGAGGATGGCCGGCATGAGCACGAGCCCGCTGCGGCCGCCGGCCCGGATCGCGAGGATCAGCCAGAACGCGCCGACGAACAGCACCGAGACGCCGACGAAGGTGACGAGGGCCGTCACCGTGAAGTCGGAGAAGACCATCGCGAGCACGCCGCCCGCGACGAGCACGATCCCCGCCGCGACGGCGCCGCCCGAAGGGCGCCGCACGAGGATCGCGAGGCCGTTCGCGATGAGCGCCGAGCCGAGCACGACCACGAGGAACCAGCTGGCCGCGATGAACGGCCAGAACAGCAGGCCGACGCCGGCCGCGGTCACGAGGATGCCCACGACGAGCAGGATCCACCAGGGGAATCGACGCGTCTCGGCGCGCGGTCCCGTGCTCTCCGGTACCACTTCCCAGGTCATAGCGGGCCTCCCTGCTCGTTCTGCTGCCGAGCCTAGCGGCGGAGCCTGAACCGCGGCCCGCAGTTCGCGGGCCGCGGAACGGTCGGGATCAGTCCTCCCCGCGCAGCTCGGTCGCGTGCCACCGCACCGAGGTGACCTCGGCGATCGGGACGACGTCGGCGATGGCCTCCTCGAGGAAGCCGTCGTTGCGCTCCAGCGCGGTCATGCGCGCGGTGAGCTCCACCTGCCCGTCGCTCAGGTCGCTGGCTTCGAGCGAGTGCACGGTGAACTCGGGCCGCTGCAGCGCCCGCACCACCGCGGAGCGCACCGACACCTCGGCCGCGGCGACCGAGCGCACGACGAACACGTACTCCGTCGCGACCGATTCGAGGGCGCGCTCGCCGCGGCGGTCGAGCAGGCGGCCGAGCGGGCGCAGCAGCGTGTTCGAGAGCATGATCGCGGCGGTGCCGCCGACGGCGACGAGCAGGAGCCCGCCGCCGGCGAGGGCGCCCACCGCGGCCGACGCCCAGAGCGTGGCTGCGGTGTTCAGCCCCGACACGGAGGCACCCTGCTTCATGATCACGCCGGCACCGAGGAAGCCGATGCCGGAGACGATCTGGGCGGCCACCCGCGTGGGGTCGGCCCCGGCCCCGTCGAAGCTGAACGCCCCCATGATCACGAAGAGCGCGGCCCCGAGGCTGACGAGCGCGTTGGTGCGCACGCCCGCGGTGCGGGATCGGAGCTGGCGTTCCAGCCCGATCGCCGCACCGAGGCCGAGGCCCACCGAGATCCGCAGTGCGAGATCGACGGGATCCATGCGCGGCTCCGCTCAGATCCAGACGCCGAAGCGGCGCACGAAGCGGCGCTTCGCGAACTCCACCACGAGGCAGTAGGCGACGAGGGTGCCGACGAGCCAGGGGAAGTAGGTCCAGGGCAGCGGCACGAGCCCGAGCGTCGCCCCGAACCCGGTGAAGGGCAGCACGAGCCCGAACACGCAGACGGCGAACGTCGCGATGAGCAGCGCGGTGCCGGGGCGCGAGCCGGGAGCACCGCCGGTGCGTCGTCCGAAGAGCCCGGCGAACGGCAGCCGCCGGGTGCGCAGCAGGTGCACGATCAGGGTCTGCGAGATGATCGACTCGATGAACCAGCCGGACTGGAACAGCGCGGCGTGCGCGGGGCTGTTCGCCGCGAAGACGAACCACATGAGCGCGTAGGTCGTGAGGTCGAAGATCGACGACAGCGGTCCGATGCGGATCATGAACTTCGCGAGGCTGTCGGCCTCCCACACGCGGGGCTTGCGCACCTGCTCGCGGTCGACGCGATCCCACGCGAGCGTGAGCATCGACAGGTCGTAGGCGAGGTTCTGGATCAGCGCGACGATCGGGATCATTGGCAGGAACGGCAGCATCGCGCTCGCGACGAGCACCGAGAACACGTTGCCGAAGTTCGACGACGCGGTCATCTTGAGGTACTTCATCGTGTTCACGAAGGTGCGGCGGCCCTCGATCACCCCGTCCTCGAGCACCGTGAGGTCCTTCTCGAGCAGGATGATGTCGGCCGACTCCTTCGCGATGTCCACCGCGGTGTCGACCGAGATGCCGACGTCGGCGGTGCGCAGCGCCGGGGCGTCGTTGATGCCGTCGCCCAGGTAGCCGACCGTGTGGCCGTGCTCGCGCATGGCCTCGATGATGCGCGCCTTCTGCGCCGGGTTCGCCTTCGCGAACACGTGGGTGCGCTCGGCCAGCTCGCCGAGCTCCTCGAGTGTGAGGTCCTCGGTCTCCTCGCCGAGCACGACGTGCGTCGCGTCGATGCCGACCTCGCGGCACACGGTCGCGGCGACCAGCGGGTTGTCGCCCGTGATCACCTTGACGTCGATGCCGTGCGCGGCGAGGCTGCGCAGCGCGGGCTTCGCCGAGCTCTTCGGCGGATCGAGGAACGTGAGGAGCCCCACGAGCGTCATCTCGCGCTCGTCCGTCACGGCGTACTCGAAGATGTCGCCCTGCGCCTCGGTGACGGGCACCTCGCGGATCGCGACGCCGAGCACGCGCATGCCGAGCGCGTTCTGCTCGGCGACGAGCGCGTCGATCTCGGCGCGCCGCTCATCGCTCAGCGGGCGCCGCTCGCCCTGCACGAGCTCCCACTCGGCGATCCGCAGGATCTCCTCGACCGCGCCCTTCGTGACCACGGTGTGCAGGTCCCGGTCGGCCACGACCACCGACATGCGTCGGCGGGCGAAGTCGAACGGCATCTCGTCGATCAGCTGGAACCGGCCGACCGAGCGGTCGAGGTCGTCGCCGGCGGCGCGCAGGATCGCCTCGTCGAGCAGATTGCGCAGGCCCGTCTGGAAGTGCGCGTTCACCGTCGCCCAGCCGAGCGTGCGGTCGCTCGAGCGCCCGGCGGTGTCGAGGTGCCGCTCGAGCACGATCCGATCCTCGGTGAGCGTGCCCGTCTTGTCGGTCGCGAGTACGTCCATCGCGCCGAGATCCTGGATCGCGGGGAGCCGCTTCACGATGACGCGGTGCTTCGCCATGAGCTGCGCGCCCTTCGCGAGGTTGGCGGTGACGACCAGCGGCAGCATCTCGGGGGTGAGACCTACCGCCGTGACGACGGCGAACAGGAACGCGCTGCCCCAGTCCTTCGTGAGCCCGTTGATGATGAACACGGCGGGCACCACGACCGCCATGAAGCGGATCAGGGTCCAGGTGACCTTCGAGATGCCGCGGTCGAAGGCGGTCTGCGGACGCGCGCCCTGGATCGAGGCCGCGAGGCCGCCGAACGCGGTGCGGTCGCCGGTCTGCAGCACGAGCGCGGTGCCGGATCCCGACACGACCGAGGTGCCCATGAAGCCGAGGTTCTCGGCCTGCAGGGGATCGCTCGGATCAGGAGCCGCCTCCGCGCGCTTCTCGACGGGCAGCGCTTCGCCCGTGAGCATCGCCTGGTTCACCTGCAGGTCCTTCGTGCGGATCAGCCGCACGTCGGCGGGCAGCATGTCGCCGGCCGCGAGCTCGACGATGTCGCCGGGCACGATCTGCTCGATGGGGCGCTCGCCCGTGACGGGAACACCGCCCACGAGCCGGGTGACGGCGGCCGTGGTGCTGACGAGCGCGGCGAGCTTGTCGGCGGAGCGGCCCGAGCGGTACTCCTGCCAGAAGCGCAGGCCCGAGCTGACGAGCACCATGATGCCGATCGTCACCACGCCCGTGAAGTCGGGGCCCTCCGTCGGGTCGGCGAGCACGACGTCCGTGACGAACATGATCGAGGCGAGCCCGATGAGGATCAGGATGAAGGGGTTGGTGAGGGTCTTGAGGTACTGCAGGATCGGCGGCAGGCGCCGCGAGTGCCGCACCTCGTTCGGGCCGAAGCGGTCGAGCCGTTCGGCGACCTCGTCGGGCGTGAGCCCGTGGCGGTCGGCGTCGACGAGCCGCAGCGCGGCCTTCGGCGTCGCGGTCATGGCCTGCGCGAGCAGGCGGGTGTCGACCTGGGCGTCGGCGGCGCGGCCGCGACGCGCGGTGCGGCGGGGCTTCCCGGGCCGGGCCGGGGCCGCGGGGCGCACGTCGGTGCGGGTGGTGCCGGCCTCCTGGCCGGGGCTGATGATGGGGGTCTGATCCGTGGGAGTCGGATCGATGCGGAAGGTCATGATGTGCGGTCCTTTGCACGCGGACGCGGCTCATCGCGGGCACGCCGAAGCGCGGCATGCCCGGGGGCAGCGTCGGAACGAGAGGGGAACGAGGTCGTCTCGCTCGATCCGCACGGCGGGGGCCGGACTCGGGAGGAGTTCCGGCGCCGGAGGGGAACCGCGCCTAGGCCTGTGCGGCGGGGCGGGATCCGGGGAAGCGCTCGGGGGCGGCGCCGTGCGGGTCGGCAGATCGACTATGGCCGTCGCTCACGGGTCACCTCCTCGGTTCGGCAGCGCTCGACAGATCGAGCGGGCCGGAACCGATAGTTCCGAGCAAACACCCCCACGTCAGAGCTTTGGCACTGCGTGACGTATCCGAAGAGTTCGGAATCCGCTTGGGGCCGACCCTTAAGCCGGGAAGGCCTGTCCTCAGCCTGGGCGTCTCTCGACGTCGTGGGATGAGCGGACTGTGTTCACGCAGGAGCCTCGCCGAACGAAGCGCTACGCCGACAGAGTAGCCCCGAGCGCACGAGGGGCGCAACCCGGCGTCGCTCACGACGTCCGGATCGCGCCCCTCGGACCGCGTCCCTCGGCGACTCCTACGCCGCCCGCTCCCGCTCCCAGAGCGGCTGCGGCCGCGATTCGAGCAGCTGCACCGTGTAGGGATCCTGCGGGGCGCCGAGGATCCGGGCCGTGCGGCCCTGCTCGACGGCGACGCCGCGCTGCATCACGAGGGCGTGCTCGCAGATGCGCGACACGACCGCGAGGTCGTGCGAGACGAACACGATCGTGAGACCGAACTGGTCGCGCACCTCCTCGACCAGGGTCAGCACCTGCGCCTGCACCGACACGTCGAGCGCGCTCGTCGCCTCGTCGAGCACGAGCATCGAGGGCTCCGCTGCGAGCGCCTTCGCGAGCGCGACGCGCTGCCGCTGTCCGCCGGAGAGCCCCTTGGGGCGGGAGGCGAGGTGCTCGGGGAGGATCCCGACGCGGCCGAGCAGTTCGGTCGCCGTGCGTTCGGCGTCGGCGCGGTTCTGGCCGCGGTGCAGGCGGATCACATCGGAGACGGCGCGGCCGACCGCGATGCGGGGGTCGAGCGACAGGTAGGGATCCTGGAACACCATCTGCGTGGTTGCGGCGAAGCGGCGGCGCTCGGCGGCGTTGAGCGGCCGCTTCGGGCGGGCGACGCCGTCGATGGTGAGCTCGCCCTCGGTGGCTTCTTCGAGGCCGACGAGGATCCGGGCCAGCGTCGATTTGCCCGAACCGGACTCGCCGACGATGCCGAGGGATCCGCCGCGCTCGAGCGAGAAGCTCACGCCGTCGAGAGCGACGACGTCGTCGCGGCCGGGGATCCGGTAGCGCTTGACGATGCCGTCGGCGACGATCTCGGGGACGGGGCCGCCGGGACCCGGGATGCCCGGGGCGTCCGAGGAAGCCGAGGATCCCGCCCCGCCCGCTGCGCCGACCGCGTCGCCGAAGCGGTCGAGGTCGATGCGGGGCGTGGCCGCGAGCAGTTCGCGCGTGTAGGTCTCGCGCGGCTCCCGGAACACGTCGGCGGTCGATCCCTCCTCGACCACGAGCCCGCCGCGCAGCACCACGACGCGCTCGCAGAGGGAGGCCGCGAGCCCGAGGTCGTGCGTGATGAACAGCATGCCCATGCCGCGCGCCTGCTGCTGCTCGCGCAGCAGTTCGACGATGCCGGCCTGCGTGGTCACGTCGAGGGCCGTGGTGGGCTCGTCGCAGAGCAGCAGCTCGGGTTCGTCGAGCAGCGCGGCGGCGATCATGACGCGCTGCAGCATGCCGCCGGAGAGCTGGTGCGGGTACTGGTCGAGCAGCGCGGCCGCCCGAGGGAGCCCGACCTGCTCCAGCTGGGTGACCGCTCGCGCGGCGGCGTCGGCCTTCGAGAGGCCGTGCCAGCGCACGAGGGTCTCGGTGAGGAAGTCGCCGACGGTGCGCACGGGGTTGATGCCGGATCGGGGATCCTGGAAGATCATCGACGCCTTGACGCGTCGGATCCGACGGAGCGCCGCCGCATCGGCCGTGACGGTGTCGACGCCGTCGACCCGCACCGAACCGGTGAGGCTCGCGCGTTCGGGGAACAGGCCGAGCGCGGCCCGGGTGGTGAGCGATTTGCCCGATCCGGACTCGCCCACGAGGGCGACGGCCTCGCCGGCGCCGACGGAGAGCGAGACGCCGTGCAGCAGCGGCCCGCGACCGGGGACGCGCAGGGTCAGATCGTCGATCTGCAGCAGTTCGGTCATGAGAAGTTGCCTCCGATGCGGTCGGACAGTTCTTCGCCGATCACGTTGATCGCGACGACCACGAGCACCACCACGAGCGCCGGGACGAACGTGGGCAGCAGGTCGCCGCTCATGAGCGCGCCGCGGCTCTCGTTGATCATGGAGCCCCAGTCGGCGGTGGGCGCCTGCACGCCGAGGCCGATGAACGACAGCGCGGCGAGATCGGCGAGCACGTAGCCGAAGTTGAGGGTGGACTGGGCGCCGACGGTCGGCACCACGTTGGGCAGCACGCGCGTGAACGCGATCCAGCTGCTGCGGAACCCGAGCACCCGGTACGCCTGCACGTAGGGGCGGGCGCGCTCGGCGACGATGAGGCCGCGGGCGAGCCGGGCGACGTAGGGCACGTAGGCGATGGTCATGGCGAGCACCGGCGCGAACAGGCCCTTGCCGAACAGCGCGACCGCGAGGATCGCGAGCAGCATCGCGGGGAACGAGAACAGGAAGTCGAACACGCGCGACAGCACCGCGTCGATCCAGCCGCCGCGCCACGCGGCGACGAGGCCGAGCACGAGACCGAGCACGGTCGAGCCGACGACCACGATGAGCGGTCCGATCAGCGAGGTGCGCGCGCCGAACAGCAGGCGCGTGAGCAGGTCGCGTCCGAGGGAGTCGGTGCCGAACCAGTGCGCCGCCGACGGGCCGGCGAGCACGTTCTGCAGATCGACGTGGTCGGGATCGTAGGGCGCGATCAGCGGGGCGAGCGCGGCCGCGACGACCACGAGCGCGACGAAGCCGAGCGAGACCTGGCCGACCGGGGTCAGCAGGCGGCGGCGCTTCAGTTTGACGGGCACCGTGAGCGCCCGCGTTCCGGTGAGAGGTGCGGTGCTCATCGGGTCTCCGTTCCCGCGGCGATGCGCGGATCGATCAGCGGCTGGAGGAGGTCGACGATCGTGTTCACCGTCACGAAGGCGATGACGACGATCATGACGATGGCCTGCACGACGGGGAAGTCGAGGCGGTCGACCGACTGCACGAGCAGCGATCCGATGCCCGAGAGGCCGAAGGTCTGCTCGACGATCGAGCTCGACACGAGGAGGCCGGCGACGAGCACGCCACTGACCAGCAGGATCGGGCTGATCGCGTTGCGCAGCACGTGACGCAGCACCACCGAGGGCTTCGTGAGGCCCCGGCTCGTCGCCACCTCGACGTGCTCGCGCACGAACTGCTCGTTCATCGAGGAGCGGGTGACGCGGGCGATGAGTGCGACGAACGCGAGACCCAGCGCGAGCGCGGGGAGCACGAGGTGCCCGAAGCGGTCGATGCCGGGATCCCCGCTGCCGAACGACGGGAACCAGCCCAGCTGCACCGCGAACAGCGCGATCAGCAGGATCGCGATCACGAACGACGGGATCGCTCCCAGCGCGGTCGACGAGATGAGGATCGCGCGATCGGTGAAGCGGCCGCGGCGCAGGCTCGCGATGATGCCCGCCGCGAGACCGAACACGGTGATGAACACGGCCGCGAGCGCGACGAGCTGCAGCGTGACCGGCAGGCGGTCGAGCAGCACGTTCGAGACGGCGTCCCGGTACTGCAGGGAGCGGCCGAAGTCGCCGTGCAGCACGCCGCCGATCCAGTTCAGGTACTGCTCGACGGGCGACTTGTCGAGGCCGTACTGCTTCGTCACCTCAGCGATGGCCTCCTTGCTCGGGCTGCGGCCGCGGAGCAGGAAGCGGGCGGGGTCGCCCGGTACGACGAAGCGGGAGAAGAAGACGACGAGCGAGGCGGCGAAGAGCGTGGCCGCGAGGCCGACGACGCGGCCTGCGATGAACTTCGCCGTGCGGGCGGCGGTGCCGGATCCGCGCTGCCCGCTCGACGTCTCACGGAGCCGGACGGCGCGGGTCGCCGTCTCGGAGGTCTGCGATTGCGACATCAGTCCGCCTTTCCGATCTTCGCCGCCCACGGCGCGTACATGTAGGAGATCGACGGATCGACGCCCGTGACCTTCTTGCCGAGCCACAGGCCCGTGGGGATCTCGAACAGCGGGATCCACGGCAGCTGCTCGGAGGCGAGCCGCTGCACCTGCGCCGAGATCTTCGCGCGCTCGCCGCCGTCGTCGGTGACGAGGGCCCGGTTGGTGAGCGCATCGAAGGCCGGATCCGACCAGTGCCCGTAGTTCGAGAACTCGCCGGTACGGAGCACCGCGTACATCTCGAGCGGGTCGGTGCTCGAGAGGTACCACTGGGTGGTGAACAGGTCGACGCCCTTGATCGCGTTCGGGTCGGAGAACAGCAGCGTGTAGGCGTTCGGGGTGCGGGTCTCGATGCGGATGTCGAGGCCGATCTCCTTGCCCGCCGAGGCGACGGCCTGCGAGATCACGTCGAAGGAGGAATCGATCGGAGCGGTCACGTAGGTGATCTTCTTGCCCTCGGCGCCGGCTTCCTTGACGAGGCGCTTCGCCTCGGCCAGGTCGTACTGGAGCTTCGGCAGATCGTCGAACGCCTGCGTGATCGTCTCGGGGCTCGCGTCGGTCCAGACCGACTTCGTGGTCAGGGCGTCGGTGGGCTTGGCGTAGCCCTGCACCGCGGCCTTGATGAGCGCCTGCCGGTCGAGCGCGAGCGCGAGCGCCTTGCGCACCCGCAGGTCGCCGAGCGGGCCCTGCATGTCGCCGACGATGAGGCTCTGCACGGTCGTGTTGACGCCGAAGTACATCTTGCCGGTGTCGCTCGCCCGCATCAGGTCGATGGCGTTCGTCGGCACCTGCCAGGAGCCGTCGATCTCACCCGTGCGCAGCGCGTTCACGCGCGCATTGGGATCGTTGAGGATCACGAACTGGAACTGCTTCGCCTTCGCCCGGTACTCCGGATCCCAGTAGTCGGCGAAGCGCTCCATCGTGATGGATTCGCCCGAGCGCCACTCCTTGAACGTGAAGGGGCCCGTGCAGTCGACGCCCGTGGAGGCGTTGCCGTAGTCGCGTCCGGCCGCCTTCGCGGCCTTCTCCGAGAACACCACGCCGGGCGCGGCGGACATCATCTTGTTGAACGAGGGATCGGGGATCTTCGTGTGCACCGTGACCTGATCGGTGCTCGTCTGGCTGATCGAGTCCACGTTCTTGTAGGTGTCGAACCAGAAGGATCCGACCTCGGGGTCGAGGTGGTGCTTGAGCGAGAACACGACGTCGCTCGGCTGCATGGTGCTGCCGTCGTGGAACTTCACGCCCTGCCGGATCGTGTAGACCCACGTCTGCGGGTCCGGGTGGTCGACCTTCGTCGCGAGCCCGGGCGAGACGGAGAGGTCGGAGTTCCAGCGCAGCAGCGATTCGCACATGTTCGCGAGCACCGTGTTGTCTGAGTAGTCGAAGGCATAGGCCGGATCGAGCGAGAACGGCTCGGTCGCGAGCGCCCACGTGACCGAGTCGATGTCGCCTTTCGGTGCCGGAGTGTGCGCGGTGAGTTCGTAGCTGCCGGCCTGACCGCCGACCGCGCTCTGCCCGCATCCCGTGAGCGCGGCGAGCGCGACCGCCGCGACGCCGGCCCCGGCGATCGCGCGGCTCAGCCGCCGCCTCACGCGACCGCCCCGTCCGCTGCGCGGCGGAAGCGGCGCGTGCCGTCGATCCAGGTCTCGTCGATCCGCGCCGCGTGCAGCTCGGCCTCGGGCAGCTCGAACAGGTTGCGGTCGAGGATCGCGAAGTCGGCGTACTTGCCGGGCTCGAGCGTTCCGGTCGCGTGGTCGAGGTGGTTCACCCGCGCCGTGCCCTGCGTGTAGGCGTCGAGGGCCTGCTTCAGGGTGAGCTTCTGCGAGTCGGGGCCGAGCTGCGGCAGCTCGGCCCCGGGAGAACGTCGGTTCACCGCGATGTGGATCGCCGCGATCGGGTCGGGCGTCGACACCGACCAGTCGCTGCCGGCGGCGAGCTGCGCGCCGGCAGCGGCCAGCTCGCCGAAGGGGTAGTGGTCGCGCTCCGCGTCGTCGCGCAGGAACGGCAGGGTGAGCTCGTCGAGCTGATCCTCATGGCAGGCCCAGAGCGCCTGCAGGTTGGCGGTCGCGCCGAGCTCGGCGAAGCGGGGCAGGTCGGCCTGCCGCACGAGCTGCAGGTGCGCGAGGTGGTGGCGGTTGTCGGTCTCGCCGTTCGCCGCGCGGGCCGCCTCGAGCGCGTCCAGCGCGTCGGTCACGGCGCGGTCGCCGAGCGCGTGGAAGTGGACCTGCACGCCGTTCGCGTCGAGCTCGGTGACGAACCCGGCCATCTCGGCCGGGTCGAAGAACGAGATGCCGCGGTTGCTCGTGGCGTGGCCGTGCGGGTCCTTGTACGCGTCGTGCATCGCGGCGGTGTGGTTCTCGGCGACGCCGTCGACCATGACCTTGACGCTCGCGATCGAGAAGCGGTCGGGATCCGCCTCCGCCGCGACCTCGTCGCGTCGCGCGAGCACGTCGGCGAGCTGGCCCTCGCCGTTCGCGCGGTCCCACCACTGCGCGCCGCGGACGCGCACCACCAGGGTGCCCTCGCGAACCGCACGGCGATAGATCGGCAGGGTGTCGAGGCTGCCCATGAAGACTCCGACCGCGGCGTCCTGCCAAGCGGTGATGCCGTTCGCGAGCAGGTGGTCCTGGGCGGCGAGCAGGCCAGCGTAGGCGGCGTCCTCGGTCGGCCGAGGGCGCACGTGATCGAAGAGGTTCATCGCGCCCTCGTGGACGGTGCCGGCGGGGGTGCCGTCCGGGCGGCGCTCGAGGCGGCCGTCGGCGGGGTCCTCGGTCGCTGCGTCGACACCGGCGAGCTCGAACGCGCGGGAGTTGACCCAGGCGCCGTGGTGATCGCGGTTCTCGAGCAGCGCGGGCCGGTCGGGCACCGCGGAGTCGAGCAGCTCGCGGGTGGGGGTGCCGCCGGGGAACATGTCCATCGACCAGCCGGCGCCGAGGATCCACTCGAGCTCGGGGTGGGCCTCGGCGTAGGCGCGGATCGTCTCGACGGTCTGCTCGGCCGTGTCGCAGCCGCTGAGGTCGCAGCTGAGCAGTTCGACGCCGGCGCTGACGGGATGCACGTGGGCGTCCTGGAAGCCGGGGACGATGAGGCGGCCGTCCAGGTCGATGCGCTCGTCGGCGTGCGGGGCGAGTCGGGCGACCTCATCGGGGTCGGTCGCGAGGATCCGGCCGCCCGCGATCGCGATGCCGCCGCGCTGCGGCGCGGCATCGGTGCCGGTGTAGACCCAGCCGTTCTCGAGCACGAGTTCGGCGTGCGGGGAGCCCGGTCCGTTCTGCGGCTGGTCGGTGCTGGCTGCGGTTTCGGGCATGGCGTCCTCCGGGCTGATCGTCGTCGATTCAGCAGCACCATACGCAGGTGTCACCGGTCGTGTCAATGTCATTGACATCGGAATTGACGGCGTGTGACGCTGTCGTGATTGAATCGATACCCGGGAGCGACGCGCGAAGACGACGTGCGCCCCGCGAACGAGAGGGATCAGATGGCGAGCGAAGCCGGCGAAGCAGGCGCCCGCGGTTCGGGATCGCGGCGCGTGCGCCTGGACCCCGAGCGCATCGTCGACGCGCTGCTCGAACTCGCGCGCCGCGAACCGCACGAGCGGCTCACCTTCAAGCGCATCGGCGAGGAGCTCGGCGTCGACGCCACCGCCATGTACCGGCACTTCCGCAACCGCGAGGCCATGACCCAAGCCGCCCTCGACCGACTCAACCGACTCTCCGTCGAGGCCGGGCAGGCGGTCCCCGGCGGGTGGCGCGCGCGCCTCGAGGCGCACCTGCTCGCCACCGCCGAGCTCTACCTCACCTACCCCGCGCTCGGCGCCGAAGGCGCCGTCATCGACCCCGCGGGCCCCGGCGACGCGGCCGCCGTCGAGTTCCTGCTCGAAGTCCTCCACGAGGCCGGCCTCGAAGGCGGCGCGCTCGTGCGCGCCTACGCCGCGGTCTCGGGTTTCGCTCTCTCGTTCAGCGCAGCCATGGCGCACGAGGTCATGCGCGGCGGTGAAGAGGAGGCCGGATCCGAGCCCTGGATCACCTCCTTCGGCTCCGCGCACCTGCCCGACTACCCGCTCCTCGACGCCAACCGCGACGCGCTCTTCGCGCTGAGCGGCATGGACGTCTACCGCGCCGGCATCGCCGCCCTGCTCGACTCCGTGGAGCGCCAGGGGATCGAGCACGCGGAGGCCGATCGCTGAGCCCGGCGCGGCGATAGGCTGGTGCGGCGACCGGGATCCGGCCGCGAGCACGGTGAAGGAGCGCGCATGGACCGGTCGGAGAACAGCCTCGAAGACGCGGTCGCGCTGCTCCGGTCCATGATCCGCGAGGCGTGCGTCAACACCGGCGCCGCCGACTCCGGGCAGGAGATCCGCAGCGTCCGCGTGCTCCAGCGCTACCTCGACGACGCCGTGCGCGCCGGAGCGCTCGACCTCCAGGTGTTCGAGTCCGCCCCCGGCCGCGCCTCGCTCATCGCGCGCGTGCGCGGTACCGACCCCGACGCCCCCGCGCTCGGCCTGCTCGGCCACCTCGACGTGGTCCCCGCGGACCCGGACGGCTGGCAGCGAGATCCCTTCGGCGGCGAACTCGTCGACGGTGAGATCTGGGGCCGCGGCGCCGTCGACATGCTCTACCTCACGGCGTCCTTCGCCGTGATCCTGCGCGAGGTGGCGCTCGCTCCCGAGCGTCCCCGCGGCGACCTGGTGCTGCTGGCCGTCGCCGACGAGGAGGCCGGCGGCGAGTACGGCGTGAAGTGGCTGCTGCGCGAGCACGCGTCCGCGGTGCGCGTCACCGAGCTGCTCTCGGAATCCGGCGGACAGCGCATGGGCGCGCACGTCGCCGTCGGCGTCGCTGAAAAGGGTTCCGCCAGCCGTCGGCTCACCCTGAGCGGTGTGCCCGGCCACGCCTCGATCCCCTACGGCGCGACGAGCGCGGCGTACGGGATCGGCGAGGTGCTGCACCGCCTGCGGGAGGTCGCGCCCGCGATCCAGCTCGGGCCGCTCTGGTCGGCCTTCGTCGGCGCCCGCGTCGCGGATCCGGATCTCGCCGAGCGGCTGCTCGACCCCGTGCGCCTCGACGCCGCGCTGCCCGAGCTCGGGCGCATCGCCGGGTACGCGCACGCCGTCTCGCGCGTCACGATCTCTCCGACCGTGCTGCGCGCGGGCGACGCCCACAACGTGATCCCGGCCGTCGGCACCATCGACCTCGACATCCGCACCCTGCCCGGCACGAGCGACGCCGACGTCGACGAACTGCTGCGCACCATGCTCGGCGACCTCGCCGACCGGGTCGAGATCTCGCCGCTGCGCGGCTGGGCGGCGACCGGATCCTCGACCGAGGAGCCGCTGTACCGCGCGCTCGAACGGGCGATCCGCGAGGTCTCGGGCGCTCCCGTCGTGCCGATCGCGGCCGCCGGCGGATCGGATGCGCGGCACTTCCGCGAGCTCGGGATCCCGTCGTACGGCTTCGGGCTGCTCGGCCCCGAGTGGAGCTACGAGCGCTACCGCGACGGCGTGCACGGGCACGACGAGCGCATCGACGTCGAATCGATCGGGCTCGCGCTCGGCGCGCTGCGCCGGGTCGTCGCGGAGCGGGTCGGGGCGCGGCCGGCCGCGGGCTAGCCGGCCGGGGCCTGCGCCCATCCGATCACGAGGCGCGCGGCCTGCTCGGGCACCTGCGGGTCGACCCCCGTGAGCTCCGTGAATCGGCGGAGCCGGTTCGCGAGGGTGTTGCGGTGGCAGAACAGCTCCTCCGCCGATGCCCCGACGCTGCCGCTGCGCAGGAAGCTGCGCACCGCCTCCTCGAGTCGTGCGCGTTCGGCGCTCCCGCAGCTCGCGAGCGCGGCGTGCACATCGGACATGATCGGCGAGCCGGAGTCGAGCAGCCGCCCGGCGGCGAGCCGGGCCCAGCCGCGCGACCAGGTCATCGCTCCCTGCTCGTCCGGACGGAAGAGCCGAGCGAGTTCCTGCGCGGTGCGAGCGCTCTGCCGCAGCTCCGCGAGCCCGGCCGTGGCCTCGACGATGCCGACGCGCAGGCGGACGAGCTGCGCGACCAGCGCCTCGACGCGGGACCCGGGCAGCTCCTGCGGGCGGGAGAACGCCACGAGAGTGTCGCCCAGGTGGTGCGTGCGTACCGTGCCGCCCGCGCGCTCGACCTCTGAGACCAGCACCCGCAGCGCCGGGATGTCGTCGCCGACCGCGGCCACCGCGACGAGCGGGGCCTCCACGGGGAGGTCGAGCTCGTGCGCGATGGCGCGGAGGCGCTCGCCGGTCGGCTGCGGTTCCTGGAACAGCGCGGCGATCAGCCCTTGGCGCACGGAGGCCGCCTCCTCGCGCATGCGCTGCTGCTCTGCCAGGTAGGCGCGCTGGGTCTGGCCCGCGTACTCGTCGACGGTGCGGAGCACGATCCCGGTGTGGCGGACGATCAGTTCGGCGTCGTCGGCGTCGGCGACTCTGGTGAGCGCCTCCCAGAGGACGGTGAAGTCGCCGCGGATCGCGGTCATGAGCGCGGTGAGGGGGACCCCGGCCCGGGCGCGCGAGACCCCGACGTCGCTCGAGACGGGGATGGGATCGGTGAAGCCGCCAGAGCGCAGGCCCTCGACCAGGGCGATGAACGAGAGCCGACCGGTGCGGCGCATCTCGGAGACGGGGATGGGCGGCGGGTCGTAGCCGGGCACCGTGCCGACGAGGGAGAGGAAGGTGTCGGTCAGGGCGTCGACGTCGAGCCGGTCGAGCAGTTCGATCCAGCGCGCGCGGTCGCCCGGTATCGGGGTACCGCTGAGACGGTGCGGGTCTGAAGCGGCCATGCCCCCAGAATATGTGCATACGCACTGTTTTGCGAGGAAAAATGGCGGCATTAGGTGGCTCAAGCTGGGCGTATCCCCTGGCATGCTCGATGGTGACGCCGCGATCAGATCGCGAGCCGGCCCGCTTGCACACCGGATCCCGCCCCGCGGATCCCTCGACGGAGAGAGATATGAGCGAGACCACCAAGACCTCGGCCATCGAATACCAGGCCACCCAGGAACTGACCATCGCGGAGGCCAACAAGGTCGCTCTCGGCGCGCTCATCGGCACCGCGCTCGAGTGGTACGACTTCTTCCTGTTCAGCGCCGCCGCGGCGCTCGTGTTCAACGTGCAGTACTTCACGAGCGAGAACGCGACCGCCGCGGCCCTCGCGTCGTTCGCGACCTTCGGCGTCGGCCTCGCGGCCCGCCCCATCGGCGGCATGATCTTCGGCCGGATGGGCGACCGCATCGGCCGCCGCGTCGTGCTCATGATCACGATCGTCGGCATCGGACTCGTGACCGGCCTCATCGGCCTGCTGCCCACCTACGCCGCCATCGGCATCGCCGCGCCGATCCTGCTCGTGCTGCTGCGCGTGCTGCAGGGGCTCTTCGTGGGCGGGGAATGGTCGGGCGCGATGACGCTCGTGGTCGAGAACGCGCCGCTGCACCTGCGGGCGCGCTACGCCGCGATCCCGCAGATCGGCTCGCCCATCGGCACGATCCTGTCGTCCGGCGGCTTCTTCATCGCGACGCTCGCGTTCTCCCAGCAGAACTTCGATGCCTGGGGTTGGCGCATCCCGTTCCTCGTCGCGCTGCCGCTGCTGCTCATCGCCATCTACATCCGCAGCAAGCTCGAGGAGTCGCCCGTGTTCCGCCAGCTCGAGGAATCGGGCGAGGTCGTGAAGAGCCCCGTGCTCACCACCTTCCGCGACAGCTGGAAGCAGATCATCGTCGGCATGGCAGCGGCGCTGCTCGGCGTCGGCGGCTTCTACCTCGTCACCGCCTTCTGCGTCTGGTACGGCGTGAACGTGCTCCATTACGACTCGTCGCTCATGCTGCTCGGCAGCATGGTCGCAGCAGCGTTCGAGATCCTCGCTCTGCTGTGGGGCGGGCACCTCGGCACCAAGTACGGCGCGAGCCGGGTGATCCTGTGGGGCGGAATCGCCTCGGCCGTCGTGTCGGTCCCCGCGTTCCTGCTGCTCGCCTCGGGCAACCCGGTACTCGTCGTGCTCGCCATGACGCTCGCCGTCTGCACCCTGTCGCTGCCGTACGCCGCGTCGGGCACCGTGCTCACCGGCCTGTTCCCCGCGAAGACCCGCTACACGGGCGTCGGCCTGGCGCAGAACGTCGCCGGCATGCTCTCGGGCTTCATCCCCCTGCTCGCCACCGGCTTCGTCGCCGCGACCGCGAACCACTGGTGGCCGGCGGCCGCGATGCTCGTCTTCCTCTCGCTGTTCACCGCGGTGGCCGGAGCGATCGCGCCGCGGCTCAGCGTGAAGCTTCCCGGCTTCAAGCACTGATCCGCACCGCTCGGCCAAGCCACCAGAACGCCCCTCCCGGAAGGACCCCACCATGACGCAGTCGGCAGGACACCTGATCGTTCGGACGCTCGAAGCCCACGGGGTCTCCCGCGTCTACGCCGTGCCCGGCGAGAGCTACCTCGACGTGCTCGACGGCCTGCACGACTCGTCGATCGAGACGGTGGTCTGCCGGCACGAGGGCGGCGCCGGGTTCATGGCGCTCGCCGAGGGACGGCTCACCGGCCGCCCCGGCGTCGCGATGGTCACCCGGGGCCCGGGCGCTGCGAACGCGATGATCGCGATCCACACCGCCTGGCAGGACGCGACTCCGCTCGTGCTGTTCGTCGGCCTCGTGCCCGTCGCCGACCGCGAGCGGGAGGCGTTCCAGGAGTTCGATCTGAGCGGCTGGTTCGGGTCGGCCGCGAAGCGGGTCATGACCATCGACGACGCCGATCGCGCGGGCGAGCTCGTCGCCGAGGCGATGCGGATCGCCGCTGCAGGGCGCCCCGGCCCCGTAGTGGTGGGACTGCCCGAGGACGTGCTCGTGCACCGCACCGATGCGGCCCCGGCCGCTCCGGTCGCGGCTCCGCGGCCGGAACCGTCCCCGGCCGAGCTCGCCGAGCTCGTCGCTCGGATCGCGACCGCCGAGCGGCCCGCGATCGTGGCCGGCGGCGACGGCTGGCACGCGGGGGAGGGGCGCGCTCTGCTCGGCTGGGCGGAGGCCGCGGGCGTGCCCGTGTTCTGCGACTGGCGCGCCTACGATGCGGTGCCGAATACGGGCGGCGCCTGGGCTGGATGGCTCGGATACGGCCGCGCCGATGCGGTCGCGGCGGGCTACGCCGATGCCGACCTGCTCGTGTTCGTCGGCTGCGCGCGCTCCGACGTGCTGAGCGACGGATACGCCCTCGGTTTCGACGCCGAGACCGTGCTCGTCTCGCTCGATCCCGAGGCGGTGCAGCACGCCGGGCGCATCGACCGGCAGATCCTGGCCGCCCCGGCCGAGTTCTCGGTCGCGCTCGCCGCGAGCGACCCGGTCGCAGCCCGTGGACCCCGCGGCGACCTGTGGATGCGCGGCCGTGCAGCGGCGCAGCAGCGCTTCGCCGCCCACCGATCCGATGCAGCGGTCGCCGCGGGGCAGCCCGGGGAAGTCGCCGAGGCCGTCGCCGCCGGGGTCGATCTCGGCGTCGCGTTCGGCGAGCTCGATACCCGGCTCGACGGGCGCGCGATCCTCACCTTCGGCGCCGGGAACGCCACGATCTGGGCGCACCGGTTCGTGCGCCACCTCGACCCGGCGAGCCTCGTCGGTGCGCGCAACGGCGCCATGGGGCTCGCCGTGCCCGCGGCCGTCGCGGCGTCGCTCGCGTTTCCCGAGCGCCGGGCCGTCGCCGTCTGCGGCGACGGCGACTTCCTCATGAACGGGCAGGAGATCGCGACCGCCATCGCGCACGGCGGCTCCCCGCTCGTGATCGTCGTCGACAACGGCATCTACGGCACCATCGTGCAGCACCAGGAGCACCACTACCCGGGTCGCCCCTCGGACACCCGCATGGCGAACCCCGACTTCGCCGCATGGATGCGCTCGTTCGGCGGGCACGGCGAACTCGTCGAGCGCACCGAGCAGTTCGGCGCCGCCCTCGACCGCGCGCTCGCCGCCGGCGGCCCGGCGCTGATCCACATCCGCATCGACTCGCGGGTCATGCCGCCCGCCTCGGCCGAGATCGCGGCCTGAACGCCCCCCCGAACGCACCGCCCGAGCTGAAGAAACCGGAGACACCCCAGCCATGCGACTCGACCTGATCCTGCGCGCGACCGAGATCATCACCCTGGACCCGGTCCGGCCCCGCGCCACCGCCGTCGGCGTGATCGGCGAGCGGATCGTCGGCTTCGATGAGGAGATCGCCGGGCTCGAAGCCGAGCGCGAGCTCGACTTCGGCGACGCCTGCGTCACGCCCGGGCTCATCGACGCGCACTGCCATACGGCCTGGTGGGGGCTCGGGCTCGCCGCCGTCGACCTCAGCCGGGCGCGCGGACTCGACGAACTCTACGGGCTCATCGCCGACGAGGTCGCCCGCCTCGACGCCGCCGGTGACGCGGACGCCTGGGTGCACGGCACCGGCTTCAACCAGGCGCACCACGGCGACCGCTTCCCCGAGATCGCGCGCCTCGACGAGCTGACCGGCGGACGCCCGCTCTATCTGAGGCACACCTCCGGGCACGCCTCCATCACCAACACGGCGACCCTTCTTCTGGTGGGCGCCCTCGAACCGGGGTTCGAGAACCCCGTCGGCGGCGTCGTCGTGCGCGACGGCGACGGGCAGCCGACCGGGCTCGTCGAGGAGGCCGCTCAGGGCCTCGTGCAGGCACTGCTGCTGCCGTACTCGACCGAGCGCCTGGTCGAGGCCCTCGACGCCGCGACGTCACGATACGCCGCCCAGGGCATTACGAGCTTCTCGGAGGCCGGCGTGGGCGGCGGCTGGATCGGTCACAGCCCGATCGAGGTCGCCGCCTACCAGGCGGCCGCCGAGCGCGGGCTTCTGCACGCCCGTGCGCAGCTCATGCCCGCGATCGACGCGCTGCGGCCTCTCGCGGGGCACGCCGCCGACTTCCAGCGCGAGGGATCCGGTGCGGGCCTCGACCTCGGGATCCGCTTCGGCTTCGGCGACGACGCCGTGCGCTTCGGCCATGTGAAGGTGTTCCTCGACGGATCGCTGCTCGGTGCGACGGCCGCGGTCACGGAGGACTACTGCGGCCACGATCACAACACCGGCTACCTGCTCGACGAGCCTGCGGTCTACCGCGAGCGGGCGCTCGGGGCCTATCGGGCGGGCTGGCCGCTCGCGCTGCACGCCATCGGCGACGCCGCGATCGACCTCGCTCTCGACCTCATCGAAGAGGCGCAGGAGCGCTACGGCCGTCTCGGCGTGCCCTGCCGCATCGAGCACTTCGGCATCGCCCGGCCCGACCAGGTCGAGCGCGCCGGGCGCCTCGCCGTCGCGGTCACGCCGCAGGCCGGATTCATCGGTCCGATCGGCGACCAGATGGCCCACCGCGTCGGCCCGGACCGCGAGCCCTGGCTCTACCGCGGGCGCTCGGTGATCGATGCCGGGATCGTGCTCGCCGGATCCTCCGACCTGCCCGTCGCCGACAACGACCTGCGCCGGGGCATGCAGGCGGCCGTCGACCGTCGCACCGACAGCGGCGCTCTGCTCGGGCCCGACGAGGCGATCACCCCCGAAGAAGCGCTGCGCACCCACACGGAGTGGGCGGCGCGCGCCACCGGGCGGATCGCCGACGTCGGCACTCTCGAGCGGGGCAAGCTCGCCGACCTCACGGTGTTCTCGGCGTCGCCGCTCGCGACGTCCGACATCGCCGGACTCGACATCGTCGCGACCGTGCTCGGCGGTCGACTGAGTTACGATTCCCGCACCACTCGGAAGGACGCATGATGACGCAGCGGACGAACCCCCTGAGCCATGAACTCGACGCCGGCTTCCTCGCCGACTGGGTCGTGCACTCGCGCTTCGGTGCCGTGCCGGGTACCGGCGGCGTGGACCGCCAGGCCGCGAGCGGCGCGGACGGCGAGCAGCGGGCCTGGTTCGCCGAGCTGCTCGAATCGCGCGGATTCACCGTGCGCCGCGACTCGATCGGCAACCAGTTCGGCCTGCTCGAGCTCGTCCCGGGCGCGCCGTACGTGCTCACCGGCTCCCACATGGATTCGCAGCCGACTGCGGGCCGATTCGACGGCGCCTACGGGGTGATGGCCTCGGCGCACGCGTGCTTCCGCGTCGCCGACGAGTTGCGCGCCTCGGGGGAGACTCCGCGGTTCAACCTCGCGGTGGTCAACTGGTTCAACGAAGAAGGCTCGCGTTTCAAGCCCTCGATGATGGGCAGCTCGGTGTTCACCGGCAAGCTGCCGCTCGAGACCGCGCTCGCGACGACGGATCCGCACGGCGTCTCGGTGGCCGACGCGCTCGACGTGATCGGTGAGCGGGGCGACCTCACCGGGCTCGATGTCGCCTCGTACGCCGAGATCCACGTGCAGCAGGGCCGCAGCATGGAGGAGGACGGGGTCACGATCGGCCTCGTGAACGCGACCTGGGCCGCGCACAAGTTCGAGTTCCTGGTGACGGGGGAGCAGGCGCACAGCGGTTCGACGCTGATGGCCGACCGTCGGGACGCGCTGCTCGGCGCCGCCCGACTCGTGGTCGCCGCGCGCGAGCTCGTCGACGAGTTCGAGCCCGGGGCGCTGCATACGGCGTGCGGCGAGATGAACGTGTACCCGAACTCGCCGGTGGTCGTCGCGAGCGAGGTCGAACTGCTGCTCGACCTGCGCTCGCCCAGCGCCGAGGTGATCCGCGCCGCGCGCATGTCGCTCATGCGTACGGTGGAGCGGGTGCAGCGCGATGACCGGGTCGGGATCGAGATCACGGCCGAGCACAGCTGGGATCAGAATCCGTACCCCGAAGCCGGGGTGGAGCTGGCTCGCGAAGTCGCCGAGGAACTGGGGCTCACCCACGACCGGGTGATGACGGTCGCCGGGCACGACTCGACGAACATGAAGGATTCGGTGCCGACGGTGATGCTGTTCGTGCCGAGCGTCGACGGCGTCTCGCACAATCTCGCCGAGTTCACGAAGGATGCGGACCTCGTCGCCGGGGTGAACCACCTGACCGGCGTCGTGCGCCGCCTCGCCGGGGGCGCGCTCGCTTCGGAGAACTAGCGGCGGGTCGGTCCCGGACGTACGCGCGGATCAGCCCCCGAAGTACCCCTCGAACGCCGTCGCCGGGTGGGTCACGCGCCACCACAGATCGGGGCGCTCGATCGCCCGAGCGGTGACCACCGGAACCATCGACTTGCCACCCGGGGCCTCCGTGCGGATCACGCCGGCCGCGCGTCCGGCCTCGCCGGCGCCGAGCGCACCGAGACGTACGTGCCGCGATGCGGTCTCGTCGGGCAGGAGGACCGCTGAGGCGGCCCGCGTCGTGCGCAGCTCGACCGTCTTCCCCTGCCACGTCCGCACGGTGCCGACCTTCGCATCGGCTTCGACCAGCGCGACCTCGTCGATCGCCTTCGGGGCGTCGCGCAGCACCGCGCGCGCGTCCCGCGTCCGAGCCGAGCGGTCGGGGCGGCCGAGCACCACCGCGATGGAGACGACGTCCCGATCGCCCACGCGATCCTTGCGTGCGGCGAGCAGGTTGTAACCGACGCTGCTGAGGGTTCCCGTCTTGAGCCCGACCACGTTCGCATCGCCGATCAGCGGGTTGGAGTTCATGATCGGCCCGATGCCGGGGATATCGGCCCAGGGCTCGGCCACGACCTCGGCGACGAGCGGATCGGCGAGCGCGAGGCGACCGACCTCGACGAGGTCGACCGCGCTCGCGACGTTCTTCTCCGAGAGACCGCTCGGTTCCGAGATCCGGAGGGTCTTCAGCTCGTGCTTCGCGGCCCACTCGCTCGCGGCCTTCTGGAACCCGGCGTTCGATCCGAACACCCGTTCTGCATAGCCGATCGCGTAGTTGTTGGCCGAGGGGAGCAGCGCGAGTTCGATGAACTGCCGCGTGGTGAGCTTGCGCCCCACGGGGACGTCCGCGACGACGCCGTCGGATTCGAGCACCGTGCGGCGGATCTCGGCGTCGCGCTCGGTGAGGGCATAGCTCGGCCCGTCCGAGCCGGCCTCCACCGGTTTCGCATCGAGGCAGACGAGCACCGTGACGAGCTTCGTGATGCTCGCGATCTGCCGCGGAGTGTCGAAATCGTTGGTCCAGGCGCCGGAATCGCCCACCCAGCCGAGTGCGGTCGGCTTCGACTGCTGGTTCACCGTGCGCTGCGCGCTGATCTCGGGATCCGGGCGGAAGGTCTGCTCGGCGTCGACCGTGAGCCGCGGCTCCAGGTCGGGGAGGGGCGCGAGCGCGCACGCGGCGACGTATCCGCCGGCGAGCACGGCCGCGAGCGTGACGCCGAGGCCGATCTTCAGCCCGCGCCGACGTCCGCGCCGCGGAGCGTGTTCCGGAGCGCGCTCGGCGCGCGGCGCGTCGGGGTCGGAGGGCGCGTCTGGCATGCGATCCAGCCTATTGCGGGCCCGCCGGTGCCGCAGTCTCCCGCGCCCGGACCCCACCGCGCGGACCTGCACGGTGGGGCGATGCTCGGCGGTGCAGAGTGGGCCGGGCGACTCGCAGCCCGATGAGGCAGGATGCTGTGCAGGCGGCGGAGCGTTCGCACCGCCGCACTCGAACCTTCGAGGAGACACACGCATGAACGCGCTCATCGCCGGGTACGCCCGCACCCCGTTCACCCGCTTCACCGGGCAGCTCGCCGCGCAGCCCGCGACCGTGCTCGGCGCGCACGCCGCGACCGCGGCGCTCGAGCGCGCCGGGATCCGCCCCGAGGACGTCGACGCGGTCGTCGCCGGGCAGGTGCTGCAGGCGGGGGCAGGGCAGAACCCCGCCCGCCAGACCGCGGTCGGCGCGGGGATCCCGCTCGAGACGCCCGCGATCACGCTGAACGCCGTCTGCCTCTCGGGCGCCGAGGCCGTGTCGCAGGCGGCGCGCCTCATCGCCGCGGGCGAGGCCGAGGTCGTGCTCGCGGTCGGCCAGGAGTCGATGTCGCTCGCGCCCCACGTCATCCCGCTGCGCGCGGGCACCAAGTACGGCACCGCGCAGCTCATCGACACGACCGAGCACGACGGACTGTCGGACGCGTTCGATCAGGTCGCGATGGGTGCCCTCACCGAGCAGGGCAACGTGCCGCTCGGCATCGGCCGCGCGGAGCAGGACGCCTTCGCGGCGATCTCGCACCGCCGCGCTGCGGCGTCGGCCGAGTACTTCGCGGGCGAGATCGCGCCGTTCACCGTGACCTCGCGCCGCGGCGACACCGTCGTCTCGGCCGACGACGGGATCCGCGCCGACACCACCGTCGAGGTGCTCGCCGGCCTGCGTCCCTCGTTCGCGAAGGACGGCGGGATCACCGCCGGCAACGCGTCGCCGATCACCGACGGCGCCGCGGCGCTCGTGCTCGTGAGCGAGGCCGCTGCCGAGCGGCTCGGCGTCACGCCGCTGGCGCGCGTCGAGGCGACCGCGCTCGTGGCCGGCCCCGACACGCAGCTGCACTCGCAGCCGTCGCGCGCGATCACCGCGGCGCTCGCGAAGGTCGCCGGTGGCGCGACCGCGCAGGACCTCGCGGTCGTCGAGATCAATGAGGCCTTCGCCTCGGTCGGACTGCAGTCGACGAAGGAGCTCGGTATCAGCGGCGACGTCGTCAACCCGCACGGCGGCGCGATCGCGCTCGGCCACCCCATCGGCGCATCGGGCGCCCGCCTCGTCGGCACCCTCGCCCGCCAGCTCGCCGAGGCCGGTCCCGGCACCCTCGGCGCGATCGGCATCTGCGGCGGCGGCGGTCAGGGCAGCGCCGTGATCCTGCGCGCGGTCTAGCGCGTCAGACGCCGAGCTCCCGCAGCCAGTCGTCGACGGCGCGCGGCTGGAGCCCCAGGAGCTCCTGTGCGCTGTTCGCCTCGGCGATCACGTTCTCGGGCTGGGTGCCGAGCGCCTCGTACAGGCCGACGACGGGCGCGGCTGCCGGCCCGAACATCGGGGTGATCAGTTCGCCGAACTGCTGGGGCGTCAGCGCCTCGTAGCGCACCGCGCTTCCGAAGCGCTGGGCGAACGCGTCGGCGAGCCCGGGGCCGGTGATGCCGGGCAGGGCGCCGACCGCGACGGTTCCCGTGACGGAGGTGTCGGCGAGCAGCTGCACGGCCGCATCGGCGACATCCAGGTGGGAGCTCCACGACACCGGGAATTCAGCCGGCAGCGGGTAACGAAGTGCGCCGGTCTCCTGCGCGTGCCCAAGCACGACCGGCAGCAGCAGATTCTCGAGGTAGAGGCGAGGAGCGACGACCGCGACGGAGACTCCGGAGTCGGTGGTCGAGCGGATGAGCGAGCGGATGGGGCTGTCCTCGGGGGACTGCAGCGGTGACCCGGGCTGGTCGACGATCTGCCCGCTCGTCGAGATCACGACGCGTGCCGGCTGCGCCTGCGCGATCGCGGTTCCGACCGCCTCGGCCTGCGCGGCGACCTGATCGGGCGCACCCATCGGCAGGTGCACGAACACGCCCTCGACGTCGCGGTAGAGCTCGGTGAGCGCGGCAGCGTCGCCGAGATCGACCGAGACCGCGGCGATTCCCGGAGTCACAGCCTCGGAATTGCGCACCGCCGCGACGGTCTGCGCGCCGGCAGTGCGGAGTGCGTGAAGAACGGGGGAGCCCTGTGCGCCCGTGGCGCCATGAACGATGTAGACCATGACCCCTATTAGTGCATATGATGCACCAGTTACGTCAAGTGCACTAAAGGGGAACGGATGAAGATCGCAGACGAATCGGAGCTGCCGAGCTGCGGGGTCGCCCGCTTCATGCTGCTCTGCGAGGGGCCGTGGGCGACGCTGATCGTGCGGGAGCTCCTGCACGGACCGCACCGCTTCGGAGAGCTCAAGAATGCGCTCCCCGGGATCAGCGCGCACACGCTGACGAACCGGCTGCGGCTGTTCGAAGCGCGGGGCCTCGTGACGCGCACCGCCTACGGTGAGATCCCGCCGCGCGTCGTCTACGAACTCACCGAGCGCGGGGAGCGCCTGCGCCCCGTGCTCGACGCCATGCACGAGTGGGGGCTGACGATCCCGGACTCGGCGTTCGTCTCCGAGGGCGGGTCGAGCGGCCTGCGGGGCCGGGTCTAGCGGCGACCCGTGGGACTCGCAGTGACCCGTGGAACGGGATCCGCAGGAGGATCGGATCCGAGGGGAGGCCGCATGACGCGCGTCGTCATCGCACCGGACAGCCTGAAGGGCACGATCTCCGCGGCGGCCGCGGCCGCGGCCCTCGCCGAAGGCTGGACGAGCATCGAACCTGACGACCGACCGATCGCGCGGCCCATGGCCGACGGCGGTGAAGGGACGCTGGCGGCCTTCGCCGCCGCCCGCCCGGACGCGGTCCGGATGCCGCTCGGCGCCGGGCGTTCCGGCGATCCGTTCTGGCTGCTGCTGCCGCCGGAACCGGAGGCGCCCCGCGGCACCGCGGTCGTCGAACTCGCCGCCACCTGCGGGATCGAGCGCGTGGGCACCGGGCGGCCGCTCGACGCCGGCACCGAGGCGTTCGGCGCGGCGATCGCGGCGGCGCTCGACCACGGGGTGTCGCGCCTCGTGCTCGGCATCGGTTCGAGCGCCTCCACGGACGGCGGCGCGGGCGTGCTGACGGC
>NZ_LAYO01000061.1 GCF_000980875.1 Leucobacter sp. Ag1 | reverse complement strand
CGGCGCCGACGATCGCGACGTCGAACGCGGGCGCGGCGCCGGTGCTCCGGGCGGTCACGCCGCGTCGCCTTCGGCCGTGGGCGCTTCGGAGGTCTCGGGTGCTTCGCTGCGCGGTCCGCCTGCGGAGCACACCCGCATGCCCTCCGTCAGAGGGACCATGCACGCGCGCTGACCCGATTCCCCGTCGATCTCGACGAGGCAGTCGAAGCAGACGCCGATCCCGCAGAAGAGGCCTCGCGGCTTGCCCTCGCGGGTCGTGCGCCAGGCGGCGCGACCGGTGGAGATCAGCGCGGCGGCGACGCTCGCGCCCGGTTCCGCCTCGATCGGCTCGCCGTCGAAGCTCGCGCGCACGCGCGCGCCGGGATCGGGGCTCATGCGGACGCCTCCTCGGGTGCTGGGACGGCCTCGGGATGCGCGGCCAGGAACTCGGGTTCGTCGAAGCGCTCGGGCCGGAACGGCGCGAGCGGCAGCTCGGGGGCGGCGCCCGCGATGGCCTGGGCCAGCAACTTGCCGGTGCCCGCCGCGAGGCCGATGCCGGCTCCCTCGTGGCCGCAGGCGTGCCAGAGACCGGGCGCACGCGGATCGGGGCCGATCACGGGCAGGTGGTCGGGGCAGTAGGGGCGGAAGCCGTGGTAGTGCCGCAGGATCCGCGTGCGTTCGAGGAACGGGAAGAGCTGGATCGCGTTGCCGGCGATGGTGCGCAGCGCTTCGGTGCTGATCGCGCCGTCGAAGCCGACGCGCTCGCGGCTCGACCCGATGAGGATCGTCCCCGCCGGCGTGCCCTCGACCACGGGCGAGGCCTGCAGGCCGGCGTCGGAACTGCCGACGTTGTCGACGTACTCGGCGGCGTAGACCTTGTGGTGGACCATCGGCGGCAGCGGTTCGGTGACCAGCACGAAGCCGCGGCGCGGCAGCACGGGCACGTTCACCCCGGCCATCCCGGCGAGCTGACCGGCCCAGGTGCCGGTGGCGTTGACGACGTGCGCGGCCGAGAAGTCCCCGCGCGGCGTCCGGACGCCGGTGACCCGATCGCCCGAGCGGAGGAACCCGGTGACGGGGGTGCGCACTTCGAGGCGCGCGCCGAGATCGCGGGCCAGGCGCAGGAGGCCGGTCGCGGCGAGGATCGGCTGCACCTGGCTGTCCTCGGGGTAGAACGCGGCGCCGAGGGCCCGGTCGGTGACGTGCGGCTCGAGCTCGCGGAGCCCCGCGGCGTCGAGGCGTTCGGCGACGATGCCGAAGTCGCGCTGCGATGCCGAGAACCGCTCGAGCGAGGCGAGGCTGCTCTCGCGCGAGGCGACGATGATGCCGCCCTTCGCCTCGAACTCCCAGCGGTGGCCGTGCTCGGCGAGCTCGCCCTTCCAGAGATCGAGCGAGTACCGGGTGAGTTCCAGCTCGGGGCCGAGCTCCTTGTCGGAGACGAGGATGTTGCCCTCGCAGCGCGAGGTGGTGCCGCTCGCGGGCAGATCCCGTTCGAGCACGGTGACCGAGAGGCCCGCTCGGGCGGCGAAGTAGGCGGTGCCGGCTCCGATGATCCCGGAGCCGATGATGAGGACGTCGGAGGTGCGGCGGGTCATGCGCTCCCGTCCTCATCGGTTCCCGGCGGTGCCTCGGAACGGTCGATCTCGCCCGTCGCCCACGACTTGCGCGCGTGGCCGATGTGCTCGCGCATGAGGCGCTCCGCGGCGGCGCCGTCGCCCGCGCGGAGCAGATCGATGAGGCGGTGATGCTCGCCCGCGCTCTCGGCGAGGCGACCGTCGCGCGCGAGCGTGGCGATGCCGTACATGCGGGTGCGCACGCGCAGCGACGTGGCGAGCGAGACGAGCTGCGGATTGCCGGTGAATGAGAGCACCAGGGCGTGGAATTCGCGGTCGTCGCGCAGGTATTCGACGAGGTCCTCGCGCTCCGCGGCGCGACGGCAGGAATCGGCGAGGCGCGTCAGCTCCTCGTAGGCCGCCTCGGGAACGTTGCCGACGACGCCGTGCATCGACGGCGGCTCGACCAGCAGTCGGATCTCGGCGAGGTCGTCGAGATCCGACTGGCTCATCGCGGTGACGCGGAAGCCCTTGTTCTTGATCGTCTCGACGAGGCCCTCGCGCGCCAGATCCATCATCGCTTCGCGCACGGGCGTCGCCGAGACGCCGAGCGCCTGGCCGAGGGTGGGCGCCGAAACCAGCGAACCCTCCGCGAGTTCGCCGGTGATGATCGCGGTGCGCAGCTGGTCGAGCACGGTCTCGCGCAGGTTCAGCGGACGCTTGAGCGGCGTGAGACGGGCGCGGGGCTCGCGGGCGGGGACGGTCGACATGGGATCTCCTCAGTTCTCCCTGGCGAGCCGGCCCTCGGCGAACACCACGGAGGCGCAAATCAGATCCTCCCATGACATCCCGACACCCGTGTAGACGGCGGGGCGTCCCGGGGTGCGGACGACGCGTCCCGAGACCAGATCGTGCAGGTTCGCGGGAGGAGCCGATTCCCACCCGGCGTCGTCGATCGCGGTGGCCAGATTGCCGTTCTCGCGGCGGGCGGAGTCCCGGCCCTCGACCACGATGTCGGCGCGCGACACGAGGGCATCGTCCAGCTCGCGGAGCTCGCGCCCGTGCGTGCCGACGGCTGCGACGATCGCGTGGTCGCGCACGAGCGAGCCGTCGAAGAGGGGCGCGCTCGCGCTGGTGACGCAGAGGATCACGTCGGCCTCGCGCACCGCGTCCTCCGGATCCGACGTGCGATCGCGGAACTCGATGGGCGCGACCGTCTCGCGCAGCGCGGTGACCCGCTCGGGTCTGCGTCCGACGACGTCGAATCGAGCGCCGGGGAACCCGGCGAGGGCCGCCTCGATGTGGCTCGCGGCCTGCACGCCCGCGCCGAAGACGAGCACGCGCGGCTCGGCGGGCAGCTCCGCGCCGGACGGTGCGGCCTCGGCCAGCGCGCGCACGGCGGTGAGGGCGACCGCCGGCGTGCGGATCGCGGTGAGGCTCGCGCCCTCCATCACGGCGACCGGTGCCAGCGTGTCGGACGAGTAGAGCACGTAGAGGCCCTGGATCTTCTCGAGACCGCGTGCGGGATTGCCCGGCGCGACGGTCAGCGCCTTGAGGCCACTGTATTCGGCGCCCTGCGCGGGCATGAGCAAGAACTCGCCGCCCGGTGCCGGACTGAACAGGCGCGGGCCGTCGAGCTCGGGATCCACGCCGTTCAGCAGGCCCTCGCGGATCGCGCGCATGGCGCGGTCGTAGGGGAGCGCGGCGCGTACGGCGTCCGCGTCGAAGTAGGGGAGGGAGGTCACAGCAGGAACCCCCTCGGGAAGGGATCGCTCGGGTCGAGCATGTACTGGGCGGTACCCGTGATCCAGGCGCGGCCAGTGACGGTGGGGATCACGGCCGGGCGGCCCGCTACCTCGGTCCCGGCGATGAGCCGCCCGACGAAGCGGGAGCCGATGTAGGACTCGTTGACGAAGTCGGTGTCGAGGGCGAGCTCGCCGCGCGCGTGCAGCTGGGCCATGCGCGCGCTCGTGCCGGTGCCGCAGGGGGAGCGGTCGAACCAGCCGGGGAAGATGGCCATCGCGTGGCGCGACCGCTCGGCGGTCGATCCCGGGGCCTGCAGATAGACGTGGTGGCAGCCGCGGATGTCGTCGCGCTCCGGGTGCACGGGCTCGTCAGAAGCGTTGATGGCGTCCATGATCGCGAGACCGGCCGAGAGCAGCTCGTCCTGGTTCGCGCGATCCTCGCGCCACTCGATGCCGAGCGACTCGAGCTCGACGATCGCGTAGAAGTTGCCGCCGAACGCGAGATCGTAGGCGACGGTGCCGATCCCGGGGACTTCGACGCTGGCGCCCAGCCGTTCGGAGAACGACGGGACGTTGGTGATGGTGACGCTGTCGGCGTGGCCGTCGGTCACTGCGACCTCGGCGATGACGAGGCCCGCGGGGGTGTCGAGCCGGATCGTGGTGACGGGCTCGGTGACCTCGACCATCCCGGTCTCGACGAGCACGGTGGCGACGCCGATGGTGCCGTGGCCGCACATCGGCAGCAGACCGGACACCTCGATGTAGAGCACGCCCCAGTCGCAGTCGTCGCGGGTGGGCGGCTGCAGGATCGCGCCGCTCATGGATGCGTGGCCGCGGGGTTCGAACATGAGCAGCTGCCGCAGTTCGTCGTTGTTCTCGATGAACCAGGTGCGGCGCTCGGCCATCGTCTTGCCGGGGATGACGCCGACCCCGCCCGTGATCACGCGGGTGGGCATGCCCTCGGTGTGGGAATCGACGGCGTGGTAGACGTGCGAGGTGCGCATGGGGTTCCTCGGGTTCGTGGGGCTGCGGTGCGAAGTGGGAGTGGAGATCCCGGTGCGGCGCCGTGCGCCGCACCGGGACCGGTTCGGGCTACTTGTCGTAGCCCTTGGCCACGGCTGCTCGGGTGTCGGCGATGATCCGGTCGGCGACGCTCTGCGCGAGCGGCAGGCGCGGGGGACGGCAGGCGCCGCCCTTGCGACCGAGCACGTCCATCGAGAGCTTGATGGCCTCGACGAACTCGGTCTTCGAGTCCCAGCGCAGCAGCGAGTGCAGGTCGCGGTAGATCTCCTGGCCGCGCACGAGATCCTCGACATTGCCCGAGGTGCAGAGCTCGAACAGCTCGATGCACGACTTCGGGATCGCGTTCGGGTACCCGGAGACCCAGCCCACGGCGCCGGCGAGGCCGACCTCGAGCACCGTGTCGTCGGTGCCGATGAGGATGTCGAGGGTCGGAGCGAGCTCCTTGATCTCGTAGATGCGGCGCGGGTCGCCCGAGAACTCCTTGATGCCGACCATGTTGCCCGCGGCGTGGATCTCGGCGACGAGCTCCGGCACGAGGTCGACCTTGGTGTCGATCGGGTTGTTGTAGGCGACGACGGGGAGGCCGACCGAGGCGACCGTGGCGTAGTGGTGCTTCACCTGCTCGTGGTTCGCGCGGTAGACGTTCGGGGGCAGCTGCATGACGCAGCTCGCACCGGCGTTCGCGGCCTGCTCGGCCCAGTGCGCCGACTGGAGCGCACCGTATGCGCCGGTGCCCGCCATGACGGTGAAGCCCTCGGGCGAGGCCTGCACCGCGGTCTCGACGACCTTCGCGCGCTCGACGTCGCTGAGGTTCTGGTACTCGCCGAGCGAGCCGTTGGGTGCGACGCCGTCGCAGCCGTTCTCCGCGAGCCAGGCGACGTGCTCCGCGTAGGAGTCGTAGTCGACCGACAGGTCGTCGTTGAAGGGCAGAGCGGTGGCGACGATGACGCCGTGCCAGGGCTTCTTCTCGGTCATTGCGAGCGGTTCCTTTCGGGCGGTCCGGGTGCCGATCGGTCCCGGGAAGTCTCTATGGTGTGTGACATTGCACAAGCTAGCACGCTCCCGTTCCGGGCTGCAAGAAGCGATCCGCGCGACCGCTTCGGAGTCATCCGGATGATCAGCCTCTCCACGGCCGAAACGGAGTAGCGTCGGACCCATGAGCCCCGCACCGATCCGTGAGATCCCCGTCACCCTGCTCTCCGGCACCGAGACCCGCTTCGGCGAACTCGCGCCCGGAGCCGCCCTCGTCGTCAACGTCGCCTCCAAGTGCGGCTTCACCCCGCAGTACGGCGGGCTCGAAGAGCTGCATCGGGAGTTCGGCGAACGAGGGCTCGCCGTCCTCGGCATGCCGTGCAACCAGTTCCTGCGCCAGGAGCCGGGCACCTCGAACGAGATCTCCGAGTTCTGCCAGATCAACTACGGCGTCACCTTCCCGCTGCTCGAGAAGGGCAAGGTGAACGGCCGCGGCCGGCACGCCCTGTTCGAGGAGCTGCGCCGCGGCAAGGACGCGGAGGGGCGCGGCGGCGTCGTCCGCTGGAACTTCGAGAAGTTCGTGGTGTGGCCCGACCCGGCGAACGGCGGGCAGCCGCGCATCGCGCGCTTCCGCTCGGCCGTCGAGCCGCAGGATCCGGCGCTGCGCGCCGCCATCGAGAGCGCTCTGGCGGGCTGAGGCGGGCCGGAACACGCCTCGGCTACGCCGGGGTCTCGGAGGTTCCCGAGGTCTCCGGTGTTTCCGGCGCGCGCCGTGCCGCGGTGAGCAGCAGGTGCACCGGGAGCACCAGCTCGGGATCCGAGAGATCGATCCCGAGCTCGCCGGCGCGCTGCAGCCGGGCCTGCACCGTGTTCCGGTGCAGGCCGAGCCTGGCCGCGGCCGCCTGCACCGATCCGCGGCAGGCGAGCACGGCGAGCACCGCGTCGGTCAGCTGATCCCGGTTCGGGTCTGAGATCAGCCGCGGGAACAGGAGCTCGACGAGCCGGGCGGCCAGGTCGCTCGGCACGAAGCGCCCGAGCAAGCGGGCGGGGATCCGATCGAAGGCGATGAAGGGCCGGGCCTCGCCGGTACCGGTCGGGGTATCGCTCCCGCGATCCGCGACCCGCGCCGCGAGCCAGGCCTCGCGCACCGCGGTGCGCGCGTCGGCGCGGGATCGGTGCACTCGTGAGGACCCGCCCGCGACGGGCAGACCCGCTGCACGGACGAATCCTCGCTCGATCCGCTGCAGCGCGTCGGTCAGACGGTCGCGGTCGGCGGCTGGCATGAAGCCGAACCAGCCGCCGTCGAAGCGCGCGAGCGGCAGCTCCGGGAAAGCGAGGAACCACAGCTGGTGGACCAGCGCCCCCATCCGTTCGGGCTCCTCCGACACGAGGCAGACCGCGAGGTACTCGCCCTCGAGCAGCGGGACTCCCGCCGCGTCGACCAGCGACGGGTCCGGGGGGTCGAACACCGCGACCGGTGCGGAGCCGATGAGCGCCGTGACCGCGATGACGGGCAGCGACGCGCGGGTCGCCTCGAGCTGCTGCTCGAGCAGCAGCGCGCGCACGACCGGGGCGGCGTCGGCGAGCAACTGCTCGGCGAAGGCCCTCGCCGCGGGGGCGACCTCCGCGATCAGCAGCTCGGACGCACCCGCGGAAGGGCCACCGGAACCGCCCGGGTCGCGGGGGACCCCGCTGCCGCGCGGAAACAGCGGCACCGCGACGGTGACGCCGGGCTTCGCCGCAGCGGACGCGCGCGCCTCTGGGGCCGAACCGAAGGTGCGTGTGCCCGCGGACTCGATCCAGACGGCGGCATCGTCGAGCTCGCCCGACAGCAGCGCGACCGCGTGCGCGGGATCGGCGGAGCCGGCCAACCGTTCGGCGGCCGAGCGCACCCGCGCCGCGGACTCCGCCCGTGCGGTGCCGAGCCGGATCGCCGCGTCGATCGCGAGCCGGGTCATGTCCCCGCGCGTGGTGAGCAGCGACACCTCGAGGCGCCGCGCGAGATCCACGACCGAAGCCGTGAACGGCTGCTCGGGCACGATGAGGGCGCAGGCGCGTCGTTCCCAGGCGTACCGCAGCGCCGCGGAGATCATCCACCCGCCGCGCGCTCCCGCGGCGGAGAGCAGCACGACCGTGTCGGGGCCGACCGCGCCGATGTCCTCGAAGTCGGTCACGAGCGCCAGATCCCGTACCGGACTGCGCTCGGCGGCGAGGTGCAGCACCTCGAGGCCGTCGAGCCCCGGAGCGCCGATCAGATCTCGGAGGTCGACGGCCCCGGTGGAAGCGCGGGTCATGTGCGGGTCCTTCCGCGGTCGGGCAGCAGCGCGTGCAGGGTCTCGGGGGCGGCGAGGCGCCGCCCCGCGGGGGAGTACCACTGGGGTGCGGCCGGCAGCACGACGAGGTCGAGGGTGTTGCCGACCCACAGGTCGTCGAGGCTCGCCACGCGGCCGTCCTCGGGGTGCAGCATCGTGATGATGTCGGGGATCACGGCCTCCGCGGTGCCGTCGACCATGAGCATCAGCAGCTCGTTCTGGATCTCGAGCTGCACGAACCGGCCCTGCGACTCCTCGATGAAGACCACGCTGGACGGGTGATCCGGTTCACCCGCCGGCGCCGGCCGGGAGAGCCCGGCGACGTCGGCGACTCTCGCCCGGATGATGCGCCGCACGCTCTCGGTGCGGCGGAGCAGCTCGTGCTTCTCGCGGGTGCTGCGGGACGACTCGAGGATCCGGCCGATGCGGACCATGCGGGAGACGCTGCCGACCACTCCCGTCCGGGCGAGCTCGGCGGCCGTCATCGGGTAGAGCGCGGTCGCCGACCAGCCGCCGAACTCCTCGGCGAGCGCGCGGACGAGGCGCTCGGCCCGGCGCGGCTCCCGCACTCGGAGCACGGCGGACTCGCCCACGGGGCCGGTCGCGGCGAGCGGCCCGGCCGGGAGTCCGGCCAGCGTGAACACCGACTGGTAGAGCAGCGGGAACACGCGCCCCATGGGGTCGGCATCGACCACGGGGCGGTCGAGCTGCATGCCCGTGAGCAGCGGCACCATCGAGTTCACGTTCGCGGCGGCCAGTGGGAACAGGCCGTCGATGCGTCGCCCCAGCTCGCGTTCGAGGAGCCGGACGCTGGTGACGAACTCGTCTCCGGCCGGCCGGATCTCGGACAGCGGCAACCCGTTGTTGACGAAGCCGACCGCGGCCACGAGCGCGTCGTCCGGGAGCTCCTCGACGCCGAGCAGCTCGGGGCCGGCCCGGCCGGTGGCCAGCCGCGAGAGGATCCGGTCCTGCTGCTCGTCGCACCACTCGGGATCGGCGGCGCAGGCGAGGAAGAGGGCGCCGGTGCGCAGGTGCCGCACATCCTCAGCGTTCAGTCGCACGGGACGGCCTCCCCTCGGCGAGCAGAGCACCGGCGGGCTCCCCGGCGACCCCGTGCACGCGCACGGAGACGACCCGGGCATGCTCGTAGGTCGTCGCGGTGAAGCGGGACTCGAGGATCCGCACCGTCGACGGCAGCGCCCCGAAGGCGGCGAGGCGGGTGCGGACCCGCGCTTCGGCGGCCTGCAGCTCGTGCGCCATCTCGGCGGCGCTGCCCGCGCCGACGATGTCGACGGCCCAGTCGGTCAGCGGGGCGCAGACCGCGCCCAGCGCGCGCAGGTCGATGTCGGTCTCGACCAGATCCGACGTGTCGAGCCAGTCGGGAAGCCCTGCTCCGCGGGCGCGGACGATGCGCGGGGCGGGGCTGCGCCCGCCGAGCAGGATCTCGCCCGCGGGCACGAGGTGCGCCGTCTGCGTGTCGAGCCGGGCCCCGTCCCACCGCAGCTGGGGGACGACGACGGCCGCGCCGAATCGCAGGGTGCCGAGACGGAGGCCATCATCGGCTGCGAGCACGAGGTCGCCGTCGTCGAGGCCGCAGAGCGCCGCGGCGCCGATGAACTCGATCGGGCTGCCGGAGAACGCGGAGTGGACGGGGGCGTCGGGCAGGCGGCTCAGCGGGACCCGTCCCCCGTCGTTCCGCGTCACGGAGAGCCGGGCATCGGGATGGTGGCGGCCGGCGACGAGCGTGAGCGCCGTGGAGAGCGCCTCCGCGTCGGGCAGCAGCGCGCTGTTCAGCACCGCGGTCCGCTCGCGGGTCGCGAACGAGTTGCTGTCGAAGGCGTGCGAGAAGGAGACGCTCAGCGCGCCGGGACGCTCGAGCAGGATCTCGCCCGCCGCGAGTTCGTGGGCCGGATTGACGAGGGCGCCCGCGCTCGTGATCACGACGCGGGACCCGGCGGGGATGCGTGCCGAGGCCTCCCGGAACCCCGCGGAGTCGAAGGGGGCGAGCTCCTCTCCGAGGGTCGTATGCCCGCCGCGCACGTGCAGGATCGGGGCCTCGCCGACCCCGGGCTCATCGCCGGGATCGATGGGCGGGCGGGGCGCGATGCGGACCACGGTGAGCGGAAGGTGATCCGAGCGGCGGAGCACCTCGCTCAGGTCGAAGGCGATGGATCGCACCGGATCGCGCGCGGTGCCGATGCCCGAGAGGAGGCGATCGAGCGCCGAATCGATCGCCTCTTCGGTGCTCGGCACCGAGTGCGTCGACAGCGTTCCGTCGGGCCGCAGGCACGCCGCGTCGAGCCGTCGGTGGTGGACGCCGATCCCGATCCGCATGCGCGCTGCTCCGTTGCCGACCCGCAGCGCACCGGAATTCGGCGGCGCTGCGCGTCCACTTCATTCTTTTGCACTCGACGGAAGTTCCGCAAGGTGCAATCTGCACACGATGCGCCGAGCGGGTGGGGCTAGTTTCATGGCAGCGCCGCGGATCCCGATGACCGCGACCCCGGCGCAACGGCACACCACGATCGACACAACGGAGTACGAGACCTGATGATCCGCTCAATCCTGACCCTGCACACCGCGCCCGAGCAGTCGGTATCCGTACTGGAGCTCTACCGCCGCGAGGCGATCCTGCAGGAGTCGCTCGACCTCACCCGGGCCCTCGGATCCGAGATCGCCTCGGCCGTCGACGGATCGGGCGAGATCATCGTGACCGCGCTGTGGCCCGACGAAGCCGCCTACCAGGAATGGCTCGATCATCCGAACCGGGGTCGCACGGCGCCGGAGCTGTCGGAACTGCTCGCCGACGCCCGTATCGGCGTCGGCCGCCTCTACGCCGTCGACCATAGGGTCTCGAAGACCGAGATCTGACCCCGCACCCCGCACCCCGCACCCACGAAAGAAGAATGCAATGACGCACCTCTCACGGATCATCGCCGGCACCGGCGTCCTCGCGCTCGGCGTCTCCCTCGCCGCCTGCAGCTCCGATCCCGGATCGGGCGGCGGCGGAGACAAGTACTCGATCGTCGTCCTCGCCTCCTCCTCGCAGAACGGGTACAACCAGGCCGTCTACGAGGGCGTGCAGAAGCAGGCGAAGGCGCTCGGCGAGAAGCTCGGGATCACGATCACCACCAAGATCCAGGACGGCCAGTTCGACGCCAACACCCAGCTGTCGCAGTTGCAGAACGCCGGCACCAACGGTCAGGCGAGCGGCATCATCGTCGTGCCGCAGGACGGGCCAGGGCTCGCGGCGGCCTTTCCGCTCGGCAACGACATCCCCGTCGTCTCGGTGCTGAACCCCATCGGCCCCGACATCGACAAGATGGAGCCGCAGACCGAGGGCGTCGTCTCGACGGTGGCCTCCCCGCCGTCGGCGGGCGCAGCGCGCCAGGCCGAGACGGTCGTCGAGTACTGCAAGGACATCAATCCCTGCAAGATCGGTCTGCTCGCCGGACTCCTGAACTCCCCGCTCGACGTCGCGCGGATCAAGGCCTGGAAGCAGGTGCTCGGGCAGCACAAGAACATCACGATCGTCGGCACCGTCGAGGGCGCCTACGACCGCGACAAGTCGCTCACCGCCGTATCGAACCTGCTGCAGGCCAACAAAGACATCAACGGGATCCTGAGCAACGCCGACCAGCAGACGATGGGCGCCCAGATCGCGCTCGAGAACGCCGGCATCGACCCGGCGAAGATCTTCCTCACCGGCGGCGGCGGAACCACCGAGGCGGTGAAGGCCGTGCGCGACGGGAAGTGGACCAACGACTACCTGAACTACCCCGTGAGCATGGGCGAGGCCGCGCTGGAGCAGCTCGTGAACAAGCTGCGCGGCGAGAAGGTCACGGCCGTCGTCGACGCCGACTCGCTCGTCAAGCTCCCGCCGATGGCGACGAAGCAGGATCTCGACGCGATGCCGGACTTCACCGGCGAGTGGAACGGCTGAGAACGTGCAGGATTCTGCGACCGGCCCGGTGCTCGTCGAGCTCCGCGGCGTCGACAAGCGGTTCGGGGCGACCCAGGCGCTCGACGACGTCTCGCTCGAGGTGCGCGGCGGGGAGATCCACGCGTTCGTCGGCGAGAACGGCGCAGGCAAATCGACCCTCGGAAAGGTGATCTCGGGGGTCTACGCCGCCGACCGGGGCGACGTCGTCGTCGACGGAGCCCCGGTCGACCGGTGGAACCCGGGGATCGCGCAGCGCCGGGGGATCGCGATGATCGCCCAGGAACTCGCGCTCGTGCCCGATCTCACCGTCGGCCAGAACGTCTTCCTCGGCGCCGAGGCGCACCGCTTCGGAATCGAACGGCGCAACCTCGCCGAGCGCTTCGCGGCGCTCGACGCGCAGGTCGGCTTCGGACTCGACCCGGCGGAGAAGGTGCGCGACCTGCGCATCGCCGACCAGCAGAAGGTCGAGATCCTGCGGGCCCTCGCCCGCGACGCCCGCATCATCGTGATGGACGAGCCGACCTCCTCGCTGACCGCGCACGAGATGGCGCAGCTCGAGGACCTGATGCGCGCGCTCAGGGATCGCGGCTGCTGCGTGATCTACGTCTCGCACTTCCTCGACTCCGTGCTCGGCGTCGCCGACCGCATCACGGTGATGCGCGACGGCAGGCGGATCGACACGGTCGAGGCGGCGTCGGTCTCGAAGCACGACCTCGTCACCGCGATGCTGGGCCGCGAGATGGAGCAGGCCTACCCCGAGCGGCCCCCGGTCCCGGCGCCGTCCGAACCGATCCTGTCGGTGCGCGAGCTGCGCACGGCGACGGGCGTCGAACGGATGAGCTTCGACGTGCGTCCCGGTGAGATCGTCGGGCTGCTGGGCCTCGTCGGCAGCGGCCGGACCGAGTGCCTCCGCGCCGTGTTCGGCCTAGACGCGGTCGTCTCGGGCGAGGTCCGCTTCGACGGCCGCGACTGGGTCGGGCGCAGCCCCGGGCTCTCCATCGAGGCCGGCCTCGTGCTCGTGTCCGAGGATCGGCACAAGGACGGGCTCGTGCTGCAGCGCTCGGTGCGCGAGAACATCGCGCTCGCGAGCCTCCCGGCCCGGTCCCGCGGCGGCGTGGTCGACGGACGAGCCGAGCGGCGGACCGCGCAGGAGCTCGCGGAATCGCTCGAGATCCGCCCGCCGGACATCGACCTGCCCGTCGGCTGGTTCTCGGGCGGAAACCAGCAGAAGGCGCTGCTCGGCAAGGCCCTCGCAGCCCGGCCGCGCGTCATCATCCTCGACGAGCCGACCCGCGGCGTCGACGTCGGAGCCAAGCGGACCATCTACGAGCTCATCGCCAGGCTCGCTGCGGAGGGGGTCGGCGTGCTGCTGATCTCCTCGGAGCACGAGGAGATCATGGAGCTCGCCCACCGCGCCTACCTGGTCTCCGACGGCCAGACCTTCGGGGAGATCGTCCCCGAGCAGACCACCGTGGAGGACGTGCTGTTCCAGCTCTTCCACGTGACCACCGGAGAGGGGACGGCAGCGTGAGCGAAGCCGCAAACACCACCGTCACGCGGACGCGAGCCCGCAAGAAGTTCTCGGCGAAGGAGCTCGTCATCGAGTACGCGGTCCTGCTGCTGCTCGCGGCGGTGCTGATCGCGCTCGCGATCCTGTCGCCGTCGTTCTTCACCTTCGGCAACATCGTGAACATCCTGAACCAGAACGCGCCGCTCGTGATCATCGCGTCGGCGGGCACCTTCGTGATCATCTCGGGGGCCTTCGACCTCTCGACCGGCGCGATCTACAGCGTCGCCGGCGTCGTCTCGGCCTGGCTCGCGGTCACCACGGGCAACGTCGCGCTGGCGCTCGCTGCCGCCCCCGTGGTCGGCATCGTGCTCGGCGCCTTCAACGGCACGGTGATCACCCGGCTCCGTGTGCACTCGTTCCTCGCGACCCTCGCGTCGTCGATGATCTTCACGACGATCGCGGTGCTCATCACGGGCGGCAGCCTGATCACCGTCACGACGCCCGGATTCTCCGTGCTCGGCCGCAACCGCGTCGGCGGCATCTTCATCGCGGTCTTCGTGATGATCGTCGCGGTCGCGATCCTGTGGTTCGTGCTCTCCCGCACGGTCTTCGGACGCCGGGTCTACGCGGTCGGCGGCAACGCCGAGGCCGCCGAACTCTCCGGCATCCGCGTCGACCGCACCAGGATCCTCGTGTTCGTGATCAGCGGGCTCGCCGCCGGCACCGCCGCGGCCATCGGCGTCTCCCGGATCGCCTCGGGCCAACCGCTCGCCGGCGCGGGCCTCGAGCTGAGCGCCATCGCTGCGGTGATCCTCGGCGGCACGAGCATCTACGGCGGGATCGGCGCCGTCTGGCGCTCGGTCGCGGGCGTGTTCCTGATCGCCCTGATCGGCAACGGCTTCGACCTGCTGAACCTGAACCCCCAGCTCAAGGACATGGTGACCGGCTTCATCATCCTCGCCGCGGTCGGCCTGGCCGCCGCCGGACGGGGGAAGCGCTAGCCCGTCCCACCCCGACAGCCCCCGGCGCAGCACGACCCGGCCGACCCCGGGTCTGCGCGGGCTGCCCGAAAACCCCGAAGACACCCCACACGGAAGGACCATCCCATGTCCGAAAACGTTCGAATCGCCGTCGACGTCGGCGGCACGTTCACCGACGTCGTCAAGCTCGTCCCGGAGACCGGCGAGCTGCGCTTCGAGAAGGTCCCGACCACGCCGAGCGAACCGACGGCCGGCGTGCTCGCGGCCTTCGACAAGGCCGACGCCGACCCGGCGCAGGTCTCGATGTTCAACCACGGCAGCACGCTCGGCCTGAACTCGCTGCTGACCCGCACCGGCGCCCGGATCGCGACGATCGCGACGCGCGGCTTCCGCGACGTGTACCTGCTCGGCCGCACCGACCGGCGCGTCATGTACGACATCGCCTACCGCAAGCCGGAGGCGCTGCTCGAGCGCTACGACACCTTCGAGGTGACCGAGCGCAGCATGTTCGACGGCTCGGTCGCCACCCCGTTCGACGAGGACGACGCGCGCGAGGTCGCGCGGGAGATCCTGCGCCGCGGCTACGACGCCGTGGCCGTCGCGTTCCTGCACGCCTACGCGAACCCGGCGCACGAGCTCCGCATGCGCGAGATCCTGACCGAGGAGGCGCCCGGCGTCGAGGTCACGATCTCGCACGAGCTGTCGCGCGAGTACCGCGAGTACGAGCGCACCAGCACGGCCGTGCTCGACGCCTACATCAAGCCCATCATGCGCAGCTACCTGAAAGCGCTCGAGGGGGAGCTCGAACGGCGCGGCTTCGGCGGTCGATTCCTGATGTCGCGCTCGGGCGGCGGTGCGATGACCGCATCCGCGGCGCGCGAGCAGCCGGTGAACCTGATCCTGTCGGGACCCGCCGGCGGCGTCGTGGGCGCCGCGGCCTTCGCGAAGCTCATCGACCGGCCCAACCTCATCACGATCGACATGGGCGGTACAAGCCTTGACGCCTCGCTCGTGCAGGGCGGCCATCCCGTGCTCTACCACGGTGCCGAGTTCGAAGGCCTGCCGATCAACACCCCCTCGCTCTACATCCACACGATCGGCGCGGGCGGCGGTTCGCTGGGCTACCTCGACGAGGCCGGGGCCCTGCAGGTCGGGCCGAAGAGCGCCGGGGCCATGCCCGGTCCCGCGGCCTACGGCCGGGGCGGCACGCAGCCGACCTTCACCGATGCGGCGCTCGCGATCGGCTACCTCGGCACCGATACCCCGCTCGGCGGCGAGCTGACGCTCGACCGCGAGAAGTCGCTCGAGTCGCTCGCCCCGATCGCCGAGACCCTCGGGCTCAGCGCCACCCAGTTGGCGCGCGGCATGGTGCAGATCTCGAACACCAAGATCATGGGCGCGGTCCGCGCCATCACGATCGAGCTCGGGCACGACCCCAAGGACTTCGCGCTGCTGTCGTTCGGCGGCGGCGGCGGGCTCGTCGCGGTCGATGTCGCACGCGAGCTCGGGATCCCGGAAGTGATCGTGCCCCCGGGGCAGGGCGCCTTCTCAGCGCTCGGCATGCTCATGGCCGACGTGCAGCACGACTACTCACGCACGAGCCTGCAGGCGCTCGAGGATCTGGACGCGTCCGCGGCCGATGCCCTCTACGCCGGGATGGAGGCCGAGGCGCGGGAGACGCTGCGCGCCGAGGGCTTCCCCGACGACCGCATGGTCTTCCACCGGGTCGTCGCCGTGCGCTACTCGGGCCAGGAGCACGCGGTGACGGTCGACTACCCCGAGGACGGATCGGATCCCCGTGAGGCGATCCGCTCGGAATTCGACCGGCTGCACCTGCGCCAGTACGGGCACACCATGGACGATCCCATCGAGACCACGACTCTGCGCCTCGGCGCGGTGGGCATCGTCGACAAGCCCGGACTGCCGAAGGTCGCGCAGCGCGGGACGGGGACCGGCCCGGAGCTGCGCACCCGGACGGTCGTGCTCGACGGCGACGAGAGCGCCGAGTACGCGCTCGTCGCCCGTGAGCAGCTCCTGGCCGGCGACGTGCTCGAAGGCCCGGCCGTCGTGACCGAACACACGGCGACGACTGTGCTGCACGCCGGCGACCGACTCGAGGTCGGCACCTACGGCGAGCTCGTCATCTCGATCCAGTACGCGAAGAAGGGAATCTGACGTGGCCGACGCAATCACCACCGAGATCATCAGGCACGGCCTGCTGGCCGCTGCAGAGGAGGTCGCGCGCAATCTCTGCCGCACCGCCTACAACACCGTGGTCTACGAGATCCACGATTACGGCATCGGGATCCACGACGTCAACGGAGATGTGGTCGCGGATGCGCCGGGCATCGCGGTGTTCACGCGGGGCAACGACGCCGGTATCAAGCACTCGATCGAGTTCCTCGGGGCCGACGCGATGGAACCAGGCGACGTGTTCATCATCAACTTCCCGTACTGGTCGAGCGCGCACACTCTGGATCCGCTCGTGTTCGCCCCGATCCACGTCGGTGACGAGCTGATCGGCTTCGCCTCGTGCCGCGTGCACGTCACCGACCTCAACCAGAAGGATCCGGGCTACGTGCTCGACTCCACGGACCGCTCGCAGGAGGGGCTCATGCTCCCCGCCTCGAAGCTGTACCGCAGAGGTGAGCGCAATGACGACGTGTTCAACATCATCCGCTTCAACAGCCGGATGCCGAAGCACACCATCGGCGACATCCAGGCGCAGGTGTCGGCCTGCGTGACCGGTGTGCGCCGCACACAGGAGCTCGCGGACAAGTACGGCGTCGGCACCCTGACCGAGGCGATGCGCACCATCAACGCGCACGGCGAGAAGCTCGCGCGGCTCGCCCTCGCGAAGCTGCCGAAGGGGACCTGGAGCGCGGTCGACTACGTCGACGACGACGGGATCACCAAGGACCAGCTCGTGAAGCTGCAGTGCACGGTGACCGTCAGCGATGAGGAGATGGTCGTCGACTGGACCGGCAGCGCCGAGAACGTCGAGGGGCCGATCAACCTGCCGCCCGGCCAGACCGAAGCGCTCTCGAGCCTCATCTTCAAATCGCTCACCACGCCGGACTCCCCGGTGGTCGCGGGCAACTTCGCGCCGCTGCGCGTGGTCACGGTGCCCGGCTCGGTCATGCACGCGGTCTCGCCGATGCCGACCTTCACCCTCTGGACCGGCCTGCTCGCGGGCGAGGTGATCCTCAAGGCGCTCGCCCAGGGCATGCCCGAACTCGTGCCCGCCTGCTCGGGCGGTGATGTCTGCTCGATGATGGGGCTCGGCGTGAACCCCCGCACGGGGGAGCCATGGCAGGAGGCGACGAACGAGGCAGTGGGCTTCGGCGGCACTGCTCAGCACGACGGCGAGGACGGCATCATGCACCTCTCGGAGCCGGGCTGCCGCAACAATCCCGTCGAGGTGCTCGAAGCGAAGTCGTCGATGATCATCGACCACTACGGGTACCGCGCCGATACGGGCGGGGCGGGCGAGCACCGCGGTGGGGTCGGCGTGAGCCGCTCCTACCGGTTCACCACCCCTGCCACGGGCATCTGCCTCGTCTACAAGACGAAGACGGAACCCTGGGCGATCGACGGCGGATCGACCGGGAAGCCGAATCGGGTCGTGCTGAACCCGGGCACCGAGCGGGAGACGGTGCAGGGCGGCAGCTACAACCGCCTCGCAGCGGGCGACGTGCTCGTCAACCAGACCGGGGGCGGCGGCGGATACGGCAACCCCTACGACCGCGAACCTGCGGCCGTCGCGCATGACGTGCGCAACGGATTCGTCTCGCGGGGATCGGCCGAACAGGACTACGGTGTGGTGGTGACGGCCGATTTCGGGATCGACGAAGCCGCTACGGCGGCGATCCGAGGCCGATGAACCATCGCGGCGGTGCGCCCGGACATCCGGGCGCACCGCCGCGCCGCGCGGAACAGCAAAGGAGCGAAGCGGAATGCGAACGGGATCGCTGAACATCGTCGGCGCGCACGTGTGGGACGGCGAGGCGTTCGTCGACCGTGAGGTGCACATCATCGAGGGGCACGTCGCCGACGGCCCGGCCGAGGGCGCCGAGACGCTCGACGCGACGGGTCGATGGCTCGTGCCCGGCCTCATCGACGCGCACTTCCACGCCTACGCCACGAGCATGGACGGCATGGAGAACGAGCGGGGGCCGCTCAGCTTCACCGCGATCAACGGCACCCGTCGGCTCGAGCGCGCCCTGCGCCGTGGCTTCACGACCGTGCGCGACGTCGCCGGCGGCGACATCGGGCTCGCCCGCGCGATCGACGCCGACCTCTTCGATGCGCCCCGCTACCACTTCACCGGGCCCGCGCTCAGCCAGACCGGAGGGCACGGCGACCCGCGAGCTCCCCACATCGACGTCTGCTTCTCGCACGGGCACATGTGCGAGGTCGTCGACGGCGTCGAGAACCTCCGCCTCGCGGTGCGCGATCGACTGCGCACCGGCGCGCACGCCATCAAGATCATGACCTCGGGCGGCGTGTTCTCGCTCGCCGATCCGCTGCCCATCCCGCAGTACTCGCCCGAGGAAGTCCGCGTCGTCACGGAGGAGGCGAAGCGCCGGGGCAGCTACGTCGCAGCTCACGCCTACTCGTCCGAGGCGGTGCTCCACTCGATCGAGAACGGGGTTCGCTCCATCGAGCACGGCAACCTCATCGACTCCGCCACCGCTGTCCGCATGGCCGAGCTCGACGCCTTCCTCGTTCCGACGCTCGCGGCGTACGACGCGATGGACCGTCGCGGCGCGGGGATCGGCCTCAACGAGATCTCGCTCGCGAAGAACGCCGAGGTGCTCTCGCGCGGCCAGGAGGCCGTGCGGATCGCGCTCTCCGCCGGAGTGCGGGTCGGATTCGGCACCGATCTGATGGGCGATCTCGAGGACGACCAACTGCGCGGTGTCCGCCTGCAGATCGAGGCGAGCGGCGCGGCAGCGACGCTCAGGGCGATGACGGAGGTCAACGCCGAGCTGATCGGCGACCCGGCGCTCGGGCACCTCGGAACCGGTGCCTACGGTGACGCCCTGCTGCTCTCGGCCGACCCGATCGCGGAGCCGGCCGCCCTCTGGGAGGAGGACGCCCGCGTCTCGGTCGTGCGGGGCGGCAGCGTCGTCGCGTAGCCGTCCGGACGGGTTATCCACAGGTCTTCGCACCCCGGTGACGCGCCGCGCGGCGCTCGGGTACCTTTGCGGTCAGGCGCGGCAGGTCGCGCCGGAAAGCGAGGGTCGACATGCCTCCTGAGACGATCGGCACGCTCGTGGCGGTCATCGGCGCGGTCGCGACGATCTTCGGTGGTCTCCATACGATGCTGCGGCGGTTGGAAGGGCGATTGGACGGTCGCTTCGCCCAGATCGATCGCAGGTTCGCCCAGATCGATCGCAGGTTCGAGCAGGTCGACCGCCGGTTCGAGCAGGTCGACCGCCGGTTCGAACAGGTCGACCGCCGGTTCGAACTGATGCGACAGGAGATCCAGGAGGTGAAGGCGGACGTGCACGAGCTGCGCGGTGAGGTGCATGAGCTGCGCGGCGAGGTGAACCTGGTGAAGGCCGAGGTGCACGAGCTGCGCGGCGAGGTCCACGAACTGCGCGGCGACGTCCGCGCGGTCGAGGCTGGGCTGAGTGAGGTGAAGGTCTCCGTCGCGCGCCTTGAAGGGCCGCATCCGGGGCCGAGCACGGGTCTCGTCGGTGTGCGCTGATCCATCGGGTCGCGGGCGGCCAGGAACCGAGGCCGGTGCCAACGCCGGCCCCGGTACCGGTCGAGCGCGTCCTATCGCTGAACCGGCACCGGCTTGAGCGGAGTCAGCGCAGCACGAAGCCGTCGCCGAGCGCATCGGCGGGGTCGAGCACGAACCGGTGCTCGCCGGTCCGGTATGCGGTTCCCGAGACCGAGGGGATCACGGTCGGGCGCCCGTCCGCAGCGACCGGTCCGGCGGCCCAGCTCGCGGCGAACACGGTATCGACGATCGAGCGGTGCTCGAGCGTCTCGTCGGGGCCGAGCGTGCCGTCGTCGGCGAGCAGGGCGACGCGCGCGCCCGTACCGGAGCCGCACGGCGAACGGTCCACCTCGCCGTCGGCGAACACCGTCACGTTGCGCTGGCGGGGTCCGGAGCCGTGGCGACCGAGGTCATCCCACAGGATCGTGCCGTACACCCCCGAGAGCCGCGGGTCCGCGGCGTGCTGCGCCTCGGGCGACTCGTTGAGCGCCCACTTCACCTCGCGCCCGAGCGCGATCAGTTCGGTGTAGTGCTCGGGACTCACCGAGAGGCCGAGGTCGGCCGCGCGCACCGACGCGTAGATGGCACCCGAGAAGCTGAGATCGGCGTGCACCGTGCCGCGCGAGGTCTCGACGGCGACCCCGCGCGCGATCGCGTGCGAGGCCACGTTGCGGAACGTGGCGCGCACGAGCGCGCCGCCGCGACGCTCGACGAGCGCGGCGACCCGCCCCGACGGCACGTCGATGCGGACCTCGGTGACGCCGTCGGGATCGGACTCGACGAGGCCGGTGTCCGTGGCCCAGACGCCCAGCGCGATCGTGCCGTGCCCGCACGCGGTGGAGAATCCGTCCTTGTGCCAGAACAGCACCCCGAAGTGCGCGCCCTCATCATCCGGCGGGGTGATGAAGCCGCCGTACATGTCGGCGTGCCCGCGCGGCTCGTTGCACAGCAGACGGCGCAGCGCGTCGATCCCGCCCTCGTCGGCGATCGCGTTCACGCGCCTGGCGCCCACGGTCGCGCCGGAGGGCACGGGCGCCCCCTCCGTGACGATCCGGAACGGCTCGCCGGCGGTGTGGTAGTCGGTGGTCGAGATCCAGGTCTCGGTCATGGCGCCTCCTCGCGCGTTTGTGGGGTGTGACATTGTATGTAGAAGTGAAGTGAACCGCGGAGCGGTCGGCTGGCCCGATCAGCGGAGCAGCAGGAGCAGCGCCGCGGTGAGGACGAGCGCGATGCCGCCGGGCGCGAGCCCGGGCAGCCACGACTGCAACGGGAGCGAGAGCCCCCGCTGCACCCGGCTGAGCCCTGCGAGCGCCGGATCGCCGGCCGCAGCCGCGTGCTCGGCCGGAGCGGCGAGCACCTCGATGACCGCGACCGCGGGATCCGTCGGGGCGAGGCGCAGCCGCGCACCGCTGAACTGGGGCGGGGGAGTGCCCGGTGCGATGCGGACGGCCACCGGCAGGACACCGTGCCGCTCGGTGCTCGCGACGTAGAGGGCCGTGCGGAACGCCGCGCGCTTCCTCACCGGCATCGCCCGCGAGAGGATCGCGTTCGCCGCGGGCCACTCGGCGACCGCGGCGGGGTGCAGCGCGGCCGCCTCGGTGGCCGCCGCGAGCCGCCGCTGCAGCTGCGCTTCGTTCCGGGCCGTGAGGGTCAGCGTGATGACGATGCCGAAGAACCAGAGCAGCCAGCCGACGATGAGCACCACGATCGGAGCCGGGCTGATGGACGGGCCGCCCAGGAGGAGGCCGATCAGCGCGCCGAGCATGATGCCCAGCGGAACGGACTGCAGCAGTACCACGAGCCGCAGGAAGGCGGTCTGCTGTTCGGGAATCGTGCGCATCGGGGAATCCTCAGCCGCGTCCAGCGGAGCGACCGCGTCCCGGTACGACGCGCAGCGGCATGGTGCGCGTGTCGATGAACGGGTTCTCGTCCTGCGTCGCGACGAGCTCCTGCGCTTCGGCGCGCGTGGCGACGGTGGGCACGGAGCCGAGCAGCGGACGGGCTCCGGTCTCGCGCATCGCGAGCACGGCGAGCACGGCGATGGCCGAGAACGTCATGATCCACAGCGCGGGCATGAACGGACTGATCCAGGATCCGGCCGTCGCGTTGACGAGCAGATCGGCGATCAGCGGGGTGGTGCCGGCGAAGAGCGAGGCGGCGAGGTTGTAGGTGATCCCCATCCCGCTGAAGCGGGCCGCGGTGGGGAACAGCGCCGGCAGCGCCGACGCGGTCATCGACACGAAGAAGGCGACGGGGATCGCCACGATCCCGAGCGCCAGGAACACGACCCACATGCCGGCCTGCGGTGCCGTCTGCAGGATCAGGAACGCGGGCAGCATGAGTACGAGCGAGGATCCCGTCGCGAGGAAATAGACCCGCCTGCGCCCCACCCGATCCGACCAGCGGCCGATCGTGGGCAGCAGCAGCGACATGATCACGAGCACCGGGACCGTCGCGATGGCGGCGTTCAGGTTCGAGATCCCGAGATCCTTCTCGAGGTAGGTCGGCATGTAGCTCGTGAGGGCGTAGCCGGCCGTGCCCTCGGCGGCGACGATCGAGATGCCGATGAGGATCTGCTTCCAGTAGACGCGGACCAGGCTGCCGAGGCCGTGCCGGTACTGCAGGTCGTGCGGGTCGGTCGGCGGCTGCTCGTGCTGCAGCTCCTTCGTCTCCTCGAACCCCGGAGGCTCGGGGATCCGCATGCGGAAGTAGATGGCGATCGCACCGAGCGGGATCGCGAGCAGGAACGGGATGCGCCAGCCCCATTCGACCATCGCGCCCTCGATGCCGAGCAGGTTCTCGGTGGTGAGGGTCGTCAGCGCGACGACCGTGGCCCCCGCGGCGAAGCCCAGGTAGGAGCCGACGTTGAGCTTCGACGCCCAGTAGCCGCGGTCCTTGTCGGGCGAGAACTCGGAGACGTAGGTGGTGGCGCCGGCGAATTCGCCGCCCGTCGAGAAGCCCTGCGTCATCTTGAGCAGGTAGAGCGGGATGATGACCCAGAAGCCGCCGGCCTGCGCCGCCGACGGGAGCATGCCGATGAGCGCGGTGGAGACGGCCATGATCGCCATCGTGAAGTAGAGCACCTTCTGGCGGCCGATGCGGTCGCCGATGGGGCCGAGGATCATGCCGCCGAAGGGGCGGACGAGGAACGAGACGGCGAAGCCGAGCAGGGTGACCGTGAGGCCGAGGGAGTCGGGCATGCCGGCGGTGAACACCTTGGTCATGGTCACGGCCAGATAGCCGTAGATGCCGAAGTCGTACCACTCCATGAAGTTGCCGACGAAGGCGCCGCGGAGGGCGAGCTTCATCTTCGCGGGCTCCACGACGATGACGTCGTCGACCTCCAGGCGTCTGCCGGTCGGCGCGTGCTGCGTGCCGCTGGTGTGCTCAGGCATCGTTGCCTCCTCCTCGGAGTCGAGCCGTGCGGCTCGCGTGTGCGGAACGGTCTGCGCTGGTGCCGAGCCTACGCGCAGAGCACGGGGGCGGGCCAATCGTCCGGATCGGCCCGCCCCCGCCCTGTGCTAGACCAGGCCGTCCGACAGGTGGTTCGGCGTGCCGAAGCGGTGCGCCGTGATCGAGACCGCCTGCTCGTGCAGGTGCGGCAGCAGCTCGACACGGCCGGCCGACACGACGGGGCCGTCGTAGATCGCCACGTCGGGCTTGCCGTTCGCCGCAGCGTGCGCGGCGGCCGACACGGCCTCGCGGGACTCGCCCGCCACGATCCGGATCCGTGCCGAGGCATGCGGGCCGTCCTGTGCGGCGATCGCGGCGACGCGGCGGGTCCACGCTGCCGCGTCCTCGGCGAACACCGGCACGCGCGCCGCGGCGAGGGCCGCGGTGACCTGCGCGGGCAGCGCGGTCTCGGTGCTGACCGTGGGCGAGCCGCCGGCTGCGAGGCCCGCGGCGATCGCGCCAGCAGCACCTCGGTGCCGCGATCCAGATGCTCGGGGCTGAACACGCCGCCGGCGGTCCGCACCGTGCGCTCCGCACCGCCGAGCATCGCCCGGATCTCGCGGGGGCGCAGGTCGCTGTCGGGGGACTCGCTGAAGTAGTGGCCGCTCATGCCCGGGACGCTCGCAGAAGGGGAAGTGCCATGGCCGAG
>NZ_LAYO01000089.1 GCF_000980875.1 Leucobacter sp. Ag1 | reverse complement strand
GGGACCTCGGTGTCGACCTTGTCGGTGGAGACCTCGAGCAGCGGCTCGTCGACCTCGACCGAATCGCCGACGCTCTTCAGCCAGCGGGTCACGGTGCCCTCGGTGATGCTCTCGCCGAGCGAGGGGAGCACGACCTCCTGGCCGTCGGCGGGCGCGGCGGGAGTCGAAGGAACCGCGACGTGCTCGGGGGCCGCCACGGGCTCGGCCGGAGCGGCGGGCGCCGCCACGGGCTCCGGAGCTGCGGGCGCGGCGACGGGCTCGGCCGCCGGGGCGGCCGGAGCCGCAGCGGAACCGCTCCCGTCTCCGATGCGTGCGAGCACGGCGCCGACCTCGGCCGTCTCGTCCTCCTGCACGAGGATCTCCTCGAGCACCCCCGCGATGGGGGAGGGGACCTCGGTGTCGACCTTGTCGGTGGACACCTCCAGCAGCGGCTCGTCGACTGCGACGGTGTCACCGACGTTCTTCAGCCAGCGGGTCACCGTCCCCTCGGTGACGCTCTCGCCCAGTGCGGGGAGGACGACCGATTCACTCATGACGTTGTCTCCGTTTCGTTCGTAATTCTCGTGCCGCGCTCAGATGGCGTGCAGCGGCTTGCCGGCGAGCTTCAGCATGGTCTCGCCGATGGTCTCGTTCTGCGTGGGGTGGCCGTGGATGAAGGGCGCGACATCCTCGGGGTAGGCCTCCCAGTTCACGATCAGCTGGGCCTCGCCGACGAGTTCGCCGACGCGGGCGCCGATCATGTGCACGCCGACCACGGGGCCGTCGTTCACCCGGACCGCCTTGACGGTGCCGGCGGTGCCGAGGATCGAGCTCTTGGCGTTCCCGGCCAGGTTGTACTCGTACGCGGTGACGTTGTCGTCGCCGTACTGCTCCTTGGCCTTCGCCTCGGTGAGGCCGACCGATGCGATCTCGGGATCGCAGTAGGTGACCTTGGGGATGTTGACGTCCTGGACCACGACGGGGTTGAGACCCGCGATCTCCTCCGCGACGAAGATGCCCTGCTGGTAGCCGCGATGCGCGAGCTGCAGGCCGGGCACGATGTCGCCGACGGCGTAGACGCCGGGCACGTTCGTCGCGAGACGCTCGTCGGTCAGGACGAAGCCGCGATCCATCGAGATGCCGACCTCTTCGTAGCCGATGCCCTGCGTGACGGGACCGCGGCCGACCGCGACCAGCAGGTAGTCGGCGGGGATGGTCGTGCCGTCCTCGAGAGTGACGGTGACGCCGTTCGCGTCCTGGGTGACGCCCTGGAAGCGGACGCCGAGCTTGAAATCGATGCCGCGCTTGCGGAATGCTCGCTCGAGCTGCTTCGAGACCGATTCCTCCTCGTTGGGAACGAGGTGGGGCAGGCCCTCCACGATGGTGACGTCGGCGCCGAACGAGCGCCAGACGCTCGCGAACTCGACACCGATCACGCCGCCGCCGAGGATGACGACGCGCTTCGGGACCTCGGTGAGCTCGAGCGCCTGCTCGCTGGTGATCACACGGCCCGAGATCTCGAGGCCGGGGAGGCTCCGCGAGTAGGAGCCGGTCGCGAGCACGACGTTCTTGCCGATGATGCGGTCGGCGCCCACCTGCACGGTGTTCGCGGCGACCAGACGGCCCTCGCCCTCGATGACGGTGATGCCGTTGGCCTTGAGCAGGCCCTGCAGGCCCTTGTGCTTTCCGGCGACCAGGTTGGTGCGGAACTTCGTCACGCCGGCCATATCGATGCCGGCGACGCTCGACAGCACGCCGTACGCCTCGCCCTCGCGCGCCACATCGGCGATCTCGGCGGAGTGCAGCAGCGCCTTGGTCGGGACGCAGCCGCGATGGAGGCAGGTGCCGCCCAGCTTGTCCTTCTCGATGACTGCGGCGGTGAAGCCGAGCTGTCTCGCTCGGATGGCTGCAGCGTACCCGGCGCTGCCGCCTCCGAGAACGACGATGTCAAACTGCTGATCGGCCAAGTGGGATCTCCCTCGGGTCGCATTCGAAAGAGCGGGCCGACGCGTGATCGGTCCACGGCTCACCAGCCTACTACTCCTCCGTGCCCACCAGGCCATTCGGTGACGCCCGGGGACGTTCGCTCTGGGCATGCGCTCGGCCCGCCCGTCGCGGGGGCCCGCTCCGTAGGATGGAGCCGTGACCGATTCGATCTTCTCCGCAGAGTACGCAGAGCGCCGCGCGACCGTCCCCAAGGGCCTCCCGCTCCTGGTCGCCCTGCGCGGCATCAGCGACGCCGGGGGTGTGGTCGCGCAGCTCGAGGAGTACCTCTGGGAGCGCACCGAGCCGCAGGAGATCGTGCGTTTCGACGCCGACCTGCTGCTCGACTACCGCGCGCGCCGACCGGTCATCACCTTCGTCGAGGACCACCTGGTCGACTACGCGCCCGAGGAGCTCTCGCTCGCGCTCGCGCACGACGAGCTCGGCGCCCCGTTCCTGCTGCTCAGCGGCTACGAGCCCGACTTCCGTTGGGAGCAGTTCATCGACGCCGTGCTCATGCTGGTGCACGAGTTCGAGGTCTCGACCACGGTCTGGACGCACGCGATCCCCATGCCCGTGCCCCACACCCGCCCGATCCGAGCGACCGTGAGCGGCAGCCGCGACGACCTGATCGAGGCGCGATCCGTCTGGAAGCCGACGACCAAGCTCGCCGCCTCGGCCGGCCACGTGCTCGAATACCGGCTGCACTCGCTCGGCGAGGACGTCGTCGGATTCGCTTTCCTGGTGCCGCACTACCTCGCGAACACCGAGAACCCCGACGTGCTGCTCGCCGCGCTCGACGGCATCATGGCCGCCAGCGGGCTGATCCTGCCGACCGACGAGGTCCGCGAGGCGGCCCGCGCGTTCAACATCCAGGTCGACACGCAGATCGCCGAGAACGAGGAGTCGACCGAGATGGTGCGGAACCTCGAGGTGCGCTACGACGAGTACATGGAGGATCAGACCACCCGCTCGCCGCTCGTGAGCGAGGACGGATCCCTCCCGACCGCGGACCAGCTCGCGAGCGAGCTGGAGCGGTTCCTGCGCGAGCAGCGGGATCCCGGAACCGGCGGCGCTCCGGGTGGCGGCGCTCCGGGAGGCCCCGGCCTCGTCTGAGCGGGCCCCGGCACGGCTCGACGATTTCGCTGGGCGCTGAACTCGATCGGAATGGTCAGGAACCTGCCCGCGCGCGTGCAATAATTGCAGCACAGCCCATTCAATCCGGCTCTCGCGCGTGCGCGGGAATACGCCGGGCTTGACATGGGTTTTCACGCTGTGTGCATGTTTTGCGAAAATCGCACGATTCGCACACGGAGGATCTCGACACAGAGAGGCGGCTGCGTGGCCACTGCACCCACCACCAAGACTCGTGCCACTTCGGCTGAGGACGCGACCGAGACGGAAGCGCCGAAGAGCGCTGCCAAGAAGGCCGCGACCACGAAGGCGAGCGCGACCAAGAAGGCCGCTGCGACGAAGGCTCCTGCCGAGAAGTCGACGGCCGCTGCCAAGACCGCTGCTGCGAAGAAGCCCGCAGCGAAGAAGCCGGCGACGCGCAAGCGCGCCCCGAAGGAGCCGGATCCCGTCGCGGAGGCCGCTCTCGCCCCCGACACCGACGAGGTCGTCTCCACCGATACCGCGGCGATCCCGGTCGTCCCGGCCGTGCAACTGCCGACCGGTGCGATCCGGATCAAGGACTCCGACGAGGAGGACGTGCCGACGGTCACGACCGCGATCCCCGGCGCCACCGCCGACCCGGTCAAGGACTACCTGAAGCAGATCGGCAAGGTCGCACTGCTGAACGCGGCCGAAGAGGTCGAGCTCGCGATGCGCATCGAGGCCGGTCTGTTCGCCGAGGAGAAGCTGGCGACCGAGAAGGGCCTGCCCAAGAAGCTCGAGCGCGAGCTGAAGTGGGTCGCGCGCGACGGTCAGCGCGCGAAGAGCCACCTGCTCGGAGCCAACCTCCGCCTCGTCGTCTCGCTCGCGAAGCGCTACACCGGTCGCGGCATGCAGTTCCTGGATCTGATCCAGGAGGGCAACCTCGGCCTGATCCGTGCGGTCGAGAAGTTCGACTACACCAAGGGCTTCAAGTTCTCGACCTACGCCACCTGGTGGATCCGTCAGGCGATCACGCGAGCCATGGCCGACCAGGCGCGCACCATCCGCATCCCGGTGCACATGGTCGAGGTCATCAACAAGCTCGCCCGCGTGCAGCGCCAGATGCTGCAGGACCTGGGCCGCGAGCCCACTCCCGAGGAGCTGAGCCGCGAACTCGACATGACCCCCGAGAAGGTCGTCGAGGTGCAGAAGTACGGGCGCGAGCCCATCTCGCTGCACACCCCGCTCGGCGAGGACGGCGACAGCGAGTTCGGCGACCTCATCGAGGACACGGAGGCGGTCGTTCCGGCCGACGCGGTCGGCTTCACGATGCTGCAGCAGCAGCTCGAGCAACTGCTCGATTCGCTCTCGGAGCGCGAGGCCGGCGTGATCCGCATGCGCTTCGGCCTGGGCGACGGCATGCCGAAGACCCTCGACCAGATCGGCGACACCTTCGGTGTGACGCGCGAGCGCATCCGCCAGATCGAGTCGAAGACCATGGCGAAGCTGCGCCACCCCTCGCGGTCGCAGCAGCTGCGCGACTACCTCGAGTAGGCCGCCAGACACGAGAAAAGCCCCGGCTCCGGCCGGGGCTTTTCCGTTGTCCCGCCGATCCTCGCGGATGGCGGTCCGTGCGAACCGCTACGCGTTCAGGCGCGCGGTCTCGTCGTGCCAGACCTCGGCGATCGGGCGGAGCTTCTCCTCGTGCTTGCGCGCGTGATGCGCGCAGAACAGCAGCTCGCTGCCGTTCAGCATCGCGCGCACGTACGCCTGGGCGCCGCAGCTGTCGCAGCGGTCGAGCGCGTCGAGGGGACGATCCGCCCGGGCCTGGGCCTCGGTGCGATCCTGCTCGAGTGTCGTCATGGCTACCTCCCGTACGTGTTTGGTGCTCCCATCAAAGCACGCGAACCCCGGGAATCGGCCCGATTCGGCGACCGTTTCGCTGACCGCGTAGCCCGCGGGCGCCGCTGCAGCGTTCAGCGGCCGTTCAACGGCTCGTTTTCGGCACGCGCCGGGGGATCGGCGCCCCGGTGTCGGAGGTCTCGCCTACAGTAGATCCGTCCCCAGAGAAAGAGGTGCCGCAACCGTGGCCGAGTCGAGCTATTCCGCCCGCCATCTCACCGTGCTCGAAGGGCTCGAGGCCGTTCGCAAACGGCCGGGCATGTACATCGGCACGACCGATTCGCGCGGCCTCATGCACTGCCTCTGGGAGATCATCGACAACTCCGTCGACGAGGCCCTGGCCGGCCACGGCTCCGAGATCGGGGTCGTGCTGCACGCCGACGGCAGCGTGACGGTGAACGACCGCGGGCGCGGCGTCCCCGTCGACATCGAGCCCCGCAGCGGGCTCACCGGCGTCGAGCTCGTCTACACGAAGCTGCACGCCGGCGGAAAGTTCGGCGGCGGCGGCTACGCCAGTTCCGGCGGCCTGCACGGAGTGGGCGCCTCCGTGGTCAACGCTCTCTCGTCCCGGCTCGACGTCGAGGTCGATCGCGACGGCAAGACCTGGGCGATGTCCTTCCGGCACGGCGAGCCGGGCATATTCGACGGCGACAGCCCGTCGAGCCCGTTCACCCCGTTCGAGGACGCCTCGGAGCTGCGCGTCGTCGGCAAGGTGAAGAAGGGCGTCACCGGCACCCGCGTGCGGTACTGGGCCGACCCGCAGATCTTCCTGAAGGAGGCGCGGTTCGAGTCCGACGCCCTCGTGGCGCGCGCCCGGCAGACCGCGTTCCTGGTCCCCGGTCTCGGCATCGAGATCCGCGACGAGCGCGCCGAGGGTCTCGATGAATCGGGTGCGCCGCAGGTGCACCGCTTCGCCTATGACGGCGGTATCTCCGAGTTTGTCGACTTCCTCGCGGTCGACGCGGCGCTGACCGAGACCTGGCGGGTCACGGACTCCGGCACGTTCACTGAGACGGTGCCGGTCATGGACGAGGCGAGCGGTGCGCTGGTCTCGCGCGAGGTGGAGCGCACCTGCGAGGTCGACGTCGCGCTGCGCTGGGGCACGGGCTACGACACCGAGATCCAGACCTTCGTCAACATCATCTCGACGCCCAAGGGCGGCACGCACCTGGCCGGCTTCGAGCAGGGTCTCGTGCGCTTCTTCCGCAAGCAGATCGAGCAGAACGCGCGCAAGCTCAAGGCCGGCTCCGACAAGCCCGAGAAGGACGACATCCTCACCGGCCTCACCGCCGTGGTCACGGTCCGAGTGCCCGAACCCCAGTTCGAAGGGCAGACGAAGGAGGTGCTCGGCACCGCAGCCGTGCGCCAGATCGTCACGCGCGCGATGACGAAGGGCCTCGAGGAGCGCTTCGCCTCCACCCGACGGCAGGACAAGGCCGAGACGGGCACTCTGCTCGAGAAGATGGTCTCGGAGATGAAGTCCCGCATCTCGCTGCGCGCGCAGCGGGACACGGCGCGTCGCAAGTCCTCGCTCGAGAGCTCCTCGCTGCCGGCCAAGCTCATCGACTGCCGCTCGCGCGATATCGCCGACACCGAGCTCTTCATCGTCGAGGGCGACAGCGCGCTGGGCACGGCGCGCCCCGCACGCGACAGCGAGTACCAGGCGCTGCTGCCCATCCGCGGCAAGATCCTCAACGTGCAGAAGGCTTCCGTGGCCGAGATGCTCAACAACGTCGAGTGCGGATCGATCATCAAGGTCATCGGGGCCGGCTCCGGCCGCGACTTCGACATCGATTCCGCCCGCTACGGCAAGGTGATCCTCATGAGCGACGCCGATGTCGACGGCGCGCACATCCGCACCCTGCTGCTCACCCTCTTCTTCCGCTACATGCGTCCGATGCTCGAGGCCGGTCGCGTCTACGCCGCCGTGCCGCCGCTGCATCGCGTCGTGGTGCAGAACGCCGGGCGCAAGCCGAACGACGTGATCTACACCTACAGCGAGAAGGAGCTGCAGACCCTGCTCTCCGATCTGCGCCGTCGGGGCAAGAAGTACCAGGAGCCGATCCAGCGGTACAAGGGCCTGGGCGAGATGGACGCGGATCAGCTGGCCGAGACGACCATGGATCGCGCGCACCGCACGCTGCGGCGTGTTCGGGTCGAGGACGCGCACTCGGCCGCGCAGGTGTTCGAACTGCTCATGGGCAACGATGTGGCGCCGCGCAAGGAGTTCCTCGTCGAGAACGCCGACGACCTCGATCGCGAGCGCATCGACGCCTGATCCGCGGCCGCGTCGCCGGTCCCGGAGCTACCGTGCCGCCGGTGTCGGAGCACCCTGTTGACTGATCCGGCCCGGAATCACGGCGATGCGCGCGCTGCTAGGCTGATTCCGATAGCACCTAGGGTTCCGGGGCCGCGCCTGCCTGGTCCGAGCGGTGCCACGCCGGGATCCGCATCTCGGCGTCATCTGAACGGACAAAAGCCTGGAGGAACCGAACCCGACGCACCAGCGCGCCGGGTGGAAGGTTCCGTCGTGTCCGCTATCGCTATCGCCCTCGTCCTCTCGGCCGCCGTCTGCCACGCCGCCTGGAACATCGTCTCGCACGGATCCAGCGGCTCCGGCCTGCCCTTCCTCTGGTGGGGCGCGGTCATCGCGAGCGGCCTCTGGGCGTTCGTCATCCCGTTCACGGGCGGCCTGCAGGGCGCGGACCCCTGGGCCTTCCTCGTCGGCGCAGCCGGTTCGGGAGTGCTCCACATCGGCTACATGCTCGCGCTGCAGCGCGGGTACGCCGCGGGGGACCTGACCACCGTGTACGCGACGGCCCGAGGCAGCGGACCCGTGCTCACCGGCGTATTCGCCCTGCTCGTGCTGGGGGAGCGTCCGGGCCCGCTCGCGCTCGTCGGCGCATTGGTGGTGGTGCTCGGCGTGATCGCGGTCGGCGTGATCGGCCGTCCGCGCACTGCTCTGCGCACCGGCCCGGCTCGGCGGCGCGGGATCCCGCCCGAGATCGTCTGGGGCGTGCTCACGGGTGTGGCGATCGCGGGCTACACGGTGTGGGACGCGATCTCGATGAACCGAGCGGGGCTGCCCGCCGTCGCCTACTTCGTCGGCTTCACCGTGACCGAGGTGCTGGGCTTCAGCGTGATGCTGCTGCTGCTCGGACGACGCGAGCGGCCGTCGCTCGGCTCGGTGATCCGGATCCAGTGGGGTCGTCTGCTCGTCTTCGGGGTGCTCTCGCCGCTGTCGTACATCCTCGTGCTCACCGCGACGAAGATCGCACCGATCGCGCTCATCGCCCCGATGCGGGAGGTGAGCGTGATCCTGGTCAGTCTCTACAGCGTCTGGCGGTTCAAGCAGGACCGTGCGGTGCTGCGCATCGGCGCGGCCGGAGTGGTGGTCGCCGGGATCGCGCTGATCGGGCTGTCCTGACGCGCGCCTAGGGCGCCGTGCCGACGAACGCGGCTGCGCCGTCGAGCGGGAGGCCCGAGCCGTCGCGCTTGCCGAGAGCGTCCGGCAGTTTGCGCGCCGCGCCGTCGGCGGCCAGTGCGCGGGGTTCGCCCGTGCCGACCCAGGCGCAGGCGATCTGATCCTCCCACTTGAGGAAGCGCTGCGCGCGGACGCCGCCGGTGCCGCGCCCCTTCGCGGGGAACTCGGCCCAGTCGGAGATCTTGGCGGTGCCCACGTCGGTCCCCGGGAGGGTCAGCGAGCTGTCGGCGATCGTGACGACCCGCGCATCGACCCCGGGCTCGACCGCGCCCGCGAACACGACCTTGGCGTCGGCGCCGAGGCGGATGCCGGCCATGCCGCCGGCCGGGCGGCCCTGCGGGCGCACCGCGGAGGCGGGGAAGCGCAGCAGCTGCGCGTCGGATGCCACGACGGCGAACTCGGAATCGTCGGGGGCCGGGAACGCAGCGATGAGCTCGTCGCCCGCCTTGAGACCGATGACCTCGAAGTCGGGCTTGGCCGGAAGCTCGGTGAGGACGACGCGCTTCACGGTGCCCTGCGCGGTGAAGAGCCCGATGGGCAGCTCGGTGTCGAGCGGCACGACGCCGACGACGCGGAGCTTCTTGTCGGTGACGCCGATGTAGTCCGTCAGCTTGACCCCGGCCGAGAATGCGATGGAGGCTGCGGGGACGAGCGGCAGATCGACCGGCGTGAACCGGTGCAGCGTTCCGTCGCTGAGCACCGCGCCGAGTTCGCCGCGCACGGTGGAATCGACGCGTACGAGCACCGCGCCGTGCTTGGTGGCGCGCGACGTGCTGCGAACCGTGTCGAGCGCCTCGGGGTCGCGGTCGACGCGCAGGGCGCGGCCGGTGACCGAGAGCAGGACCGTGCAGGGGGTGTCGGCGACCTGGAGCGCAGCGGCACCCGCTGCGGCTCGGGTCGGCCGGGCGACGGCACCGGTGAGGACCGTGCGTCGCGGGGTGCCGTAGGCCTCGGCCGCCGCGTCCATCTCGTTCGCGACGACGGCGTGCAGTCGCTCTGGGCTGCTCAGGATCTCGAGCAGCTGCTCGATCTCGGATTGGAGCTGGTCGCGTTCCGCCTCGAGCTCGACGCGCGAGAACTTGGTCAGGCGACGCAGGCGCAGCTCGAGGATGTACTCGGCCTGCGCCTCGGACAGATCGAAGACCTGCATGAGGCGCCCGCGCGCGGTCTCGGCGTCGTCGCTGGTGCGGATGAGCTGGATGACCTCGTCGATGTCGAGGATCGCGATGAGCAGGCCCTCGACGAGGTGGAGGCGCTCGCGCCGCTTGCGCAGCCGGAACTCGGAGCGGCGCTTGACGACCGAGACGCGGTGGTCGAGGAACACGCGCAGCATCTCGCGCAGACCCAGGGTCTGCGGCTGCCCGCCGACGAGCGCGACCGAGTTGATGCTGAACGAGTCCTCGAGCGGCGTGTAGCGGTAGAGCTGCTCGAGCACGGCCTCGGGGGAGAACCCGGTCTTGAGCGTGATGACGAGGCGAAGACCGTTCTTGCGGTCGGTGAAGTCCTGCACGTCGGAGATGCCCGAGAGCTTCTTGGATTCGACGCCCTGCTTGATCTTCTCGATGACGCGCTCGGGCCCGACGAGGTAGGGGAGCTCGGTCACGATGAGGCCGGTGCGGCGCGCCGTGAGCTGCTCGACGGTGACCTTGGCACGGGTGCGGAACGCGCCGCGGCCCGTGCGATAGGCGTCCTTGACGCCGTCGAGACCGACGATGATGCCGCCGCCGGGCAGGTCGGGGCCCGGCACGAACTCCATGAGCTCGTCGACGGTCGCCGAGGGGTTGAACAGCAGGTGCTTCGCGCCCTCGACGACCTCGAGGAGGTTGTGGGGGGCGAGGTTGGTCGCCATGCCGACGGCGATGCCGCTCGCGCCGTTGACCAGCAGGTTCGGCACCGCGGCGGGCAGCACCTCCGGCTGCATGATCTGGTTGTCGTAGTTCGGGACGAAGTCGACCACGTCCTCGTCGAGCGACTCGGTCATGGCGAGGGCGGCGCCCGCGAGCCGGGCCTCCGTGTAGCGGGAGGCGGCCGGGCCGTCGTCGAGCGAGCCGAAGTTGCCGTGCCCGTCGACCAGCGGCAGGCGCATCGCGAAGTTCTGCGCCATGCGCACGAGCGCGTCGTAGATGGAGGAATCGCCGTGGGGGTGCAGCTTGCCCATGACCTCGCCGACCACGCGGGCCGACTTGACGTGGCCCTTCTCGGGGCGGAGCCCCATGTCGGTCATCATGAACAGGATGCGCCGCTGCACGGGCTTCATGCCGTCGCGGGCGTCGGGGAGCGCGCGCGAGTAGATCACCGAGTAGGCGTACTCGAGGAACGAGGCCTCCATCTCGTTCGAGATGTCGATGTCCTCGATCCGTTCGACGCCGGATGCCGCGTCTGCTGGGGTCGTGTCGCTCACGGGGCCGATCACGTGCCTTTCGATCTTCGGGGCGCACGATGGGCGTCGCGCAGCTGCAGGCTGGGCGCGCATCGCGCGGATACGATGGTGGTCATGCTACCGACGCCCACCGACAACGGCGCGAGGCTGGCCGCGATTCTCCCAACCGGGCTGGCCTGTCTGGCCCCCGCGCTGGGATCCACTGCCGCCGACGCGCTCGATCTCGCCTTCGCCGGGGCCCCGGTGCCCGCCGGGGATCCCGCACCGCTGCCGGAGCTTCCGGAGCTGCGCTCGCTGGTGCTGATCGTGGTCGACGGGCTCGGCCATGCCAACCTGCAGGAGCGGGCGGGGCACGCGCGCACGATCCTGTCGATGCCCGGTCGACGGATCGAGACGGTCGCGCCGTCGACCACGGGCGCCGCCCTCACCACGCTCACCACGGGGCGCCTGCCCGGGAGCCACGGGCTCATCGGATACCGGATCCGGCACCCCGAGCTCGGGCTGGTCACGACGCTCCGCGATTGGGACGGCATCGAGCCGATCCGATCCTGGCAGCGCGCCGAACCGCTGTTCGGCCTCGCCGGCCGGATGGGCGCGCGGCCGCTCGCGATCGGCCGGCCCGCGCACGCCGACGGCGGTCTCACGCGCGCGATCCTGTCGGATGCCGAGTACCTCGGCGGTCAGCGCATCGAGGACCGTTTCGCGCTCGCGTCCCAGGCGGTGCGCGGACCCGATCCGGTCCTCGCGTACCTCTACATCGACGAGCTCGACAAGGCCGGCCACGAGCAGGGCTGGGGGAGCGACGCCTGGCTGGCGCGCCTCGAGCAGTTCGACGCCGCGCTCGACGGATTCCTGCGCGGGCTCCCCGGCGGCGTCGGCGTCGTGCTCACCGCCGACCACGGCATGGTCGACGTGCCGCAGCACGGGCAGATCGTGCTCGACGAGGACCCGATCCCCGGGGTCGCGCTGATCGGCGGCGAACCGCGGTTCCGCTCCCTGTATCTCGAGGACGGCGCCGACCCGGAGTCCGTCGCCCGCGAGGTCGAGTCCCGGCTCGGCAAGCTGGCCTGGGTCGGCACGCGCGACGCGGCGATCGCCGACGGCTGGTTCGGCGAGACCGGCGCCGACGTCGTGCCGCGGCTCGGCGAGGTGCTGGTCGCGGCGCGCAAGCAGGTGGCGTTCACGCTGCGGGGCGACGATCCGCGCGCGCTCGCCATGGTCGGCCAGCACGGCAGCCTGAGCGCCGAGGAGCGGGGGATCCCGCTGCGGCTCGGCGGTGCGCTGGCGGGCAGCGGATTCGCGAGCGCGCTCGCGCGCGTCGCCGACCGGGTGCGCTGAGCCCTCCGGGGACTCCGAGGTCCTCTGCCGAGCCGGAGCGCCGGACGGGTCGCGGCCGCTAGGCCGGATCGTCCTCGCTGCGGGTACCGAACAGGATGTCGTCCCAGCTCGGGATCGATGCGCGGCGCTTGCGCGATCCCTGACGGCCCTGGTCGTCGGCGGATGCGGTTTCCGACGGGCTCGCCTCGGGGGCCTTCGGAGCCTCCGCGGGAGCGGAGCGCTCGCGATCCGTCACCGGAGTCAGCCCGCGCACCGTCGCGAGGCGCTCCGTCGGGGCCGCGTCGCGGGGAGCCTCGGGCTCGGGCGCGGGAGCCGGGCTCGTCTCCTCGGCAGTGTCCGCGGCCTGCTGGGCGCTCTCGCGCAGGGCCTGGTCGCGCTCGCCCCGGCGGCGGCGCAGGGCATCGAGCAGGTCGGCGGTCTGCCCGAGGTCGGTCAGCTCCGGCTGCGGGGTGTTGATGGCGCGCTGGTCGATGCCGCGGCGGCGCTCGTACTCCGCCTCCGGATCCAGCGGGGCCTTCTCGGCTTCGACGGGCTGCTCGGGCTCGGCGGGCGCCTCCGACGCCTCGACCTGCTCGCCGGCGAAAGCCTCCGCGTCGAAGCGTCCGGTCGTCCCGGCCTCGCCGGAATCGACCGCGCGGAGCTTCGGGATCAGCCGGTCGCCCACGTCGCCCTGCTTCGAGAGCGACACGGCGTCGGGGGTGAGCGGGGCGAGGATCTGCTTGCGGTGCTCGAACGACCACACCGCGCGGTGCTCGACGTCGTGCGAGATGAACTCGAGGGCGATCATCCAGCCGGCCTCCTCGTCGCGCCAGGAGCTCCACTCGGGGATCTCCGCGCTCAGCGCGATGAGGCGCTCGCCGATGACCGCGCCGAAGCGTTCGGGCTCGTCGACGGACTCGTCCTGGCCGACGCGCACCGGGTCGGTGCGCACGGGAACCGCCTGGGCGCGCTCGAGGATGTAGCGGCGCTCGGCGAGGACGGGCTCCTCGTAGCGCTCGATGACCTCCTCTTCGACACCGACGGTCTCGGCGACCTCGGAGCGGGACTTGCCCGCTCGGATCAGCGACTGGATCTCGCGGGGGTTGACCCGGGGGCCGGAGCGGGCCTTGCGCCCGAGGTGACGGAGCTCGGCGAGCACGGTGTCGTCGACGACCAGGCGAAACTCCTCGCCGCTCTCGGACGCGACGACGAGCGACTGCTCGTCGCGTCGGACCAGGCGCAGTTCTTCCATCGGTTCTTCCTCCCGCTGATTCGCCCACCAGAGTGGCATGCTCCGGGCCGGGATACGCGGATTGACGCGGGCGGGTGGGAAATTCGCGGGCGAGTCGATGGGGCGGCGGCGGTCTCGGAGCGCTCCGGAGCGGTTCCGGATCAGCTTCCAGCGAACTCACGGGGGCCGCGGTTTGCGTTCCTTCGCCGTGTGGGGCAGACTATCGCCGCCGAATGGATCACACGTCGCGCAACCGACGGGAGTAGCAGGAGAGAATGGCCACCGATTACGACGCACCGCGCAAGTCCGAAGAAGAGTCCGATTCGATCGAGGCTCTGAAGGAACGCGGCCCGGCAAAGGGCGCGTCGGGTATCGACTCCGAGGACGCCGACAACCCCAGCTTCGACCTGGGCGGGTCCGATCTGTCCGATGTCGAGCTCGACGTGGTCGTGCTTCCTCAGCAGGACGACGAGTTCACCTGCGTGAACTGCTTCCTGGTGCGCCACCGCTCGCAGATGGATCACGAGACCGATCTCGGTCCGATCTGCGCGGAGTGCGCACGATAGACGCGCCAGCCGAACGAAAGAGAGCGCCGCTCCCGTCGATGACGGGAGCGGCGCTCTCTTTCGTGCGCGCGGGGCTCAGGACTTGCCGAGCGCCTTCGCGAGTCGTTCGGGGTGGCGGGTGGTCAGGATCCACGAGGGCGCCGGGTCCTGGGGGTCGGTGATCGCGATGCGCACGCCGCGGTGGATCCAGCCGCGGATGACGAGGTGCGTGCGCGCGTCCAGGCCGGGCCCGATGGCGGTGCGCAGCGCGTCGGCGCCGAGCGATTCGACGTCGCCGAGGAACTCGACGGGGATGCGCGCGCGACCCGCGGTGAGCATGCCGTCTCGGACCGTGATGGTGGGGCTCAGCAGCACGAGCGTGCCGGCGATGATCAGGTAGAGCAGGATCGCGACCGGCAGCGCCAGCGTCTTGTCGATGGGGGTGACGACGAGCGTCACCGCCGGGATCAGCAGCAGGAGGACCCCCAGGAGCGCCGGCGTGGGCCAGAGTCGTTCGTGGTAGCTGGGGGAGGCCTGCGTCTGCGTCATGCTCTCCATTATCGCGGGTCCGGATCCGGTAGCCTGTCCGGTGTGATCGATCCCCTTGAGATTCCCATCCGTGCCGAGCAGATTCCGAGCTATGCGATGCCCGGCGATGCGGGTGCCGACCTGCGCAGCACCGAGTCGGTGCTGCTGGCTCCCGGGGAGCGCAGGCTCGTGGGCACGGGCGTCTCGATCGCCCTCCCGGAGGGTTTCGCGGCGTTCGTGATGCCGCGCAGCGGACTCGCGGCCAAGCACGGCGTCACCGTCGTCAACGCGCCCGGAACGGTCGATGCCGGCTACCGCGGCGAGATCAAGGTGGCCCTGCTCAACACCGACCGCAGTTCGGCGTTCCAGGTCGAGTCGGGCGATCGGATCGCTCAGCTCGTCGTGATGCCGGTGGTCCGTGCGGAGTTCGTCGCGGTCGACGAGCTCCCCGAGAGTTCGCGCGGTGCGGGCGGCTTCGGCTCGACCGGCGTGCGCGACGCCTGACGGTTCCCGACCCGGCGCGTCCCGTGCGGCGCGCCGAACGTTCTTCCCCAACAGAAAGACCAGAGACACCATGAGCGACGAGACTCCCCAGAACGAGTCGAACCGGAACGCCGACGAGCTGGAGCTCCACGAACCGGCGGCACCGGAGGTCGACGACGCGAAGTCGGCGCCGGTCGACCGCGAGACCGCGGGGCCCTACGACGCCAGCGAGGTGCCGGCGATGCGCCCCTACGTGGATCTCGGCGGCATCAAGGTCGCTCCGCGCGAGGGCCTGCAGCTCCGGCTCGAGGTCGACGAGCGCGCGCAGCGCGTGGTCGCGGTGTCGCTCGAGTACGCCGATTCGCTCCTGCAGGTGCAGGCGTTCTCCGCGCCGAAGACGACCGGCCTGTGGCACGAGGTGCGTACCGAGATCGCTCAGCAGCTCGGCTCGCAGGGCGCCGAGGTCGCGCACGAGGACGGCGACCTCGGACCCGAGCTCCTCGTCCGCAGCGCGGGTACGAACGAGCAGGAGGTCCGGCTGGCCCGGTTCGTCGGCGTCGACGGCCCCCGTTGGTTGCTGCGCGGTGTGATCATGGGTCGCGCTGCGTCGGATGCCGAGGCGAAGGCGCAGATCGTCGAGCTGTTCCGCGAGCTCGTGGTGGTGCGCGGCGATGATCCGATGCCCCCGAGCGAGCTGCTCGAGCTCAAGGTTCCCGCGGGGCTCGCCCAGGGCGAGGCCGGGGTGCAGCAGGCGTGACCGAGCGCGATCCCCGCGAGGGCGCCGACGCGCCGGACGCGACCGGGGTTCCGGAGGCGACCGAGCCCGGTCCGGGGCGGCTTCGGGTCGGCGGTGCGCTGGGGCGCACGGTCGAGGCCGGGCTCAGCGGCGAGGCGGTCTCGGCGAGCGGTGTGCTCGCGGCGATCGGCGGCTGGCGCGGCGTCGCGGAGGCGTTGCTGCCGGGGGTCCTGTTCCTCGCGACCTTCGTCTGGACTCGGGATCCGCGCCTCTCGGCGATCGCCCCCGCGCTGCTCGCGGTGATCGCGATCGTGGTCCGCCTGCTGCGCAAGGAGCCGCTCACCGCGGCGTTCTCGGGCGCGATCGGCGTCGCCATCTGCGTGGTCGTGACGCTCATCTCGGGCCGGGGGCAGGACTTCTTCCTCCCGGGCTTCTGGATCAACGGCGCGTGGTCCGTCGGGCTCACGATCTCGCTGCTCGTCGGGTGGCCGCTGCTCGGCTTCGCCGCGGGCGCGCTGACGGGGGATCTGACGGGCTGGCGCAAGCAGCGCGCTCTGCGGCGCGCGGCGACGCTCTGCACGCTGCTGTGGCTCGCGATGTTCGTGCTGCGCCTGGCCGTGCAGCTCCCGCTCTACGCGAGCGCCCAGGTCGAGGCGCTCGGTGCGGCGCGGCTGGTCATGGGGACCCCGCTGTTCGCCCTGGTCGTGCTGTTCTCCTGGCTCGTGCTGAGCAGGGTCACCCGTGCGACCCAATCATCCGATGAATCGCCCGCGATCGACACGCCGAACGCGTCGGGCCAATGACGGTTCCGGCCAGCAAAATCAGCTAGAATTATCTCGACGTCAAGACAAATCGCTGACGTTCACGCCGGCTGCGCCTCTCGAGATGCGAACCGCTCCGAAGGGGTGCAGACTGGTGGCAGCAGCAGCACCCTGACTCACGAAGGAGAGCGGCCATGGCAGCAGTCAACAGTTTCGGGGCCCAGAGCACCCTGACCGTCGGTGGCACGGATTACCAGATCTACCGCATCGACAAGGTTCCCGGACACGAGCGGCTGCCCTACAGCCTCAAGGTCCTCCTGGAGAACCTGCTCCGCACCGAGGACGGTGCGAACGTCACCAAGCAGCACGTCGAGGCGCTCGGCAGCTGGGACCCCAACGCCCAGCCCGACACCGAGATCCAGTTCACGCCCGCGCGCGTGATCATGCAGGACTTCACCGGCGTGCCCTGCATCGTCGACCTCGCCACCATGCGCGAGGCAATGGCCGACCTCGGCGGCGACCCGCAGCGCATCAACCCGCTCGCACCGGCCGAGCTCGTCATCGACCACTCGGTCATCTCCGACGTGTACGGCAGCGCCGGCGCCTTCGACAAGAACGTCGAGATCGAGTACCAGCGCAACGGCGAGCGCTACCAGTTCCTCCGCTGGGGTCAGGGCGCCTTCGACGACTTCAAGGTCGTCCCGCCCGGGACCGGCATCGTGCACCAGGTCAACATCGAGTACCTGGCGCGCGTCACCTTCACCCGTGAGATCGACGGCGTGCTCAACGCCTACCCCGACACCTGCGTCGGCACCGACTCGCACACCACCATGGAGAACGGTCTCGGCGTGCTCGGCTGGGGCGTCGGCGGCATCGAGGCCGAGGCCGCGATGCTCGGCCAGCCCATCTCGATGCTGATCCCGCGCGTCGTCGGGTTCAAGCTGTCGGGCCAGATCCCGGCGGGCGTCACCGCGACCGACGTGGTGCTGACCATCACCCAGATGCTGCGCAAGCACGGCGTCGTGGGCAAGTTCGTCGAGTTCTACGGCGAGGGCGTCGGCTCCGTGCCGCTCGCCAACCGCGCCACCATCGGCAACATGAGCCCCGAGTTCGGTTCGACCGCCGCGATCTTCCCGATCGACGACGTGACGCTCGACTACCTGCGCCTCACCGGTCGCCCGGACGACCAGATCGACCTGGTCAAGGCGTACGCGCAGACCCAGGGCATGTGGCACGATCCGGCTCATGAGCCCGAGTTCAGCGAGTACCTCGAGCTCGACCTCTCGACCGTCGTCGCCTCGATCGCCGGCCCGAAGCGTCCCCAGGACCGCATCGAGCTGACCAGCGCCAAGGGGCAGTTCGAGCGCGACCTGCAGAACTACGCGCAGGCCGCCAACCCCGCCAAGGTGAAGGACGCGAACGGCGCCGAGTACACGATCGATCACGGCGCGGTCACCCTCGCCTCGATCACCTCGTGCACCAACACCTCGAACCCCTCGGTCATGCTCGCCGCCGGCGTGCTGGCCCGCAACGCGAACGCGCGCGGCCTCAAGGCGAAGCCGTGGGTCAAGACCACGCTCGCACCGGGCTCGAAGGTCGTCACCGACTACTACGAGAAGTCCGGCCTCACCTCGCACCTCGAGGACCTGGGCTTCTACCTGGTCGGCTACGGCTGCGTGACCTGCATCGGCAACTCGGGCCCCCTGAACGAAGAGGTCTCGGCCGCGGTCAACGAGAACGACCTCGCCGTCACCGCGGTGCTCTCGGGCAACCGCAACTTCGAGGGCCGCATCAACCCCGACATCAAGATGAACTACCTCGCGAGCCCGCCGCTCGTGATCGCGTACGCGCTCGCCGGTTCGATGGACTTCGACTTCGAGAACGAGCCCCTCGGGCAGGACGCCGACGGCAACGACGTCTACCTGCGCGAGATCTGGCCCGACCCGGTCGAGGTGCAGAAGATCGCCGACTCGTCGATCGACTCCGGCATGTTCACCGAGAAGTACGCGAGCGTCTTCGACGGCGACCAGCGCTGGACCTCGCTGCCGACGCCCGACGGCGACGTGTTCGAGTGGGACGCCAAGTCGACCTACGTGCGCAAGCCCCCGTACTTCGACGGCATGCCCGCGACCCCGGCTCCGGTCTCCGACATCTCGGGCGCCCGCGTGCTCGCCAAGCTGGGCGATTCGGTCACCACCGACCACATCAGCCCGGCCGGCAACATCAAGGCCGAGACCCCCGCCGGCAAGTACCTGCAGGAGAACGGGATCGCCCCGCGCGACTTCAACTCCTACGGCTCGCGCCGCGGCAACCACGAGGTCATGATCCGCGGCACCTTCGCGAACATCCGCCTGCGCAACCAGCTCCTCGACAACGTGGAGGGCGGCTTCACCCGCGACTTCACGCAGGAGGGCGCACCGCAGTCCTACATCTACGACGCGTCGCAGAACTACCAGGCGGCGGGAATCCCGCTCGTGGTGCTCGGCGGCAAGGAGTACGGTTCGGGCTCGTCGCGCGACTGGGCGGCGAAGGGCACCAGCCTCCTCGGCGTCAAGGCGGTCATCACCGAGAGCTTCGAGCGTATCCACCGGTCGAACCTCATCGGCATGGGCGTGCTGCCGCTGCAGTTCCCGGCCGGCGAGAACGCCGATTCGCTGGGCCTCGACGGCACCGAGTCCTTCGACATCTCGGGCGTCACCGAGCTGAACGAGGGCCGCACGCCGCGCACCGTCCACGTCACCGCGACGCACGAGAACGGCACCGTCACCGAGTTCGACGCGGTCGTCCGCATCGACACCCCGGGCGAGGCCGACTACTACCGCAACGGCGGCATCCTGCAGTACGTGCTGCGCTCGCTCGCAGCCTAAGGATCGCACGTCACCACGAGGGGCTCCGGCGCATGCCGGGGCCCCTCGCGGCGTTCAGTAGACTGATGGGATGCATCGGCCGCGCGCCGAGCGGATCGGAGGCGTGACGGGTGGCGATCCTGGATCGAATCGACGGCCCCGGCGATCTGGCCGGGCTGAGCCTCGAGGAGTGCAAGCAGCTCGCCGCCGAGATCCGTGAGTTCCTCATCGCAGAGGTCTCGAAGACGGGCGGGCACCTGGGGCCGAACCTCGGCGTCGTCGAGCTCACCATCGCCCTGCACCGCACCTTCGAATCGCCGAAGGATCCCATCGTCTTCGACACGGGCCATCAGAGCTACGTGCACAAGCTGCTGACCGGTCGCAAGGACTTCTCGCGCCTGCGCAGCAGCGACGGTCTCGCCGGCTATCCGCAGCGCGGCGAATCCGAGCACGACATCGTCGAGAGCTCGCACGCGTCGAGCTCGCTCAGCTGGGCCGACGGCATCTCGCGCGCCTTCGCGCGCACCGGGCAGTCGGAACGTTTCGTGATCGCCGTCGTCGGCGACGGAGCGCTCACGGGTGGCATGACCTGGGAGGCGCTCAACAACATCACCGACGACAACTCGCGCAACCTCGTCATCGTGATGAACGACAACGGGCGCTCCTACGCGCCGACCATCGGCGGTATGGCCCGGTTCCTCAACTCCGTGCGCGTCACCGGCGGCTACCGCGATCTGCAGGAGGGCAGCGAGCGGCTGTTCGGGCGCTTCGGTGCGCCGGGCCGCACGGTCTACCGCGCGACGCGCGGTGCGATGCGCGGCTTCGTCAGCCGGGCATCGGGCAACCAGGATCTCTACAGCAACCTCGACATCAAGTACGTGGGCCCCGTCGACGGGCACGACCTGCCCGCGCTCGAAGAGGCGATGCGGCAGGCGAAGGGCTACGGCCGTCCGACCCTCGTGCACGTGATCACCGAGAAGGGGCGCGGGTACGCTCCGGCCGAGAACGACGTTGCCGACCAGTTCCACTCGGTCGGGCAGATCGACCCGGGCAGCGGCGAGCCGCTCGAGGTCTCGTCCGGCCGCAGTTGGACGGGCGTGTTCCGGCAGCGGATCCTGCAGCTCGCGCGCGAGAACGATCGGATCATCGGGATCACGGCGGCCATGCTCAAGCCGACGGGCCTCGACGCGCTGGCCGAGGCGTTCCCGGAGCGGGTCATCGACGTCGGGATCGCCGAGCAGCACGCGGTGACGAGCGCCGCGGGGCTGGCCTACGGCGGCATGCACCCCGTCGTCGCGATCTACGCCACCTTCATGAACCGCGCCTTCGACCAGCTGCTGATGGACGTCGCGCTGCACCGGGCGGGCGTCACCTTCGTACTCGATCGCGCGGGGATCACCGGACCCGACGGCGCGAGCCACAACGGGGTCTGGGATCTCGCCACCCTGCAGGTGGTCCCGGGCATCCGCATCTCGGCGCCGCGCGACGAGGAGCGGCTGAGCGAGCTGCTGACCGAGGCGGTCGCCGTCGACGACGGTCCCACGGTGATCCGCTACCCGAAGGGCGCGGTCGGCGACGCGCTTCCGGCACTGCGACGCACCGAGGACGGCACCGACGTGCTGCGCGAGGATCCGGCGCGCGAGGACGGGACGCGCGACGTCCTGCTGGTGGGCGTCGGGCCGATGGCGCGCGTCGCCGGAGAAGCCGCAGAGCTGCTCGCCGCACAGGGCGTCTCGGCGACGGTGATCGATCCGCGCTGGGTGGTCCCGGTCGCCGAATCGGTGGTCGAGTTCGCGCGCGGGCATCGCCTGCTCGTCAGCATCGAGGACGGGATCCGCGTCGGTGGTATCGGCACTCGGATCCGGCAGGCGCTGCGCGACGCGGGCGTCGACACCGCGGTGAGCGAGCTCGGCACCCCGGACGAGTTCCCGCCGCACGCGTCCCGCGGCGAACTGCTCGAAGCGGCGGGCCTCACGGCCGAGCGGATCGCGGCGGACGTCGTCGAGCAGGTCCGCGGCAACCGGATCCCGGTCGCGCGCCCGGAGTAGGTGCGCTTCGATCCCGTCATCCTGCGCGACGGAGGTCTGGTCATCCTGCGCGACGAAGGTCTGGTCATCCTGCGCAACGGAGGAGTCGCAGGATCCCTACCGGGGTAGAGATCCTGCGACTCGCAAGCTCGCGCAGGATGACGGGAGCAGTCGGACTGCCGACGGCTCAGCGCGCGCCGGCGACCAGCGGGTCGTGGAACGTAGCGCCGAAGACGCGCTCGCTCGCACCCACCCGGTCGAGGTAGGGCGTCGCCCCGCCGGCCTGGAACGGCCAGCCGGCGCCCAGGATCAAGCACAGGTCGATGTCCTCCGCGGCGTGCACGACCTGCTCGTCGAGCATGATCTTGATCTCGCCGGCGAGCTCGTCCTCGACACGGCGCAGGATCTCCTCCTCGGAGACGGCGGTCTTGCCGAAGCTCAGCTGCTTCTTCGCCGCGCGGGAGAGGTCCTCGACCTTGCCGAACTTGTTCTTGACGAGCGGATCCTCGATGTCGGCCATCGCGTGCAGGTTCGGCGATGCGTAGAAGCGCTCGGGGAACGCCGCCACCATCGTGTCCTGCACGTGCGCCGCGACCTTCCAACCGACCAGGTCGATGAGCTCGAACGGACCCATCGGCAGACCGATCGGCGCGAGCGCCCGCTCGACGACGGGCAGCGGGGTGCCCTCGTCGAGCGCACGCGCAGCCTCGCCCATGACCTTGGCCAGGAGGCGGTTCACCACGAAGCCGGGGCGGTCGGCGGTGATGACCGCGCTCTTGCCGAGCTTCTTCGCGACCGCCATCGCCGTGGCGAGGGTCTCGTCGTCGGTCGACGGCACCTTCACGACCTCGACCAGGGGCATGACCGCGACCGGGTTGAAGAAGTGGAAGCCCACGAGGCGTTCGGGGTGCGCGAGGTTCGCGCCGATCTCCTCGACCGAGAGCGACGAGGTGTTGGTCGCGATGACCGCGGTCTCGGCGATGATCGGCTCGATCTCGGCGAACACCTGCTGCTTCACCGAGAGCTCCTCGAAGACGGCCTCGATGACCCAGTCGCAGTCCGCGAAGAGCGACTTGTCGGTCGTGCCGCTGACGAGCGCGCGCACCTGATTCGCGTCGTCGGCGCCCAGGCGGCCCTTCTGCTCGAGCTTGTCGATCTCGCCGTTGATGTAGGCGAGGCCCTTGTCGACGCGCGACTGGTCGAGATCGGTGATGACGACGGGCACGCGCAGCTTGCGGGCGAAGAGCAGGGCGAACTGGCCGGCCATGAGGCCCGCGCCGATGACGCCGACCTTCTGCACCTTCTTGGCGAGCTCCTTCGGGGGAGCTCCCGCGGGCCGCTTCGCGCGCTTCTGCACGAGGTCGAACGCGTAGATGGACGCGTGGAACTGGTCGCCCGAGATGAGCTGCGCCAGCGCCTCGTCCTCGCGCTCGAATCCGCGCACCCGGTCGTTGTCCTTCGCCGCGCTGAGCAGGTCGAGCGCGATGTAGGGCGACTTCGCCGCGGTGCCGATGCGCGCCTTGAGTGTGTCGCGGGCGATCTTGATCGCCGCGGGCCACTTGGTGAGGCGCTCGAGCTTGCCCGGCTCGTTCGGCCGCTCGACCTTCTCGGCGCCGGTGAGCACCGAGTCGGCCCAGAGGACCGACTGCTCGAGGAAGCTCGCGGGACCGAACATGCGGTCGAAGAGTCCGGCCTCGAGCGCGTCCTTCGGCTTCATCATGCGGTTGTTCTTGAGCGGGTTCGAGACGATGATCTCGATGGCCTTCTCGATGCCGACGAGGTTGGGCACGATGGTCGCGCCGCCCCAACCGGGGATGATGCCGAGGAAGACCTCGGGGAAGGCGAGCGCCGCGGCGGACGAGTCGACGGTGCGGTAGTCGCAGTTGAGGGCGATCTCCATGGCGCCGCCGAGCGCGAGGCCGTTCACGAACGCGAACGAGGGCACGCCCACCTGGCCGAGCTTGCCGAGCACGTAGTGCCCGAACTGCGCCATGAGCCGTGCGTTCTGCTCGGTGGCGAGGGTGGAGACCTTCGAGAGGTCGGCGCCCGCCGCGAAGATGAACGGCTTGCCGGTCACGGCGACGGCCTGGATCTCGCCGGCCGCGGCACGGGCCGCGAGGCCGTCGAGCACGGTGTTCAGCGCGTCCAGGGTCAGCGGCCCGAGCGTGTTGGGCCGGGTGTGGTCGCGTCCGTTGTCGAGCGTGATGAGCGCGAGGGTGCCGCCCGAGGGCAGCGCCACGTCGCGGACGAACGATTCGGTGACGACCTCGTCGGCCGAGGCCTCGAGGAGCGGGGAGAAGTCGATGGAGCGGTAATCGGTCATCTTCGGCTACTTGCCCTTCTTGCCGTCGTAGTTCGGGTTCTCCCAGATCGCGGTGCCGCCCTGGCCGAGGCCGACGCACATCGCGGTGACGCCGTAGCGCACATCGGGGCGCTGCTCGAACTGGCGGGCGAGCTGGATCATGAGGCGCACGCCGGACGCGGCGAGCGGGTGGCCGAGCGCGATCGCGCCGCCCCAGGGGTTCACGCGGGGATCGTCGTCGGCGATGCCGAAGTGGTCGGTGAACGAGAGCACCTGCACGGCGAAGGCCTCGTTCAGCTCGAACAGGCCGATGTCGTCGATGGTGAGTCCGGCGCGCTTCAGCGCCTTCTCGGTCGAGGGCACCGGGCCGAGACCCATGACCTCGGGCTGCACGCCCGCGAAGCCGAAGCCGACGAGCCGCATCTTGGCGGGGAGGCCGAGCTCCTTCGCGGTGTCGGCGCCCGCGAGCAGCGAGACGGTCGCGCCGTCGGTGAGGGGGGAGGCGTTGCCCGCGGTGACGCGTCCGTGCGGACGGAACGGCGTCTTGAGCGTGGCGAGGCCCTCCATGGTGGTCGCGGGGCGGCGGCCCTCGTCCTCCGTGGCGAGGCCCCAGCCGGCTGCGCTGCGCAGCGCGACGGGGATCAGGTCGGGCTGGATGTCGCCGCGGTCGTAGGCGGCCTGCACCTTGTGCTGGCTCAGCATGCCGAAGCGATCCGCGCGCTCCTTGGTGAGCGCGGGGAACCGGTCGTGCAGGCGCTCGGCCGTGACGCCCATGTTCAGGGCGTCGGGGCTGACGAGGCGCTCCGAGACGAAGCGCGGGTTCGGATCGGCGTCGAGGCCGATCGGGTGCCGGCCCATGTGCTCCACGCCGCCGGCGATCGCCAGGTCGTACTGGCCCGAGCCGATCGCCGCGCCCATGAACGAGGCGACGGTGAGCGCGCCGGCGCACATGCGGTCGAGCGCGAAGCCGGGCACCGTGACCGGGATCCCGGCGAGCATCGACACGGTGCGGCCGAGGGTGAGGCCCTGGTCGCCCTGCTGCGTGGTCGCGGCGATCCCCACGTCGTCGATGCGGTCGAGGGGGAGGTTCGGGTTCCGTGCGATCAGGCCCTGCAGCGCCTTGACCGCGAGGTCATCGGCCCGCGTACCCCAGTACATGCCCTTCTCGCCCGCGCGCCCGAACGGGGTGCGGACTCCGTCGACGAAAACAACGTCTCTCATTGCGGCCACTCTGCCTCCATCAAATGGGTGTGATGTGATCACTCACCATCCTAGGAAGTCGGCGGCACGGGGGACGAGTCGCCGTGCGGAACCCGCAGGAAACGCTTCGGGACCGCGGCGTCAGCTTTGTTTGGCCTCTACAAAAGCGACGGCGATGATTGGTGCGGTAATGACAGCCTGCCAGTGGCGGGCGCCGAGCTCCTCGAGCCGATCGGAGATCTGCTCGGCACTCGCGGACGAGGTGCCCTTCGCCGGCTTCGGCGGCGCCCAGGAGACGCGGCGGAGCAGCTCGGGGGTCAGCAGGTTCTCGAGCGGGATGCTGCGCTCCTCGGCTTCCGCGGTGAGCGCCTCCCGGGCGATCGACAGGCGCGCGGCAGCGTCGGGGTGGCGCTGGGCCCACCCGCGGTGGTGCGGCATCGCGTCGGGATCGCGCGGGCGCGGCTTCGGCAGCTGGTCGGTGGTCTTGCCGCGCAGGGCCGCCTCCCACCAGCGATCGAGCTCCGTCCGGCTCGCGCGACCCGCGAAGGTCTTGAGCCGGGCCAGGTCGCCGCGGGACCGCGGCATCGCTCCGGCCGCGGCGACGATCGAGGAGTCCGGCAGCAGGCGGCCGGGGGCGGTGTCGCGTTCGCGGGCGAGCTCGTCGCGCGCGAGCCAGAGCTCGCGGACGATCGCGAGCTCGCGCGGAGAGCGCAGGCGGTGACCGCCCGAGACCTTACGCCACGGATCCTCGACCGGCGGCTTCGGTGCGCGCTGGCGGACCGCCTCGAACTCCTCGTCCGCGAACTCCCGCTTGTGCTGCGCATCGAGCTCGTGCGCGATCGACTCGCGCAGATCGGGCAGCAGGGCGACGTCGAGCGCCGCGTACTCGAGCCACGATTCGGGCAGCGGACGGGTCGACCAGTCGGCCGCCGAGTGCGCCTTCTGCAGCGAGATGCCGAGCTGCGATTCGACGAGCGCTCCGAGGCCCACGCGTTCGAAGCCGAGCAGTCGTGCGGCGAGCTCCGTGTCGAAGAGCAGCGGCGGGTGCAGGCCGAGCTCGTCGAGGCAGGGGATGTCCTGGCTCGCGGCGTGCAGGATCCACTCGAGCCCGTCGAGCGCCTGCGCGAGCGGGGCGAACGAGGAGATCCCGGTGGGATCGAAGAGGAAGGTTCCCGAGTCCTCGCGGTACGCCTGGACGAGGTACGCCTCGCTGCCGTAGCGGAAGCCGGAGGCGCGCTCGGCGTCGACGCCGACGGGGCCATGACCGGTCGCGAGCGACTCCGCCGCGGCGCGCAGCCCGGCGTCGTCGGTGACCATGGTCCAGGTGGAGTGGAGGTCCGCTTGCTGGAGCACGGGTTACGCCCTCCGGCCTTCGCCGCGGTGCGCGCGCTTCGCGCCGAGGGAGGCGACGCCCTCCTGGTGCGGGAGCCCGGCGAGCAGGCAGAGCAGCTCCGACCAGGCCTCCGCGTGGGCGCCGAAGTCGGTGCCGAGCGGGGTCCAGGAGGCGCGGATCTCGATCTGCGCCGCATCGCCCTGCTCCTCGAGCGTGCCGAAGCCGGTCGACAGGGTCTTCGTCGCGGTCCCGGACGCGAAGGTCACCTGCGCGCCCCGGGAATCGAGCGCGTCGACGAGCCACGACCAGGCGACGTCGGCGATGAACGGATCCACACCGATCTCGACCTCGAGGGGGGCCTGCGCGAAGCAGATGATGCGGAACGGGGAGCCCCACTCCGCGGCGGAATCGGGATCGTGCAGCAGGATCAGGCGGCCCGCCCCGTAGGGGGAGTCGCCGCTCTCCTCGGCGGGGTGCGCCGAGCCTCGGGTGACGCCTGCGGCGAGCGCCACGGAGCGCGGCGCGATGCGTTCGGGGGCCGGGATCTCGCGCACCTGCAGCTCGCTGCGGAACCGTGCGTGGCGCAGCTGCTCGGCAGCGCGCTCGAACGCATCGGTATTCACTTCGTTCCCGGACTTCACACCTGGAACACTAAGGATTGCTGAGAGTATGGTGCGGATGCCACGCCGCGCTGCAGAAACATCCCGGAGGTGCCCATGAGCAGGCTTCGACCGATCCAGGCGGTCGTCGGTTTCGCCGCGATCGCGACGGCGACGGCGGCCGGGTGCGGTCTGCTGGCCGGTGCGGTCGCGCGCCGGGTGGTGACGCCCGAGGCGCGACCGGACTCCTCGACACGGGTGCGTTCGGTCGTGCCCGCCGCGCGGGCGTCGCGCCGCTACGGGGTGGACGGTCCGGTGGTCCGGATCCGGGGCGGGTGGTCGGAGCTGCCGGGGAGCTACTCGCTGATCCTCGACGGCGGCGCCACGCACGCGAAAGTGGGGCCGGTGCTCGAGGCGCGCCGCGGGGGCGCGGTGCGCGAGATCCTCGCGACCGATCGCGGCCGCGTGCGGCGCGGGGCGACGGGGCGGGTGACCGGCTGGTGGTACGCGGATCCCGAGGAGCTCGCCGACGAGATCGGCGGAGGAGCCTCGGTCGAGCGGATCGTGCTGCCGCTGGAGGACGGGCCGGCGACGGCCTGGATCGTGCGCCCGGCCGATCCGGTGCCCGGTCGGTGGGCGGTGCACGTGCACGGCATGGGCGCGCTGCCGGCCGAGACGCTGCGCGGTGTGCCGCCGCTGGCGCGCGCCGGTCTGACGAGCCTCGTCATCTCCTATCGCAACGATTCGGGTGCTCCGCGCGGTGCGCACGGTCGCTACGGCCTGGGTTCCGCCGAGCAGCGCGACGTTGACGCGGCGATCGCCGAGGCGGTGCGCCGGGGCGCGACCCGGGTGACGCTGTTCGGGTGGTCGATGGGCGGTACGGCGAGCACGCTGGCGGCGACCCGGGGCGCGCACCGCGATGCGGTGGACGGGCTCGTGCTCGATTCGCCGGCGCTCGACTGGCACGGGCTGCTGCGGCACCAGGCGCGACGGGTCGGGATTCCGCGCCCGATCGCGGCGCTCGCCGTGCGACTGCTCGAGGGCGGTCGTGTGCGCGGCGGCGATCCCGCGTCGCCGGGGCTCGCCGCGCTCAGCGCACCCGAGCTGGGGCGCGGGCTCGCGGTGCCGACGCTGATCCATGTCAGCGCGGGCGACACCTACGTACCGGAGGACGGGGCGCTGGATTTCGCGGCCCGGCACAGCGACCTCGTCGTGCTGCGCCGGCAGCTGGTCGGCGAGCACGTGAAGCTCTGGAACGTGGATCCCGAGGCCTGGGAGGCCGCGACCGAGCGGTTCGTCCGCGCGCTGCCGGATCCCGCGCCGCGATCGGATGCGGCCGACGGCGCCCCGCGCGGGTAAGCTGTCGGCGATGTCTCAGGATCCGCAGCACAGCTCCGCCCACCTCGTCGACCGCAGCCCGAGCATCTCGGGCGCCGAGCTGGTCGCGACCCTCGTCCCCCCGCGGCAGTTCGACGGGGCGAGCTTCGACTCGTACCGTCCGGACCCCGAGTACCCGTCGCAGGCGGAGGCCCGCGATACGCTGCGCGCTTTCTCGGAGCCCGAGGCCCCCATGGCCCGCGGCGGCTTCTTCGGCTTCGGCCGCAAGAAGGCGGCGGCCGAGCCCCGACCGAACACGCCGACCAAGCCGGGCGTCTACCTCGACGGCGGCTTCGGCGTCGGCAAGACCCACCTGCTCGCGGCGACGTGGCACGCGACGGCCGGACGCAAGTACTTCGGCACCTTCATCGAGTACACGGCGCTCGTGGGCGCGCTCGGCTACTCGGGGGCGCTCGGCGTGCTGCAGGGCGCCCGGCTCATCTGCATCGACGAGTTCGAGCTCGACGATCCGGGCGACACGATGCTCATGACCCGACTGATCGGTGACCTCGTGAAGACGGGCTCGCGCATCGTCGCGACCTCCAACACTCCGCCGAACGCGCTCGGCGAGGGCCGCTTCGCCGCGGCCGACTTCATGCGCGAGATCCAGGCGATGGCCGACAACTTCGTCACCATCCGGATCGACGGCACCGACTACCGTCAGCGCGACCTCGACGGCGATGCGGTCGCCCTGAGCGACGAGGCGTACCGCTTCGCGCTCGCGGATGCCGCGGCCGCGGGGGAGCGCACGACCGACGACGACTTCTCGACGCTCGTCGCGCACCTCGCGACGGTGCACCCGTCGAGCTACTTCGGCATGCTGACCGGGGTGCAGTGCATCGGCCTGCGCGACGTGCACGAGCTCACCGACCAGTCGGCCGCGCTGCGCTTCGTGGCGTTCATCGACCGGGTCTACGACGCCCAGATCCCGATCCGGGCCACGGGCGCCCCGCTCACCACGATCTTCGGCGGCGGCATGCTCGACGGCGGATACCGTAAGAAGTACCTCCGCTGCATGTCCCGCTTGAACGCGCTGACGCAGGGCGAGATCGCCTCATGAGCTCCGGCGGCGGAGGCGGCCTGCTGCGCGCGATCCTCGACGCGCTGATCGAGGCGCTCCGCCGCGGCCTCCAGAGCCGCTCGGATCCGGCCGGGAAGCGGACCACCGCGGGCCCGCGCACGGGCCCCTCCGGTGCAGGCACGGAAGCGTCGCCGGGACAGACCGGCGACGGTGCGACCCGCGACCTGGGCGCGGCCGAGATCCGGCGCCTGCGCCCGAGCTACGCGCCCGCGGTGGACGGCACCCCCGATCCCGGCGAGGTCATCTGGACCTGGGTGCCCTACGCCGAGCACGACGGACGCGGCAAGGATCGCCCGGTGCTCATCATCGCGCGCATCGACGCCACCACGGTCGCCGGCTGCTACCTGTCGACCAAGCAGCACCGCGGCTTCATCAGCGTCGGCACGGGGGGCTGGGACGGCCAGGGGCGCGAGAGCTTCCTCTCGCCCGAGCGCGTGCTGCGCATCTCCGACTCCGGCATGCGCCGCGAGGGCCACGTGCTCGATCGCGCGCGGTTCGAGCGCGTCGTCGCCGAGCTGTCGCGGGAGCTCGGCATCGGTCGCTGACCTCGCGGTCGCCGCTGTCGCCGCGGGCGACGGGCGATCAGCTGCTGACGGTGCAGAACGGGTGCCCGACGGGGTCGAGGTAGACCCGGAACGTGTCGTGCGCCTCGAGGAATCGTGCCCCGAGCGCGAGCAGGGGTGCGTGCGCGGCTTCGAGGTCTGGCACGAGCACATCGAGGTGCAGCTGCTGGTCCCCGTCATCGCCCGGCCAGACCGGCGGGACGTATCCGGAGGAGCCCTGGAAGGCGAGCTTCGCCGGGCCCTCGGGGAGTTCGAGATCGACCCAGCCGTCGTCCTCGCCGGACACGACCGTGCCGCCGAGGATCCCGCGATAGAACTCCGCGAGCGCCGCAGGATCCGGGCAGTCGAGGACGGTGCTGTGCAGGGTGCCGATCATCGGGACTCCTTCGTGCGATGCGCGGTGGGCGGCCGATGGAGAACCCGCCGGCCCGCCCAGGCTACGCCTCGGGTCCGGACGGCGCGAGCGCGTGCCGACCGGGGCCGGCCCCTGTGTACGCTGTGAGGCGTGCGCGGCCGACATCCGTCGGCGCCCGCCCGCCGAACCCCGCGGGTGCTCGACCCGAGGAGGAACGTGACCGCCGCTCAGCCCGATCCGACGCCGACCCGTCGTGCTCCGATCTCGGGGATCGTCGCGCTCCTGGTGGGCATCGCCGCCTTCGTGTTCTGCTGGGTCCCGTTCCTCGGCCTCGGGCTCGGCGCCGGTTCGATCGTGCTCGGGATCCTGTCGGTCCGCGGCGGTCGAGCGCGGGGCGCCGGCATCGGCGGACTGGCGTTCGGCGCGGTCGCGGCGATCCCCGCGGTCGTGATGACCATCATGTTCATCGCGGCGTTCGTGATCGCCCTGCCCGCCGGCACCGGCACCGGCACCGGCGCGAGCGGGACGGCCGCACCCCCGGGCGCGACCGCGAGCCCGGCTCCGAGCGTGACTCCGACCCCGAGTCCGAGGACCGGCGCGGAGGAGAAGGCGCAGTACGAGGCGCGGCTCAAGGAGCGGCAGGAAGCGGAACGTGCGGCACGCGAGGAGGACGCGCGGAAGAACGGGGTCGAGCTGCCGGACCTCTCGGGGCTCGACGGCAAGACCGCGCAGTGGCGGTTGGAGGACCTCGGTCTGACGGTCCGGTTCGACGGGAAGAGCGGAACGGTGCTGGCCCCGGTCAACTGGACCGTCATCGGCAGTTCTCCCGGTGCGGGGAAGCGGGCGAAGCTCGGGAGCACCGTCGTGCTCCGGATGGAGAAGACCTCGGAGATGACTCCGAGTCAGACGCCTGCGGGGCAGTAGCGATTCGAGGCGATGTCCGTACCCCGGAGTAGGGTGTCTCCCATGTCGACGCCGCCGGTTGTTTCGCTCCGTTCCCGCACCGATGCCGATTGGGACGCGCTGTACGGGATCGCGTCGGACCTCGACACCTGGGAGGAACGCAACCCGGGGCGGCCCGCAGCGCCGCGCCGCGAGGCCTGGCAGGCCCGGATCCAGGAGCGCGAGGCGAACCCGGACGGCAGCATGAGCTTCGTGATCGACGTCGACGGCGACGCGGTCGGCACCGTGGGCGTGTTCGACATCGACGAGGTCGCCAGGCACGGTGAGATCGGGATCGCCCTGGCCCAGCACGCCCGTGGCCGGGGCTTCGGGAGCGAGGCCATGGCGCAGATGCTCGAGTTCGCGTTCCTTCGCGGCAACCTGCGCCGCATCCACCTCGAGGTGATCTCGTCGAACGCCGCGGCGATCCGCGTCTACGAGAAGCTCGGCTTCGTGATCGAGGGGCGCCAGCGCGAGCACGCGTGGGTGCGCGGGCACTACGAGGACATCGTGCGCATGGGGCTGCTGCGCGCCGAGTGGGCCGAGTCGCGCGAATCGAACGGATGACCGATCTCACGTACCCGGAGGTGGGCGCGACCGGGGGCGAACTGCCGGCGGGGTACCACCACGTGCGCACCGAGCGCGTCATCGGGCGCGGCCGCGAGCGCTTCGAGGGCTGCTGCGACGAGCTCCTGTCGGGCGCCGTGCAACGGCGGGCCGGCGCCGACGTCAGCGCGTCCGACGAACCGTTCCGGACGGGGACCGAGGTGCGGATGCGCCTGCGGATCGGTCCGCTGAGCTTCATCGCGCCCTGCCGCGTCGTCTGGGCAGAGCGCAGCGCCGATCGCTGCGGTTTCGCCTACGGAACCCTGCCGGGGCATCCCGAACGCGGCGAGGAGCGGTTCGAGCTCCGCCTGGATCCCTCGGGCGACGTCGTGTTCCGGATCGTCGCGTTCTCCGCATCCGCCCGCTGGTTCACGCGCCTCGGCGGACCGCTCGGCCGTCTCGTGCAGGCGCGCATGACCCGCCGGTATCTCGCCGCGTTCGACTAGCGCTTCCGGCTGAACCGCTCCAGACGCTCCTCCGGGCCGAGCCGGGCCATCTCGGCGTACCACTCCGGCGTGAACGCCTCTGCGGGCTCGGCCGAGGCCACCGGCACCACGGCGTGCGTGATCGTGTCCTCCCACACGTGCACCAGGTGGAAGGACTGGCCCGCATCCATCCCGTTCACCCGTTCGACCGGGAGCGCCAGGTCCATGGTGTAGCAGGTCGCCGACGCGACGCTGACCGGGATCCCGGCGAAGGTCCCGCTCGTGGAGTAGTGCAGGTGCCCGGCGAGGATCGCGCGCACGTCGCTGCCCGCGATCACCTCGGCGAACGCCGGCTGGTCGCGCAGCTCCAGGATGTCGAAGAACGGGATGTGGCTCGGCAGCGGCGGATGGTGCAGCGCGAGGATCGTGCCCAGCGGAGCGGGTTCGACCAGTTCGGCCCGCAGCCAGGCGAGCTGCTCGGGATCGAGCTCGCCGTGGTGCCAGCCCGGAACGGTGGAGTCCAGCGCGATGACGCGCAGGCCGCCCAGGTCGTGCACCGCGGTGATGGGTGCCTGGCTGCCCGGCTCGTCGAGCAGGTGCTCCCGCATCGCCGGGCGCTCGTCGTGGTTCCCGGCCACCCAGATCAGCGCGGCTCCGATCTCCTCGGCCAGCGGCTCGAGCATGCCCCGCAGTTCGCGGTACGCGGCGGGTTCCCCGAGATCGGTGAGGTCGCCCGTCACCACGATGGCGTCCGGGCGCGGTTCCATCGCACGGACCCGCTCGACGGTGCGTTCGAGGTTGCCGACGGTGTCGTAGCGGCCGCCGAGGGCGGCACCGTCGAGCAGGTGCGTGTCGCTGAGGTGCAGCAGCGTGCGGAGGGCCGGCGCGTGCGCACCGAAGCGGATCTCGGTCATGGCGCCAGCCTAGGGCCGGACTCCGTGCGATCCCGTTCGCCGCTGCGGGAGCGCCGGTGCGGGCCGCCGCTGCGGGGCGGTCGCGCCTACGCCTCCGAGCGCCGGGGGAGCACCCAGTCGGCGCGGGGGAAGTGGCAGGTGTACCCGTTCGGGTAGCGCTGCAGGTAGTCCTGATGCTCCGGCTCGGCCTCCCAGAACGGCGCGGCGGGCTCGATCGTCGTGACCGCCGGCCCCGGCCACAGGCCGGAGGCGTCGACGTCGGCGATGGTCTCCTTCGCGGTCGTCTCCTGCTCGGGGGTGAGCGGGAAGATCGCCGATCGGTAGCTGGTGCCGATGTCGTTGCCCTGGCGGTTCAGCGTCGAGGGATCGTGGATCTGGAAGAAGAACGCCAGCAGATCGCGGTAGCTCGTCCGCGACGGGTCGAAGACGATCTCGACGGCCTCCGCGTGGCCGGGGTGGTCACGGTAGGTGGCGTGATCGTTCTGCCCGCCGGTGTAGCCGGCGCGCGTGCTCAGCACGCCGGGCTGCGCGCGGATGAGGTCGTCGAGCCCCCAGAAGCAGCCGCCGGCCAGCACGGCCGTCTCGGTGCCGGGGGTGCGGGTGATGGATCCGGTGTCGGTGATCCCGCTGGTCATGGTGCGTGCTCCTCGGTCGTCGGGTGGTGCGTTCGTGTCGTGCCGACGTCGCCGGAAGGCGGCGTCATGAGGGACAACGCGTTCGTGCTCTCATTTGGTCCCACCGATCTGAGAAGGGGCTGGGATCGATGCGCGGCACGACCGAGCCTGGCACGGTTCGCAGAGCATCCGCCTCTTCGTCGGCTGCACTGATCCGAGCGATGTCGGCTGGGACGTGATCCCGATGCAGCCCCGGCGCCTCGAGAAGCGCGGGTGCCGTCCATCTCTTCGACGATTGGACGCCGAGCCGACGACCGGATGCCGAACCGGCGACCGGCTCGCCGTCCACTTGTCGCTCAGGCATCCACCGGTGTCGACCGCGTCGCGCGCTCCGATCAGGCTGGGCCGGGCACGGCTGTCTCTGCTCGACCCTGTTCGCTCCTGCGGCCGACGGCTCGGCCCGGCCCCTGAAACCCAAAGAACCCCCGGCTGAGCCGGGGGTTCTTGCGGTGGGCGATACCAGACTCGAACTGATGACCTCTTCCGTGTGAAGGAAGCGCGCTACCAACTGCGCCAATCGCCCGTTTCGCTCGCGATCTCCCGCGGGCCAACCTGATCGATAATACACACTTTCGGAATGGCCGTGCACATCGGGTCGCCGCCCGGGCGATTCCGCCGCGTCGCGTGCCCTAGTTGGGGCGCGTCGCCGGCGGCGCGAGGTCGCTGTTCAGCTTCTGATCGAGCTCGTCGCTCGTCTTGGTGAGCTGCTGCAGCTCGGTGCGCATCGTCTCGTAGCTCGCGATGTCGCTCTCGAGCTGCTCGCGGTCCTTCGTGAGCTGCTGCTGGCGCGCGGTGAGCCCGTCGCGGATCCGGTTGAACTCATCGGGATCGTCGGCGAACTCGTAGGCGTTGTTGCGCTTGGTGAAGCTCTGCGCGTCCGTGTTGAACTGCGCGACGGCCGCGTTGTAGGCCTCGCGCCGCTGCTCGACGCTCGTCCGCAGCGTCGTCATCTGCTTCTCGAGCGTCTTCGCGCGATCCTGCAGCTGCGTGAAGACGCCGTGGTACCGGTCGAAGTCGTCGACGATCGCGCTGCGCTTCCCGAGCCACTTCGCATAGTGCTCCTCGAGCCACTTCGGCAGCGTGTGGACCTCGGTGCCGAGCACCGAGTGCAGTTCGTTCGCGAACGCGCTGGGGGAGAGCGCGTCGTACACCGACATGCGCTCCTTCAGTCCCGGATCGGTCTTGATCCGTTCGTCGTAGAAGGCGCGCAGCTTCTTGGACATCTGCGCCTGCTCGTCCCCGCTCATGCGCGCGTAGACCGCGTGCAGCAGTTCGTGCGCGGCGGTGACCTCGACGATCCCGTCGAGGCGCTTGTCGGTGACGCCGAAGAGATGGATCGTGCCCTTCGAGTAGCAGCCCAGCACGTGCCCCTGCTCGCCGTGGGAGACGTCGGAGCACTGGGTGCTGAAGTGCTGGCTCGCGTCGAGGGTCGGTTTCGACGCCAGGAACACGCGCTCGCCCGCGGGAGTGAGGTCGAGCCGGCCGATGAGCGACGAGACCTGCTCGCTCGGCGTGAAGTTGCGCGCCTCGATCTCGTCGGAGATGAGCTGCTGGTTCGCGATCGCGAGCGCGCCGACGACGATCACCAGGATCGCGACGCACGCCCACGCGACGCGAGCGACCGTCTTGCGCGCACTCCGAGCCATGCGAACCAGTATCCGGGAGCGGGCCGCGGAAACGGCTCGCCGCGCCGAAAACCGCGGAAAATCAACGTTCTGAGACGCGCCACGCCCGGCTGTACTGGACTGATTTGCGGTGCCCCAGCAACTTCCCTATAGTTATTCGAGTCGCAAGGGCAACGCGGAAACGCAGAGCAAGCGATGTGCGGATGTAGCGCAGTTGGTAGCGCATCACCTTGCCAAGGTGAGGGTCGCGAGTTCGAGTCTCGTCATCCGCTCCAGTGGCCGAGTGCAACTCGGCCGCTTGTGGTGTCAACCACAACCACGGTGGCGTGGCCGAGAGGCGAGGCAGCGGCCTGCAAAGCCGTATACACGGGTTCGAATCCCGTCGCCACCTCGTTGGCATAACTGAATAGCCTGAAGTTTAGGCGCGATTGGCGCAGCGGTAGCGCGCTTCCCTGACACGGAAGAGGTCACTGGTTCGATCCCAGTATCGCGCACAGAAGAAAACCCCCGGTGAGAGCCGGGGGTTTTCGTTTTTTATGACCTCCTATTTGATGGTCTCGGGTGCAGAAAATCACCCCAAAATCACCCCGCGGAAAAGTGGGGGAGTGATGGTAAGTTTTCCCTGATCAAGGGCCTAATTCGCGGATACTTGACGGCTTGCTGGTTCGTCCCTGCTGGACCCCATGCGGGCTGGTCTGCGGGGGTCGCGGTGCGGCCGATGACTTGGCGGCAGCCTTATTGAGCACGTCGAGCGCCGCGCGGTCGGCGTAGTCACCGAGGTGATGCAGGTATCTCGCGGTGACCTTGATCGAGCTGTGACCCAGCCAGTGCTGGACCGTCGTGAGCGGGACTCCTTGCATAAGCCATTCGCAGGCGGCGGTGTGCCGGAGATCGTGGAGCGTTCGCCCGAGTCCGGCATCCTCCCAGCGGGTTGCGCGCACGAACGAGGTGCGAAACAGCTGCCCGCCGTTGGGACTGGTGAACAGCAGATCGTCTGAGTGCTTTCCTTCGGTGAAGCGTTGGATCACCGGGACGAGGTAGTCGGGGAGTGGGAGGTTTCTACTCTTGCCCGATTTGGGCGTCTTACCAGAAGCGCCTTCGGGCTGGTTGCGCGAGATCTGGAGCATCGGCATCGGTACGTCGATGAAGTGCTTCACCTGCATGGCGCGAGCTTCACCCCAGCGGAGACCGGTGCGTCCCAGGACAAGGACCAGATCGCCATAGACCGGACTGATCGCGGAGACGGTGGTGTGGACGCTTGCGAACTGCGGTGCAGGGAACGGGCGCATTTCTTCTCGCGCCCGTCGGTCTTTCGGCGGTGCTGTTTGCGTCACCGGGTTCTGAGCGACATACCCTTCGGCAACGCACCAACTGAAGAACGCCGAAAGGGAAGTCCGATACCGGCCTACGGTGGAAGGCACCAGTCCGCGTTTGGCGAGGTCATCTTGCCACTTCGCGACTGCGCTAGGGCCTACCGCGCTGACTCGGAGCTTTCGAAACCAGGTTGGCAGCACCGGCTCGCGCCTGCTTCGTCCTGCGAGCTGCTGCGCCGACGGAAGGAGGAACCGGTCCGTCTTGAGCGTGGTCTCGCTTACTCGGTTCTCGCGCTGTTCCAGCCATTCCGACAGCAGAGTCTCAACCGCGACCTTTCCCACGCTCGGGTCGTAGCCCTGCTCATCGAAGATCGTCCGCTGCCGCCGCTCCCAATCCGTCGCTGCCCGCTTGGTGTCGAACCGGCGAGTGCGGACGACACGGCCGGCGATCTTGAGTCGGCCTTCCCACTTGCTACCTCGACGAGTCGGCATGGCCGGAACCTCGACGCGGGGCACGATGCCGGGGCGTCGCTCGTCCCTCGAGCCATGACTGAACATCAGCGACCCGATATCGGGGGATTCCGTCTGCAAGCCAGCACACCGCCGGGCCTTCGCCAGACTGCCTCCAACGAACGAGGGCCGACTTCGAGACCGCGAGCAGAGAGGCGACCTGGGCGGTGCGCAGGAGAACATCTGCGGAAGCCGCGTCTGGCTTCGAATCCATCTGGCTTCTCCGATCCTTCTAGGGCACCCAACACGGGCGCTACGAGTTGTTCTGAGTCAGGAGTTGCGTCGGGCCAGGCACAGTGGGTTCGTCGTGCCCACCACGCAGGAGTACCGGCCTCGTTATTGGTGAATGCCGCTGTGCGTGGATCGGATCCTCTTCCGCAAGAACTCGTCTTCGATCTCCTGACGTGCCTGCACGTCAGCCGCCACGAAGCCGATGAAGTCATCCGCGCGATCTGTGATCGTCTCGTCTTCGATCGGCCCCTGCGGGTCCTCGCCTGGCCAGACGGTCTGCCGCGTTGGGCGGTCGCGGTCGATCCGGGCGCCGCAGGTCGCGACCCATTCGCGGAGCCGGTCGCGGGCGGCCGCGAAGTCGGTGTGCCAGGCGATCGGTCCGGACGGCGATTGGTCGGGGTCGTAGCTCGCGATCCAGTGCAGATGCAGAGCCGACAGTTCCCACACGAGCTCGGGGTGTCGGTGCCAGAGCGGCGGCACGACGGCCTCCGGCAGACCATAGGTGCGGCGGAGCCAATCCACCCACTGGTTCAGCGCCAGCCATTCCGCTTCGGCATCGCCCGAGGAGAGGAGATTCCAGTTGATCGGGCACGGGGGCTCCGGGAGTGCGGTGCCGGCCATGAGCTGGGCGTACAGGTCGTCTTCCTCGATCTCGGAATCGAACTCTGCCTCGGGCTCATCGCTGGGCATCGGAGGTGGCGGGGTGTCGCTCACGCTGGTCACCTCCCGAGCGTCATCGCGGTCGGCGCACGGAATTCGAGCGCCGCAGACGGGGACGATGCGGGCAGCGAAGGCGCCGCGACGACGAGGCGCGGGCTTCGCGTCACTGTGTAGCGCGGGCGCGAGGTGTCGAGGAGGAGATTGTCGGCGCGGAACTGGATCTGTTCGACGGGCTCTCCGCGACGCTCGAACGTCCGAGAGTGGAACTCGCCGAGAGCGATCACATCGTCTCCCTCGGTGAACAGCTCGAAGGCGGTCTCGGCTCGGGCGCCCAGGACGGTGAGTTCGACATAGGCGGTGCCTGTGAGCGTGAAGGTGCCGTCGTCCTGGCGCTGGTATTGCTTCTGGCCGAGCTGGGTCACGAACAGCAGTAGCCCGTTCTGCAGCCGCTTCAGCTGCGGGGTTCGGGCGAGATACCCGGTCACTGAGGTCTTGGATCGCATGTCCAACGCATTTCTCCTGCCTGCTCCGCGCTGGTCGCGGCTCTACTTCGTAGGTGCGCTGGCGCCACCAGCGGCCCCGCGGTAGTGCAGCTGCGATTCGACCTCGGCGCGATCAGCGATGAGCCGTGCACGGTCTGTGCGCTCGGTCCAGCGGCGAAGTCGTGTGACGATCGGGGGTGCCGAGCGGAGCAGCACGAGTCCGGTGCCGAACGGGAGCCTGCGGATGGTGTCGGGCGGCATGATCGGGACCCGGCGGATGGAGCGTTGCGCGGAGCGGGAGCCGTGATCGCCGACGGTCGTGGAGTCGGTGATCTCGTCGCGTTCCCCGATGAGGGTGGAGAGGTCCCCAAGGTCGCGGCTGTTGGAGGCGCCGCCGAGGATGATCTTCACGATCGCGGCATCCCAGATCGCGTGCGCGGCGTTCTCGGACCATCGCTCGCGGGCTTGGGCGAGGGATTGCAGGACAGGCATGGTGGTGATCCCGGTGCCGCCGCCTTCGGCCATGAGCGTCGGCAGCGAGGGCAGCGGGGACAGGTTCGCGACCTCGTCGAGCGCGAGCAGCAGGGGTGGGTCGAGCCGAGCGCCCGCGCTACGCGCCGCAAGCCGGCGTGCGGCCTCCACCACGTCTTCGATGAGCGCCGCGACCAGGGGTGCGCTGTTGTTGGCGCCGGCGGCGGTCGCGAGGAGATACAGGGTGCCTCGCTGTTCCAGGAATGCCAGGGGATCGAACACCTCATCCGGGGCCGGTGTTACGGCGTCGAGCACGCGCGGGTCCGCGAGCGCGGCGAGTGCGAGGGAGACTCCTTGCCAGATCGAGTCCCTGGTTCGCGGGTCGGCGTCGATCATCGCATGCAGCGCTTCCGCCCATCCACCGGCCGCACCGGGGTGCGCAGCGAGGATCGACACCGCGTCGCCAGCGGCTGCGGAGTCGAGCGTCCACCGGAACAGGTCAGCCGGCTGTCGACGGTCGAGGGCGGCGGCATGGAGGAGGCACTGGAGCGCGACCCGGGTTTTCGCTTCCCAGAAGTCGCCGCCCTCGACGCCGCCTTTCCCGAGCCCGGTCGCGGACGCGAGCCCGGACGCACGGATCATCGCGGTCAGCGGGTCCGCGCAGCCGCGGACGGGCGACCAGCGCAGTCCGGCCGGGATGCCGTCAGCGAGATGCTGGAGGTCGAACACCGCGACCGGCCCGACTTTCTGACGAGCGCGGATCGTCGTGGTCACATTGTCGGGCCGGGTGCTGGTGGTGATGACCGCGCCGGGCACGGTCAGGATCGAGTTGATCACGATGTGGACGCCCTTCCCAGATCGGGGCGGCCCGATCAGCAGGATCGAGTCCTCGACCGAAGCCCACACATCGACGCCACGGGATGCCCCGATCCGATACCCGACATCCGATGCCACAGGGCGGTTGAGGGAGGGGCGCAGGTTTCCTGCCCGTGAGAGCAGCGCCCGCGGCGAGCCGGCGTGTGCGACTTCGGCGCGGGTCGCGATCCCGGCGATCCGGTACGGGCCCATCGCCTGCCGCCGTGAGTGATGGCGGAGCAGCACCCAGACCCGCCAGGCGCCAGCACCGGCCCCGAGGATCAGGGCGCCGGCGATCAGCCAGTACACGACCGGGTCGAGGCCGGGCGCGTGAAGCGCCCCGGCTGGATTGCCCGGGCGCAGCAGCACCCCGGCCCCGGCACCGAGGCCAGCCGTCGGTTGCGGAATCCCGGTGACGAACGCGGCGATGCTCCCCGCGGCGCGGAGGAGCACGGCGATCATGCCGAGGCCGGCGAGGAGGGCGAGGGCGGCGTTGGTGAGTTCGTCGCCGAACGTCCCGGTCGGACGGATCGGACTGCTCATGTCAGTTGGCCGATGCAGATGGTGCCGGAGATCCGGCCGAGCAGGATCACTTCGCGGGTCGGGGCGTGATCGAGGTAGCGGGCATCGATCAGCGTGCGGGAGATCCCGTCCGGACTGGTCTCGGTGTGCGCGATCACGATCGCCACCGCTACGTCCTCACCGGGGACGAATCCGGACCCCGCGAACTCTGCCAGGCGCGGCCGCGCCGGCGCCGGCACAGTCTGAGCCTCGACAGTCCGGCTGACGTGCTGTTGCGCCAGCACGGGAGCCGGCGCTGGTGCCGGAGCCGTACGTCGCGGGACACGAAAGTCGGTGACGACCCTGCCGTCGGTCTCGATCACGTCGACGCGGAGCGTCTGCCCGGGCCGCCCATCGCTGATCGCATCGACGATGTGCGGGTAGGAGGCGCGCCGCCACGGTGGCGCGAACTCCACCGGAAGATATGGGGCACCATCGACGGTGACGTGCAAGGTGCCGTCGTCCTGGACGACCATCCGGACCATCACCATCACGGACGTATCGGCTTTCGCGCGGGTGCGCTTCGACATACGGTTCTCCTTCGGGATCACAGAGGGGCCGTCCGCCCGCGGTCACGGGCGAGGCGGCAGGGGCGGTTCAGAGGGCGGCGCGGCGAGCGGTCTTGCCGGCATCCGGTGCGACTCGGCGGGCGACTTCCTGGATGGCGGGGCTGAGGAACGACGGCGGGGCGGGGTCGAGGAGTTCGGTGACATCGCCGGCGTGGGTGATGACCTCGGCGAGGCCTTCCCGCAGCAGCCGGTGACAGCCGGATGATGCGGCGGAGGTGATGGGGCCGGGGACAGCCCCGACGGAGCGTCCGAGCTCGGTCCCACGCGCGGCGACGAGCAGCGACCCGGACCGGTATCCGGCCTCGGGGATGATGCTCGCGCCGCCGAGGGCTGCGAGGAGGCGGGCGCGGGCGATGAAGCGCCACTTGGTTGGCGCCGTCTCCGGCGGCGTCTCGCTGATCTGGATTCCGCCGGCATCGACGATGTCTTGGAACAGCCCCGCGTGACCTGCCGGGTAGGGGCGGTCCAGGCCGCTGGCGAGGATGGCGATCGTGGATGCGGGGCGGACCGGGAGGGCGGCACGGTGCGCGGCGGCATCGATGCCGTATGCGCCGCCCGCGACGACGATCCGCGGCTCCCGCAAGAGATCCGCCACGAGCTCCCGCGTGACGTGCTCCCCATACGAGGAGAAGGCCCGCGCCCCGGTAAACGTCACCCGTGACGACAGCGACGACGTGAGCAGCTCGGGGTTCCCTTTCGCCCACAGCATCACCGGGGCCCGATCGCCAAGATCAGCGAACGACGCCGGCCACCCCGCCCGGCCGGGCGTGAGGACGCGAAGCTCGTGCCGGTCGGTGAGGCGGGCCACCTGGTCGGCGAGACCATCGACCAGCCGAGCCGCGGTCGCCTCTCGCCACTGCGTCCCCAGCACCGAGTCAACCTTGGCGGGAAGCGGAATGCGCGGGTTCCGGAGCAGCGCGAGGGTCTCGGCGGGGCCGATGATGCGGAGCAGCTGCCCGGTGACGGTATGCCCGGGTTCGGTGAGCGCGGCGATCTCCATTCGCGCCCGCACGTCGTCGCTGTCCCGCATGATCTCTGCCCTCCCTGAAGTTGTTGTTCAGGGGTCAGGTGCGCCGGGCGGGCATACGAGAACAGGCGGAACCGCGCAGGCCCTCGGGGGAGGGGGCCCGTACGGTTCCGCCCGTCACAGTGGGGGGTGCGCTATTTGTTCATCAGGTCTTCGATACCGGTGTCCTCCTCTCTGACGTATCCGTTGCGCTCCAGGTAGAGCGCGAGCCTGCGTCCGAACCAGAGCGTGCCGCCGGTCGCGAGGAGCGCTGCCGCGATCCCGCCCCAGACAAGGCTCATCCACCCGTCGCTGCCTGTCTGAGCCAGGGATGTCGGGGGCTTCGGCAGCGGCGGCTGCGGAACCGGGGGCGTCGGCGGGGTGCCCGGCGGACGCTCGGTCACGACGGTCGTCTCACCTGGCGCACCGCACTTCCCGGAGGCGATCACCTTCCCGTCCTGGTCGTACAGGGTCTCGACCCAGTACACGTTCCCCGGCTTGTCGACGGTCGTCTCGTCGGAGCGGTAGTGGCGGGCCTGCGTGACCGGCACCTTCGCCGAGGAGAAGAACGGCACCTCGCACACCGGGGCATCGCCTGCGGGCTGGGGGCCGTAGGCGCGGAACACCAGGTAAGCGCCCTTCGGGATGTCCGTGCCCTGTACGAGTTTCGTCGAGGACACCGTGATCGTGTCCGTGACCGCATCGCCGAGCGTCACGAGACGCCCGTTCGCCTTCGACACCGCCTCCGGCTGGAACGGCGCCACCGACGATTCTGCGACCCGGCCGAACCGGTCGGTGAACGAATCGGTGAGGTACTTCGCGTTCTCGCCCTGCTTCTGCTTGTCGATGCTCCACACCCACGTGTAGAACCCCGACGACGGCGCCACGAGCGTGCCCGGCGACACATAGTTCCCGGGATGCGTGAGCGTGAGGGTTTCGGTACCGAGCACGGGAGCACCGGCGGGAGGCGCGCTTGCTTCGGCGGGCTGCGCGTCGAACGGTCCGTACAGGGTGCCGTCGGCGAGTACCGGCACGGGACTCCCGTTCACATTGATCCACGAGTGCTTGGTAGCCGTGACCGCGAGCTGGTCGGTGAACGGGGTGCCGGCCTGCACGAACTTCGACGACACCTGCGTCTCGATGACCGGCTGGAAATCCAACGGAACCACCGGCGACTCCGCCTGCGCCAGCAACGGCTTGAACGAGGCCGCGGCAAGGATGCGCTGCGACCCAGGCGTGTAGAACAGGTCAACGCCCGACCGAGGACGCGGTGAACGCTGCGCGCACACGGTAGTCGTGTGCACCCTCGGGCGGGGTGCCGACGATCTGATGCGTGCCCGCGCCCGGCGTCGCCGACGTAGAACCGTCCGCGAACGTCGCATTCGACAAGCTCACCGTGCCGGACAAGGACGCCGGGTCCGCGGTGATCGTGAGCGTCCCGTGGTACTGGTCGGTCATCGCGATCGACAAGGACACCGACGGGTCCTTGACTGCGTTCGAGGCGGCGGCATCGCGCATTCCGGCGAGGTGCGCGAGGACGGTGGCCTGCTGGTTTCCAGGGACGCGGGTGATGAGCCCGCTGTCGCCGCCCTTGCTCAGGTACACGTCGTGGTCGGCGACGTCCCAGACGAACATCGCGACCGCGGACGTGATGTTCGGATCACGGGATTCACCCCACCGACCCATCACGTGGTTGAGCTCGGCGAGCTGGGTGCGGGAGAGCGAATCGAGCGTGGTCGCCAACTCGGGCGGCTGAGTCGTACCCCACGGACCGACCAAGCCGAGATCCATGCAATACGTCTGACGTCCGTGCGATGAGAACGCGCCGATGAACAGATTCTCATCCCCGTACCCGGTGCCCAGCGTCGCCGCCTGCGCCGGCGACGGGAAGAACACTCCGCCAAACAGCAGAAGCAGCGCCGTGAGGATCGCCGCGATCCGCGCAGTGACACGGGCAGGCGGCGGAGGTGAGGTATCCGGTGGGACGAGAGACGTGCTGGACATACGCGAGGCCTTCCTGACGAGATCGGAGGTCATCGCTAGGAAGGCGACGGCCACCAGTCAGGTGCGTGCGCTGCGAATCTGAGACGCTACATGGTCCGCTAATTCTGGGGTGTCGTGACCGGCCAAGACCGCCGCTGTAACAAATGCGAGCAGCGAAAAGCTTGGCGGTCATTTCTATGTCGGATCCTTCGACTCCGGGCACAATAGTGCAGCACCGTTCGAAGCGGTGTCACTTGAATGCTGTGCACAAGAAGGACGCTTGCGGCGAACGGTTCGTGCGGTTTCCAGGTTTCGTATCCAAGCAACGTGCGTGCACTCTTTGCTAGAGTGAGCCTTCTCATCCTCTTGCGCTGGCAAGGGCCGACCAGCTTCGACGAAGTGGAATCCCGACGTGCCTCACCTAACTAAGTTTAATATCCCCGACTTTTACTTCGAGCTTGACGTCATGGAAGCCAGTGCGTCGCGGGTGACTTGTGTCATTGGGCCAAATGGTAGTGGGAAGAGCCAGCTCCTTCGAGCGATCGTTGATGCCGCTGAAGGTAGAAATAAAGAGAACGACTCCGTCATCGATATCGTTCCCTCCATGCACAAATTCTCGCAAGTGTTGGCGATCTCTAACTTGGTCACAGATGTCTTTCCTTCCACTAGGCGATTGGACAAGTACCGATACCTTGGAGTGCGCCAGGCCACAAACTGGACCGGTACGAAAGCAGTCGAATCACTTACGATTGATTCCGTCCTCCTGAGTTTGCGAGATGTGTCGAGAATCCAAGCTCTTCATGACGCGCTCAAAGTGATCGGTTTCTCGGAATTCGCCCTCGAACTTGAAGCGGAAAAGAAGCCTCCTCGGGGTAGGCCTCGGATGGTGCAAGAGACTAAGCTCGGTCCCCGTCCGCTGGACCTGTTCGAAGCTGCGGTTCTTCCGCTTCTTCGTGAGATGCGGGCCGAACCCTCAAAGCTTGATCTCGATGCGTGGCACTATTTCATGGGCGAAATCGAAAGCTCCGCGCAGAAGTGCGAGGTCGATATGGCAGACGGAATCGCTCACCTTCGGAAGCGAGGCGAACTGGTAGCGAACCTTGTGTTCACCCAAGGCACTCGGCATGACTCCGTCAGTGGGCTAAGCGCTGGTCAGCTCCTGGTTATCTCACTGGCTGCTCGCCTCGCCGCGCACATAGCCCCAGATTCGCTTGTGCTCATCGACGAACCTGAGATTGGCCTGCACCCCACTTGGCAGTCGGCAGTCGCTCCGCTGCTTCGGGCCTTGGTGCCAAAGGACCTGGAGTCGCATATCGTCATCGCGACCCATTCCCCCCACGTGGTGGTGGATGCAGACGATGTGCTGTCGTCGGGTGAGCAGTGGGGCAGGTTCGAGCCCTTCGAAGAGGCGGTCGGAGGGCGCTCCGTCGAGAACATCCTCTATCGCGTGTTCGGCGCACGGGTGGTCGGGAATACCGAAGTTGAGGAAGACCTCACGCTTCTTGCGAGCTTTATCGCGGAACCGAGCGAGGCTCGAGTGTCCGAGGTTCGTCTCGCTCAAAAGCGTCTGCAAGGCGTGGCAAATGAGGAGACGCCTCTCGTCCAGGACATTCTTCGAGAGGTTGAGATGGAACTGGAGCGCACGCGATGATACCGCTATCAGAGCCTCCTGAGGAGATGCGCCTCAGCCTGACAGAGCGACGGGACTCTGCTGGTGCGTGGATCGGCTGGAAGTCTCGCACTGGGGCTCGGAAGAGATTCGTTGACAACTTGCGCTCTTGGGCCGAGGATAATCAGTCTGGCCGATGCGCGTTTTGCTTGTTGTCGATCACTCCGACGGCTCGAAGGGAGGCCGACCTTGATCATGTTGTTCCAAAGTCAGTCAAGAAGTATCCCGAGTGGACGTATGAGGCGCTCAATCTTGTGCTTGCTTGCAGCTGGTGCAATCGTCGGATCAAGAAAGCAGAGGATTTTCTTGAACCACCGAAACCGGGTGTCGATGAGTATCGTGATGTGATTCTCCGTATTGTTCATCCGTATCTGGATCAGCAGCGGGATGCGCATTTTGTTGGTGGCTATCTCGGTGACGCGCATCGACCGTCTCTGATTCGTCACTCGTCCGTGCGTGGCGCCACCACAATTGACTTCTTTGGGTTAGGAACGCAGGGTCACCTTGAGATGTGGCGTCAGGAGCATCAAGGTGAATTGCGGCGCCGACGCTACAATTCTCTCCCCGGAAAGTTGAAAGACAATCTCGCTCTTATGCTGAAGGAACTTGGCGTGCGGAGGTGAATTATCAGCGGAGTGACAGAACTCATGCTAGGGCCCGCAAGAGAAACGATGATGGTCAGGAGTCCAGCTGGCTCGGGCAGGTGACGTCAATAGGCCGTTCGAGCACTCTTCCAGGTGATGACGACTATCGGCAGGTGCCTTTCTAGAGCATTCGAGCCCGAGTGTCGAACAACGCGAGCTCGGCGGGGTGGAGTTGATGTTGCACGACGAAGCTGCGGTTCTTGATCTTCCACAGTCCTTGCCCGATGCCGAGGCCGGGCAGGAGTGAGCGTTCGGTGCCGGTGAGGCCGAGGGTTTGCGCGGTGGCGCCGAGCTGGTCGGATTCCTGCCGGTACACGATTCGCTTTTCCGCGTTCGCGAGGAGCGAGGATGCGAGGGCGCGCATGCGTGAGCCCTGGTCTCCGACATTTTCGAGGTCGGTGAGCTTGTGGAAGATGAGCAGGTTCGCGATCCCGTAGTGGCGGGCGAGTCGCCATTGCGCGTTCATTCGGGCGAGGAGTGCGGGGTAGGACATGAGTCACCAGGCCTCGTCGTAGACCACGAACCGTTGCCCGCGGACGGGTCTTGGAGGGCGGCTTCCATCCATGCGGCCGAGCATGTCATCAGCACCGCGAGCAGCGCCGAGTTCTCTGCAACCCGGGAGAGGCCGAGGGGGAGCATCGGGAGGGTTGGGCCGAACTTCTCGGTGGAGGGGCCGTCGAACAGTCCGGAGAGGTCGCCGGCGACCAGGCGGCGCAGCGTGTGCCCGACCATCCGGCAGTCCTCGGTGAGTCGCCCGTCGGGATCGTCTGTGGCGGAGGGGGTGAGGATGCGTTCGACGACCATGGGCAGGATCGGCACTTCGGATGATCGGACGGCATCTGCGAGGGCGAGGTCGATTGCGGTGTGCTTGACCGGGGTGAGCCGACGGTCGAGCACCGTCTCGGTGAGCGCGCCGATGAGGTCACGCCGCCGCGCAGCCACTTGAGCCGCCCAGTCGGCGTAGGGAATTCCGGCAGCGGGGTCGCGGCGTGCGAGGCCCAACTCAGACAGCCGAGTACCGGCCAAGGGACGCTCGCTCTGACAACTAGCATCTCGATCGCGAAGGGAACCCCATTGGGTGATGGCGGATCAGCAGTTTCGGCGCACTTCCGCTTCCGTAGGCTCGGACGTACAGTGGAAGTGAATCGGCAACCCCTGCGACAACATTCTTAGCCCCTTGGGCAGGCCTCCGGGCAACTCTCAAAGCGCCGCTCCTTCGCCGTGTGTTCGAGAGGAACATCATTCTTCGCTTTGTCTTCGCCAGGGTCTCCCGCGCCTACTATTTCGTGGCCCGCTATGCACCTGGCCCACGGCTGATCTCTCGCATTAGTCGCCGTGCTGGCCTGAAATGGGGTGTGCCGTCCATGCTTGTCGCAGTGCCGTATTTCCTGGTCGCGAACATGCTAAAGTCCTTCATCGACGATGACGGCGTTGTGTGGTTGAGCCTGCCGCTTCTGTGGTGCCTGGCCATGGGGATCGCGTTCATCGTTCTCGGGCCGGTCAGCCTGCTGCTACTGATCGGGCACTGGGTCCATGACCGGGTGAAGCCGCAGGTATGGCGGTCGGGAGAATTTGCAGCGGGCCTAAGCTGACGAGCGTGGGATGGTCGCTGGCGCACGAAGTGTAGTCCAGCTGACGAAGGACGCCGCGAGAGTGGCGCCTGCGAGCAGGGCAAGAGCCGCGGGAAGTGCCCAAACGGTGGCAGCTGCGCCGACGAGGAAGGGACCCCCGGCGTCGCCGAGTTCGCGGCCCAACTCGGCGCTGCCTAGTGTTCGGCCCATGCGCGATTCGGGAGCTGATACGGCGAGGTGGGCGAAGGCGAGCGGGGTGACGGTGCCAATCATCACACCGAAGGCGATTGCTGCGTCGAACAGGGAGTAGGCGCTCGGCGCCAACCCGAGGAGCGCGAGTCCAAGGACGGACGTGAGTAGTCCGGCCGTTCCGCCCGTTCGCGCGACAGCGCGGGCCACGGGCAACAACGGTGTTTGGCTCACCACCGCTCGGCCTGCTGGACGCTCCATGAACTCCGGGATTCCTCCGGTTTCCTTGGCTGGTTCATTTCTAAGTGGAATCCCTTGGGCCCCTTGACACGTCGCGACCAGTTTGTCCGGCACGGCCGGTAGGTTGGGACCGATGAGCTTAGAAGAGTGGGTGCCAGTAGCTACCGCGATTGGCGGAGCCACGGGGCTGGTCGCTGTCGGCGGCTTCCTCGTTCAACTTTCCTACCCTAGACGCTTGGAAGCCTCTCTTTCTCGGCTGGAGATAGCCCGCAACCTCGCCCAAGACGACCCCGTAGCGAGAAAAGCGGTCAACCAGCAGATCCGGATGGATTCCTTGCTTCTAGTCGCGTATCGACATCACAATCCCTCTCCCTGGCGCAACCTCCTGGTTTGGTGCACTGGAGTGGCTGGTGTGATGACGCTGGCAGGGTTCATCTGGCTCTATCAGTCTGAGAAATCAGATCTGCAGCGTACGGGATCGGCAGGGGAGGCCACGAACATGGATCTTGCCTTCTGGGTCTTCATCTCCTGTATGGCTGCATATCTGTTGCTGACGGTCTGTGTCACCTTTGTGGACAGGCGTCAGAGACAGCGCCGGTGGGCGGCGACTATTGTCGCTTCGGACCCCGATGTCATCCTCAACGATGAACTAGTCAACGCGCGCTCAAGGATCGCGCGGACGCGACGATTCCGGAAACGCTGGCTGGCATCACGGGCGAAGCGCCTCTACGTTGACACCGAATCTGCTACCCGAGCTTGGGCGAGGGCGAGGCGGCGGGCGTATCGGCGCGAAAGGACTCGCCGATACATTGACTTCTGCTTCATGGGTGGCCTGGACAATCCGAAGCGCTGGCCGTACAAGACCTGATCGAAGTCCGACGCAATCGGCACATGACTGGCGCATTCGAGACCACGATCGATGTCGTAGCGCCCCAATAGCATGGCCTCATGTCGAAGAGCCAACTCGAACTGCCGGCTACACTGTGGTCCGTTCCGGACGGCCCATGGCCGGACCCACCGGTGCAGACCAAGCCGGCGCTGTTGCCTGTTGGTGATTTGACTCCCGAGAACGCTGAACGTTTGTTTGCGCGCCTGCTGGAGACGGAAGCGCACATCGAACAGGCGAATCTGTACGGTTTGCCCGGGCAGGCCCAGGCTGGGATCGACGTGTATGCGCGAAGGGCTTCCACGCTGGACGCCGAAGCCACGGCAGAGAGAGGTTTCGTGGCTTTGCAGTCACGTCGGGTGAAGAACCTCACTGCCGCGTCAATCAGCTCTGCGATTGCTGACTTCCTCGCCGGCGAGTGGGCGGACCGTTGCTCTCGCTTCTACTACGCTACGAGTTCGTCGCTTCGCGAAACGAGTCTGGATGCGGCTGTCCGATCTGGGCGCGAGTTCCTCGCCGAGCATGGCATCGAGTTTGAGCCGTGGGGAGCAGAAGAAGTTGCGAATCGGCTCCGCGATCATCCTCGTCTGGTGGATGACTTCTTTGGGCGGGCGTGGGTGGCCGCATTTTGTGGTGAAGACCGCGCCGCGGAGCTTTCTCGGCGGATCACCCCCGAGCGGGCACGAGCGGTCCGTGGCGCCCTGGGAAGTCTCTACCGGGCCGCGTTCCGATCGCAAGGAGCATCCCGGACGATCACCGGTACACATACCCAGGGTTTGCCGTACCTGATTCTCGATACTCAGCCATCCTCAGGGGACGCGTCGGCACGGGTTGCTGCCGTGGAACCGGATCAGACGGGGGATCCTGCCTCGTTCGAGCCAATGGAGGAGTATGTGGGGACTCCTCGGATGATGCGTCGCCGTGGGCGCCGGCAAGTACGGCGAGGCCCAGTCAGAAACGCAGAGGCTGACCGGGCACGTACTCCGGCCGACGAATGGATCGAGTCTGCTCGATTGCGGCTCCTGATAGGCGCACCTGGGTCGGGCAAGTCCAGTTTCTTGATGTTTACAGCCGTGGACCTGCTCGCTGTCGAGCCGCAGTCCGTGGCGCTGCAGCGGGCGCATGGCGGCGACTTGCCACTATGGCTGCCATTCGGCTTTCTCTGCCGACATCTCGAAGGCTCCACCACAAACTCCGTTGTGTCCGCCATTCAGGCCTGGATCACCCGCCAAGGTGGGCCGTCGGTGTGGGATCTCACCCAGCCTGCTCTGGATGATGAACGGGCGGTCTTGCTCGTCGACGGCGTCGACGAATGGAGTGATCCCGCCTCTGCTGAATACGCGCTTGGGCTCGTCGAGTCGTTCGTGGCCCAGCGCCGCATAGGCGCGATCCTCACTGCCCGCCCAAACGCGGTGGACCGGCTGAATTGGGTGGAGCCCTGGGCCAAAGCGGTCCTCGCGCCGCTCAGTTACCCGCAGCAGATTGACCTGGTCGCCCGGGTGCTGTCCGAGTCCGACACGATCAACGCAGACGGCGCCCCCAGCCCGCAAGCGGACTCGTTCCTAGCGGAATTGACCCAGATCCCAGCGTTGAGCGCGCTACTGGGAACCCCGCTTTTTCTCGGGTTGCTGGCGAAATCTTGGCGGGGTGAGTCACTCCCTCCACAACGATTCCAACTGTACTCCGCACTCGTCCAACTTCTGGTGGACAAACACCCGCAAATGCGGCGCCGAGCCTCCTACGCAGCGGGGTCAGAGTTTTCTACCGGTGACATGCTCACTGTGCTCCGCGGCGTCGCTTACCAGGCACGGGTAGAGGGCGGCTCAGCAGTCCGACCACGTCAGGAGATGGAGCGATGGTTCCGGGAGGAGCTTCGTCGCGACGACGGGTTGGCCTATCCTGCGGCGGATGCGGCCCGGGTCGCGACGGCGGTGCTGTCGCAGGCGGAAGACGAGTATGGTCTGCTGGTCCCGCAAGACGTCGGTATGGTTGGATTCCTGCACAGGGTTCTGCTCGACCAGCTTGCCGGCGAGCATCTGGCCACCCTCTCGCCCGAAGCGCAAGAGAACGTCCTGACCGCACGGGCTGGCGACCCTACCTGGAGGGATGTGCTCGTCGCCGGGCTTGCCGCGCAGGTCAACGCACATGTGAACGCGTCCCTGCTCACTCGGCTCAGCGAGCACCCCGAAGCGGACCCGGTTGACAAGTATGAGCTTATCGCCGACGCGATCGCGGCCGGCGTCGCGATCACCACGTCGAAGCAATCGCAATGGGTGACGGAAATCATCGACCGAGTCAATGGGCACGCCAACACTGACCACCGGGCTACCTTGATCGCGTCGCTGGTCTCGATGACAAAACATATGTCGCTAACACCATTGCTTCTCAAGACATTCAGCCGATGGCTCAGCGCCGCGCACCCCTCACCAGAATCCCCTCTATGGATGCTCCGCGACACCGCTGTTGCGGAGGAGGGGGTCCTGCCCGCGCTGATGTGGGGACTGCGACATGAGGAAGAGAGTGTGCAGCTGAATGCAGCCCATGCCATCGCCGTCCGTTACTCCGGCGACGCGACAATTGGTGCCCTCATTGAGGCAAGCGTCGGAGACGGCGCGACAGCCATCGACCAAGCATTCGCGCTGCTATGCCTGGGAACTGGGTGGCCTGACTGGCCGCAGCTGCCCCCTCTTCTGGAGTGGGCGAGAACTCAGATCACCCCGGAGCTGCGAGTCTGCGCACTGCACCTTCTGCGAGAAGCGGCAGGGGGTAAGTTTGATTTCCTTTCGGCGGCTGAGGAGCAGTGGTTCGGAAGGTTCCTGTGGCACGAGGGGTTGCGGCCGCGGGAGCACTGGAAAGATCTCGCAGTCCCGTTTGTGCAACATGCGTTGTTCGAGCAGCCGAAAGCGGCGCGGTTCGTGCTGGAGACCTTATCGGGCAATGGCAAAAACGGTGGCGACCGGTCGATGGCCTGGCTGCTGGCGTGCACCACATTCAGCGGTGACGACGAAATCAAGAGCTGGGTCGCGGGCGAGTTGGAAAACCCCGATCGGCACGGGCTCGTACTACACAACCTTAGGCTCATCCCCGAGTCGTGGAGTGCCGATCCCGCTTTCGCGCGTAGTGCCGCGGCGACCATCCGGGAAGAAGCTCCAAACCTTTCGTTCAGCGAGGGAGTCCTCGCTCTTGCTGAATCGTTGCCTGACGACGACGCGCTTGAAGCGCTTCTGCCTGCTCTGGACTCTTGGCGCCCCGTCCGCGTTGGGAAAGCGCTGTTGGAGCGGTTCGGAGACAAGCCCGAAGTGCGTGCGGTCTTCAATGAGCGACTGTACGGACCCCTCGAAACGGCGGCACCGCTTGCACCACTAGCGCTGGAGGTGCTTGGTGCCGAAGAAGGGCTTCGGGTGCTCGTGGGGCTCCTGCGGTCCTCAGCGGACGAGGGAGACGGAGAAGCTCGGGTCGTGCTGGCGACAGCCGTCGCTGATGCTTGGGCCCAGCTCGCCAGTGCCACGGAAGACTCTGCGTCCGCTGCTGTTCTACGCGGCTATGACCCGGACGAACTTGCGACACTCTGCACGGCGATCGGGACCGGATTTCTTACCTGGCATGTAGACGCGATTGTCACTGCGTGGCCGGCGCACGAAGCCGTCATCGCATTCGCTTTGAGAGCCCTACAGCACCCCCAGCATCTCAGCCCAGGTATCCACGACCCCGCACCTCCAATTATCGTGCGCGCGTACGGTTCTCGCGCTGACCCCACCGCCAACCTGATGATGGACGCAGTTCTCGATCAGCTCGCCTACCTACCAGCACGACTTCGGGAGACGCTCGTCGATGCGCTGACCCGATCCGATCTAACTCCTGCTACCTTGCGTGACCTGCTCGAGCACTGGGGTGAGGATCCGGACGTATGGGTGCAACGCGCGGCATTGACCGGCATGATCCGTCGCGTGGAACGGTACCGGATCTCGCCGAGCGCCGAGGAAGCACAATGCAAGGAGGCTTCCGACTGGTTGCGAGAACAGGTGCAAGCCGAACTTTGCGGTTACGGTCCGGTGCTGGAAGACCGTCGGCAGAACGGATGGGTGGGGATGCTGCTGCTCGGCGACCTCGGACTGCATGACGGACTCCTGGAAACCATCGGGGAACCCACTCGGCCAGGCGTGCATTTGCGTCATCTTTTCGGAGGTGTCGACCGTGAGCTGGTCGACCTTCTCAATGCCAATTGGGGCGAGGTGTTTGCGCACTTCGGCGAGGACCTGTTCATGCTGTTGTCCGCTGCCAACGCGCGAAATGTCCGCGAAGGCGTACGTGCAAGCGTGCTTCGAAGGCTCAGCACCAGCCTGTCGACACACCCCGTCGTCAACGAACTCATTCGCGCAGAGGCCGACACAAACCCTCAGTTCCGAGCTAGCGCAGAGTATTTGCTTTGGTTGCATCGCGGCGGGCGCCGCGACCTTGACCTTTTCATCGCTTGTCTGGCACATGTCGATTCTGGCGCATCAGACCGGCGTGAGGCGGCAGAGATATATGATCTATTGGTCGATCCAAACTCGTGGCAGATTCCTGCTGACGTACTTCGTGATGCGCTGACGCAGCATCCGGGGTTCGACACAGACCCGGAGATCCGGGCCTTGTTCTGCGAATTGTTCCCGAACGATGAGCATAGTCGTGCACTGTTCGCCGATCTGGAGTCTTGGTTCCGCGATGGTGCTCCCCGAGAACGTCGCGAATGGATCGACTCACTTGCTATCGCCTTGCGGTCCTGCCCACCCCGCACGCTACCGGTGATTGTCGAGCGGGCGCACCATCAGATCATGCTCCGAGACGCCACTGAGCTTTTTCCCCTCCTAACAGGCCCACTATTGCGCCGGATCCGCTACGACACCGACGCGGTCATTGCGCTTCGAGCCGCGATCCAGGATCCTGCTTCGTCTGATTCCAGCACGCCGATCTGGGACCAGGCGCCCAAGGAGGGGTATACTCGCGGCCCGGCGCTAGATACGCAACGGGCGTACTTGCTGGCAACGGTGCTCGACCACGTCGGACTTCTCGATGAGAGCACCGCGACAGTAGTTCGGGAGACTCTCATCATTGCGAACCCGGATGTGGTGATCCATAACCCCTTCACCGGTGCGGAATCTCCCGCGCGTGTGGCAGCGGTTGCTCTTACGAAGCACCTGCCGATCCGTAGCTGAAGCAGGTGGCAACATCCAGGCAGGAAGACTTTGCACTACACGCCACTGACACGTGAGGAACGTTGCAAACAATAAGAAAAGCAGCGTCTTCACGTAGACCTCTGGGGGCCTATTCCTCTCAGGCGGCACCATCCACGACTACCGTGTTGCCAGCTCATCCGGGGTTGGCCTGAACGTCAGCGAAGTGAGGACGCAGATCCGCCCTGCACCCGAAGAAGGGTGCTGGGCGGATCGGCCTTGCCAAAGTCCGAAGACCAAATAACCGCCGTCGTCGTACATCTTCAAGCGCGGAATGGTCTGGGATACTTTAGGCATGACGAAAAAGCCTGGTTTCAACTTCGGCAAGCTGACTGCTGGGGCGGCGATTCGCGCCATTACTGAGCCAACTGAACTCTTCGATGCTCTGCCGAACAAGGAAGCTGGTTACGGGTACCTGCGCTCAGTGCAAGGCGCTGTTCTCGACGCTTGGTACCCCCGTAGGGCCGAAACAGACCTCGTCATCAAGACGAATACGGGTGGTGGAAAAACCATCGTCGGACTGTTGATGCTGCAGTCGTCGCTCCACGAAGGGAAGGGACCCGCCCTGTACGTGGCCCCTGACTCTCATCTTGCTGAGCGGGTCGAGGAGGAAGCACGCGCTCTCGGGCTGGCGGTGGTCACCGACCCGGAGAATCATAAGTTCACCGCAGGCGAGGCGATCTGCGTGACCACGATGAAGACCTTGATGAACGCCAAGACCCGCTTTGGTATAGCAGGATCAACCACGCGCCAGCCAGTACCCGTCGGAACAGTCGTCATCGATGACGCACATGCAGCGCTTGCGATCGCCGAGGAGGGCGCTCGATTGGCGATCCCGGCAAACCACGCGGCATATGAGCAACTGCTTGACCTGTTCGAGGAGGACCTCAAAGCGCAGGGGCTAAACGCCTACCTGGACATCCGAGATGTAGATCGAAGTGCAGTCCTCCGCGTTCCCTTCTGGGCGTGGACTTCGCGGCAGGAGCAGGTGCTTGCCATCCTGCGTCCCCATCGAACGACTTCGGATTTCGAATGGTCCTGGCCTGTCATAGTGGATCTGCTGGCGATCTGCGAGGTGACTGTCTCCGCAGAAGAGATTGAGATCAAGCCGCCGTGCACGCCAGTCGAGAAATTCCCGTCTTTCGCAGAGGCGAAGCGGCGCATCTACATGACAGCTACGCTGGCCGATGACAGCTTGTTGGTGACACATTTCGATGCCGATCCCGAGAGCGTTGCAAAATCGATCGTGCCCGATACGGCGTCCGACCTGGGAGACCGCCTTGTCCTCGCACCGCAGGAGCTCAACCCCACGATCAAAGTCTCAGAGATTCGAGAGCTCGCAGGCGCGGTCGCAGCGGATCATAACGTCGTCGTGCTCGTACCGAGCTGGCGGCTCGCCGATGGGTGGTCGAGTTTCGCGCACACGACAGTCAGCAAACCTGACGACATCAGCTCGGCAGTAGCGAAACTGCGAGCCGGTCATGTCGGTTTGGTTGTGGTCGTTGGGCGTTACGACGGCATCGATCTACCAGACAAAGCTTGCCGGTTGCTCGTCATCGACAGTCTGCCCTTCGCGTACACCGGCTCTGAACGACGCGAAGCTATCGCTTTGCGTGACAGCGAGGCAATGGTCGCCCGCCAGTTGCAGCGACTTGAGCAAGGCATCGGTCGTGGCGTCCGCAGTCGGGATGATCGTTGCGCGGTCGTCCTCATTGGCCCGCGCCTGACACAGCTCGTGGCGAGGGCAGACACTGCTGACAGGCTTTCGCCCGCAACACGCGCGCAGCTTAAGCTCTCGCGGACGATCGCCTCAGACCTCGAAGGCGCCACGGTTCACGACATTGAGGCTGTGATCAGGCAGGTCATTGGTGGCGATGCTGCCTTCCGCACCCTGTCACGGGAAGCGCTTCTTGGGGTTAAGTATGACCCCGGTGCCGTCTCAGATGTCTCGCGCCACCTACGCGCGGCCTACAACTCCGCGCGCGTTGGCCGGTATGAGGAAGCGGCCGAGCACGCGGGGCACTCTGTCAACGCTGCGGCTGCCGTCGGTGACATACGACTCGCCGGATGGCTCGGCGAGACTCACGCGGCTTACCTCGGTCACGTGAACGGAGTCACCGCGCAACTTGTGCTGGATCAGGCCTCGCGGAACAACCCGGCTGTCCTCACCCCGCTTGCCGGCATCGCCTATGAGCAACTCGGGCAAAATGACGATCAAGCACAGCAGGCAAAGTCCTTCCTGTCGGCGGCGTACAACAACGGCGCGGAGCTGATCGTCGGCATCGACGTACTGATCACCGATCTGGCGTGGGACCCGGTCCGCACGGACGAAGCGGAGGACGCCCTCGCCTCGCTTGGACAGCACCTCGGGTTCCTCGCCCAGCAGCCGGAACGGGACTTCAAGATCGGCAGCGATGTGATGTGGTCGACCGGAATGCACCGGTACGTGGTGATTGAGGCGAAAACCGGCGCGACAGCCAAGGTCATCTGGAAGAAGGACATCAACCAACTCGCCGGTTCCGTGAACTGGGCCCAGGGCGAGTACGGTGCCGATGCGAAAGTCATCCCTCTCGTGGTTCACCCGAGTCACGTCGTTGAGCGCGCGGGCACACCACCACCCAACTGTCGCTCGATCAACCGGGCCGACATGAAGGAACTCAAGAAAGCGTTGAAGAAGTTCGCCCGAGCGCTCGCTCAAAACGACGGGTTCAAGGACGCTGTGGAGGTAGGTGCGCAGCTTTCAGCGCTCAACTTGACCATGGAGGGCTTCTTCCAGAGTTTCACGCGGCGCGCGAAGCGGGAGCCGCGAGAGACCTCTTGACGCGATAGAAGAGGTGCGGGTCAGCTCCGCCGCGCCTCCACGGAAACGCCGGTGTCACAGTTGCATCTGTTACATGGGCGACGCTGGGCGCATATAACGCTAGATGAGTTATCGGTGCTGCGGGGGCAATCGGGGTGAGCGGGTTTCTCGTCCGACAGATACCGAATAGCATGTGCGCGGCGTGCGGGCGGCAGCCCACGGCGCAGGGCGAAGCAGTTCGTGGGGCGGAGGCGAGGCCGCCGCGATGGGCGGATTCACTGGACTCAGGAACGTCTCCAGTGAGGAGCTGCCCGACGTGGTGACGCTGATGGGGGCCCTTCCAACCCGTGACGTCGGCCGGCGACGCACTCGACGAGTGCGTCGCCGGATCCAGTGCGACTCGTTCGGGCAGCGGGGCGGGAAAGCCGATCCGCTCTACGAAGGTCTCCGAACCCTCCACACCGGTTCGGGTTTGCTCACTGAGGAGCAATAGGCGCGCCTGGAGGTGCTGATCGCGAACGATCAGCATATCGAGGTCAAGGCCCATGGGGCATCTACCAGCGGGGGGGGCACGGCCCGTCGGGAACGCGGCTCGGGGTTCGGGAGCTGTATCAGCGTCAGCAGCGTCCCAAGCCTGGCAAGATCAAGGAGTTGTCGATCATGAATCTCATGTGGGTATGGAGACGCGACTACCTAGATTTCGCATCCAGACGACTCGGTCGGATGGGACGCGGAGATCCCAACGGACGACTTTGCTCGCGGGTCCCAGCGTTCTCAACTAGGAGTTAGACATCACGTCAGTTGCCAGAGTGTGATTCGTTTGCTCGCTTGACGAAGCCCTTTGCGACCGGATTCAGAGGTCTCCAGTCGATGCCGCTGCGTCGCCAGTAGCGGTCACATTCCAACTCGATCTCAGACTTCAGCTCCTCCAAGAGAGCGTAGCTTGCTTGCTCAGGCGCGGACAGACCTGGACCCTTCATCTGCTCTCTGTACGCATCAAGCTTCTCCTGAATTCGGCGCAAGGCGATACCAGCAGCGCTGCTAAAACCACTAACGTGACCGTCATCACGTGGGCGTGAGGAACGAACCGGTGTCAACTGATCGTTAGTGCCGGGAGGCGCTGGCGGGGAGGATGTCATCATGCCCGGTCCTTATCCCAGAGAGTTCCGGGAGGACGTCGTCGC
>NZ_LAYO01000063.1 GCF_000980875.1 Leucobacter sp. Ag1 | reverse complement strand
GGGGGGGGGGGGGGGGGGGGAAGGATCTGCCCGTGCGAAAGACTGCCTCAGACTTGATCAGAGCCTGGGCGCTCCGGGTGACTTCACCCAAGCTCCTGCGTACGAATCCAATGCTCGCAGCAAGGTGCTCCCCGATGTGGCTCTCGATGCGAGAAGCAGTATCTTCGGCTCGTAGTTCAGTGAACCGCCGTAGGTGAGTAGGTGCCCCGAGGAAGTCTTGTCGGTGATATGCGGGCGTCCTGTGAGACTACTGGGTCTCGCTCGCGTTCGATTCGAAACTCCGCGGGGGAGAGGTTTCAAGATGCAGGGCGAGCGCTCCCCGGTTCGGGAGATCTAGCTTGCGCATGATTCGGCGCATGTGGCTCTCGACTGTGCGGACGCTGATCACGAGTTGGTTTGCGATCTCTTGGTTCGTTCGTCCCTGTGCAGCGAGGTTCGCCACCTCTTGCTCTCGCTCAGACAACACGATGCGATACGAGCCGAACCGGGCTGAATCGAGAGGATCCCCGCCTGCTTCCTCGCGAACGCCGCGTTCCAGATCACGCATATCCTCGACCCGCGCACTGCAACCGGATTCTTCAAACCAGTTGGCCGCAAGCTGGTATCCAGCTACAGCAAGTCCGAGCCGCCCCAGCCGTTCTAGCTCTCGGGCAGCCCGAGAAACGCCTTCAGGGTCATGCCTGTAGGAGGCGACGATATACCTACCCTGCGCCTGCCTCACCAATGCCTCGGGGATCTCGGCGAGAAACCCGTCCAGGGCTCGAATCCGCTCGTCGGTTGGGGCGATCTCAAGCGAGACGAGTAGGAGCAAGCTCGCAGCGAAAGTAGCTCGCCTCGCCCACAGAGCCTCGCCGGCTGACCACAACAGGTCACCAGCTTCCTCCGAGCGCCCGTTGAGAATCAGCTCCTGCGACACTGACCACGCCAACGACTCGCCCGGAAGGGGGCCATCGCACAACCGGTATTGTCCGATGTCAGCGACATATCGCTCGACCAGCGCTGCCTGACCTCGTCTGGCAGCGGTCACCGAAGCCACGGCTAGGAGCGCAGCTTGAGTGCCAGGTGGGAACAAGCTGGGCCCCGTCGAAACGAAAACCGAATCAAGCAGCTTGTCCATGTCGCGGTAGTTTCCCGAATGGATGTGGCAGGCGGCGACGGCAGCTCCGAACGCCCGGAAAGCCTCCACATCCAAGTAGCCGCGCGCCTCCTCAAAACCGGACCTCAGGAGCTGCAGCGCTTGTTCATGCGCGCCTTCTCCAAGCAACGCGTGGCCGAGAAGCACTCGGGGTTGATGCCGCGTACCTTGGGGATCAAGAAGCTGGACCTCCTGGTAGACCCGCTTCGCATCGGCGAAGCGGCAGCGACTCACGAGCACGAGCATCTGAGCCTCGTACAGCGCAAGCTGAACCGCGCAGGGCAAATCGTCAGCCACTTCGAGTCTCTCGGGATAGTCATCGGGTATCTCCCGGAAGTGGGCGAGAATGACCACTTCGGCCGCATTCATCATCCGCCCGAATCGTCCGAGTCGCGCGGACGCATCTCGAAGGAGGGCGAGAGCCTGATCTGCCATGTGGCCCGCGAACGCCAGCCAGTATGCCTGCTGCACCAGATACTCGGCCAGCTCCTCTTCGCCGCCGAGCGTCTCATCGGTTTCGGCGAAGACTTGCATAGCGAGTGCTAGCCCTGAGTTCGTATGGGAATAGAGCAACGTATTCAGATAGCGAACCGCGCTCCCTGGGTTTGGGTTCGATTCCCACTCTGCCCCGGCAATAAGCTGTCGTGCCCTCGCTCGCTCCCAGATCAGGGCGGCAAGGAGCGCGTCACTGTCCGGACCAGGTGCCGGGGTCGCAGGGGTCCCCGGCAGCGCAACTGCGGAGTCAGTCGCCCCGATCCTCGTCAGAACGAGTTCGGTAAGCCGGGTACGGCGAGCCGACGACGGCTCGTGCCTGAAGTACTCGACCAGCAGCGGTGGCATCACAGTGACAAGCGTGCGTGGGGCACTCGGGACTATCGCCACGAGCGCACGCTCTTCCAGCAGCTCGAGTGTCTCCCAACTGACCAGCTTCTTCACGGTCTCGATATCTGCCGCCCCGACCATCGCAATGATCTCGAGCGCGTCCCGCGCCTCAGCAGGAAGCCCCTCCAGATGCGTTTCAAGGACGGCACGCAAGCCAGAAATCCAGAGTTCACCCGAGCTCGTCCAGCTCCCACCGAGGCCCCGAATGAGGTGCCCCTCCCTCACCACGGCATCAACGAGTGAGATTGCGAGGCCTATGCTCCCTCCGGACTTCGCATAGATAAGGTTCATCGTGCCCGTCTCGATGCTCGCACCAAGATAGTCCTTCAGTGCGTTCTCCATCTCCTCAAGACGAAGGGGCGCCATATCAATGACATACGTTGGCTCCAAAGTGGACGCCGGGAGGCCACTTGGAGTGTGCCGCGCCTGGAGACCTTGCAAGCGAGAGAGCACCAGCGGGACACCACTTGACCGACGTACCGACTCGATGACTCCCCAGGAACTCTCGTCGAGGTCATCCCAATCGTCGACGAAGATGGCTGTACGTTTCTCAGACACACGAGAGAGCAGGCCCGCAGCCGCGCCCTGCAGGCCCGAACCTCCCCGGGACGGCGAATCGCCACTTGCGCTACTGAGCTGAAGCGCTGCAAGCGGGTGCTGTTTCAGGGAAGCGATCCCTCGAATGGTCGTTACTGACCATCCTTCTTCGGTGAGGCGGTCACCGAGTGTCGCGAGGAAGGCTGTCCGGCCGCTACCGCGGCCTCCGACGATATCGAGGCTTTGATTCGAGCGCACGATACTCAGAGCCATGTCGAGACTTTGCTGGCGTCCAACGATCATGGGAGCCCGCTTTCTCAAGACACCCAACCTACTGAACAAAATGTAACATTCGTTTTGCCGCCGGAGAAGGCCTCGTCGCAATGACGGACCGTCCGCGGGTTGCCGCCCGCCATGCTGCTCAATACCTGAATGAGCGAATCTCCTAGGTAGCCCAATATCCCCCTTAGCGACGCCGGATGAACACGGATTGGTGGCGCGCCTCGCATGGATTCAGTGTCACCCGTCAGGCGGGGCGCATCCTGGGCCTGCTTCCGCGGACTCGCCGTGAGCTCTCCTTCGTCGTGAGAGGTTGAGGAGACCCGGGCAAACCTACTTGGTATGGTCGCTTGCGGAGGTCAGGGCGTTGCGGCGAAATCCTGGAAGGGGGCGCACATAGGTCGGATCATCTTCAGAGGCTTCCAGGCTTAGCGTGAAGAAGAGAGCGTAGCGCTACCGCAGCTTGCAGAGGAAGCACCCCATTGCCGACTGCTGCGATCTGTTGATTCGCGGTGAGCCCGAACTGCGGGTCGGACACCCAGCCGTTCTCAAGCCCCATGAGCCACTCGAGGAACGCTGGAGACGGGCGCGGAGTGCCCAGGTTGTGCAGCAAGGACGGTGAAGGCGCCGGCCTGCCGGTGATATGTTGCCACCGAGCTATTGCGTGCACATACCGTCCCCAGCCTAGAGAATGCCGTCGATCAGCGACCACAGTGTCTCCGATTCGTTCCTCCATCTGGGTGAGCCACTCGGACCGTGCAACGCGAGATCGATGATCTGGTGTGAAAGCGCGATCGTTCCCCGGCGCGCCCGCACCTGATCCAGATTCTCCCCACCACGGGAGGCGTCGGAGGCCAGCGGTGTGCGGAACAGTGGCACGGGCGAGGATGAAGACGCGGAACCGGGGATGCGGAGCACCGACGAGGGAAGCGGGTAGGCCGATCCATCGCGCGTCATACCCGAGGTCGGCCAAGTCTCCGAGTACGGCGCCGAGCGCCCGGAGAGGTCGAGCTGGTCGGTTTCCCAGACACCAGAGGTCGCGTTCCAGGTCGCGAAGGGTTGCGGGGTCAGGGGTTGCACGTTCGTCTCCTTGCGGGGTTGCATCTTCGGGGGTTGCGCGGATCGCAGAGGCGGAAAGCAGGCCACGCACGTTCTCGATCACGACCCACTCGGGGCGGATCTGGTCGATGGCGTCGGCCATGTTCGCCCACAGCCCTGAGCGAGTGCCGGGCGCGAGGCCGGCCATCTTCCCGACGGTCGAGACATCCTGACAGGGGAAGCCACCGCAGAGAATGTCCACCGGCTCGACCATTCGCCAGTCGATCATGGTGATGTCGCCAAGGTTGGGCGCGTCCGGCCAGTGATGGGAGAACACGCGGGCGACGGGTTCGTTGATCTCCGAGAACCAGACCGTGCGCGCCCCGAAGACGTGTTCGACAGCGAGGTCGAGGCCACCGTAACCGGAGAAGAGCGACCCGACCTTGAGCGGTTCGGGGCCGAGAGTTTCGGGATGTGCGTGCATCGGGGTTCCTGCCGGTTGGCGATCCCGGCAGCACCCCTCCATCGAGGTTCCAGCGCGCCGAGCTGATCACCTCACAGGTGCACGCCGCCATACCCGCGCCCTGCTCACCCCGGTACCGCATCCACAGGCCCGCTCGCTTCTCCCGCGCCCCGACCTCACCGCCTCTCGTCCTCAGCCATCTCTCCGCCTCCCTCCTGTGCCTCCACGCGTCTTGCAGATGCGGTTTCAGAGCCCGTGAGTACACGCAGAGCCATCCGCGCGCACCTCCTTTCCGAACGTGACCGAGCGTTCAGGAAGGACGACACCGATGAGTACGAGAACGACAGGCCAGCCCGCTCAGTTCGAGGCGTCGGGGTGGGATTCCGGCACCCCGGAGCGCAAGGCGAGGTTCGTGAACGCCCTGCTCCGGTTCGTCGCGGCGGATTGCCCGCGCGAACGCTTCACTCGATCGCTCTACCAGGGGCTCTCGACCCACGGCTATTTCGGGTTCATCGCGCACTACGACCTCGATGGGTTCTACGACGCGCAACTGTCCACTCCGGAACGGCGAGCGAGCTTCCTGAACGAGCTGCGCCGCGACTGCGATAAAGACGCGCGCCTCGACCGCCCCGATCTGTGGAGCGACGTGGAGCGAGTGCTCGCCGAGCGACTGCAACCCCAGGAGTTGCAGACGTCGGGCAGACGGTTGCCGGCTCCTACGCGGCTGCGACCTGCAGCGAGCAAGCGCGACGGGCTGACGCTCTTCTGACCCACTGCTGCGGTTGCACGACGTTGCGTGGCGCAACCCTCGACGCAACCCCCGGTTGCACCCGGCAACGACGAGAGAGGAAGCCGCCGAAGTGACGGTCTCGATGCGCGTGATGAGCGCCGGCGACGGCTACAAATACCTCCTGCGCTCGGTCGTCGCGGGCGATGGCGACCGGAGCCTTTCGACGCCGCTGACTCGCTACTACGCCGAAGCCGGGAACCCTCCCGGCCGGTGGCTTGGCTCCGGCCTCACCCAGCTCGGCGAAGGCCGCATCACTCCTGGCGAGGAAGTATCGGAGCAGCAGCTCCAGCTCCTCATCGGGATGGGCTGCGACCCGGTGACAGGCGACCCGCTCGGCCGCGCCTACCCGGTCTACAAGACCCCGACCGAGCGCATCACCGAGCGCGTCGAAGCACTCGACCCGGACCTCGGCCCGGCCTCGCGCGCGGAAGTGATCGCGGAGATCGAAGCCAAAGAACACGCACGCGGCACCAGGAAGGCTGTCGCGGGATACGACTACACCTTTTCGCTGCCGAAGTCGGCGTCAGTGCTGTGGGCGGTCGCCGATGCGGGCACCCAGACGCTCATCACCGAGGCGCACCACACGGCGATCGCCGAGCTGATCGACTTCATGGAACGCGAAGTCGCCGCCACCCGCGTCGGCATGACCGGCGCCGACGGCGGAGCGGTCGCCCACGTCGACACCTTCGGACTCTCCGCGACCGCATACGACCACTACGACTCCCGCAGCAGTGACCCGCACCTGCACACGCACGTCGTCGTGTCGAACAAAGTGAAGACCACACTGGACGGGCGGTGGCGGTCGCTCGATGGGCGGCCGATGCACGCCGCGACCGTCGCGCTCTCCGAACTGCACGAGGCAATCATCGCCGACCACCTCACCCGGCTACTCGGCGTGGATTGGGAAGCGCGGGATCGCGGCCGCGACCGCAACCCCGCCTGGGCGATCCGGACGGTACCGGAAGAACTCGTGCTCGAGTTCTCGACCCGCGCCCGCCAGATCGACGCCGAGAAAGACCGCCTCATCGTCGAGTACGTTCAGAAGCACGGCCGGCAGCCATCGGCGGCGACCGTCATCAAGCTCCGCGCCCAAGCCACTCTCTCCACGAGGCCCGAGAAGCAGGTGCGATCCCTCGCCGACCTCACCACCGAATGGCGCAAGCGCGCCACGGCACGGCTGGGGCAGGATGCATCGGACTGGGTACGAGAGGCGATCCCCGCAGCACTAGTGCGGGTGCTGCGTGCCGACGACCTTCCCCTGGAGGAAATCGAGAAGATCGGCCGCGAGGTCATGGAGGCGGTGGGTGAGAAGCGGTCGACCTGGCACCGCTGGAACCTGACCGCCGAGGCCGCACGGCAGACGATGCAGTATCGCTTCGCGACGGCACGGGATCGGGAGGCCGTCACTGGGATGGTCGTCGATGCCGCCGAACGCGCCTCGCTGCGCCTCACACCGCCGGAACTCGCCTCGACGCCGGCCAGGTTTCAGCGGCCGGACGGGTCGAGCGCGTTCCGCCCCCGCCACGGCACCTTGTACTCCTCCGAGGCGCTGCTCGATGCGGAGAAGCGGCTCCTCGAACGCTCCCGCACCCTGACCGGCCCAGAGCTCCCGCTCGCACTCATCGAGAAGGTCACGAGACGCCCGGACAGGGAGGGGCGGATGCTGGGCCCCGACCAGGCCGACGCGCTCACCCGGATCGCGGTCTCCGGCCGGCAGCTTGATCTCCTCGTCGGCCCGGCCGGTACGGGGAAGACGACCGCGATGCTCGCGCTCCGCGCCGCATGGGAACAGCAGCACGGTGCGGGGTCTGTGGTCGGGCTGGCCCCGTCGGCGGTCGCAGCGGAAGTGCTCGCCGGGGATCTCGGGATCAAGACCGAGAACACAGCGAGATGGTGGACGCTGCACCTCATGACCGGCCGAACCTTCCAGGCGGGTCAACTCGTGATCGTGGACGAGGCGAGCCTCGCCGGCACCCTCGCACTCGACCGCATCACCGGGGCCGCAGCACAATCCGGCGCTAAGATCCTGCTCGTCGGCGACTACGGGCAGCTCCAATCCCCAGCCGCGGCCGGCGCGTTCGGGCTCCTCGCCGGCGACCGCCCTGACACCCCCGAGTTGTCCACGATCCACCGCTTCACGCACGAATGGGAGAAACGAGCATCGCTCAGACTCCGCCTCGGGGAACCCGACGTGATCGGAGTCTACGAAGACGCCGACCGGATCATCGGCGGCACCACCGACGACATGACCGCACGAGCCTACGAAGCATGGAGAGCAGACCGAGCCGCCGGGATCGCGTCGATCCTCGTCTCCGACTCCGGCGACGCGGTCGCGGCGCTGAACCTGCGCGCCCGCACCGAACTGATCCTCGCCGATGTCGTGAACCCGCTCAAGGGTGAGGTCACCCTGGATGGCGGGGTGCAAGCGGCAGTCGGTGACACGGTGATCACGCGGAAGAACGAGCGGAAGCTGCGCACCCGGTTCTCGTGGGTGCAGAACGGGAACAGATGGACGATCACGAAGATACGCCGCGACGGATCAGTGACCGTGCGCCCCGCCAGCCCAGGCCGGGGCGAGTCGATCGTGCTGCCCGCCGACTACGTCGCCCAGCACCTCGACCTCGGCTACGCCGTCACCGCATACCGGGCGCAAGGCGTGACGGTGGACACCTCGCATGTGCTGGTCGACCCGTCGATGACTCGCGAGAACCTGTACGTCGCCCTGACCCGCGGCAAGGACGCCAACCTCGCCTACGTCGCCACCGACACCCCGGACGACGCGCACGCGCACCCACACGAGGTCGAAGACATCGAAGAGGCAGCCCGGCGGGTGCTCACCGGGGTACTGCATCACTCCGGGGCTGAGCTCTCCGTGCACGAGACGATCCAGGCGGAGCAGGAACAGTGGGAGTCGATCCTGCAGCTCGCCGCCGAGTACGAGACGATCGCCACCGAAGCCCAGCACGACCGCTGGGCCACCCTCATCCGCACCTCCGGCCTCACCGACACACAAGCAGAAGCCGCACTCGCTTCGGAAGCGTTCGGGGCACTCGCCGCCGAGCTGCGCCGCGCCGAGGCGAACCATCACGACGTCGACCAGCTCATGCCCCGACTGGTCGCCGCGCGCGGCTTCGATGACGCCGACGACATCGCCTCCGTGCTGCACTGGCGCGTCGCAAACGCCACCAGCCAGCCCGCGAGCGCAGGGCGCACCCGCCGGACACCGAAACTCATCGCCGGACTCATCCCCGTCGCGGCCGGGATCACCGACCCCGACATGAAGCAGGCGCTCGCGGAACGGCACCAGCTCATCGAGCACCGAGCCGCCACCCTCACCGAGCAGGCGATCACCGACGGTGCCGCGTGGGCGCAGGCGCTCGGGGCTCGCCCTGGTGAACCGCGGAAGCAGGAAGCCTGGAATCGGTATGCCCGCACAGTCGCCGCCTACCGCGACCGCTACGCGATCACCAGCAGCGACGCGCTCGGGCCGGAGCCGGACGGGGTGGCGCAGAAGATCGACCGGGCGCGTGCACAGCAGGCGATTCACCAGGCATCCCGACTCGCGAACGCACGCACCACGGCGAAGGAAACCCCGGTATATCGCAGGTCAAGACGGCAGCCGGGGCGGACGCTGTAGACCAGCTATCCGCATCCGGCGCACCTCTCTCATGAGATTTCTCATGAGAGGACGATCCGATGCCACTCCTTGAGGTACAGGAACGAAGCGACACGACTGAGCGCACGCGCCGGCCTGCCGAAACGGCACGCAACTCTCAGGTCGCCTTGCCGCCCAGCGCTACGCGAACACGGATGAGCGTTCCCTTGCCGGCCGCACGTCCTGGTGCGGGCGTCGAGCTACCTCCTTCCCGGTATCAGCAGCCCACAGAAGCAGAGAGGCAACAACGCATAGGTGAGGCCGATAGGTTCTTTGCGAAGCCGGTCACCGAAGCCCGAATACGGCGTCTTCTGCGTGAAGAACTCAAAGTGCGCTCCGAAGTTCTGGACACGGCGAGGATCGACGCATACGTTGATGCACGCCGTCTCGATCGCATCTCTTTTGCGCTCGAAGCCACAGAACTGCAACTCCCTATGCTTCGTCGATACCTTCATACGAACCACGGTCAGCGAGTGATAGAGGAGGTACGGATGGACTCGATTGCTCGCACGCTCAGAGGGAGAGAACCCTACGACCTCCTGCGCGAAACCATCCGCCGCGTGCTTCCAACAGTGCGTGCGCTCGTGATCGCCGACATCCAGCAGCGCTACCGCAAACGACACCCCGTCACGCCGAAGACAACACGCAGCGTAACGACTACTCGCAGGCGAGGACGCTCGTTGTAAGCGAGGACTTCCGGTTCAGGAGAGTCCGACGTACAGTAGATGGTGTAGGCAGTTCTAACAACGTTCGCCGTTGCTCGTCGCAACGGCACGACTGACCGAAACCGGGAAGTCCTTTCTAATGACTCGCTGCCGAGTGTTATGAAACGGCTGCCCTCATGCTCTCGTCCATCTTCTCCGGCGTTGCCCGGTGCTACTACTTCGTCGCGAGGTTTGCACCCGGCCCGAGGCTCATCGGTTTTATCCGCCGCCGTGACGGCATGAAGTGGGGCGTACCCGCAATGCTCGCCGCGGTGCCCTACTTCCTCATCGCGAACTACATCAAGGGACTCATCGAGAACGGCGGCGACGCCTGGCTCGCAGTCCTGCTCCTTTGGTGCCTCGCAATGGGCATCGCATTCCTCGTCATGGGTCCGGTGAGCCTCCTCATGCTCGCCAAGGCAAGGATTGTCGAGGCCGCAGCCGTGCGGAAGCTGCGTCGTCAAATCGATGCTGAACACCTCGCCGAGCGTGACCCGGCGGAGGTGGCATGATGCCTGCTGCGATCTACATTCGTTCCGCTCGACGCAACCCTCTGAGCATGTGGGAACAACAAGAAACCTGCGAGGACTATGCTCGCAGCCTCGGCGCTGACCTGCAGATGATCTACGGGGATGTCGGTCGTACTCGGGAGGGACTGCGGATGCTGACCGACGATGTAACCGCCGGCAAGATTGACGCAGTGTTTGTCACCGACCTGTACCGACTCGGACGCAAGCTCGAAGACTTCCGCGAAGTCACGGACGCCATTCGCGAGGCAGGGTGTCCGATCTATGAGGCAGGGCCAAGGAGACTCGTGAGTTGGGACACTCCGGCTGGCCGACTCTCAATCGGCATCTCGTACCACCTGGGCTTCACAGAGCCATTCACGGAGCAGGAGGAGGCTGCACAGATCGAATCCTGAGCCTTCCGCAGACAAGTCGGCCGGCCACGCACTAAGGCGTGGTCGGCCGACTTGTTGCTACTTGGCCTCTGCCATGCGGATGAGTTCAGTGCGAGGGATGTGGCCTTTCGGTCGGATCGTCACGCCCGCCTTGGCGATCGCCGTCCGGGCGGCGTGCTGGCTGATCCCGAACCTTCGCCCGACATCGAGCAGCGTCATACCGCCCTCATAGAGCCTCACGGCCTCGGGAGTATCTGCCGGGTCGAGACTGCGCGGGCTCCGCAGTGGCACTGAACGCCGAACCAGATGCGCGGCAACGGTACGCCTGTGAGCACGATACTTCTGGGCAATCTTGTTCATGCTCATTCCGCCCGCGTAGAGGTCGACAATCTGGTCGATCTGGGATTCGGTGAGGAAAGTTTGAGCTTTCCCAATCGACCTGACGAGTCGGCCCCGATCATCCTGGATCGACGGTTCCAGGGGGCGCAGGTTACGCTTGTACACACCGCTCCTCCACCGTGAGGCAACGGTTTTCAAGGCCGGGGCAAAGTTGTCAAAGTGTCTACGATGGAGCACTCGCTCGCTGCGCTCCCTCGGGTCCCATCGTGGAATCCCGATGAACCTTGACGCGACTCGCAGGCTCGTCGCGCGCCGTGGCCGCGCAACGCTGGCGCGTTGCCCTGAGCGGCCGGCCGGGTTCGATTCCTCTCTGGGGCACTCGCTCGCTGCGCTCCCTCGGGCCCCATCGTGGAGGCCCGTCGCTCGCTGCGCTCCCACATCCCGCCCTCAGACGACGGGCGGATACTCGTCGGGTGACCCCCGTCGAACTGCTCACCGCGTGGAGACCCACCCCGCTCGGGATCGGCCTTCCGGTACTGCTCGCCCTCGCCTATCTCGGCGCGGTGCTGCGCCTCCGGAGACGCGGCGTCCGCTGGTCGCGTTCGCGGCTGCTCTGGTGGATGCTCACCTGCCTGCTCATGGCCTGGACGCTGTGCGGCGCTCCGTGGGCGCTCCGCACCCGCAGCGACTGGATGGACGGGATCGCGCTCGGCATGGCGGCGGCCGTGCTGCCGCTCGGCGCCGCGCTCGGCGACCCCGTCGGCCTGCTCGAAGCGGTGCGCGGTCGCGGCTCGCGAGTGATCCGCGGTCGGATCGCCCGCACGCTCATGTATCCCGGGATCTCCTCGGCGATCAGCGCGGTGTTCCTCACCGTCGCGCTGCTGTCGGGCTGGTTCGTGCCGCACGGCGCGACGCCGGCTCCCGGGTGGGGCCTGCTGATGCTCTGCGCCTTCGTCACCGGCCTCCTGGTGAATCTGCCGCTCTTCGCCGAGGGGCTGCTGCCCCCGTGGGCGAACCCCGCGGTGAAGACGCTCATCGCGTTCCTCGACGGTCTGTTCGATGCGATCCCGGGCATCGTGGTGATGCTGCTCGTGAACCTGCGGGCGGGCGGGGCGCTGCTCGGTATCGCCGAGGCGATCGGGATACCCATGATCGCGGCGACCCTGGTGCACTGGGTGCGCTCCGACGCGGTCGCGACGCGCGAGGTCGATGCGGCGCTCGACGCGGAGGAACCGGGGGACGGGCTCTGGTGGCGCGCGGATCCCCGGTTCGAGGGGCGCTACGGGCGGGTCGACGCCGCCGAGGAGCGCTCCTAGGCGCCCTCGCGCTCCGCGATGAGCCGCACGCGCTCCTCGAGGAACGCCTCCAGCGTCGGCGCGGTCGAGAGGTCGGCTCCCGCGCGCCAGCGGACGCGCACCTCCTCCGTCGGCGCCGCACCGGGACCGCCCTCGACGGAGAGGACCCCGACGGGGGCATCGGAACCGAGTGCGCGCAGCCCGTCCCCGTCGAGGGGGAGCGGAACGGCGTCGAAGCTCACGGAGGACCCCTCGGCATAGCCTCCGCGCAGCGCGGCCGCGGCGATCTCGCGGCGCTCCTCGCGCGACACCGACTGGTATCCCGGCCGGCCGCGCTCCGCGGCCCGGGTCGCGGTCCCTCCGGTGAACCACTCGTTCCGATCGGCCGAGATCAGCAGCGAGCCCACCCGCCAGACCTCGCCGAGGGGGCGCATGGTCGGAGCGAGTCGGATCAGTATGCGCCGTCGGGCCGGCACGAGTTCGGCGAGCGCCTCGGTCGGGACCGCGGCGGCGCGGAGCGCGGCGGCCGCGCCGGCGAGGGCCTGCTCGACGAGGATCCTGATCGGGTCGGGGCCGTGTGCTGCAGTCACGCGAGCAGTGTATCCGTGCGCGTGCGCACGGCGGCCTCTCCGGCGATAGGCTGTTCCGATGCCCTCCGTCACCGATGACACCGTCGCCGGCGCGCCGCTGCGCCGCACCGCCCCGGCCGCTGCGAGCGAGAGCCGCCGATCCACCCTGCAGGCCGCGGGCCTGATCATCACGGGCGCGCTCGGCGTGCAGTTCTCGGCGGTGCTCGCGTACGGGCTGTTCGACGAGGTCGGCGTGCTCGGAACGAGCGGGGCGCGACTGCTCATCGCAGCGGTGCTGCTCGTCCTGATCTTCCGCCCGAAGCTGCGCGGCCGCAGCCGACGCGAGTGGGGCGGTATCGCGCTCTACGGCGTCGCGATGGCCGCGATGAACCTGTTCCTGTACCTGGCGATCGCTCGGATCCCGCTCGGCATCGCGACCACGATCGACTTCCTGGGGCCCTGCCTCGTCGCGCTCATCGGCTCCCGCCGACTGCGCGACGGTCTGCTGGCGCTCCTCGCGTTCGTCGGCGTCGCCCTCATCGCGGGGCTCGGCGGGCCGCTCGATCCGATCGGCGTGCTGTGGGCGGTCGCGGCGGGGACCTGCTTCGGCCTCTACACGCTGCTCGCGTCGCACGTCGGCAAGGAGGGCGGCGGGCTGCCCGGTATGGCGCTGTCGGTCTGCATCGGCGCGATCGTCACGCTGCCGTTCTCGCTCCCGGCGCTGCCGCACATCGCTCCGGGCTCCCTCGGCGTGCTCCTGCTGTCGGCGGTGCTCGGCACCGCGCTCGCGTTCACGGTCGACACCCTGGCGGGCAAAGTCACGTCGGCGCGGATCATCGGGGTGCTCTTCGCGTGCGATCCGCTCGTCGGGACGCTGCTCGGTGCGCTCCTGCTCGGTCAGGCGCTGACGCTGCCCGCGCTGGCCGGCATCGCGCTGGTCGTGCTCGCCGGGGCCGGGATCGTCTGGTTCTCGGGCGATCGGGGGTCGGCGCCGGAATCGGCTCCGGCGCCCGGGCCGGTCGTGGAGCGCCCCGGAACCGAGTAGGCCGTCTCCGCCGCGCGTCCTCGTCCAGCGCCTAGGCTGGGTCCGTGACTGAACAGGGTGCCGCCTCGCTCGAGATCGAGCGCAAGTACGAGATGATCGGCGCATCGGCGCTGCCGGGTGCCGACGTCTGGGCCGCGACGGGGCTGCGTGCCGGCGAGCCGCGACGGGTCGAGCTGCACGCGAGCTATTTCGACACGGAGGACCGTGCGCTCGCGACCGCTCGCCTCGCGATGCGCCGCCGGGCGGGCGGGGCCGACGAGGGCTGGCACCTGAAGGAGCGCACTCCCGGCGGGGTACATGAGCTGCACTGGCCGCTGAGCGACGAGCTGCCCGAAGGACTGCGCGCCGAACTGCGCTCCCGGATCGGCGACGCGGCGGATCGGGTGGTACCCGCGGCGACCCTCGAGACGGTGCGAGTGACGGTCCGCCTGGCGGAGTCGGGAGCGGACGCGGTCGAGCTCGCCGACGACACGGTGCTCGCGACCGATCATCGCGCAGGGGTGAGCCGCCTCTGGCGCGAGTGGGAGGCCGAGCTCGTGGGCGGAGCCGATCCGGCGGTACTCGACCGCGTGGAGCCGCTGCTGGCGGCGGCCGGGGCCGTGCCTTCCCCGAGCGAGGCGAAGATCGCCCGCGCGACGGGGCGCCTGATCGACCTCGCGATCGCGCACGACGGTTCGGCTCGGCTGCTCGAGGCGCTGGCGGTGATGGACGCGGCCGACCGGCTGGCGGCGACGTTGCGGCGCGACGGCACGGAAGCGCTCGGGGATCCGCGGGTCGCCGAGCTCCGCGCGCGGGCGCAGGCGCTGCTGACGGTCCCGGCCGCCGCTCACGAATGACCCGTAGGCTGGACCCATGAGCGAAGTGAGCCCCGAAGCGCGGCGCAAGCAGATCATCGTCGGCATCGTGATGGGCGCGATCATGGGCATCGTGATCAGCGCGCTCACCCAGTTCTGGCTGTGGCTGCCCGCCGGCCTCGCCCTCGGCCTCGCGACGGGGGCGATCATGAAGCCGCCGGCCGACAAGGGCTGAGCGGGAGCCGCTGCGCGGGAGCGGTGAGCCGCGACGTCAATGAGAATGTCAATGCGACTGACTCGTGTGGTCCACCATGCTCGTTTCTGCTGATTTCGTAGAAATGTTCCCGATTCGCAACTGAATGAGTGGCGAAATCGGTATTTTCAGCACTGAAAGCGCGCAGGTGGGGATGCGGTTCCGTGGTGAGTGTGCGAGGATCTCAGCAGACCTCATCGAAGGCGACCCGAGGGAATCATGGAACCCACCATTTTCGAGAAGAACCGTCCGGCTGCAGCGATCATCGACGCATCGCTCGCGAACACGAAGCTTGAGTGCTTCTGGATCGACGACATCGCGGCCACGGCCGCACGCTACCCGTCGCTCGGGGGTGATGCGCGCGTCGACGATGCGGTCGTCGGCGGCGGGTTCGCGGGACTCTGGACCGCGATCAAGCTGAAGACCGAGCACCCGGAGCGCCGCGTGATCCTGCTCGAGGGGAAGCGCGTCGGCTGGGCCGCGTCCGGACGCAACGGCGGATTCTGCGAAGCGAGCATCACGCACGGCGAACCCAACGCCGAATCCCGCTGGCCCGACGAGGTCGGCACGCTGCGCCGCCTCGGCTACGAGAACCTCGATGCGATCGAGCGCTTCATCGCGGAGCACGATCTCGACGTCGAGTTCGAGCGCACCGGCCAGCTGGCCGTCGCGAACAACGACTACCAGGTCGAGTGGCTCGGCGAGAGCGACGATCCCGAGGTCGTGACCCTCGACGCCGAGCAGGTGCGCGCGCGCATCAACTCGCCGACCTTCCTCGGCGGCGACTTCTCGCCCCGCGAGAACGCCAACGTGCACCCCGCGAAGCTCGCGGCGGAGCTCGCGCGGCACGCGAGCGCGATCGGGGTCGAGATCCACGAGGATACGCGGGTCGATGCGCTCGACGGCAGCGCGGACGATCCGATCCGGCTCACGACCGCGCACGGCACGGTGACCGCCGACCGGGTCGCGCTCTGCACCAACGTGTTCCCCTCGCTCCTGAAGCGCTACCGCTTCCACACGATCCCCGTCTACGACTACGTCCTCATGACGGAGCCGCTGACCGACGAGCAGCTGGCCTCGATCGGCTGGGAGGGGCGCGAGGGCCTCGCCGACATGGCGAACCAGTTCCACTACTCGCGGCTCACCAAGGACAACCGGATCCTCTGGGGCGGCTACGACGCGGTCTACCACACCGGCGGCCGCATCCGGCAGAAGTACGAGGACCGGATGGAGAGCCACCGCAAGCTCGCCAGCCACTTCTTCACCACGTTCCCGCAGCTCGCAGGGGTCAAGTTCAGCCACCGCTGGGCCGGCGTGATCGACTCGAGCACGCGCTTCTGCGCCTTCTTCGGCCAGGCGCACGGCGGTCGCGTGCAGTACGTCGCGGGGTTCACCGGCCTGGGCGTCGGCGCGACCCACTTCGCCGCGGACGTGATGGTCGACCGCTTCGAGGGGCGCACGACCGAGCGCACCGAGCTCGAGATGGTCAAGCAGATGCCGCTGCCGTTCCCGCCCGAGCCCGCCGCCGCGATCGGCGTCAACATGTTCCGCTGGTCGTTCGACCGCGCCGATCACAACCGCGGCAAGCGCAACCTCTTCCTCAAGGTCATGGACGCCGTCGGCTTCGGCTTCGACTCCTGATCGCCGCCTGGACGAGACAGAACGGATCACGACCATGAGCGAACTGCTGCCCGCGGGCACGAACGCCGCCGTCCGGGCCACCGAGACCGGGATCGAGCTCGAAGCGGTGCCGACCGCCGATGTCGTCGCGGGCGATCCGCGCCAGGGCATCGCCGAGCTCGGCACCATCGGCGACTGCGAGGCCGGCATCTGGGAGCTGCGCGAGGGTACCACGACCGACACCGAGGTCGACGAGCTCTTCGTGGTGCTGTCGGGCGGCGCGACCATCGAGCTGCTCGACGGCCCCGGCGTCGAGGCCGGTACGGTCTTCGAGGTGGCGGCGGGCGACGTGATGCGTCTCGTCGCCGGGACGCGCACGAAGTGGACCGTGCCCGACCACATCCGCAAGGTCTACCTCTCGGAGCAGTAGCCGAGGGCTCGTCCAGCGGGCTCCGAGGCGCATAGGATATTCCCTTGGCGCGGCAGCGCCTCGGGGTCGAGGCGCTGGACCTGCGCCCCGACAGGGAGAAGGAACCCCGATGGCGCTGCCTTGGAAGCTGCACGGCGACGGACGCACGGTCGCGAACGACGCGATCGTCCTCCCGGAGGAACGACTCGGCTGGGTCAAGACGATCGGCTTCGGCGCGCAGCACGTGGTCGCCATGTTCGGCGCGACGTTCCTGGTGCCCCTGCTCACCGGGTTCAGCCCGACGGCCACGCTGTTCTTCTCGGGCCTCGGCACGCTCCTGTTCCTGCTGCTGACCGGCAACCGGCTGCCGAGCTACCTCGGCTCCTCCTTCGCGTTCATCGCGCCGGTGCTCGCCGCGACGGCGGGCGGCGGCGACCTCGCGCGGGCCTCGTTCGGAATCCTCGCCATCGGCGTGCTCATGGCCGTCATCGGCCTCATCGTCGTGCGCTTCGGCGCGGGCTGGATCAACGCCCTCATGCCGCCGGTGGTGATGGGCGCGATCGTGGCGCTCATCGGCCTCAACCTGGCGCCGGCCGTGCGCAACAACTGGAACGGCGGCGTGAACGCGCCGCCCGAGACCGTGGTCCCCTCGGCCGTCGTCGCGTTCATCACGATCGTCTCGATCCTGCTCATCACGGTGCTGTTCCGCGGCCTCGCCGGGCGCCTCGCGATCGTGCTCGGCATGGCCGTCGGCTACGTCGCCGCGGCGTGCTTCGGACTCGTCGACTTCGAGAAGATCGCGCAGGCGGACTGGCTCGGTCTGCCCGAGTTCCACGCGGTCGCGAACCCCTTCGCCGATCCCTCGCTCTGGGGCCTGCTGCCCGCCTTCCTCCCGGTCGTGCTCGTGCTGATCGCCGAGAACGTCGGGCACGTGAAGAGCGTCGGCCTCATGATCGGCCGCGACCTCGATCCGCTCACCGGCCGCGCACTGCTCGCCGATGGCATCTCGACCGTCCTCGCCGGCTTCGGTGGCGGATCCGGCACCACGACCTACGGCGAGAACATCGGCGTCATGGCGGCGACCCGCGTCTACTCGACCGCGGCCTACTGGGTCGCGGGCATCGTCGCGATCCTGCTCGGCTTCTCGCCGAAGGTCGGCGCGGTGATCTTCTCGGTGCCGAGCGGCGTGCTCGGTGGAGTCACCGTCGCGCTCTACGGCCTGATCGGTCTCATCGGCGTCAAGATCTGGCTCGACAACAAGGTCGACTTCTCGAAGCCGATCAACCAGTTCACCGCGGCCATCCCGCTGATCGTCGGCATCGCCGACTTCACGATCAAGATCGACGCGGTGGTGTTCAACGGCATCGCGCTCGGCACGGTCTCGGCGATCCTGATCTACCACCTGATGAACGGGCTGGGTCGACTGCGGGGTACGGTCGCGGCGCCCGCCGCGGTTCCGGCCTCGACGGAGGGCGGCGCGGACGCGTCTTCGGTCACGGATCGATAACCCGCTGCGCGGGGACTTGCGCAAAACTCCGCGGATCCTCCGGGGATTTTCGGCTCCGCACCTTAGTGTGGCGATGTGTGGAGTGTGGATCGACGTCGGCGACCCGACGAGACGGAGCGAGGGACGGGTGCGCCCGCTGATCGCTCGGCGCCGAGCGCGCCGCGCAGCGAGGGATCGCTCGCGCCCAAGCACGAACCGGACGCGCAAGTGACCGAGCAGCAGCCAGAGGTGGTGAATCCGACCATGATGACCGTGGTCGATCCGCACACGGCCGAGCATGCGGCCTGGCGCGAAGAACTGGCGGCGCTCGGCGGCGAGAACCCGCTGCTCCACTTCGCGGACGAGCACGCCAACCGGATCGAGCTCTCGACCACGCACCCCGGTGGACTACCGCAGTTCATCACCGGGCAGAAGATCCTGCTGTCGGCGCTGATCCGCGACGACCTCGCCCTGCGCCATGCGCGCCTCGCGGCCGGACGGGTGACCGACAAGGCGGTCGAGATGCGCGCGGTGCGCGGCCTCGAGACCGTCCACCTCGGCATCGGGATCGCGAAGTGGGAGTTCGAGGGGCAGGAATTCTGCGCCCCCGTGCTGCTGCGCCCGCTGGCGATCCGCCGCTACGGCCGGGACTTCGAGCTCAAGCTCAAGCAGAACCCGGCGGTCAACCCCGCGCTCGTGCGGGTGCTGCACGAGCAGTTCGGCATCCGCGTCGACGCGCGCTCGCTCATCGAGCTCTCGCAGTCCGAGGGCGTCTTCAAGCCGCAGCCGGTGATCGATCGCCTGCGCCAGATGGTGGTCGGGGTCTCGGGCTTCGTCGTCCAGCCGCGCCTCGTCGTCTCGTCGTTCCACGACGTCGCGTACGCGATGGTCGCCGACGCCGAGGATCTCGACACGCCCGTGCTCTCCGCCGTGTGCGGCAGCGAGGTGGCGAAGCGACGGCTCTCCGAGGCGTACCGGCCCGTGACGGCGACGCCGAGCAACACCCGCTCTCCCGAGACGGATCGCGATCTCTACGACGTCGACGCCGAGCAGGAGGACGTCCTCGCGCAGGTCGCCTCCGGCCACTCGCTCGTCGTCCGCACGCTTCCCGGGACCGGTGGAACGCAGACGGTCGTCAACGCCATCGGCGGGCTCGTCCGCGCCGGCAAGCAGGTGCTGGTCGTGTCGCCGCGACGCGCGACGCTCGACGGCATCACCCACCGGCTCTCCCGCGTCGGGCTCTCCGGGCTCGCCGCGACGCCGCGCCTGCTGCGCCGCAATCTGGTCGAGTCGATCAGCCGCAACGAGGGCGCACGGAGCGAACAGCTGCGCGAGGTCGACGAGGCGCTCGTGCGCCTGCGCGGTGTGCTGCTCGACTACCAGACCGGGCTCGGCGCGAAGGATCCCCGGTTCGGCGTCTCGCCGCTCGAGGCGCTGCGCGAGCTCACTCGACTCGCGCTGCGCGAGCACTCGCCGACCACCACGGTGCGGCTCGACGATCACGCGCTGGGCCAGCTGACCCTCGACCGCTCCTCGATCGCCGAGGCGCTCACCGAGGTCGCGCGCCTCGGACAGTTCCAGTACGGTCCCGAGGACTCGCCCTGGTACGGCGTGAGCTTCTCGACCACCGAGGACGCGCGCAAGGCGTACTCCACGGCCGTGAACCTGGCGGAGTCCCAGCTGCCCCGGCTCATCACGATGGCCAACGAGGTCGTCGAGCAGACGTCGCTGCGGCCCTACGAGAGCATCGCCGAGCTCGGCATCTACCTGCGGCTCCTCATGGGGATCCGCGAGACGCTCGACCGCTTCGTGCCCGAGGTCTACGACCGCTCGCTCACCGAGGTCATCGCAGCGCACGCGCCGCGCGGCGGCGACGAGATGTCGAACGCCAACAAGCGGCGCCTGCGCAAGCTCGCCCGGGAGTACGTCCGTCCGGGCGTGCACGTCACCGATATGTACGCCCGGCTCCTGCAGATCCAGCAGCAGCGGGTGCTCTGGCAGCGCTACTCGACCGTGGTCGGCGCGCGTCCCGAGGTCCCCGTCGGCATCGCCGACGTCGTGGTCGCCTACCAGTCGGCCTACCAGGATCTCGACGCGATCGACCGGGTGCTCGGCCACGACACCGACGCGCAGCGGCTCCGCTCGCTCCCGCTGACGGTGCTGGCTCGCGACACGACCGAGCTCGCCCGCGAGTCCGAGGTGCTGCAGAACATCCAGGAGCGCACCGCGATCGTGGAGCGCCTGCGCGCCGCGCACCTCGAACCGCTGCTCGACGACCTCTCGGCGCGCCACGTGCCGTCGGATCGGGTCGCGGCGGAGCTCGAACAGGCCTGGTGGCAGTCGGCGCTGGAGCGCATGCTGCAGACCAATCAGGCCCTGCTGAGCGCGAACACCGGGGTCATCGACCGGCTCGAGGCGGACTTCCGCCTGGTCGACGACGCGCACGCCGGATCGAACGGCCCCCAGCTCGCCTCCAAGCTCGCCGACGCCTGGCGCGTCGCGGTCCTCGACCATCGCGACGAGGCGCTCGCGCTGCGCGAGGCGCTCCGCGCGGGCGAGAACTCCATCGACGCGCTCGTGCAGCGGGCGCCGTCGCTCCTGGCCGTGCTCACCCCGGTGTGGGCCATGTCGCCCTACGAGGTCGCGCAGCTGCCCGACACGCTGCGCTTCGACACCGTGCTGCTCGTCGACGCAGGCGCGACCACGCTCGTCGAGAACGTCGGTGCGATCCGTCGGGCCAAGCAGGTCGTCGCGTTCGGCGATCCCATGACCCAGACCCCCGCTCCGTTCGAGATCGCCGTGCGGCAGCGCGGGGAGGCCGTCGCGGCCGATCCCGAGCTGCACGAGCAGTCGGCGTACGCGCAGCTCCGCTCCGTGCTGCCCGAGCTCGCGCTCACCCGCAGCTACCGTGCGGGCGGCGAGGACCTCACGCAGCTCGTCAACACGCGCTTCTACGACGGGGAGATCTCGTCGCTGCCGTGGGCCGGCACGTTCCTCGGGCACTCGAGCATCTCGCTCGAGTTCGTCCGCGGCGGACAGGGGCTCCCCGACCAGCACACCGGCGCGGTCGAGAGCACCGACGCCGAGGTGGAGCGGGTCGTGCAGCTCGTGCTCGAGCACGCGGCCGACCGGTCCCGCGAGTCGCTCATGGTCATCACCGCGAGCGAGCGGCACGCGGTCCGGGTCAACCAGGCCGTGCTGCAGACCTTCGCGAAGTTCCCGCAGTACCGCGACTTCCTGCTCGGCGAGCGCGCCGAGCCGTTCGCGGTGCTGACCCTCGAACAGGCGATGGCGCAGAGCCGCGATCGCGTGATCTTCTCCATCGGCTACGGCCGCACCCCGCACGGCCGCGTGCTCTCGAACTTCGGCAGCCTCGGGCAGCCGGGCGGCGAGCGGCTGCTCGCGGTCGCGATGACGCGCGCCCGCCGCGCGATGACGATCGTCAGCTGCTTCCGGCCCGCGGATCTCGACACAGCGCGGATCAAGCACGGCGTCGTCGAGCTGGCCGAGCTGCTGGCGATGGACCACCAGGAGCCAGCGCCCGCGGCGCTCCCCGCCGAACGCGATCCGATGCTCGGCGAGCTGGCCGACCGGCTGGAGCAGCTCGGACTGTCGGTCGCGCTCTACTACCGCGGCGCGATCCCGCTCGCGGCCTCGCTCGACGACCGCGCGATCGCGGTCGACGTCGATTTCGCCGGCGGCGAGGACAGCCTGCGCGATGCGCTCCGGCTGCGCCCCGCGGTACTGCGCCGGCTCGGCTGGCACTACCATCGGGTGCACAGCTTCGACCTCTTCAGCGATCCGGAGCAGGTCGCGCTTCGGATTGCGCGGATCGTCGGCTACGACGAGGGTTCCGCGGGGGACAGCGGTCCGATCGAGGTCGCGCCGACCGAGGATCTGGATTCCCTCCGGGTGCGTTCGGACGCACCCGCGGATCCCGACCTCGCCTTCGACGAGTAGTCCGATGAGCGACCGGATGCCGGAGCCCGCGGAAGCGGCTCCGGACCGCGGCGCGCGCCGGTCGAGGCGTGCGAGCCGTCCCGCGCCGGAGGGCGTGGATCCCCGGCCGTCGAGCCATCCGCTCGGCGACCGGGCGGCCGAGGACCGTCCCGAGTCCTGGGGCGACGGGGCACGCGGAGGATCCGCGGCGAAGCGGGTGCGCGACGGCGGCTCGAAGCCCGGCGAGAACGACGAACGGCTGCGTCGCGATCGTCCGCCCCACTGGGGCTGAACGTCGCGACGCAGCCGTTCGGTCGGCGTCGAGCGCGCGGTTACTTGCCGGCGCGCTGCTCGCGCAGCAGATCGCGGATCTCGGCGAGCAGCTCCTGCTCGGACGGGGCCGCGGGCTCCTCCGGCGTGTTCTTCGCGGTGCGCTCGCGCATGTGGTTCATCGGCAGCACGAACACGAAGTAGACCACCGCCGCCACGATCACGAAGTTGATGATCGCGCCGATGAGTGCGCCGAATGCGAGCGCGCCGCCACCGGGCAGCTCGACCATCAGTGCCTTGTCGAGCGAGTCGGCCTTGAAGACGACGCTGATGAGCGGATTGATGAGCGACGAGACGACCTTCTCGACCACGGCGTTGAACGCGGCGCCGATGACCACCGCGACCGCCAGATCGACGACGTTCCCGCGGAGCAGGAACTCCCGGAATCCCTTGAGCATGGTTCCCCTTCCCCAGAGTGTTGTTTCCTCGAGGGCAAGGCTAGAGCATGGTCCCCGGGGAACCGCGGCGATTCGCCGGTCAGGCGGCGGAACCGCCGCTCGACGCGCCCGATCCCGTGGGCGATGACGACGATGAGCCGGTACCGGAGCCGCCCGTTCCTGCGGAGGAGGATCCCTTCGCGCCCGCGCGCGAATCGGTGCGGTAGAACCCGGATCCGTTGAAGGTGACGCCGAGGGATCCGAACACCTTGCGCAGGGTCCCGCCGCACTCGGGGCACTCGGTCAGAGCCGAGTCCGAGAACGACTGGTAGATGTCGAAGGCGTGGCCGCAGTCGGAGCAGCGGTAAGCGTAGGTGGGCACGAGGAAGAAGTTTACCGCTCCGCGCGCACGTACTCGATGCGGGTCGGCGTCACGATGCCCGTGACCGGGATATCGTGCAGCTCGCTGGGGAGGGTCTCGAAGACCTCCTCGTCGTGGACGATGGCGAACACCGGGGGGCTCTGATCCATCGACCCCAGGTTGCGGTCGAAGAAGCCGCGCCCCCAGCCGAGGCGCACGCCCGAGCGGTCGACGGCGCACGCGGGCACCAGCATCAGGTCGACATCGCCCACCGCGAGCGGGCTCAAGCATTCTCCGAGCGGTTCGGGGATCCCGAACGCGCCCCGCACGTTGCCCTCCCAGCTCGGGCGGATCCAGTCGAGCAGACCGTCCTCCCGGGCCGCGGGCAGCAGGACATCGATGCCCTGCTCGCGGGTCCACGCGAGGAACGCGGAGGTGTCGGGTTCGCCGGCGACGGGCATGTAGCAGGAGACGGAGCGCGCTCCGCGCCCGGTCACGAGGGTGATCAGCTGGGCGGTGATGCCGTCGCGGATCTCCGCCCGTTCCACCTCGGTGGTCGCGGCTCTGCGCTCCCGGACCAGTCCGCGGATGCGCTGCTTCTCTCGGTCGATCTCATCGGCCATGCCGCCCAGTGTATGCGCACCGGCTGCGAATCTCCGGTCGGAACGGGCTCCTGGAACGCGTGCGAGCCTCGAATCGCCTCGGTGATTGGCCGTGCGGGCGAGCCCGGCATAGGCTTGCCCCATGTCTCACGAAGCGAACGGCGCCCACCCCCGCGTCACGAAAGCGGTGATCCCGGCGGCAGGGCTCGGGACCCGGTTCCTGCCGGCGACCAAGGCGATGCCGAAGGAGATGCTGCCGATCGTAGACAAGCCGGCGATCCAGTACGTGGTGGAAGAGGCGGCCGCGGCCGGTCTCGACGACGTCCTGATCATCACGGGGCGCAACAAGGGCAACCTCTCGAACCACTTCGACAGCGTGCCCGAGCTCGAGTTCACGCTCGAGAAGAAGGGCGACGAGGGGCGCCTCGGTCGCGTGCACAAGTCGAGCGAGCTCGCCGAGGTGCACTTCCTGCGCCAGGGGCAGCCGCTCGGGCTCGGCCACGCGGTCGGGCGTTCGCACCGTCACGTGGGCGAGGAGTCCTTCGCGGTGCTGCTCGGCGACGACCTCATCGACGAGCGCGATCCGCTGCTCACACGCATGATCGAGGAGCACGACCGCCGCCAGGCGACCGTCATCGCGCTGATGGAGGTCCCGCAGGAGTCGATCCATCTCTACGGCTGCGCCGCGGTCGAGCCGACCGACGATCCCGACGTCGTGAAGATCACCGAACTCGTCGAGAAGCCCGACGCCGCCGAGGCGCCGTCGAACCTGGCCGTGATCGGCCGCTACGTGCTCCGTCCCGAGATCTTCGGCCTGATCGAGAACCTCGAACCGGGCCGCGGCGGCGAGTACCAGCTGACCGACGCGCTGAACGAGCTCGCGCAGGGCCACGGCAAGGACCCGGTCTACGGTGTCATCTTCCGCGGCCGCCGCTACGACACCGGCGACCGCGCAGACTGGATCAAGGCGAACCTCCTGCTCGGCGTCGACCACCCCGAGCTGGGAGCGGAGCTCTCCAGCTGGGTGCAGGAGTTCGCGGAGCGCCTGCGCGCCCGCGACGCGGAGGGCTAGGCCGCACGTGCCGCTCGGGACGCCGATCCCGGTACCCGCCCCGCGCTCGAGCGGACCGGTGGGGATCCGGGTGATCCGGCTCTCCGACGCGCCGGTGCTCGAGCAGCTGCTGCGCGAGAACCGGGACTGGCTGCAACCCTGGGAGGCGACGCACCCGAGTGGGGCCGGCGCGGTCCCGGGATCGGTCTCGATGCGCCCCACGATCAAGGCGATGCGGCGCCAGCTGCGCAGCGGATCCGGAGCTCCGTTCGTGATCACGCTCGGCGGCGCGGTCGTCGGGCAACTCAGCGTCTCGGAGATCAGCGGGGGAGCGCTCCGCTCGGCGCAGCTCGGCTACTGGGTCGCTCGGAGCGCGGCGGGCCGGGGCGCGACGCCGACGGCGTGCGCGCTCGCGATCGACTACCTGTTCCGCGAGCTGGGAATGCACCGGGTCGAGATCTGCATCCGCCCCGAGAACGCGCCGTCGTTGCGGGTGGTCGAGAAGCTGGGCCTGCGTTACGAGGGCCGGCGCGCGGCGTACATCCACATCGACGGCGCCTGGCGCGATCATGACTGCTTCGCCATCACCGTCGAGGAGGCGGAGCAGGGGATGCTCTCGAGACTCGGCGCGTCACTCGATGCCGGAGCGCGTCCGCCCGTACAGTAAGGCGCATGACGGGTGGCGGTGCGTTCGGCGGTGGGGTGATCTTCGTGGTCGCTGCGCTGCTCTGGGGCGCCGTCCTGGTGCCCGGGTGGATGCGCCGGCGCGAGTTCCGCGCGGCGGAGCGCAACGCGATGCGCCTGCAGCGCACGCTGCGCATCCTCGCCGAGACCTCCGAGGTGCCCGCCGAGGTGCGGGCGGAGGCGACCGCCCGCGAAGCGCTCGCGCACGAGAAGCTCGTCCGCTCGGCCGAACGGCGACAGGCCGCCGACCGCGAGACGGAGCTGGCCGAGGCCCGCGCCGCAGAGGTGCGTGCCGAGATCCGCGCGCAGCGCATGCGGCGCAAGCAGGCCGCCCTCGCGCGCTCCGCGCGTCTGCGTCGACCGGCCGCCCGGCGGATGCGCGCCCTCGCCGC
>NZ_LAYO01000039.1 GCF_000980875.1 Leucobacter sp. Ag1 | reverse complement strand
GGCCGCGTTCGGAGGCGACGCGGCGCTCGCGGTGCTGGGGCTGCCGCCCGCGGGCAAGCGCTTCCGCGAGCTGGATCGGCGCTTCTACCGCCCGCTGTGCGGAGTGCTCGGCGCCGCGATGATCATCGGGGCGCGCCGGCGCAGGGTCGACGAGACCGACTGATGCTCGGCCGCTTCGCGGCTCAGTACCAGTGCGGGCTCCGCGACTGCCAGGTGTTCCAGGCGTTGCACGGGCTGCCGTAACTGGCCGAGATGTAGGCGAGGCCCCAGTTGACCTGGGTCGCGCCGTTGGTGCGCCAGTCGGCCCCGGCCGCGGCCATCTTCTCGGCGGGCAGCGCCTGGGGGATCCCGTAGGCGCCGCTCGACGGATTCAGCGCGTCCGCACGCCAGTCGGACTCGCCGTTCCACAGCGAGACCAGGCAGGAGAACTGCTCGCCGCCCCAGCCGTACGAGGGCAGGACGGATCGTGCGTAGGCCTGCGCTCCCGCGGGATCCACGGTGACTCCGCCGCCGATGTTGACGTTGCCACCACCACCGTTCCCGCCGCCGTTGCCGCCGTTCTGCTCCTGCTGCTGCCGCCGCGCCTCCTCCTCGCGCTGCTGCTCGGCGACCTGGAGCCCGAGCTGGTAGCGCTCCTCGACCTTCGCGGTGGTGCCGCGCAGCGAGGCGAGCTGCGCGTATACGGTGCCGGTGCTGCGGCTGGCCGTGTCGACCGCGGCGTCGGCGCGTTCCTGCGCGGTGGACGCCGCGGTCGACGCCCGATCCGCTTCCGCAGCGAGCCGAGCGCGCTCCTTCTTGGCCGACGTCGCCTGATCCTTCAGGTTCTGCTCGGTGTTCACCGCCGCTGCGGCGCGCTCGGAGAGCGTGTTCCAGGTGCCCGCCACCTGCTGGGCGGTGTCGAGCTTCGACATGAACTCCGCGGGGTCCTTGGCGGTGATCAGCTGGCTGGTGCTGGCGAGGCCGGTGCCGTCGCGGTACATCCAGGAGACCACGCGTCCGAGGCTCTCGCTGTCGCTCTGCAGTCGGGTCCGGTCGGCCTTGAGCCGGCTCTGGAGCTGCTTCTCGCGCGCGGTGGCGTCCGCGAGGTCCTGATCCGCGCGCTGCGCGGTGCGGAACGCCGCCACGGCCTTCGTGGAGGCGGTGGCCGCGCCCGACTGGGCGCGCTGCAGCGCCTGCTGCAGCTTCGCGTACTCCGCCTGCTTGGCGCTCTGGGACGCGCGGGCGGCGTTGACCTCGTCCCAGGTGGGATAGCCGTCCGCGGTCTCGTCGCCGGTGTTCGCGACCGCGGGGAGGGCACCCGCGAGGACGAGGGCCGCGGCCAGGGTCGCGACCGCGGCACGACGGGAACGCCGGAGAGCAGTCATGCCCGGAAGTGTAGAACACCCGCTTCGGCGGAGCCTGGTCGCGCGCCCGGCGAGGCGGATCCCGGCGCGTCGGATGCCGCTCGGACGTCAGAGCTTGCGGAGCAGCACCTTCTGCACGCGGTGGTCGGCCTCCTTGCGGAGCACGAGCGAGGCGCGAGCGCGCGTGGGCCGGATGTTCTCGACCAGGTTGGGCTCGTTGATGCCTTTCCAGAACTCGTGCGCGAGCGCGCGGGCCTGCTCCTCGTCGAGCCCGGCGAAGCGCCGGAAGTAGGAGCTCGGGTCGGCGAACGCGCCGTCCTTGAGCTTCAGGAATCGGTCCTGGTACCAGCGCTCGATGTCGGAGGTGCGCGCGTCGACGTAGATCGAGAAGTCGAAGAGGTCGGACACCGCGAGCGGGCGCTCGTTCGACGGGGGCTGCAGCACGTTGAGCCCCTCGACGATGAGGATGTCGGGGTTGCGCACGATCGTGTACTCGTCGGGCACGATGTCGTAGATCAGGTGGCTGTAGTGGGGCACGCGGACCTCGGGCATGCCGGCCTTCACCTGCGACACGAAGCGCATGAGCGCGCGGCGGTCGTAGGACTCGGGGAAGCCCTTGCGGTGCGAGATCCCGCGGCGTTCCAGCTCTGCGTTCGGGTAGAGGAACCCGTCGGTCGTGACGAGCTGCACGTGCGGGGTCTCGGGCCAGCGGGCGAGTAGATCGCGCAGGATCCTCGCCACGGTCGACTTGCCGACGGCGACGGAGCCGGCGATGCCGAGCACGAAGGGGGAGGGGCGGTCCTGCTCGCGGTGCAGGAAGCCGCGCGTGCGCCGGTGCACCTCGCGCACGCCCTGCGCGTACTCGTTGAGGAGCCGGCTGAGCGGACGGTAGACCTCGGAGACCTCCCGGAGGTCGAGCAGCTCGCCGAGGCCGCGGAACGCCTCGATCTCCGCTTCGGTGAGCGGCATGGGGGTCTCGCCCGCGAGGCGCGCCCATTCCTCTCGCCCGATCTCGATGAACGGGGAGGAGAAGTCGGGACGGATCAGGGCCTGGGTGTCGCTGCTGAACTCGGTCATCGTTCACTCATGGTGCCACTAAACTGATGCGCATGTGTGGAATCGTCGGATATGTCGGCCCTAACGACACCGTTGAGGTGCTGCTGAACGGCCTGCGCCGTCTCGAATACCGCGGATACGACTCGGCCGGAGTCGCCGTCGTCGACGCGGAGGGCGCGGTCGCGGTGCGCAAGCGCTCGGGCAAGCTCGCCCGCCTCGAAGAACTGCTCGAGCTCGATCCGCTGGCCGCGGCAGGCACCGGCATCGGGCACACCCGCTGGGCGACCCACGGCGGCCCGACCGACGTGAACGCGCACCCGCACCTGGGCGACGGCGGCAAGCTCGCCCTGATCCACAACGGGATCATCGAGAACTTCGCCGAGCTCCGCGCCGAGCTCGAGGCCGCGGGCATCGAACTGCTCAGCGAGACCGACACCGAGGTCGTCGCCGCCCTGCTCGGGCACGAGATCGCGAAGGGCCGCGAGGCGGGCGACGCCGACCTCGAGACCGCATTCCGCGCGGTGGTCGGACGCCTGCACGGCACCTTCACCCTGCTCGCCATGCACCAGGATCAGCCGGGCGTCGTCGTGTCCGCGCGCCACAACTCCCCGCTGGTGGTCGGCCTCGGCGACGGCGAGAACTTCCTCGGGTCCGACGTCGCGGCCTTCGTCAGCTCGACCCGCCGCGCGGTCGCGGTCGACGAGGACAACATCGCGATCATCACTCCCGAGGAGGTGCGCATCACCGATTTCTCCGGCGCGCCCGTCGAGTTCGAGGAGTACGAGGTCGCCTGGGACGCCGAGGCGGCCGACAAGGGCGGCTGGTCGTCGTTCATGGCGAAGGAGATCACCGAGCAGCCCGACGCGGTCGGCAACACGATCCGCGGACGCGTGGTCGACGGCGCCGTCGAGATCCCCGAGCTCACCGAGCTCGGCGACGATCGACTGCGCGAGATCGACCGCATCATCATCATCGCGTGCGGCACCGCCTCCTACGCGGGCATGATCGGCGCCTACGCGATCGAGCAGTGGGCCCGGATCCCCGTCGAGGTGCAGCTCAGCCACGAGTTCCGCTACCGCGACCCGATCCTCACCGACGGCACGCTGCTCATCTCGGTGAGCCAGTCGGGCGAGACCATGGACACCCTGATGGCCGTGAAGTACGCCATCGAGCGCGGCGTCACCACCGTCTCGGTCTGCAACACGCAGAGCGCGACGATCCCCCGGGAGTCCGACGCGGCGGTCTACACGCACGCGGGCCCGGAGGTCGCGGTCGCGTCGACCAAGGCCTTCGTCGCGCAGATCACCGCGCTGTACCTCATCGGTCTGCACCTCGGACGCGTGCGCGGCACGCTCGCCGCCGACGCGCAGGCGAGCGCGGTCGCCGCGCTCGACGCGCTGCCGGCGCAGGTCGCCGAGGCCGTCGACACCCACGAGCAGATCGCGCAGCTCGCGCACTGGATGGCCGATACCCGCTCGGTGCTGTTCCTCGGCCGCCACGTCGGGTACCCGACGGCGCTCGAGGGTGCGCTGAAGCTCAAGGAGATCGCGTACATCCACGCCGAGGGCTTCGCCGCGGGCGAGCTCAAGCACGGCCCGATCGCCCTCATCGACCACGGCCAGCCGGTGTTCGTGCTCGTGCCGAGCCCGCGCACGGCCCCCGTCATGCACTCGAAGGTCGTCTCGAACATCCAGGAGATCCGGGCGCGCGGCGCCCGCGTCATCGCGATCGTCGAGAAGGGCGACACCTCGGTGCTGCCCTACGCCGACGACGTGATCCGGATCCCGCTCACCGACACGCTCTTCGAGCCGCTGCTGCAGGTCATCCCGCTGCAGTGGTTCGCGCTCGAGCTGTCGACGGCCAAGGGCCTCGACGTCGACCAGCCGCGCAACCTCGCGAAGTCGGTGACGGTCGAGTAGTGATCATCGGGATCGGCGTCGACACGGTCGATATCGGTCGTTTCGAGCGGCAGATCGAGCGCACTCCGCGGCTGCTGGCGCGGCTCTTCGCGGAGCCCGAACGCGCGTTGCCGCTCCACTCCTTGGCCGCGCGGTTCGCGGCCAAGGAGGCGCTGATCAAAGCCCTCGGCGGTGACGCCGGACTCAGCTGGCAGGATCTCGCGATCGTGCGCGGCGAAGACCGTGTGCCCGGGTTCGCGCCGACGGCCGCGCTCGTCCGGGTGCTCGGTGCGCGCGGAGCGGGCATGCCCCACGTCTCGATGACGCACGACGGCGGCATGGCCACCGCATTCGTCGTGCTCGAGACCGGCGATGCCGCAGTGCCGGGCAGTAGCCTCGAAGCAGAAGCCGAGCAGGACGGAGCGTAAGCCATGAGAACAGGCGGAATGCGGATCGCCGAGATCTCCCTGCCCGCGGTGCGGCACAACGTGCGGCGCATCAAGGAGCTCAGCGGCGGTCAGGTGATCGTCGTCGTGAAGGCCGACGGGTACGGCCACGGCGCGGCGATCATCGCCCAGGCAGCCATGGACGGCGGGGCGACCATGCTCGCGACCGCCGACCTGGAGGAGTCGCTGCGGCTGCGCGAGGCCGGCGTCGAGGTCCCGCTCCTGTGCTGGCTGCACGGCCCCCGCACCGACTTCGGCGCGGCTATCGAGCAGCGCATCGAGCTCGGCGTGAACAACCTGGCCCAGCTCGACGCCATCGCCGAGGCATCTCGCGCTGCCGGGCTCCGGGCGACGGTGCAGCTGAAGGTCGACACGGGGCTGAGCCGCAACGGGATCCAGCCGAGCGACTGGGAGGTCGTGTTCGCCCGCGCCGCCGAGCTGGTCGCCGAGGGCACGATCTCGGTCCGGGGCATCTTCAGCCACCTCGCGAACGCCGGTGCCGACGCCGACCGCGCCCAGGCCGCCAACTTCGACGAGGCGATCGCGCTGCTCGCCGCGCACGGGGTCGAGCCCGAGATGCGCCACCTCGCCGCGAGCGCGGCCACGCTGTCGTCGCCGCACCTGCACTACGACACCGTGCGGATCGGCGTCGCCGCCTACGGGCTGAGTCCGCTCGCCGACAAGACCTCCGCCCAGCTCGGGCTCGTGCCGGCGATGACGCTGAAGTCCGAGATCGTCGCGCTGCGCGGCGTGCCCGCGGGCACGGGCGTCTCCTACGGCTACAACCACGTGTGCGAGACGGCTACGACCCTCGCGCTCGTACCGATGGGCTACGCGGACGGCATGCCCCGGGCGCTGAACGGCTCGGGGGCCTGGGTGACCGTCGCGGGCGAGCACCGCCCGATCGTCGGCCGCATCGGCATGGATCAGTTCATCGTCGATGTCGGTCCGCTCGCGGGGCGGCTCGAGCTCGGCGAGCCCGTGGTGCTGTTCGGCGATCCCGAGCGGGGCGCGCCGCCGGTCGAGATCTGGGCCGGGCTCATGCGCACCATCAACTACGAGATCATCGTCGGCATCGGACCCCGCGTGCTCCGGGTGCCGGTCGAGGAACCGCTGGCTCCGGATGCGGTCGAACCCGACGAGGCGATCGCGGAGCCTGTGCGGAGCGACGCGTGAGCGCCGTGGGACCCGAAGCGGCGTCGCGACGATTCGAGATCGTCGATCCCGACGCGATGCACGCGCTGGGCGTGAACCTGGGGGAGCGGCTGCGCGCGGGCGATCTGCTGATCCTGACCGGCCCGCTCGGCGCCGGCAAGACCACGCTGACCCGCGGGATCGGCGAGGGGCTCGGCGTGCGCGGGCCGGTGACCAGCCCGACCTTCGTGCTCGCGCGGACGCATCCGTCGCTCGTCGACGGGCCGCCGCTCGTGCACGTCGACGCCTACCGGCTGGCCGACGCCGAGGAGCTCGACGACCTGGACCTCGACTTCGAGCGCTCGGTCGTCGTCGCCGAGTGGGGTGCGGGCCTGCACGCCGAGCGCGACTCCTGGCTGGACGTCGTGATCGAGCGTCCGGAGGGGCGGGCCGGCGACGGTGCCGACGATCCCGACTGGTCCGAGACGCTCGTGGAACCCCGCACAGTGACCATCACCGCGGTCGGACCGCGCTGGCAGACGGAGGCGGCCTGGTGAACGGCGCAGTCGGAATCCCCGGATCGCGAGAGCGGGCGCTGCTCGCGATCGACACCTCGCTCGGCACGAGCGTCGCGCTGGGCGTCGGCGACCGCGTGTTCGAAGCGGTGAGCGACGACCCCATGCGGCACGCCGAGATCGTCGGCCCGCTGCTCGAGCGGGTGCTCGACGAGAGCGGCGTCGACCCGTCCCGGATCGCGGGCGTCGTCTGCGGCATCGGCCCGGGCCCGTTCACGGGCCTGCGGGTCGGGATCGCGGCCGCGCGCGCCTTCGCGGTCGGCCGCGGCGTCCCGCTGCTCCCGCTGCACGGGCACGAGGCGGTCGCGTTCGAGGTGCTCTCCCGGGGAGCCGCGGCCGGGGTCCGCGTGGTGCAGGACGCGCGCCGCCGCGAGCTGTTCGTGACCGAGTACTCGGGGCTCGACTGGGCCGAGCTCCCGGTGCGCTCCGTGGACCCGCACCTCGTCGCCCGCGCGGAGTACGCCGAGGCGCCCCACGAGGTCTGGCCGGAGCGGATCCCCGGCGGGGCGCTGATCCGCCTGGCCGCGCTGCGGCTCGCCGCCGGGCGCCCCTTCGAATCCGAACGGCCCCTCTACCTGCGCGAGCCGGACATCAAGCAGCCGGGAGCGCAGAAGCGGGTCTCCGCATGATCCTGCGCCCGGCCACGGAAGCCGACCTCGACGCCATCTGGCGCATCGAGGCCGACGTCTTCGCGGGGGAGGCCTGGAGCCGCGAGATGATGCGCGAGGAGCTGACGGCCGACCACCGCCACTACATCGCGCTCGTGGACCCCGCGACCGACGCGATCCGCGGGTATGCGGGGCTCCTGACGGTCGGCTCGGAGGGCGACATCCAGACGATCGCCGTGGTGCCCGAGGCCCGCGGCGGCGGCCACGGGCGCGCGCTCATGCGCGAGCTCCTCGCAGAAGCGGTCCGGCGCGGCGTGCGCGAGGTGTTCCTCGAGGTGCGCGCGGACAACCCGGTCGCGCAGCGGCTCTACGCCGACCTCGGATTCGCCGAGATCGGCGTCCGACCGAAGTACTACCAGCCCGAGGGCGTCGACGCGATCGTCATGCGGCTGGAACTGAGCGAAGGAGCGCGCGGATGAGCGCCGAAGGAACGGCAGCGATCGCAGCGGGGGCCGAACCCCTGGTGCTCGGTATCGAGACGAGCTGCGACGAGACCGGCGTGGGCATCGTGCGCGGGCGCACGCTGCTCGCCAACGCCGTGGCCTCCTCCATGGACGAGCACGCCCGATTCGGCGGCGTCGTGCCCGAGGTCGCCGCGCGTGCGCACGTCGAGGCGATCGGCCCGACCATCGAGCGCGCGGTCGCCGAGGCCGGCATCTCGCTCGACGAGCTCGACGCCATCGCCGTGACGAGCGGCCCCGGCCTCGCCGGCGCGCTCATGGTCGGGGTCGCCGCGGCGAAGTCCCTCGCCCTCGCGCTCGGCAAGCCGCTCTACGCGGTCAACCACCTCGTCGGCCATGTCGGAGCCGATCTGCTGCAGGGCGACGGGCTGCGACCCGTGGGCGGCGGAGAGATCGGCGCGCTCGAACTGCCGACCGTCGCGCTGCTGGTCTCGAACGGCGCCGGGCTGCTCTCCGGCCCTCCCGGGGTCGGCCGGCGGATCTCCGTGGCCAACGTAAACGGCGACGGGCTCGGAGCCTTCGCCTTCGCCGTGTGGTCGGGGATCCTCGGTATAGCGGTGCTCTCGGGGCTTCGCCGGCGCGACAGCAGG
>NZ_LAYO01000031.1 GCF_000980875.1 Leucobacter sp. Ag1 | reverse complement strand
GCCCGGCAGCAGCGTGCCCGGTTTCGCCGGATCCGGCCACGAGCCGAACTGGATCCCGGACAGCCCCGCGAGCTGGTCCTTTACCTGCACGTCGCTCAGCGTCACCGAACCGGTGTTCTTCACGGTGAACGAGTAGTGCACGGTGTCACCGGCGACCGCATCGGCCGGGTCGGTGCCCGACCCGATCGTCGCGGTCTTGTCGAGCGAGATCCCCGATGTGGTGGGCAGCACCACGCGGGCCGTCGCGTCCGAGGACACGGTGGAGCTCGGCACCGCCGAGTCGCCCTCGGCCTTGGCCGTGTTCACGGCGACGCCGGCATCGATCTGCGCCTGCGTCAGCGGCGAGGTCGCCGTCGCGGTGACCGTCTCCCCCGTGCCGAGCACGCCCGGCTGGGCGGCGTTCGGCCACTGCGCGAAGCTGATCGAGCTGATGCCCGGGAGCGCGTCGCTGATGCGCACGTTCTCGAGGCGCGTGTTGCCGGTGTTCGTGACGGTGAAGGTCCAGGTGACGGGCTGGCCCGCCTCGATCTTCGCCGGCGCGACGCCCGACTTCTCGAGCTTCAGGCTCGGGACGTTGTCGCGGAACCCGAAGTCCTGGCCTGCGAGGTCGGAGCCCGCGAGCACCTTGACCGTGCCCGACCGGCCGTTCGAGCCGTTCGCCGGAGCCGCCGTGTTCGACCAGGCACCGCCGGTGGCGGGCAGGGTCGACATGTCGACGCGGATCAGGTAGTCGCCGGAGGTCCGGTTCGGGAAGGCGTACCCGCCGCTCGCGTCGCTCGTGGTCTCCGCGAGCACGGTCGCACCGTCGCCGCTCAGCAGTTCGACCTTCGCGCCCGGGATCGCCTGCTCGCCGACCTCGCGCGCGCCGTTGCCGTTGGCGTCGTTCCACACCGTGCCGGTGATGGTGCTGCTCTGGATCCGGACGTCGACGGGAGCGCCGGCCGGCAGCGCGGTGGCGCCGTCCATGAGCGAACCGGTCACGGTGTTGCGCAGCACGTCGCCGTTCACCGCGTCGGGCGCCTTCAGGCTGTAGCTGAGGGTGCCGACGCTCTTCTGCCCTGCGACGAAGTCGCTGATCGAGACGCGGAGCGCGGTGGCCGCGGCGATCTCCGCGGGCGTCGCCTGCGCGTAGTCGATCCACGTCACGCCGTCGGCCGGCGCGGTGCCCGCGCTGCCCGTCCGGATCGCGGGATCGGTGGTGAGCTGCAGCTTCGCCCCGGTCGCGCCGTCGGCGCTGAGCGATGCCGCGTTCAGCGTGACCGCGCCGTGCACCGAGGTACCCCGCGGGTCCCCGTTGTAGGGCAGCACGTCGACGAAGGCGCTCTTGCCGCGCGAGGTCGAGAGGAAGTTGAACCAGGTCACGTCGTAGGTGGCGAGCGAGCCGCGCTCGATCACCGGCGACTTGGTCGCCTTCTCGACGCGGGCCACGTTGAGCTGCGACGCGTACATGATCGCGCTCGTGGAGGCGGCGGGGCCGCCGTTCGCCGCGAAGATGCCGTCGGCACGGATCTCGGCGTAGTTGTCGAACGCTGATCCGGCGGGCGCGACCTGGGAGGTGCCGATCGAGAAGGTGATCGGCGCCAGCGGATCGGCGTACTTCGCCTGCCCCTGGTAGGCGAACGAGATCGCCGTGCGGGTGCCGTTGCCGCACGCGTTCGGCGTGATGGCCGTGACCTTCCACTTGCTCGTGTCGAGCGAGTCGAAGTTCAGCGTGTTCGGCAGCGTGTTCGCCGGCAGGCAGTCGGCGACGACCACGTTCGGGATCGTCAGCGCGCTCGCGTCGTCGGGCTCGAGCCCGCCTGCAAGACCGGTGAGCTGCGGCGTGATCGTGTAGCGCACCGACTGGCCCGCGTTCAGGTACACGGTCTCGGGCTTCTGCACGTCCCCGCTCGAATCGAGCACGACGCCCTTCTTCGAGATCGCCGCTCCGCCGGCCCGCACGTAGAGGTCGCGGGCGATGGCGCCCGGCGCAGCCGGGGAGGTCGTCTGGGCCGAGCCCGTGAGCAGGATTCGCGCGAGGTCGTTGGTGCCGGCCGCGGGGAGCGGACGCACGACGGTGAAGTGCGGGACCGCCTGCCAGCGGTAGCGCGCGAAGTCGGAGGCGCCGGTGCCCGGGTTGAACACCCCGCCGTTGCCGATGTACTCGTAGCGGATACCCGTGACGGTGTTCACGTCGCCCGTGAAGCCGCTGCGCGGCACCCACGTCGGGCTCGCGTTGTCGACCGCGTCGGTCGTGTAGTACACGCGGTAGTCGGTGCCCTCGGTGCTGGGCTTGGCCGCTCCGGTCGCCGGATCGAACGCGGTGACCTCGTCGGCGACGCTCGGGTCGAGCACGGCGTCGGCCGGGTTCCAGCGCTGGATCAGGTTCAGGCCGGTGGCCGGGGTCGGCACCATCGTGCTCGTACCCGCGGGCTGCGTGATCGCCGGGACGTAGCGGATGCTGCCCCCGAACTTCGAGCCGGGCAGCACGCCGTATCCGTTGACGCCCTGGTTGCTGTTCTTCGGCTGCACGAGGTCGTACCAGAGCTGCGCGCCCCAGCCGCCGTCGATCGGATCCTTCACCTCGTAGTTGCGGACCTGGGTGTTGTTGCCGTTGGTCCAGTCGCTCAGCGGGGTGCCGTCGGCGCTCTTCCAGTCGACGCCCGCGGGCTGCGAGACGGTGTTCGACATGACGATCGGGAAGGTGCCCGCGGCCGTCGTGTTCGGCACCTGCGAACGCGGGATCCAGATGTTCACGTCGGTCCACACCGAGGGCGCATCGGGGATGCTGTCGAACACGACCTGGAACTTGCCGTTCGCCGCGTCGACGTTCTGCAGCTTCACGTCGAGACCCGGGTGGGACTTGCTGCCGAGCGTGATCGCCTGGCCGCTGCCGAGCGCGTTCGCGCCGTCCTTGGTGAGAGTGAAGGCGTCGTCGATCGCCATCGGGCCCTGCCACTTGAACGGCAGGTCGCCGACCCCGCTGCCGTACTGCAGCTCGACGTAGAACGAGTGGCGCAGCGCGGGCTCGGGCCCGTTGCCGAAGTCGAAGGTCCCCTCGGCCGCTGCACCACCGGTGCGCCCGCCCTTGATGAGGTCCATGCGCTCGGCGCCGACCGTGGTGAGCGTGCTGGGCGAACCGGTCGCCGGGACGGTCTTCGTCCCCGCGCCGTCGGTCACCGTGAGCTCCGGGGTGTAGGTCGCGTTCACCGCGGCCGCCGTGCGGCTCACGACGGCGGTGGGCGAACGGAATTCGATGATCTGAGTGCCCGCGGCGCCGACGCTCGACGAAAGATGCAGGGTGAGGGTGCGGCCGTCGGGCGAGACCTCGAACGATGAGGTGTAGCCGTTGAGTCCGTCGGGATTCTGCATGCCCGAGGTGACGAGCGACTGCTGATCCCAGCTCCAGCCCTCGGGGAGGGTCTGGGTGAGGACGCCGTCCGTGAGCTCGTTGACGGTCACCGACCACGCGAAGCTCGCGCGGTTGCCCACCGCGACCTTGCCGTCGGTGGTCGAGGAGTCGCCCGGAACGACGCTCGTGCCGTCGTTCACGATGGTGATCGCGGCCTCGCGGATCTCACCGGACGCGGCCTGGGCCGCGGCGGGTGTGAGCACGATCGCCCCCATCAGGACTGTCAGCGCCGAGACCAGCATCGCGAGCACGCGTCTCCGCACACCCTGCCGTCCCGTCGTTTCCGCAGGTTTCATCGTCGTGTTTCCCTTCCCCACGGCCTTGCGGCCGCCACGTAGATGCGCCCGGCCCCCGACGGTCCTGCTAGGGGGAGAGGAACCGGCGGAGACCGGGCACTCTCATAACACGGGCGATCCGTCGTTTCATGACGCGAGTTTCCGAAATTCTTTCTTTCGGCGTGTCGCGGGTACCATCGACACTGCAGACGGCGGCGGTCGGAACATTCCGATCCGCAGCTGGCAGGGGGAGGACCGGATCGGCACACGCCGGGCGGTCTTGCAGTCAATGCACAAGGGGGACTTCTGCTGCCATGCCGAACCTCGGTTCACCATCGCACGACCGCGACGACCCGGCACTGCTCGAAGCGAGCCGCGCCGGAGACACCGCGGCATTCGCCGAGCTCTGGAGCCGGCACTCGGCCGCAGGCCGGGTCGCCGCCCGCAGCCTCGCGCCGCATCTGGACGCCGACGACCTGGTCTCGGAGGCCTATCTCAAGATCCTCGCGCTCCTGCGCGACGGCCGCGGGCCCACCGGAGCGTTCCGTCCGTATCTCTACCGGGTGATCAAGACGACGGCGGCCGACACCGACCGCGGCTCGTTCGAACAGGACGCCGAACCCGACACGGTGCCCACACCGGACTCCGAGATCCCGGGCGCCGACGAGGGATTCGATCACGACACCGTCGCGCGCGCGTTCACCACCCTGAACGAGCGCTGGCAGGCCGTCCTCTGGTACACCGAGGTGGAGGGGCTTCCGCCCCGCGAGATCGCGTCGATCCTCGGCGTCTCGCCGAACGGCGTTTCGGCGCTCGCGGTGCGCGCCCGCAAGGCGCTGCGCACCGCGTGGATCGACGCCCACGTCGAACAGGACGTCGTATCGGAGGAGTGCGCGTCCACCCGCAAGCTCCTGCAGCGCTACGGCCAGCACCGCCTGACGCCGGGCAAGCGGCGCGCGGTGGAGGCCCACCTCGACGACTGCGCTCCGTGCCGGAGCGCGTCCGAAGAGCTGCGCGTGCTCGACCTCGATCTGGCTCGAACGCTCGCCATCGCGCTGCTCGGCTTCGGCGGCACGGGCGCGCTGCTCGCTGCACTCGGTCACGGGAGCGCGGCCGTCGGCGGCGCGACCGCCGCAGCCGCGGTCGGTTCGATCGCGGGCTCCAGCACCGCCGGAGCGGGAACCGGAGCCGGAGCGGCGGGGGCCGCCACCGGCGCGGGCGCCGGT
>NZ_LAYO01000066.1 GCF_000980875.1 Leucobacter sp. Ag1 | reverse complement strand
CACGCGGATCCCGAGCGCGGCCTCGAGCTCGGCGGCGCCCGGCTGCGGTCCGACCCACAGCTCGCCGTGCGCCGCGTCGGCGTGGAACGCCGCATCGCCGGGACGCGCGGGCGGCGTGATGTAGAGCGTCGCGTCGTGCCCGCCCGCGACGGGCCGCAGCACGAGCACCCCGTCCTCGACGGCGTAGCCGACGAGCCAGAGGAAGTCGCTGTCGGCGCGGAAGTCGAAGAACGTGTCGTTCATGCGCAGCTGCGCGCGCCCGGCGGTGACCACGAGGGTCCGCCCGGGCAGCGCCTCGGACAGCCGGCGGCGGTGCACCTCGGCCGCCGGGATCGCGCCCGACTCCACCCGCGGGGTGCGGTCGGCGTCGCCCCAGCCCGTCTGGATCCACTCGGTGAACCCGGGCGTGGTCGCGAGCAGGGGCATGCGGGGATCCCGGCGCTGCGAGCGGGAGTTCGCTGTGCTCGACTCCCAGTCGACGGCGCGGACCGCCGCCCCCAGGCCGTTCAGTTCGATTCCGTGGTTGTGCGCGCTCATTGCTTCCTCTCGCTGACCGTGCCGCCGAGCCGGTGCTCGAGGGCGGTGAACAGGCGCTCCGCGACTCCGTCGTGGTGCACGCCGTCGTGCTCGTACTCGTTGGTGACCCAGGCGTTCACTCCCGCGACGCGGGAGGCCGTGTCGAGCGACAGCCCCGAATCAACGTAGAGGTCGTCGAAGTACACGGCGGCCTCGACCGGCACCTCGTTCGCGGCGAGCCGCTCGGGGTCGTACATCTCGATCGGCCAGGCCCGCTCGGCCAGCAGCTCAACCCCGGCACGGAACCCGCGCAGGGCGCGGATCTCCTCGAACATCCAGGGGAAGACCGTCTCGCCGGTGAACAGCAGCGGGCGCGCGGACTCCGCGAATTCGGGGCGCCGATCGCGCTCGCGCTGCGCGGCCCAGGCCGAGGGGCCGGGTCCGTAGATGGCCTCCTGCAGCGCCATGTAGAGCGGATCCGCGGTGAACGCGGATCCCGCGCCGACCGCATCGACGAAGGTGTCGCTCAGGCGCGTCTCGGCCTCGTCCGCGAACGCCTCATCGAGCACCCAGTGGACGCGGTCGAAACCGGGCCCCATGCCGAAGCCCATGCCGAGGGTCTGGAAGCGGCGCACCGTGAGGCGGTCGCCGTCGGTCAGGCGCACGTCCTCCGCCTCGAGCAGGTCGGCGATGCGGGCGACCCGATCCGTGAGGTGCGGGGTGCGCTCGCGGAAGATGCGGTTCTTCTCGACCATGCGCGGGAAGGTGCGTCGGTAGACCTCGTCGGGGTCCGGCTCCAGCGCGGCGAGCCCGCCGGTGACGGCCGAACCGATGACCGCCTCGGGCGCGGTCGACAGGTAGTGCATGGTGAGGAACCCGCCGTAACTCTGCCCCAGGGTCCACCACTGGCGGCCGCCGTAGTGCCGCGCCCGGATCGCCTCGAAGTCCCGGACGATCGAGTCGGCGCGGTGCAGCGAGAGGCGGCGTGCGGCCTCCTCGGCCGGCAGCTCGGCGAACTCGCGGCCCGAGAGCGGCGTGGACCGGCCGGTCCCCCGTTGGTCGGGGATCACCAGACGGAACCGCTTCAGCGCGGCTCCCACCCACGAGGAGCGGCCGAACGGGCGCGTGCCCTTGCCGCCGGGGCCGCCCTGCAGGTGCACCATCAGCGGCAGATCGCCGTTGCGGCGCTCGGCCGCGACCAGCTCGCGGGCGTAGACGCGGATCGTCTCGCCCTCCGGGTCGTTCCAGTCGAGCGGCACGGTGGTCCACACGTCCCGCGCGACGATGTCGGTCCCGATCAGATACTCGCTGCTCACGATCCTGTCCTTCTTCCTCCGGCGTCGCGCCGGATCACTGATTCGCCGTCCGCACCCGCGAGTCGAGCAGCGCGTAGAGCGTGTCGACCACGAGGTTCGAGACCACCACGAACACGCCGCCGAGCAGCACGATCGCGATGATCACGGGGCGATCCTGCATCGCCACGCTCGACACCGCCAGCGCGCCGACGCCCTGGAGGCCGAACACCTGCTCGATGACGATCACACCGCCGAGCAGCATACCGATGTCGATGCCCAGCTGGGTCACGAGCGGCGGCATCGCGCTGCGGAACGCGTGGACGTAGGTCACCCGGCGTTCGGTCAGCCCCTTGGCCCGGGCCGTGCGGACGTAGTCCTGGCCCAGCACGTCGAGCATCTGACCTCGGGTGAGCCGCGCGTAGACCGCGCTCGTGACGAGCGCGAGCGTGATCCACGGCAGGATGAGGTGCCAGGCCCACTGCAGCGGGTTCTCGGTGAAGGGCACGTAGCCCGAAGGCGGGAACAGCGTGAGGCCGATCTTCGTCGGCAGGAAGTACAGGGTGTAGAGGGCCAGCATGCCGAGCACGAAGGTCGGGAAGCTGATGCCCACGATGGCGAAGCCCTGACCGGCGCGGTCGCGCAGGCTGCCCGGGCGCTTCGCCGAGGCGATGCCGATCGGGATGCCGATGGCGAGCCAGACCACGACGGCACCGAACACGAGGGACATGGTGATCGGGATCCGCGCGAGCACGAGGTCCGCGACCGGCAGGTTGGTCCGGTACGAGAACCCGAGGTCGCCCTGCAGCAGGTGCCCGATGAATCGGAGGTACTGCTCCGGCATGGGCCGGTCCAGACCGAGATTGCTGCGGATCTGCGCCATGAGCGCCTCGGTGGCCTTGTCGCCCGCGATGATGCGCGCGGGGTCCGAGGGCGTCACGTAGAACAGCACGAAGACGAAGACGCTGAGCAGGAACAGGACCAGGACGCCGAAGCCGATCCTGGAGGCGAGGAAGCGGATCACGACTTCCCTCCCTTCGACGAGGACGGGTCGAGCGCATCGCGCAGCCCGTCCCCGAGCAGATTGAACGCGAGCGTGAGCGCGAGCAGCGCCAGGCCCGGCACGAGCACCATCCAGGGGGCCACCATGTACATGGAGCCGTTCGCGGCGTCGGCCAGCATGTTGCCCCAGCTCGGCGTGGGCGGGACGATGCCGAGCCCCAGGAACGAGAGCGTCGCCTCGAACACGATCGCGGCGGGGATCATGAGGGTGGTGTAGACGATGATGGGCACGACCAGGTTCGGCAGCACGCCGGTGAACATGATCGACAGCCGCGACTCGCCGAGCGAACGCGCCGCCTCGATGAACTCGCGTTCCCGCACCGCGAGCACCTGGCCCCGGATGACCCGCGCGAGACCGGTCCAGCTGAAGAACACGATCACCGCGATCGACAGCTGCAGGCTGGGCCCGAGCACCGAGACCGTCGCGATCGCGACGAGCAGGAACGGCACGCTCATGACGAGATCGATGACGCGGCTGAGGATCGTGTCGGTGACCCCGCCGAAGAAGCCGGCGGTCATGCCGATCAGGATTCCGATCGCCGAGGCGATGAGCGACGCGACGACGCCGACGAGCAGCGAGACCCGGGCTCCGTAGGCGAGGCGGACGAGCACGTCGCGCCCCAGCTGGTCGGTGCCGAGCAGGAACTCGCCGCTCGGGCCGACGGGGATGCCCGCCGCCGACAGTCCGGTCTCGCGGAACTGCTCGGTCGGCCCGTGACCGGTCCACTGCGCGATCAGCGGGGCGGCGATCGCGAACGCGATGAGCAGCAGGATGACGATCGCCGAGACCACGCTGGCGGGATCGCGGACGAGCCGCGCGACGGTGAGCTGCCAGGAGCTCCGGGCGCGGATCGCCGCGGCGTTCCGCGCCGCTGCGGCCGGGGTGATGATCACCCGGGTCTCCTTCGAGAAGATTCCGCTCACGATGCCGCCCTCCCCGCGTCGCGGAGCGACCCCTCGAAGGTCGCGACCAGTTCTCGCGCGGACGGGATCCTCGGGATCTCCGGTGCCGCGGCGGACAGCAGCTTGCGCGTGAACGGCTGCTCGGGATTCCGGGAGATCTCCTCGGCGTCTCCGAGCTCGATGATCCGGCCGCCCTCCATGACCGCGATGCGGTCGCACACGTGACGCACCACGGCGAGGTCGTGCGAGATGAAGAGGTAGGTGAGGCCGAGCTCGCGCTGCAGCTCGTCGAGCAGGTTCAGCACTTGGGCCTGGATCGAGACGTCGAGGGCCGACACCGGCTCGTCGAGGATCACGAGTTCGGGGCGGAGCGCGATCGCCCGTGCGATGCCGATGCGCTGCCGCTGTCCGCCCGAGAACTGGGAGGGGAACCGGTTGTAGTGCTCGGGGTTCAGCCCGACGAGCTCCATCAGCTCCTGCACCCGGCGCAGGCGCTCCGCGCCGGACGCCGCACGGTGGATCCGGAACGGATCGCCGATGATCGAGCCGACCCGGCGCTTCGGGTTCAGGGATCCGAAGGGATCCTGGAAGACCACCTGCACCTTGCGGCGCTGCGCCCGCCATTCCTCCGCACTCAATCGCGCGGTGTCGGCGCCGTCGAAACGAACGGTACCGGCGGTCTGGCGGATGAGTCCGGCGATGGTGCGGGCGAGCGTCGTCTTGCCGCACCCGCTCTCGCCGACGAGCCCGAGCGTCTCCCCGCGCCGGACCGCGAGCGAGATCCCGTCCAGCACGGTCTTGGGGGCGCCTCTGCGCTGCGGGAACGCGAGCGAGAGATCGGAGACCTCGACGATGGTGTCGTCCTCGCGCGGCTGCAGTCCGGGCAGCTCGGACACGGGCGCCTCGGGTTCGGAGGGTGCGGACTCGAGCCAGCAGAGCGCCTCGGTGCCGTCATCGTAGCGGCGGACCGGCGGCCGGGAGCCGCAGATCTCGCTCGCGTCGGGGCAGCGGCTCTGGAACACGCAGCCGGCCGGCGGCGCGAGCAGGCTCGGGGTGCGGCCGGGGATCGGCACGAGCGGCGTCCCCGGGGCGCTGTTGAAGGAGGAGGAACGGAGCAGTCCGGCGGTGTACGGGTGCGCGGGACTGCCGAGGACGTTCCCGCTCTCGCCGATCTCCATGCGTCGGCCGCCGTACATGACCATCACCCGGTCGGCGACTCGGGCGAGCACCCCGAGGTCGTGGCTGATCATGAGCACCGTCGCGCCGAGGTCGGCGCGCATCTCGGCGAGCAGGTCCAGGATCTGAGCCTGCACGGTCGAATCGAGCGCCGTCGTCGGCTCGTCCGCGATGATCATCGCGGGTCCGAGCGAGAGGCTCATCGCGATCATGACGCGCTGTCGCATCCCACCCGAGAACTGATGCGGATAGGCGTCGAAGCGCGCAGCCGCGTCGGGGATCCTGACCTTCTCGAGCAATTCGATCGCCCGCGCCTTCGCGGCCTCCTTGGTCACCCGCTCGTGGGCGCGGATCTGCTCGACGATCTGCCACCCGACGGTGTACTGCGGGTGCAGGCTCGACAGCGGGTCCTGGAAGATCATGCTGATCTCCTTGCCGCGCTTGCGGCGCAGCCCGTCCGCGTCGAGCGCGAGCAGGTCGGCGCCCTGGAACCGGACGGTCCCCGAGGTCTTCGCCTGCGGGATCAGACCCATCACCGACTGCACCAGCACGGACTTGCCCGAGCCGGATTCGCCGACGATGCCGAAGAACTCCCCCTCACGCACGTCGAATGAGACGTCCTGCACCGCGTGCACGTCGCCGTCCTCGGTCGGAATGTCGACCACGAGGCCGGACACTTCCAGAATCGACATCAGTCGTTCCTCCTCCTTCTCAGGGTTCGGGGGCCGGCGCCGCCGCGCGCCGACCCCCGTCACCGGATCGCTACTTCTTCAGCCAGACGTTCGTCCAGTCGCCGTTCTGGGCGAGCGCGTAGATCTCGAAGTTCTGCACGCGCTCGGAGTGGTAGTTGGCCTTCTTCCGCGCGACGATGCTCACGATCGGCGAGTCCTTCATGACGGTCTCGTCGACCTGGTGCCAGATCTTTCCGGCCTCCTCGGGAGTGCTCGCGGCGAGCGCCTTCGCGGCGAGCGCGTTCGCCTCGTCGTTGTTGTAGTCGACGTAGTTGTACGACTGCGGGGTCCCGTTGAAGGTGAACTGGGGCTGGAACACGCTGCGAGCGGCACCGCCGACCCAGTCGGGCGACCAGCCGACGAGGGCGACGTCCCACTTGCCGTCCTTCGCGTTGGACGGGTTCGTCATGAAGTTCGCGTAGTAGTCGGTCGGCGGGACCGGGAAGAGCTCGACGGTGATCCCGGCCTTCTCGAGGCTCGCCTGCACCGTCTGCGCGATGTCCGGCTGCGCGCCGAGGTTGCGGTACGGCAGCTTGAGCTTGAGGTTCGTGACGCCAGCCTGCTTGAGCAGCGCCTTCGCCTTCTCGGGATCGGCCTTGCCGCTCTTGTCGCCGTAGGGGGCGAAGTCCTCGTAGCCGTTGATGCCGGGGCCGAAGATGCCGTTGGTCACGGTGGCGATGTCGGGGCCGCCCATCACCTGCACGACCGCGGGCTTGTCGATCGCGTACTGCAGCGCTTCGCGGACCTCGGGCTTCTGCAGCGCTCCCCCGTTGTTGCTGGTCTTCGTGTTGATCCACATGAACTGGTCGACCCCGCCGTTGGCCATCGTGGTCAGCTTCTGGTCGTTCGCGGTCTTCAGCTGCTGGATGTTCGCCGGGCTCGGCTGGATGTCGAAGAGCAGGTCGGCGGAACCGGCCTGCAGCTGCTGCATGGCCGCATCGTCCTCGAGCCCCATGGTCATCTTGATCTCGTCGACGTAGGCCTTGCGGAGCGGGTCGCTGTCGGCCTTCCAGGACGGGTTGCGCACCAGGTCCATCGAGGCGTCCGGCTTGTACGCGGAGATCTTGTAGGGCCCGGAGGAGATGAAGTTGTTCCGGTACTCGGGCGAGTCCGGCAGGTAGTCGAGCACCTCGATCGGCGCCGGGTTCGCGGTCGGCAGGCTGAGCATCGAGGTGAAGTCGGATGCGGGCTCGGTGAGCTTGAACACCACGGTCTTCTCGTCGGGGGTCTCGATACCGCTGATGCGGTTCTTCTCGATGTAGTCCTTCATCGGCGCGATCTCGGGCTTGACCTTCGCGAATCCGGCGCAGAAGGTGTCCATGCCCTCGATCAGGCCGGTGAAGTACCCGCCGAGCGCCGCGCTGATCTTGGGGTTGCAGATCCGCTTGATGCCGCGTGCGACGTCCTCGGCGACGATCGGGCGGGATCCGCCCGGAGCGTCCCAGGTCACCCCGTCACGAAGCTTGATGGTGTAGGTCTTGCCGCCGTCGCTCGCCTCGGGGACCTCGGTCGCGAGGTCGCCGGCCAGCTCGATCCGGGTCTTCTCGTCGTTCGACGATTTGTAGCTGAGGATGGAGCGGGAGACCGTACGGATGACGCCGTTCACCGGGACGTAGGCGGTCAGCTGCGGATCGAGGTGGTCCACGTCCCCGTTCGCCAGCACCTTGAGCGTTCCGCCCTTCTGCCCCTCGGCCGCGGGGGCTCCTCCTCCGCCTCCGCTGGAACAGCCGGACAGCGCGAGCGCCGCGGCCGCGGCGAGGGCGGTGGTCGAGATGATGAGTTTTCGAGCCATTGAGAGTCACCTTTGAGTCATCGAGCTTCGTGCGCCCGACCGTCCGGTCGGCACGCCGAACGGGCCCAATCTCGAACCCCGTTCGCGATTAGTAACATAGTACATGTCATCTTTCGCATTGCATTGACAATGATCTCGAAAAGATCACGATCGCCCGAGCCGCACGGCGTCCACTCGCACGGGCACGCACTAGGCTTTTTGCTAGTCGCCGGGAGGAGCCCCAGATGACCATCGATTTCGCGCGGTCCCCCCGCTCGACGCTCGGCATCGAGTGGGAGCTCGCCCTCGTCGATCCCGTCAGCCGTTCCCTCGCGAACACGGCACCGCCGATCCTCGCCGAGCTCGAACGGCGCTGGCCCCCGAGCCCGGGCGCTCCACAGGCGACCAGCGAACTGCTGCAGAACACCGTCGAGCTCGTCTCGGCCCCGCACCGGCGCGTGGGCGAAGCCATCGGCGAGCTCCGGCTACTCGCCGCGGACCTGCTCGACCAGGCGCGCGCCCACGGGGTGCGCGTGATCGGCACCGGCAGCCACCCGTTCTCGCGCTGGGAGGACCAGCTCATCACCCCCGGCGAACGCTACGGTCGATTCGTCGAGCGCACCCAGTGGTGGGGCCGCAACATGCTCATCTGGGGCGTGCACGTGCACGTGGGCATCGACCGCCGGGAACGCGTGATCCCGACCCTGCACACGCTGCTCACCTACCAGCCGGTGTTCCAGGCGCTCTCGGCGTCGAGCCCGTTCTGGGCGGGCGAGGCGACCGGGTACCGGTCCAACCGCACCCTCATGTTCCAGCAGCTGCCCTCGGCCGGGCTCCCGGCGCACGTCGAGAGCTGGGAGGACTTCGAGCGCGTCATCGAGGATCTCACCCGCACCGGGGTCATCGCCGAGCCGACCGAGGCCCGCTGGGACGTGCGCCCGGCTCCCCGCTGGGGCACGATCGAGGTCCGCTTCTGCGACGGCTCGTCGTCGCTCGAAACGCTGGGGGCCCTCGCCGCCCTCACCCAGTGCCTCGTCGAGGACTGCGCCCGACGACTCGACCGCGGCGAGACGCTGCCGCTGCTGCCGCCCTGGTTCGCCCGCGAGAACAAGTGGCGCGCGGCGCGCTTCGGCCTCGACGCCGAGGTCATCTACGACGCCGCGGGCTCGCAGGCCCGACTGCGCGACCGCGTGTCGGTGCTGCTCGACCGGCTCGCTCCGGTCGCCGTGGATCTCGGCTGCGTCAACGAGCTCGAGCAGGTCGCCCGGATCGTCGAGAGCGGCACGAGCGCCGACCGCCAGCTCGAGACCTACTCGCGGCTCGGCGGCACCCTCGACGCGCTCCGCGCCGTCGTCGACTCGGAGGCGGACGCGTTCGAGCGGAGCGTGCGCGGATGATCCGACCCCCTCGCCGAACCCGTCGAGCGCGCCTTCGGCGCATCGGGACGCTGGGGATCGCCGCGGCGCTCGGTCTCGGCGCGCTCGGCCTGGGCGGTTGCGCGCCCGCGGACGCGGGCTCGTCCTCGTCCGCGGCCCGCTCGGGCACGGAAGCCGACGCCGAGGCGCTGCCGCGCCTGGACGGCCAGCGCCTCACCCTGCTCACCGGGTGGTCGAAGCGGGAACGGGATGCGTTCGCCCCGGTCATCGCCCGGTTCGAGCAGCGCACCGGGGCACGGGTGAAGCTGACCGACGCGGACGAGCGGATCACGGCGAAGGTGTACCACGCGGTCGACGCATCGAACCTGCCCGATGTCGCCCTGATCCGGCAGCCCGGGCTGCTCCGGGAGCTCGTGGCGAACCGGGCGCTGATCCCGCTCGACACCGAGACCCGCGACCGGGTCGCCCGGCACACCGCGCGGTCGTGGCGCGAGCTCGCGACGGTGGACGGCACCGAGTACGGGGTCTGGTTCGCGGGCAGCACCTCCTCGCAGCTCTGGAGCCCCGATGCCGGGGCCGGCGGCGCGGCACCCGCGACCGGCGACTGGTCGGCGTTCCTGGGCGCGCTCCGCGACCGGCCCGCGTCTGACGGCCCCGCGATCTCGGTGGGCGCGAAGTCCGGCTGGCCCGTCGGCGACTGGTTCGAGAACCTCTATCTCGGCGATGCCGGCGCCGAGCAGTACGAGCGGCTGAGCCGGCACGAGATCCCCTGGACCGATCCGTCGGTCGCCCGCGCGCTCGATCGGCTCGCCGAGCTGCGCCGGACCCGGGGAGCTCTGCAGCCGGGCACCGCCGACGAATCGTTCGGAGACTCGCTCGACGCCGTGTTCGGCTCGCCGAGGCTCGCGGAGCGCGTCCTCTCCGGCGGCTCCGCGGTGCCGGAGTCCGCGACCGCCGCGCCGTTCCCCTCCCCCGCGGCCGAGCCCGGAGCGTCCGTCATCGGCGGCACCGTCGCCGTGCAGCTCAAGTCCTCGGACGGCGGAGCCGTGCTCCTGCGCTATCTCGCGGGAACCGAGGCGGCGGAGCTCTGGATCGCCGGCGGCGGGATCTCCCCCCACGGCGACGCCGATCTCTCGGGCGCCCCGAACGAGGCGGCACGAGCGGCGAACGAGCTGGTGCGCCCCGGACCGGGCGGAACCGGGCGCGACGCCCGCCGGTTCGACCTCTCGGATCTCGCACCGAGCGGATTCGGCGCGTATCCCGACAGCGGCGCCCAGCAGATCCTGCGCGAGTTCTTCGCCCACCCATCGGACGTCCCTCGGGCGCAGCAGCGTCTCGAACGCGCCGCGGAGGCGGCCTGGAGCACGGCGCTCCCGGCGCCGACCACCGCGCCGTAGCCGAGGCACCGCACGGTGGGGCCCTCGTTTCAGGCCGTTCAGTTCAGATCGAGCAACCAGTTCAGCACGAACGGATAGCCGAGCCAGACCACGAGCACCGTGACACCGATCGCGGTCGCCCAGACCGCCGGGACGCGCCGCAGCCGACGCCCGGCCGGAGCCACCTCGGTCCGGGGACGGTCTGCCCGGGGGTCCGAGTACGTGCGGGTCTGGTGCGCGAGCGACTCGGCGACCGTCTCCGAGAAGCGCAGCAGCGCCGCGGTCTCGTTGCGGTCCGAGCCGCGGCGGAACCGGTTCGAGACCACGATCAGCAGGTCGTCGACGACCTCGATGTCCCAGTGCCGTCCATAGTCGATGAGTCCGGCCATCACATCGGGGGTGAGGATCTCGAGCGCGTCCCGTTCGTACCCGCCCGGCGCGTGCGCGACGAACCAGCGGTCGAAGTCGCCCTCGAGGGAGATCCGCTGCGAGCCCGAGAGCGTCCCGCGGATCCGCCCGTTGGAGCGGGAATCGAGCAGCAGGTGCGGCAGGGTGCGCGGGAGTCGGAGCTGGAGGAAGCGGAAGGCGATCCGCGGCCCCTTCGGGTCGCTCTTGCCGCCGCGGTAGCGGGCCACCGCGATCTGCAGATCGGGCTCCCACCCCGAGCTCGCGCGCCAGAGCGCGAACCGCGTGCCGAACAGGCGCGGTCGGGTATCGCCGGCGCCCGTCGGCCTGCCGCGCGCGCCGCTCCGGAGCCGGTCGGTGGCGCGTTGCGTCTCGCTCGGCTCGGCGAAGAACACGCCACGGGAGACCGGGGCGGGCCCGTCGAGCGAGCAGTTCAGATCCCGCTCGCGCGCGAACCCTCGGAACGCGATCAACCGTCGGAGTTCGAACGGGCGCGCGAGGGCCACGAGTCCGATCACCGCGAGCGCCATCGTGATCAGGATGAGCAGGAACGCCACGAACGGGATCGCCCCGTCGAGCGCCTCGGGAAGCTGCCAGGACTTCGGGAACCCGACGCTGAGCGCGGAGAACGCCAGCGCACCCGTGAGTGCCGCCAGCAGGAGCAGCCCGGCACCGCCGAGCGCGCGCCGGAACACCCCAGCGTCGGACCCGCCGACCTCGCGCCAGGTCACGCGTCGCGGCCACTCCGCGCGGAACTGCGCCAGGCGGTCGTCGACGGGTGCGCTCATAGCGGGTGCTCGGTCGCGGTCAGCGGCCCTGCGGATGCGGGATCAGCGACGCCCGCGCCCGAGCATCTGCTGCAGCTGCTCCATGTCGGCCTCGCTCGGCATCGCTGCGCCCGCACCGCCGCCGGCCGCGCCGAGGCCGAAGCCCGATCCGCCGCTCGACTCGGCACGCGCGGCGACGCCCGTCGCCTCCTGCGCCCGCTTGGCGGGGTTGCCCGAGCGCTTCGCGCCCTTGCCCTTGCCCTGCGGCTGCTTCTTCTTGCCGTACCCGCCCATGCCGGGCACCGGGCCCATGCCGGGGATCTGCGGCACCCCGCCCTTGGCGACGGTCCGCATCATCTTCGCGGCCTGCTCGAAGCGCTGCACGAGCTGGTTCACGTCGGTCACGGTCATGCCCGAGCCCTTCGCGATGCGCAGGCGGCGCGAGCCGTTGAGGATCTTGGGGTTGTGCCGCTCGGCCTTCGTCATCGACTGGATGATGGCCTCGGTGCGGACGATCTCGCGCTCGTCGAAGTTGTCGAGCTGATCCTTCATCTTGCCCATGCCGGGCAGCATGCCCATCATCTTCTTGATGGATCCGGCGCCGCGCAGCTGCTGCATCTGCTTGAGGAAGTCGTCGAGCGTGAACGAGTCGCTCGCGATCTTCTCGGCGACCTTGCGCGCCTCGTCCTCGTCGAAGGCACTCTGCGCCTGCTCGATGAGGGTGAGGATGTCGCCGAGGTCGAGGATCCGGCTGGCCATGCGGTCGGGGTGGAAGGGCTCGAACTCGTCGAGACCCTCGCCCGTGGACGCGAAGAGGATCGGCTTGCCCGTGACTCCGCGGATCGAGAGCGCGGCACCGCCGCGCGCGTCGCCGTCGAGCTTGGTGAGCACGACGCCCGTGAAGTCGACGCCCTCCTGGAAGGCCTTCGCGGTGGCGACCGCGTCCTGGCCGATCATGGCGTCGATGACGAAGAGCACCTCGTCGGGATCGACGGCCTTGCGGATGTCCGCGGCCTGCTTCATGAGCTCGGCGTCCACGCCGAGACGACCGGCCGTATCGACGATCACGAAGTCGTGGTGGGTGCGCTTCGCCTCGGCCACGCCGTTCTTGGCGACCTTCACCGGATCGCCGACGCCGTTGCCCGGCTCGGGCGCGTAGATGTCGACGCCGGCCTGCTCGGCGACGACGCCGAGCTGGGTGACGGCGTTGGGGCGCTGGAGGTCGCAGGCGACGAGCATCGGGGTGTGGCCCTGGCCCTTGAGCCACTTGGCCAGCTTGCCCGCGAGCGTGGTCTTTCCCGCACCCTGGAGGCCGGCGAGCATGATGACGGTCGGCGGGTTCTTCGCGAACTCCAGCCGGCGCTGCTCGCCGCCGAGGATACCGATCAGCTCCTCGTTGACGATCTGCACGACCTGCTGCGCCGGGTTCAGCGCCTTGTTGACCTCGTCGCCGAGAGCGCGCTCGCGCACCTTGCCGGTGAAGTCCTTGACCACGTCGAGCGCGACGTCGGCCTCGAGCAGGGCACGGCGGATCTCGCGCACCGTGCCGTCGACGTCGGCCGCCGAGAGCTTGCCCTTCGACCGGAGGTTCTTGAAGGTGTCGGTGAGGCGCGTCGAGAGATTTCCGAAAGTAGCCATAGCAGGCCCATCCTACCCGGCCGCGGGAGGCGTATGGTGAGGGCATGGTCGCGGAGGAGCCGGCAGCGGATGCCCGCGGCGCAGCGCGGCTCCCCCGGTGGCCGGAACGGCTCGCGCTCGCGGTCCTCGTCGCCTCGATCGTCGAGCTGCTGGTGCTGATCGCGGTCGACGGCTGGCTCCCCGACGGGCTCGTGCTCCTGCTCGTCAACCTCGTCGTGCTCGGCGCGCTCGCCTCGGGCGCGCGGCGCGGCGCCCGGGAACCGATCCCGGGCGCGGACCCGGCCCGCGCTCCGATCGGCACCCGGTTCGCCACCGCGGTGCTCGGCTGGTGCCTCGGCGCGCTCGTGGTGCTGCTCGCGGCCGCCCCGGACGCGCGCGCGGCGCAGCTCGCGTTCGCGGGACCGCTGCTCCTGCTCGCGATCCCCGCGCCCTGGGAGTTCTGCTTCCCGCGGGCCGGAACCCGCTGGGGACGACGGCACTGGATCGCGCTCGGGATCGCGGACGCCGCCGTGCTCGTCGCGGCGGTGCTGGTGCCGCACTCGGGAGGCGCCGCGGCCCCGCTCGCGTTCGGGCTCGGCGTCGCCGCCACCCTGCCGCTCATCGCGGTCGCGTTCCTCCGCCCCCTCGGCGAGGTGGGATCCGCGCCGGGCGCGGAGCCGGAGACCGGCGCCGAGACCGACCCCTCCGCCGGCGGGTGAAGCGACCACGGAGAGGCTCCGGAGCGGGCGCGAACTCGGATTCCGATCCGGCGATCCCCACTGATACTGTTCTCTCCCGGTGCCGAAGCCGGGCGCGGCAGGGCACCGCCTCCGTTCGCACCCGGTGCTGCCCGAAATCAGGCGGCACCGCACGACGAACGAGTGGGGGGAAGCTCTTGGCTTCGAAGAAGATCCAGACGACGGCCGCGACCGGAGCGGCGGCGATCATCGGCGTGCTGCTGCTGCCGACGGGCGCAGCGACCGCGACCGCCGCGGGGACCGAGTACACCGCGGTGGGGCACGCGACCTCAGCGTACGGTGCGGAGATGCGCGCGGAGCTCTCGGTGAGCTCCCGCACCGTCACCGCCGCCGGCGAACGGGTCGTCTACCGGCTCCGAGTGCCGTTCTCGGAGTTCACGCATCCGCAGCCCGGGTTCTACCCGCTCACCGCGATGCGGGCGACCGTGGACCTCTCGGCGATCGCGGACGACGTCGCGGATCTCGATTCCGTGTTCGACGATCTCGAGACCTCGCCGCTGCCGGATCTGCTGGTGCGGCGCGACGGCACCACCGTGGTCTTCGAGGCGGAGCACGCGGCCGATGCACGGGAGTTCGTCGCGACCTTCGCGGTCGACTTCGCGCGCGGCGGCGACGGGGACCTCGGCGTCGACGCGACCGTGGCGATGCGCGGCGGCGAGAACCGCTGGGACTACGGCGCGAGCGTCACGGTCGGCGTTCCCGTGATCGCCGCGCAGCCCGCGCCGATCATCCGCAAGACGGTCGACCGCACGCGCGTGACCGCCGCGAACCCGGCGGTGCGCTACACGATCGAGGTGACCCGCCCGAAGGGATCCACCGCGACCGCGTTCTCGCTCTCCGACGACCTCGCCGACACGATCGCGGAGGCCGGAGGCGCGATCCCCGCGGACTTCCGCGTCGAGCGCGGCTCGGTGGCACCCGCGCAGGACGGCCTGCCGGCCGGCGTGTTCGCCGTCGGGAACGGCGTGCTGACCGGACGCGGCGCGTACGACCCCGAGGGGCGCTTCGCCCTCTCCTTCTCGACCGTCCACCTCGGATCCGCCGACGGCGTGCTGCGGAACACCGCCTGCGCGGAAGCCCCGACCCGGAGCATCGGGGCGGTAGGGACACCGGAGTTCGTCGAGGTACGGGGAGACCGCGCGTGCACCGCCGCCCCCGAAGTGACCATCGACCGGGTACCGCCGACGCCGGACCCGGAGCCCGAACCGACGCCCGAACCCGAGCCGACGCCGAGCCCGGATCCCCGGCCGACGCCCGCCCCGCACCCCGCGACGCCCACCGCGGACGGCGCCGAGCGGTCCGGAACCCTCGCGACCACCGGTGGCACGGCCACCGGCGCCGCGACGGTCATCGCGGGCGCGCTCGCGCTGACCGGCGCCGGCGCGCTGCTGCTCCGCCGTTCGCGAACCCGACGCGACGCCTGAGGCGACGAGGGAGCACCCCGTGTCCGCACCGAGCATCCTCGTCCGGGTCGTGAGCTATCGCGATCCGGAGCTGCTGCGCACCGTCGCGTCGGCCTGGGAGCAGGCCGATCGCCCGGAACGGATCCGCTTCGCGATCGTGCAGCAGTTCGGCCCCGAGACCGCCGAGCAGCTGGAGCCGCTGCGCGGCGACCCGCGCGTGCGAGTGTTCCGCACCGAGTGGTCGAGCGCGCGCGGGCTCGGCTGGGCCCGGCGCATGACCGACCGCATGCGCACCGACGAGGCCTTCGCGCTGCAGGTCGACGCGCACACCCGGTTCGCGCCCGGCTGGGACACGGCGCTGATCGATCAGTGGGAATCGCTCGACGATCCGCGTGCGGTGCTGAGCTGCTACCCGGGCGCGTTCACCCCGCTGGACGAGCACCGTGTCGAACTGCGGGAGGCCGGGCCGCACCTGATCGTCCCCGCCGGGACCGATCAGTACGGTCTGCCGCGGCAGGACGGGGGCCCGGCCGCATCGGCCGGCACCCCCGGGCTGCTCGTCTCCGGCGGGTTCCAGTTCTCGGCCGGCGCGCTCTGCAGCGAGCTCGAGCAGGTGCGCGACGTGATGATCGCCGACGAGTACGTGCAGGCCCTGCGCCTGTTCACGCACGGATGGAACGTGCGCGCGCCGGGATCCGTCCCGCTGTTCCATCTCTATCGGCGGGATCGCCCGATCGACGCGCACGGCTTCGCCCGGGACTTCGCGTCCACGCCCGGGACGGCCGCCGCGGCCGAACGGCTGATCGCCCGCAGCCTGGCCGCGGCGCGGGCGATCATCTCGGGTGACGGAGCCGGAGCCCTCGGCGCGGTGCGTTCCCGGGAGGAGTTCGCGGAGCGGCTCGGAGGGCTGAGCGCGGACTCGCTCGACTACTCGTAGTCGTAGAAGCCGTGGCCCGAGCCCTTGCCCAGACGGCCCCGGTCGATGTAGTCCCGCTTGAGGATCTCGGCGAACTCGCGCTTCACCGGATCCGCGCTGTCCTTGCCGAGGTAGTACGGGGTCATCATGCCGACGACGTCGAAGATCTCGAAGGGGCCGGACGGCGAACCGGTCGCGATCTTCCAGGTCTTGTCGATGTCGGCGGGAGTCGCCACGCCCTTCACGAAGAGCGCCGCGCCGGCGTCGAGGAACGGGACGAGCAGCGAGTTGAGCACGTAGCCGGGCTGCTCCTTCATGATCCGGATCGGCACCATGCCGATCTCCTCGGCGAACCGCGCCACCTGCTCGAAGACCTCGGGATCGGTGCCCGGGTGCCCCATGACCTCGCCCGTGTTGAACTTCCAGACCTCGTTCGCGAAGTGGAGCGCCAGGAACTTCGCCGGCCGGTCGACGAACGGTGCGATGGCGCTCGGCAGCAGGGTCGACGAGTTCGTGGCGAAGATCGTCTTCTCGGGAGCGAGCGCGCTGACCTTCTCCCAGGTCTGCTGCTTGATCTCGAGCGACTCGGGCACCGCCTCGATCACGATGTCGGCGTCGCTCAGCGCGTCCGCCAGATCGGAGGTCGCGCGGATCCGCGAGACGGCGGCGTCGAGCTTCTCGGCCGTCGCGTCGGGCAGGTCCCGGAGGTAGGCGGCTTTCAGGTAGTCCCACCGCTCCGGCAGCTTCGCCAGGATCTCGTCGCTGAGGTCGTAGGCCACGACGTCCTTGCCGGCGTAGGCCGATTGGAAGATGATCTGGGAGCCGAGCACGCCGGTCCCGAGCACGGTGAGGTTCTGCATGGTGCGCCTTTCTCGAACGTCGCCGCGCGGATGGCGGCGATCCGGTCCGGCGGCCGCTGATCGAGCCGACCGTCAGGCCATGCTTCTGGTCTACTCCTCTTCGGCGAAAAGCACCTTGTGGTTTCGCGATTCGCGATCAGATCGAGAATTCTCCGCAGATTCTGCGGTGAAAACGAGATAGAACCAGAGAAGCTACACCGCGCCCATCGGCCAGTAGCTGCCGTACTTCACGAGGACGGCCTCCAGCGTGCGGTGGTCGGGGGTCCGATCCCGCTCGAATTCGAGCTGCGACCGGCCGTTGTGCACTCGGATGGTGGCTTCGCGCCCCGCGACCTTGCAGTCGGCCCAGGCCGCGTCCCACGCGAGCGAACCGTCGGCGGCGAGCACGCGCACGCCCGCGCCGTCGAGCTCGACCCGCGCGATGCCGCGACCGCCCGCCGGGAGCGCCATCGGGAACTCGGACTGCTCGTAGGGGGCGAAGTAGGCGACGAATCCGACGCGCGCGTTCGGGTAGCCCTCGCGGACCTCGCGGGCCACGCGCGACACCCGGAGCGCGCCCCGCTCGACGGGGAGCTCCTTCCCGCTGGGATCGCCGAGCGGCAACCCGGGCACCTCCGTTCCGGGGACGAAGCGCTGCTGGAAGATCTCCCACTGACGCTTGCCGTCATACGCGTTCATCGACGAGGTCGCCAGCAGCGGCTGACCCGCGTCCCACTGCGCGGTGAGCCCGTAGGACGGCTCGGTCGCGCGGTTCTTGCGCCGGCTGCTGCGCACGCCGAGCACGACGATGAGCACGAGCACCACCGCGCCGACGGCGAGGAAGATGAGGATGGGCAGATCTTCTTCTTGTGCGGGCACGAGGGTCCTTCCGGGATCCAGGGCGCAGGGGCTCCGACGCCGGACCGCGCATTACGCGACAGAGTACCGGAAATCACCGACGCCGTGAAAGCGCTCCGACGCCGCGACTGCGCCCGGATCAGTGCGGCAGATTGAGGATCGCCACGACGATGATCGTGGCCGCCGCGACCACGCCGATGGTGATGCTGACGGGGCGGCTCGCGCGCTTCGCCGCGGCGTCGCGGCTCGCGATGGCCCGCTTCACCGGTTTCGCGTTCGCCCCGAGCTCCTTCATCATGCGCGGCAGATTGCGGCGGTAGACGCGCAGTGCCTCCCGGTCCTGACCCGTCGCGATCAGCGCCTCGGCGACGTCGTCGAAGAGGTCGAGCGTGAGCCGGTGCCGTTCGCCGAGCAGCGCCGCGGAGCGCTCGGCGGCGGCGCGGTACACCTCGAGGGCGAGCCCGTGCTGCCCGCGCCCCGAAAGGCGCCGGCCCAGCCAGGTCCGGTACTTGATCTCCTGCTCCGGCCGATCGCCCTGCTGCTCGGCGATCGCGATCGCCCGCTCCTGCGGCGGCACCAGCTCGTCGACCCGGTTCAGCTGCGCGAGCGCGAAGCTCTGCTGGTCGAGCGCATCCGCGAGCGCCCAGGGCTCCTGCGGGAGCAGACGTTCGATCTGCGGGACGAGCCGCGCATAGCTGTCCGCCGCCTCACGGTAGGCCTGCATCCGGCGGTGGCAGTCCGCGATGCCGCGCTCGGCCGCCAGCCAGTCGAGCCCGGGATCCCCCGCGAGTCCGTCGCGGGCACGGGTGTACTCGACGAGCGCGTCGGCCACGCGATCCATGCTCCGCAGGTGGTCCGCATAGCGGAGCGCCCGGATCCCGACCGCGTGCGGGTCGGCGGGATCCGCGTCGGCGGCGTCCGCGGCGAGCGCGGCCGTGACCCCCTCGGCCAGTTCTCGACGCTCCGCGGCCAGCGCCTCCGCGCCCGCGGGGCCGTCAGAGGAACGCCCGAGCTCCTCGAGCACGCGGTCCAGTTCCCTGATGCGGCCGAGCGTCTCGGGGTGGGCCTCGCCCAGCACCTCGCGGGACTCGGCGACGACGCGCTCCGAGAGCTGCTTCCCCCGGACGAGGTCGCCCGAGAGGCGGACCGCGCGTGCGAGGTTCGCGAGCGCGCCGAGCGTCTCGGGCGAACGCGGGCCGAGGGCCTCGGTGCGCTGCTCGACGACGCGTTCGAAGCGGTGCGCCGATTCGGCGTACCGTCCGAGGTGGAGTTCTTCGAGAGCGCGGTTGTTCAGGGTCTTGAGCGTGTCCCGGTTCAGCGCGCCGAGTACGCGGACCTGCAGCTCGTAGAGGCGATCCCACTGGGCGATCGCCTCGGCGTGGCGGTCGAGCTGGCAGACCGCGAGCGCGAGGTTGCCCAGCACGCTGAGCCCGGTCGGGGTCTCGAGCCGGCCCTCCTGCTCCAGGCGGGCGCGCACGGGGTTCAGGAGGGTCTCGACCTCGCGGGGCCGGTCCGCGTTCAGGTAGACGACGGCGAGGTCGATCGCCCGTCGGGGGTCGCCGCTGCGTTCGGCGATCTCGCGCAGCTCGGCCGCGGCCTCGTCGAAGCGGTCGAGCTCCTGCAGGGCGAGCGCGTGCAGGGTGCGGAGGTCGTCCAGCGCCCCGGGCGATGCGCCCGCCGCGACGGCCTCCGCGATCCCGCTGCGCAGGCGCGGTTCGGCCTCGACCGCCCGACCCATGCGACGCAGCGCGATCCCCACGTTCTCGAGGGACTGCGCGATCCGCGTGGCGCTGCCCCGGAGCTCGGCCTCCCCCGCCGGATCCGGGTCGCCCGCGGCGAGCCGCGCATACTCGTCCTGCTCGAGCCGCAGCGATCGTTCGGCAGGGGGCAGCGCGTCCGCCGGCCGCTCGATCGAGATGAGCAGGCCGGCCAGCCGGTCGTAGAGGCGGATCGCGTCGACTCGGAACGGGATGCCGAGCGCGTCGATGCGCGCGGCGCCCGCTTCGAAGAGGTCGGCCGCCTCCTGGGAACGCTCGGGGAACCACTCGGCCCGGATGATCCAGGCTTCCGCGAGCGCCCGACCGCGGATGCGCAGTTCGTCGCGCGCGGCGGAGCGCTGCACCGCGTCCCGGCAGGCGTCCTCCGCGGCGTCGCAGAGTTCCTCGGCCAGCAGCACGGCGCGGTCCCGGGCCTCGCCGGGGGTGGCGGGGTCGGCGGCGGCACCGTCGAGGTGCGCGCGCAGCAGCCGCTGCTCGCGCAGGCCCGCCTCCACGGCGGGCACGGCGGTGCGGCCGAGTGCGCGAACGGCGTCCTCGCGCACCGCGGTGGCGGCGGTCAGAGCGTCCTCCGTCTGACCGTTCTCGCGCAGCAGCTCGATGATCTCGAACCGGGTGCGCAGCGGTGCCTCGGCGTCCGGACCCAGGAGCACGGTCTCCCGGCCGAGGATCTCGCGCAGGAGCCCCAGCAGGTGCTCCGGGCTGCTCCGCGGGTCGTCGCCGTCGTCGGCGAGCCGGCGCAGCACTCGGACGCGGAACCGCAACGCTTCGAGCGTGTCGTCGGCATCGCGCCCCAGCGCCCGCTCCATCGCGGGGATCAGGCGGTCGAGCTCGTCCGCCGCCTCGACGGCGTCCTCCGACCAGGCCAGGGTCCGTGCCAGCCAGAACCAGGCGTCGAGGGTGTCGGGATCCTCGAGTCCGAGCTCGATGCGGCGACCCTCGAGCACGCGGCGCCAGAGCTGCGCGGACTCGGCGTCGAAGTCGAGCCGGGACAGCGCCGTGGCCTTGTCGGCGATCGCGCGCAGGTGCAGCAGCGATCCGTCGCCGTGCGCGAGCGCCCGGGCGATCAGCATGTCGAAGGCTTCGAGCCCGTCGGCCCCGTCGAATCGGGCGCGCTGCTGAGCGCGCAGCGACAGCATCCACAGCGTGAGCGGGTGGGACGGCCCGAGCCGCCGTTCGGCCTGCCCGGCCAGGGTCTCGAGCGCGTCGAGGTCGCGGCTCGCCGTCTCCGCGCTCGCGCCGACCACCGCCGCGAGCCCGTGCGCGCTCAAGTACTCCTCGAACGCGCCCTCGTCGAGCGTCTCGGGCTCCCCGCCGACCTCGCGGATCGCGTCGTTGACCAGCTCGCCGAGCGCTTCGAAGAGCTCACGAGAGCGCTCGGTCTCGTCGATGCGGTTGAGCGCCGTCGCGAGCGACGAGATCGCCGAACGGTGCGCCTCGCTCGCGGCCCCGAACACCGCGACGACGCGGGGCAGCAGGATGCGGAGCTCGTCGATCGCCCGCTTCGTGCGCTCCAGGTCCCCGCGCTCCGCGCCGGACTGAGCCTCGGCCAGATCGTCGGCCAGTCGCTCGCGCTCCTCGTCGCTCATACCGTCGCCCGAGCCGGGATCAGCCGATGAGCTGCTGGGCGAACACGTGCGGGGTGAAACCGGTCAGATCGCCGATGCCCTCGCCCTGTCCGACGAGCTTGATGGGCAGCCCGGTCTTCTGCTGCACCGACAGCACGAAGCCGCCCTTCGCCGAGCCGTCGAGCTTCGTGAGCACGAGGCCGGTGACCCCGGCGTGCTCGATGAACGCCTCCGCCTGCGCGAGCCCGTTCTGCCCGGTCGTCGCGTCGAGCACCAGCAGCACCTCGGCGATGGGCGACTGCTTCTCGACCACGCGCCGCACCTTCGAGAGCTCGTCCATCAGGCCGCCCTTGGTCTGCAGGCGCCCGGCGGTGTCGATGATCGCGATGTCGAAGTCGTCGTTCTTGGCGCGCTCGACCGTCTGGAACGCGACCGAGGCCGGATCCTGCCCCTGCTGCTGGGGACGCACGATGTCGACGCCCGCCCGGTCGGCCCAGGTCGCGAGCTGCTCGACCGCGGCGGCGCGGAACGTGTCGGCCGCGCCGACGACGATCTTCTTGTCGAAGGTCTTGAGGTATCGGGCGAACTTGCCGATGGTGGTGGTCTTGCCGACCCCGTTGACGCCGACCACGAGGATCACGGCCGGGCGTTCCGAGAGGTGCAGCGTCGGGTCGAAGGCGGCGAGCCGCTCCTCGATCGATTCGCGCAGCATGCGCCGCAGCTCCTTGACCTCGGTGACCCGGTGCCGGTCGACCTGCGCGCGCAGCTCGCCGAGGATCGCGTCGGTGATCTCGGGACCGAAGTCCGCCGAGATGAGTGCGGTCTCGAGATCGTCCCAGGTGTCCTCGGTGATCTGCTCGGCACCGCGGAACATGCTCTGGAAGACGTTCGAGAAGGACCAGGAGCGCTCTGCCATGGCACGAGTCTATCGGCGGCGGGCCGTCCGTCGCGTCCGCGCTCAGGCCCCGCGCAGGCGGGCCAGGCGCTCGATCCCCCACTCGTAGCGCTCGCACCACAGCGCGGCGTGCACCCACGAGTCGGCGAGCACGACCCCGGGGTGGGCGCGCACCGTGCGGATGATCTCGGTGCACTGGGCGATGCTGCGCACGGCGATCGTCGCGACCATCTCGTAGCGCCCGGTGGTGCGCGCCGCGAACTCGATCGTGGGGATGTCGAGCAGCATCTCCTCGACGGCCTCCTGCGCGTCCTGCTCGCCGACGAGCACGATCCCGATGCCCGCGAGAATCGCCCCCGTCTCGACCCGGCGGCCGCGGACCGCGCCGATGCGCACCATCTGCGCGTCGAGCAGACGCAGCACGCGCGCGCGGCAGGCCGAGGCGGAGCGTCCCGTGTGCCGCGCCAGCTCGCCGAACGTCGAGCGCCCGTCGACCTGCAGCCGCGCGAGCAGGGCGATATCGAAGTCGTCGAACACGATCTCGCCGAGCTCGGGATCCTCGCCGAGGCGCAGGCGGCGCAGCACGCGGTCGTAGAGCCCGAACTGCACCTCGACGATCCCGTCGATGGAGCGGATCGCGCGCACCGTGCGCCCGACCTCCTCGTTGTCGGGCGCCCAGATCTCGACCACCGCCTGGTACTGGCCGATGGTCTCGGTGAGGAACACGACGCTGCCGTGCTCGAGCAGCTGTTCGAAGACGGGCTGGGTCGGTCCGGCGATGCGGAGCATGAGGTGCACCTGCAGCGGCAGGCCGAGCGCCCGCGGCGGCACGGCCGCGATGATCCGGATCTCGTCGGACTCCAGGAGCTCGTGCACCCGCTGCGCGACGACCGTGCGGTGCACCCCGAGCTGCTTCGCCAGGGCGGAGAACGGGGCGCGCCCGTCGAACTGCAGGGCGCGGATGAGGTCCTCGTCGAACGCGTTCATGGTTCGTATTGTGGCAGATCACTCGCCGTTCACCGCGACAGAAACGCTGTAGAACACGCGTTTCACGCGCGCGTTTCGACCGAAGTGGCGGAACCTATCGACAGATCCGCAATATCAAGTCCCCGTGAGCGTAATTCCGTCTTGCGGCACCGCGAATCGCGATTACGCTCGTACCGAATTCGCTGCCCAGCAAAGGAGCTCGCACGTGTCAGCATCAGCCCCCGCCGTCCCCGAGAATACGCACCGTCGTGCGCTACGAGGCGGCTTCGCCGCCCTCGTCGGCACCTCGATCGAGTGGTACGACTTCTACGTCTACGCCACCGCGGCGGCCATCATCTTCCCGCACGTGTTCTTCCCCAAGGACCTCGATCCGGGGCTCGCCACGCTCGCATCGTTCGGCACCTACGCCGTCGCCTTCTTCATGCGGCCCCTCGGCGGCATCATCTTCGGCCACGTCGGCGACAAGCTGGGCCGCAAGCCCGCGCTCACCATCACCCTCATCCTGATGGGCGTCGCAACCACCCTCGTCGGCGTCCTGCCCGGCTACGCCCAGATCGGCATCTGGGGCCCGATCCTCCTCATCCTGTGCCGCATGGCGCAGGGCCTCGCCGTCGGCGGCGAGTGGGGCGGCGCCAGCCTCATGGCCGTCGAGAGCGCGCCCAGCAAGTGGAAGAACTTCTACGGCGGCTTCACGCAGGTCGGCAACCCCCTCGGCGCGCTCATGGCGACCGGCGCCTTCTGGGCGCTCTCCTCGCTCGGTCAGGACGCGCTGCTGAGCTGGGGCTGGCGCCTGCCGTTCCTCTTCAGCATCGTGCTCATCGCCGTCGGCTTCTGGGTGCGCTTCAAGGTCGAGGAGACCCCGGTCTTCGAGGCCAAGGTCGAGGGCAAGGAGCAGTCCACGCCGCTCCTGTTCGCGCTGAAGAACAACTGGTCCCCGATCCTCCTCGGCTTCTGCATCATCGCGATGTCGTCCGGCGGCTACGTGATCGCCACGACCTTCGTGCAGAACTACGCGGACACCCCCGAGATCGGGCTCGACCCGACCATCATCCTGGGCGCCCTCACCATCGCGTCGCTCATCGAGATGCTCGTCACGCTGCCCCTCGCCGCCCTCGGCGACAAGATCGGCCCGAAGGCCGTCATGTACTTCGGCATCCTGGCCTCGTTCGTCGTGATCATCCCGCTCGTCCTCTCGATCCAGTCGAAGAACGTCGCATTCATCTGGATCTTCGTGATCCTGATCCGCGTCACCCTGAGCGGCGCCTGGGCCCCGCTGTCGACGCTCATGGCGCAGATGTTCCGCCCGCAGTCGCGCTACACCTCGATGTCGCTCTCGTACGGCATCGGTGCCGCGGTCTGGGGCGGCCTGTCGCCCGCCATCGCGTCGGCGCTGCTCCTCGCCACCGGCGGCAACTTCTGGTCCGTGGTCGCCTTCTTCGGCCTGCTGACCGTCGTCGCCTGGATCGGCGTGCGCTTCGCCCCGCAGCACTCCGACACCGCCCCGGTCACCGGATCGTTCAACGCCCGCACGGACACGACCGCGATCCGCACCGACGGCTGATCCCGAGCGGGTTCCGCGCCCCCGCGCGGAACCCGCTCCCTTCCCCGAACGCACCACCACGAACGCGAGGAAACGCATGGAAACCACCCGCAAGCGCACGACCGGCTGGGTCGTCATGGAGGCCCTCCGGGCCTACGGCATCGACACCGTCTTCGGCATTCCCGGCACGCACAACCTCGAGTTCTACCGCCCGCTCGGCGCGCTCGGGATCCGCCCCGTCACCACGCGGCACGAGCAGGGCGCCGGCTACGGCGCCGACGGCTGGTCGCTGCAGACCGGCAAGCCCGGCGTCGTGATCACCACGAGCGGCCCCGGCCTGCTCAACGCGCTCTCGGCGGCGGGCACCGCCTACTGCGAGTCCCGCCCCATGATCCTGCTCTCGCCCGGCCCCGCGATCGGCGCCGAGTTCGCCGACATCGGCACGCTGCACGAGACCAAGGATCAGCTCGGCGCCGCCTCCGCGATCGTCGAGTGGGGTCGCCGCGTGCGCACCGCGGAGGAGGCCGTGCAGGCCGTCCACGACGCCTTCGAGCTCTTCGCGACGACGCGCCCCCGTCCCGTCTACATCGAGGTCCCGCTCGACGTGCTCGAGCAGGAGACCGAGCTGCCCGACTCGGCGCTCGCACCCCGCGACTTCGCCGCCCCGGTCGCTCCCGACGCGGCGTCCGTGGCCGCCGCCGCCGAACTGCTCGCCGCGGCGCAGTCCCCCGCGATCCTCGCCGGCGGCGGATCCCGCGCCGCCGCGACCGAGCTGCGCGCCCTCGCCGAGCGTCTCGGCGCCCCCGTCGTGACCACGCTCAACGCCAAGGGCGTGCTCGACGAGTCGCACCCGCTCGCCGCCGGATCCAACCTGCGCCTCGCCGCCGGCCGGCGCGTCGCGCAGGACGCCGACGTACTGCTCGTCGTGGGCTCCAAACTCGGCGAGGCCGAGCTCTGGGCACCGAAGCTCGACGCCCGCGGCAGCGTAATCCGCATCGACCTGCTCGAGAGCCAGATCCAGAAGAATCAGCGCACCGACGTCGGCCTCGTCGGCGACGCCGCCGCCGCGCTCGCGGCGCTCACCGCCGCGCTCGGCGAGGGCGAGGCCCGCGACGCCGCTGGAGCCGCGGCCCGCGTCGCCGAAACGCTCGCCGCCGTCGGCGAGGAATCCGCCGAGCTCTCGGCCGAGAACACCGCGCTCGCCCGGAGCATCGCGGCGGCCCTGCCCGAGAACGCGGTCGTCGCGACCGACTCCTCGCAGATCGCCTATTGGGGCCTGCTGAACACCCTGCGCGTCGCCGAGCCGAACTCCACCCCCTACATGGCGACCTACGCGACCCTCGGCTACGGGCTGCCCGCCGCGCTCGGCGCGCGCATCGCGTCGCCGCACCGCCCCTCCTTCGTCGTCGTCGGCGACGGCGCCCTCATGTTCTCGATGAACGAGTTCATCACCGTCGTCGAGCAGGGCGAGGACGTGACCGTCATCGTCGTCGACAACGGCGGCTACGCCGAGATCAAGCAGAACGAGGTCGACGCGGGCATCGCCCCCGTCGCCGTCGACCTCGTGCAGCCCGACTGGGCCGCCGTCGCGACCGCGTTCGGCGGCACCGGACGCCGCGCCGCGACCGGCGCCGAGCTGGCGGAGGCGGTCGAGTCGGCCGTCGCCGCCGGCGGACTCCAGCTGATCCACATCGACCAGGCCGCGTTCTCGGCCGGCCAGGAGGCCTGAGCCGTGACCGACGCACCCCGCCCCGTCGCCGTCTACACCGACGTCGACGACACCGATCCCACGCCGGGCATCCGGCTCCTCGAGGAGCACGGTTTCGAGGTGCGCGTGCTCGGCACGCGCGATCCCGAGCGGATCATCGCCGGCGCGCAGGACGCGACCGTGCTGATGCCGGGCTACGCGGCGATCTCGCGCGAGGTCATCGAAGCGCTGCCGAATCTCCGCCTGATCTCGCTGATGTCGATGGGCTTCGACTACGTCGACATCGACGCTGCGACCGAGCGCGGCATCTGGGTCACCAACGTGCCCGGCGCCGCGACCGAGGAGGTCGCGACCCACGCGCTCGCGATTCTGCTGTCGGCCGTGCGCCAGCTGGACTTCTACACCGGCTCGGCGAACCCCGAGCGGTGGAACGACCGCGCTCCCGCGGCTCCCCCGCGCCTCAGCGAGGCGACGCTCGGCATCATCGGCCTCGGTCGCATCGGCCGCGAGCTCGTGCGCCTCGCCGGCCCCCTGTTCGGATCGATCGTCGGATACGACCCGATGCTGCCCGACACCCCCGAGGTGCGCGCCGAGCTGGAGCGCCTGGGCGTGCGGCGGGCCGAGCTCGACGAGGTGCGCGGCGCGGCGGACGTGCTCTCACTGCACCTGCCGCTCACTCCCCAGACCGAGCGGATGGTCGACGCCGAGTTCCTCGCGGCGATGCCCGCGGGATCGGTGCTCGTGAACGTGTCCCGCGGGGCGCTCGTCGACCACGCGGCCCTCGCCGCCTCGCTCGACGCCGGGCACCTCTCGGGCGCCGCGCTCGACGTGCTCGAGCAGGAGCCGCCCGCCGCGGACCATCCCGTGCTCGGCCGCGAGGATGTCGTGCTGACCCCGCATATCGCCTACTTCTCAGCGCGCACCGAGATCGAGTACGTGCGGATCCAGGCGCAGAACGCCGTGACGCTGCTCGAGACGGGCGCGCCCGAGTCGCCCGTCAACCGCCCGGCCTGAGCCGGGTCCCGCCCGGCCCCGCCCGAGCTCTCGAAGCCGGTCGTTCCCCTCGGGGAGCGGCCGGCTTCGTCAGTCCTCGCGGGCGATGCGCTGGCCGACAACCGCGGAGATGCCGTCCTGCCGCATCGAGACGCCGTAGAGCGCGTCGGCGATCTCCATCGTCCGCTTCTGGTGCGTGATGATGATGAGCTGCGAGTTCTCGCGCAGACGCTCGAACACCTGCAGCAGCCGCCCCAGGTTGGCGTCGTCGAGCGCTGCCTCGACCTCGTCGACGATGTAGAACGGGCTCGGCCGGGCCTGGAAGATCGCCATCAGCCAAGCGACGGCCGCGAGCGAGCGCTCCCCGCCCGAGAGCAGCGACAGCCGCTCCACCTTCTTGCCCGCGGGCTTCACCGTCATCTCGATGCCGGTCGTCAGCAGCTCGTCGGGATTGCTCAGCGCGACCTCTCCCGATCCGCCGGGGAACAGGATCGGGAAGACCTCGGCGAACGCGGCCTGGGTGTCGGCGAACGCGTCGGCGAAGATGCCCTGCATCTTCGCGTCGAGCTCCTCGATGATCTTCAGCAGGTCGGCGCGGGTCTTCGCCAGGTCGGTCAGCTGCTCCGACAGGAAGCGGTGCCGCTGCTCGAGCGCGGCGAACTCCTCGAGCGCGAGCGGGTTGATCCGGCCGAGCTGGGCGAGCTGCTTCTCGGCCTTCGCGAGCCGGCGCTCCTGCTCGGCGCGCACGAACGGCCTTCCCGCGGGCGATTCCGCTTCGGCGGATGCGCGCTCCGCGCGTTCGCGCTCGCGCTTCTGACGCAGCTCCGCCTCCAGCTCGCGCTCGAGCGCGGTCATCGGGGCGCCCTCGTCCGGGTCGTCCTCGGCGTTCGCGTCGTCCCCATCGCCCGCGTCGCCTGCGGCGGCCTCGGCAGGGTCCGGGAGCTCCGGGATCGGCTGATCCGGCCCGTACTCGGCGATCAGCACCTCCTCGACGAGCCCGAGCTCGGTGCCCGAGCGCTCGAGCAGCGACGACAGCTGCAGCTTCCGCTCGTAGCTCTTCAGCTCGGCTCCGTGCACCCGCTCGGTGAGCGACTGCAGGCGCTGCCGCAGCTCCGACTCCTCGGACCGCAGCAGCGTCAGCTCCTGGCTGTGCCGCGCGCGCTCCTGCTCGGCGGCCTGCTGCGCGAGCCTGGCCTCGGCGAGCGAGCGATCGCAGGCGTCGATCACGGCGGGCAGCGCCCCGGCGACGCGCTCGGCGCGGGCGACCTGACGGGCGCGCAGCACGGATCGGCGGGCCGCTTCCTCGGCC
>NZ_LAYO01000104.1 GCF_000980875.1 Leucobacter sp. Ag1 | reverse complement strand
AGCAGCACGGCGGCGCCGAGCTCGGTTGCGAGGGCGACGGCGGCCTCGCCGCGTCGCGCGATGCCGCCCGGCGAGCCGTCGTCCGGGAGCGGGGCGCCGCGGTGCAGTCGTTCGAACTCTCCGAGGTGCGGAGTGAGGATCAGCGGGCCCGTCTCGCCGGCGACGCGTGCGACGAGATCGAGCGCCCCTGCGTCGACGACGGCCGGGGTGCCGCTGCGCAGCAGCGCGACGACCCCGGCCTCTTCGGCGGCCGTGCGCGTGCTCGGATCGGTGCCCGATCCGAGCAGCCAGGCGTCGCAGCGTCCCGCGCCGAGCACGGTCTCGGGGTGCCGGGCGAGCACGGCCGCGGCCGGTGCCGGCAGATCCCGAGGCGCGTCCTCGAGCGGCGGGACGTACCGGACCATGCCGATGCCGGTGCGCCACGCGGCCGAGACGCCGATCACGGCGGCGCCGGGATACTGCGCCGAACCCGTGCGCGCGGCGAGCACGCCGCGCCGGTACTTGTGGTCCTCGGGCGATGGACGCCGGAGCCAGGCCGCCGCGCGGTCGGGCGACCAGCGCTCGAGCGTGCTCACGCCGACTCCGCCTGCAATCCGTCGAGGTGCTCGCGGATCGCGGCCTCGAGGCGCCGCAGGCGCTTCTCGGCCTTGCGCCGTCGATCGGCCACGGATCCCTTGCCCGACCGCGCATCGAGGTAGATCTTGAGCTTCGGCTCGGTCCCGCTCGGCCGGATCATGATCCGGGACCCTCCGGCGAGGTCGAAGCGGAGCACGTTCGCCGGGACCTCGGCCGCACCGGGCGCGCGGAGGTCGATGAAGCGCTTCACCTCGACGCCGTCGAACGCGGTCGGCGGATCCTGCCGGATCAGTTCGGCGAGCCGCTCCACCCGGTCGATGCCGTCGAGCCGCACCACGACCTGCGCGCTCGCGAAGTGGCCGAACCGCTCCGACGCCTCGTCGAGGCGATCCCACACGGTGCGTCCCTCCGCGGCGAGCTCGCGCACCATCGCGATCGCGTCGGCGCTCGCCTGGATCCCGTCCTTGTCGCGGACGACCCCGGGGAACGGCAGGTACCCCAGCGCCTCCTCGTAACCGAACACCAGGTCGGGCACGCGGGACACCCACTTGAACCCCGACAGCGTCTCGACGATGCCGAGCCCGTGCGCCCGAGCCACGGCGCCGAGCGCCGGCGAGGAGACGATCGTGTTCGCGAGCGCACCCGAGACGGGGAGGTCGTCGCGCTCGGCCTCGCGCAGCCGTCGTTCGGCGGCGCGCCAGCCGAGCAGCAGGCCGAGCTCGTTGCCGCTGAGGCGGCGGTAGGCGCCCCCGTTCGCCGGATCCGGGGCCGCGAGGCCCAATCGGTCGGCGTCGGGGTCGTGCGCGACGATCAGGTCGGCGCCGACGTCGCTCGCGAGCGCGTAGGCGAAGTCGAGCGCGCCCTCCTCCTCGGGGTTCGGGAACGCGAGGGTCGGGAACTCGCCGTCGGGGCGGTCCTGCTCGGGCACCGGCACCACGTGCGGGAGGCCCGCCGCCGAGAACACGCGGCGACCGAGCTCGGCGCCGACGCCGTGCATGGCGGTGTAGACGACCGTGAGCGAAGCGGTGAGGTCGGACTCGGCCTCGGGTGCGATCCCCGCGACGACCGCGGCCGCGGTCTCGCGCACGTACGCGTCGGCGAGCCCCGGTCCGGCGATCGTGATCCCGGTGCCGCGGGCGATCTCCGAGAACGGTCGTTCGGCGGCGACCGCGATGCGGGCCGCGATCTCGGCGTCGACGGGCGGCGCGATCTGGGATCCGCCGTCGGCGTCGCCGAGGTAGACCTTGTAGCCGTTGTCGCGCGGCGGGTTGTGGCTGGCGGTGATCATCACGCCGGCCGACGCGCCGAGGTGGCGCACGGCGAACGCGGTGAGCGGGGTGGGCCCGGCCTCCGGCAGCAGCGTGACGCGGATCCCCGCGCCCGCGAGCACCTCGGCGGTGTCCCGCGCGAACACCTCGGAGCCCACGCGGCCGTCGTAGCCGACCACCGCGGTGGGCGGGCTCGTCGTCTCGCCGCGCGTCGCGCGGTCGCGCAGATACGCGGCGAAACCGGCGCTCGTCTGCGAGACGACGACCCGGTTCATCCGTCGGGGTCCGGCGCCGAGCTCGGCGCGCAGTCCCGCGGTGCCGAAGCCCAGGCGGCCGTCGAAGCGGTCGCGCAGCTCGGCGCGCGCGGCGTCGTCGCCGGCCTCGACCGCGTCGGCCAGGGCCTCGGCCTCGGCGCGGGTCTCGGGATCGGGATCCTGGGCCGCCCAGGCGCGCGCATCCGCGCAGAGCTGAGCGTCGGTGGTCTCGGTCATCACTGCCCCTTCCGCGTTTCCCCCAGCGGTCGATGCTTCACGCTAGCACCCGCGCGGCGGCGGTCCCGGCGCGTCGCGGGGGTGTTCGGGGTCTCGGGCGGATGCTCTGCGTCGAGCGGCGGCAAACGCATGGAATCGGGCCCGATTCGGTGGGTTTGCCGCCACTCGACGCAACTTGCCGCCGCTCTGCGTCGATTTGGTCAGCCCGAGGCCCGCTCCACGAGGGGCGAGGGCACGGTGCGCCGGATCGGTTGCTCGGGCCGCTCCGCGTCGAGCATCTCGAGCAGCAGCTCGGCGCAGGCGCGGCCGAACTCGCGGGGCTGCAGGTCGACGGCGGTGATGGACGGGGTGTGGAACTCCATGAGCGGGCTGTCGACGCCCGAGATGAGTCGGACATCGGTGCCGACGCGCTTGCCGAGGGACCGCAGGATCCCGGCGATGCGCACCGCGATGCCGTCGCCGGCGGTGAGTACTGCGTCGCATCCCGAGGTCTCGTCGAAGAAGCCGGCGAGGGAGCGCAGGATCTCCTCGTTCGAGTCGTGGAACCCGACCTCGGCGATGCGCGGTTCGAGGCCGTGCTCGGCGCACCAGGCCAGGTAGGAGGCCTCGAGCTCCAGGGTCCACTCCGAGACCCGTTCGATCTGGATCATGCCGGGTCGCTTCGCGCCGCCCGCGAGGAACCGGTCGAAGACGGTGCGCACGAGCTCCCCGTTGGGGGACTCGACGATGCCCCAGGGGTCGCCGAAGCCGCGCGGGGGACGGTCGCCGGTGACGACCGGCAGGTCCTGGGCGAGGATCTCGGCGACGCCGGGGTCGTCGGAGTGCGGCTCGATCATGAGGTAGCCGTCGACGGCTGGGAAGGTGTCGAGGCGCGCGCCGTGGGCCGCGTTGGGCAGCACGAGCAGGGGGATCCCGCTGCGGTGCAGGGCCTCGGCGACGCCGTTGGTGGCCTCGGTGTAGTAACCGAAGTGCACGGCGGAGTTGGGCAGGTAGAGGCCGATGGCGCCGGCGCGGGAACTGCGCAGGGCGCGGCCCGCGGGGTTGGGGCGGTAGCCGAGCCGGTGGGCGGCCTCGAGCACGCGGTCGCGGGTCGCGGCCGAGACGCCGGGCTTGCCGTTCATCGCGAGGGAGGCCGCCGCCGTCGAGACGCCGACCTCTCGCGCGACGTCGGCGAGGGTGGTGGTCATCTGCGTGCTCCTCGTTCGGCGGCTTGCGGGCTGTTCGACTCCAATGCTATCTTCCACTCAAACGATTAACCTAAAACGATTGAGCGATGATGCTCGGCCGTCCGGCCCCGCAGCAACGCCTCGATCCCGACGAAGCGGGAACCCATGCAGCAGCTCACGATCGCCTTCACCGGCGGCGAGGTCTTCGACGGCAGCGGCGCCGAGCCGGTGCGCACCGACGTCGGAGTGATCGGCGACCGGATCGCGGCCGTGGGCATCGACGAGGTGGCGGCACTGATCGGCCCGGAGACCCGCGTGGTCGACCTGAGTGGCGGGCTGCTGCTGCCCGGCCTCGTCGACTCGCACGTGCACCCCGTCGAGGGCGGCCTCGAGCGCCTCGGCTGCGACCTCTCGGACGGATGGACGCGCGAGGACTACCTCGCGACGGTGCGGGCCTACGTCGAGGCGAACCCCGAGGCTCCCTGGATCCTCGGCGGTGGCTGGCAGATGGCCGCATTCCCCGGCGGATTCCCGCTGGCCGCCGACCTCGACGCGATCTGCTCCGACCGGCCGATGGCGATCTCGAACCGTGACCACCACAGCACCTGGGTGAACACCGCGGCGCTCCGGCTCGCGGGGATCACCCGCGACACCCCGGATCCCGCCGACGGCACCATCGAGCGCGATGCGGACGGCGAGCCGACGGGCACGCTGCACGAGGGCGCCCGAATGCTGGTGCTCGGACTCGCTCCCGAGCCGACGCACGCCGACATGTACGCGGCGCTCATGTCTGCGCAGGAATACCTGCACGCCTTCGGGATCACCGGCTGGCAGGACGCGCTGATCGGCGACTACGGAAACCACAGCGCGCAGGAGGTGCACGTCTACCGCGAGGCCATCGAGCGCGACGAGCTGCACGCCCGCGTCAACGGAGCCCTCTGGTGGGACCGCACCCGGGGCGAGGAGCAGATCCCCGAACTCGAGGCCGTGCGCCGCGAGTTCCAGGGGGATCGCTTCCGCATCACGACGATCAAGATCATGCAGGACGGCGTGGTCGAGAACAAGACCGCAGCCGTCAGCGTCCCCTACCTCCCGGCCGGCTGCGCGTGCGGCGATGCGGGGGACACCGGCATCTCCTTCGTCGAGCCCGAACTGCTGAACCGGATCGTGACGCGCTTCGACGCCGACGGTCTGCAGGCCCACTTCCACGCCATCGGCGACCGCGGGGTCTCCGAGTGCCTCGATGCGGTCGCCGCGGCGCGCGCCGCGAACGGCGACACGGGGGCGACGCACCACATCGCGCACCTGCAGATGGTGCACCCCGACGATGTGACCCGCTTCGGAGCGCTGCGCGTCGCCGCGAACATGCAGGCGCTCTGGGCGTCGTACGACCCGCAGATGGTCGACCTCAACGTGCCGCTCATCGGCGAGGATCGCACCGAGTGGCAGTACCCCTTCCGCAGCATTGCGGAGGCCGAGGGGCAGCTCGTCGCCGGGTCCGACTGGCCCGTGACCACCGCGGACCCCTGGCTCGGGATCCACGTGGCCGTGAACCGGCAGCACCCCGAGGGGCACCCCGACCGCAACGAGCGCGTGTTCGTGCCCGCCGAGCGCCTCGGCCTCGGCGAGGCGCTCCGCGCCTACACGCGCGGCGGCGCCGAGATCAACGGATGGGAGCACGAGGTCGGCACGATCGCCCCGGGCTTCGCCGCCGACCTGACCGTGGTCGACCGCAATCCCTTCGTCGCCCCCGTTTCCGAGATCGCGCGCACCCGCACGGTCGAGACCTTCTCGCGCGGTCGATCCGTGTTCCGCGCGACCGATGCGGCCGGATCGCCCGACCCGGCCGCATAGACCGCGGGCTCCGGCCCGACCCAGACCACCACCCCACTTCCGCACACCACGCAAAGGAGCCCCCCATGTCGCTGAAGCGCACCCTCGCCCTCGCCGCCGTCACGGCGGTCGCCATCACGAGCCTCGCGGCCTGCGCGCCGCAGGTCGACGACAAGAAGAGCGGCGACCAGACCGGCGTCGACCTCACCAAGATCACGGTGAACAAGGACGCGGCCGAGAAGGTCCCGGCCGAGGTCTCGAAGGCCGGCAAGATCATCATCGGCGTCGACCCGACCTACGCGCCGAACGAGTTCAAGGACAAGAACGGCAAGCCGATCGGCTGGGAGGTCGATCTCATGAACGCCGCGGCGAAGAAGCTCGGGCTCGAGACCGAGTACCGCGTCGCCAAGTTCGACAACATCGTGCCGAGCATCCTCGGCGAGAAGTACGACCTCGGCATCGGCGGCTACTACGACTCGAAGATGCGCCAGGAGACGATGGACATCATCGACTTCTTCAAGGCAGGCAACCAGTTCGCCTCGCCGAAGGACAAGCCCATCACCGAGGAGCTGCAGGTCTGCGGCATGAAGGTCGGTGCCCAGAACGGCGGCTCCGCGATCCTCGACTACCTGCCCACCGTGCAGAAGAAGTGCGACGCCGCGGGCAAGGGCAAGATCGAGATCCTCGGCTACGACACCCAGGACGAGCAGACCGCGGCGCTGACCCTCGGCCGCGCCGACGCGATGGTCTCGGACTCGCCCGTCACGAGCTACGCCGTGAAGCTCAGCAAGGGCAAGCTCATCGGTTCGCCCATCTACGACGAGGTGCTCTCGGGCGCGATCGTCAAGAAGGATCGCGGCGAGTTCGCCGAGGCCCTGCGCGCCGCCGTCCAGGATCTGTCGGACGACGGCACCTACTCGAAGCTCCTGCAGTACTGGGGCGTCGAGCAGGGCGCGATCGACAAGATCACCATCAACGCCGCCACCAAGTAGCCGTCAGGAGTCTCCGTCACCATGAGAGCATCCGCTCCCGACCTCGGGATCCCGCCCGAGGTGCGCATCCGCGCCGCGCGCGCGAAGCACCCGTGGCGCACGGTCGTCGCCGTGGTCCTGCTGCTGGCCGTCGTCGCCGTCATCATCGACGCGGCCGGCCGCGAGGCCTACGACTGGAACGCGTTCCGCACCTACCTGTTCGATCCGCGGATCGTGCAGTCGGCGGGCATCACCCTGCAGCTCACCGCCTACTCCATGATCGTCGCGATCGCCCTCGGCGTGCTGCTCGCGGTCATGCGGCAGAGCCCGAACCGGGTGTTCGTCGCCGTCGCCTGGGCGTTCATCTGGATCTTCCGCGGCACCCCGGTGTACGTGCAGCTCGTCTTCTGGGGCCTGTTCACCACGATCTACAAGACCGTGACCGTGGGGCTCCCGACCCAGCAGCCCTGGTTCTCCTTCGGCACCGCCGACCTGCTCGACGTGTTCTGGATCGCGGTGCTCGGCCTCGCCCTGAACGAGGCCGCGTACATGGCCGAGATCGTGCGCGCGGGCCTGCTCGCCGTGGATCCCGGCCAGACGGAGGCCGCGACGGCGCTCGGCATGAGCTGGGGGCAGAACATGCGCAAGGTCGTGCTGCCGCAGGCCATGCGCGTGATCATCCCGCCGACCGGCAACGAGATCATCGGCATGCTGAAGACCACATCGCTGGTCACGGCCGTACCCTACAGCTTCGACCTCTACACCCGTTCCCGCGACATCTCGTCGGAGACGCTGAACCCGATCCCGCTGCTGCTCGTGGCATCGGTCTGGTACATCGCGTTCACCTCGATCATGATGGTCGGCCAGTACTTCCTGGAACGCAGGTTCTCGCGGGGCCACGTGCGCCGCGTGAGCCGCGGGCCGAAGGGGCCGCGCGCGGGCAAGGGCGTGACGAAGGTGATCAGCGTCGTGCCGGCGTTCGGCGCCGACACGGGCGACAACGGGAGAGTCTCATGAGCGAGTTCATGGTCGAGGCCGACCAGGTCCACAAGGCCTACGGGCACAACCACGTGCTGCGCGGGGTGTCGATGCAGGTGCGACCGGGTGAGGTCAGCTGCCTGCTCGGCCCGTCGGGCTCGGGCAAGTCGACGTTCTTGCGCTGCATCAACCACCTCGAAAGCATCGAGGGCGGCAGCATCCGCGTCGACGGCGAGCTGATCGGGTTCCGGGAGCGCGGCGGGAAGCTGCACGAGCTGCCCGCCAAGGAGGCGGCCGCGCAGCGCCGCGACATCGGCATGGTGTTCCAACGCTTCAACCTCTTCCCGCACATGACGGCGCTCGAGAACATCGCGTGCTCGCCGATCACGGTGAAGGGCGAGAAGCCGCAGGCGGCCCAGGCGCACGCCCGCGAGCTGCTCGAACAAGTGGGGCTCTCGGAGAAGGCCGCCGCGTATCCGAGCGAGCTCTCGGGCGGGCAGCAGCAGCGCGTCGCCATCGCCCGTGCGCTCGCGATGCGTCCGAAGCTCATGCTGTTCGACGAGCCGACCTCCGCGCTCGACCCCGAGCTCGTGGGCGAGGTGCTCGAGGTCATGAAGCAGCTCGCGCGCAGCGGCATGACCATGATCGTGGTGACCCACGAGATCGGCTTCGCCCGTGAGGTGGCCGACACGGTCACCTTCATGGACGAGGGCGTCGTGGTCGAGCAGGGATCGCCGCACGAGGTGCTCGTGGATCCGCGCGAGGCGCGCACGAGGGACTTCCTCTCGAAGGTGCTGTGACCGCGTGCGGTCCCGGTCCGGGGGAGCCGGATCGGGACCGCGCGGCCGGGGCCGAGCGCTCCGCCGGCCGGCTTCCCCCGAAACCCGTCCGGCGGGGCGCCCGGGCCCGGCCGCGCTCCCGGCGGTGCGGATCCACTAGCGTGGGAGCGCCCGCGCGACGGCCGCGCGGCGCACGGCACGAGGGGACGCCATGATCCGGGAGCACATCGAGATCGTCGAGAGCGCGATCGAGGGGGAGCGCGTCGCGGTTCCGCTCGACGGAATCGTGTTCGAGATGCTGCACTCGACGACGAGCTCGGTCGCCGCCGAACCGACGCGCTTCTCGTACTTCGAGAACGCGGGAGTGGTCTGGGGCGACTACGCCGGCGACACCGTGGTCGAGGGGCGCTTCGCCGGCGTTCGCGAGGGCGATATCGTGCGGCTCTCGTACAACCACCGCTCGGTCTCGGGCACGCTGACGCACGGCAACGCCGTGACGGTCGTCTCGCGCACGGGCGACGGGGCGCTGCGCCTCACCGAGTTCTACGGCTCGGCCGCGGGGCCCGAGACGAGTGTCTGCGTCGAGGTGCGCTGAACCTCCGCGGTCCGGACCGGCTCCGCTGAGCCCGTCCGCTCACTCCTGCGCGCCGCCGTGGCGCGCGCGGATGAACCGGGTCATGCCGGCGACCTGCCCGTCGAACTCCTCGGACGCGGCGGAGGCCTGCGCCGGGGCCGTCGGGAGCGCCGCGAGGGTGCTCGCCTCGTCCATGAGGAACACCGTCTCGGTCGACTTGATCGACGGCCACTGCGCGAGGCGCAGCGAGACGAGGCCGTGGATCCCCGCGACGTCGGCCGCGCGCACCAGCAGCATGGCGTCGTGCTGCCCGGTGGTGACTGCGAAGTACTCGAGCTCCTCGACCTCCGCGAGCGCCTCGCGGAACTCGGTCCAGCGCGCCTGCTCGAGCGTGACGAAGACGAGCGCGGAGATGCCGAGCCCGACGGCTCGCGGGTCGATGTCGGCGCGGAATCCGGTGATGATCCCGGCCTGGATGAGGCGCTCGAAGCGCTGGTAGGCGTTGGACCGCGAGATGCCGAGCTGCTCGGCGAGCGCGTTGACCGAGAGCCGTCCGTCCTGGCGCAGCAGATCGATCATGCGGCGGTGGGTGTCGTCGAGCTTCACTCTGTCCCTCCTTTGGGATCCGTGCATTCATCATCCTGGACGAATTGGTGAAATACGGCAGGGTGACCGAAACGTTACGTGCGATCCGGCGGATCGGGTAGCACGAAACGGCGGCTTCACAGCATAATTCCACTCAGGTCCGTTCGCGGACCGTTCGATCATCAAGGAGATCCGATGAAGCATTCTCTGTCCCGCGTCCTCCTCGGCGCGACGGCGGTCGCCGCGACGGCGCTCGCGCTCACCGGCTGCGCCGGCGGCCCGAACTCCGGCGGCGGTGCGAGCGGCAAGTCGCTCGTGGTCGACGCCTCGTTCGACCTCAAGACCGCGGACCCGAACCGCGAGTACGAGACCACCGGCTCGATCGTGGCGAAGGCGCTCTACCAGACGCTCCTCACCTTCAACGGCAGCGACGTCACCAAGCCGGTCGACGGCCTCGCCAGCTACGAGATGAACGCCGACAACACGGTCATGACCCTCACCATGAAGGGCGGGGCGAAGTTCTCCGACGGTTCCGACGTGACCGTCGACGACGCCGTCTTCTCGCTGCAGCGCGTGCAGGGCGTGAAGGGCAACCCGTCGTTCCTGCTCGACGGCATCAAGGTCGAGAAGACCGGCGACAAGACGCTGACCCTCACCTCGGCGAAGCCGAACCCGGCGCTGCCCTTCATCCTTCCGAACCCGGCGCTGTCGGTCGTCAACCAGAAGGTCGTCGCCAAGAACGGGGGCACCAACGACGCGAACGACAAGGCGGAGGCCTTCCTGAACGGCGAGTCCGCGGGATCCGGCCCCTACACGCTCGAGTCGTTCGACTCGGCCAAGCAGGTCGTATTCAAGGCGAACCCCAACTACCAGGGCGACAAGCCGGCCTACAGCCGCGTCGTGCTGCGCAACGTCGAGGGCCCCACGCAGAAGCTCAACGTCGAGAAGGGCGAGTCGCAGGTCGCGCTCGACCTCAACCCCGACCAGGTCGCCGAGCTCTCGGGCTCGAAGGTCAAGGTCGAGAGCAACGCCTCGCGCTACATGATCTTCCTGCTGCTCAACCAGGATCCCGCCGTCAACAAGCTGACGAGCAACCCGGACTTCCTCAAGGCGTTCAAGCTCGGCGTCGACTACGACAAGATCGTCGACCTCGCGGGCAAGGGATCCGTGCGCCCCGGCGGCGTCGTGCCCTCGCTCTTCGACGGCTCGCTGAAGGCCGCCGACGGCAACCAGCGCGACGTCGCGGCGGCGAAGGCCGCGCTCGCGAAGTCGGGCTACGCGGGCGAGAAGATCACCCTGAACTTCCCGAACGACATCACCGTGCAGGGCCTCTCGCTGCAGAACGTCGCCGAGAGCGTCCAGGCGCAGCTCGCCGAGGTCGGCATCACGGTGCAGCTCGCCCCCGCCCCCGTGGCGACCGAGCTCGACGCCTACCGCAACGGCAAGGAGACCGTCGGCCTCTGGTACTGGGGCCCGGACTTCCCGGACCCCTCGAACTACCTCGTGTTCTCGCCCGGCGAGCTCGTGGGCCTGCGCGCCGGCTGGAAGGCCGGAGCCGATGACGCGGTGACGAAGACCGCCACGGCAGCGGCAGCGGCCACCGGCACGGATCGCGCCGCGGCGTACGGCGATTGGCAGAAGCAGCTCAACGCGAGCGGCCCCTTCATCCCGCTGCTGCAGCCCGCCCAGAACGTGGTCATGGCGCCCAGCGTCTCCTCGGTGACGACCAACCCGGTCTGGACCGTCGACCTTGCCCTCATCAAGTAGCCAGACGCGAGCGATCGCCACGGCCGAACGTAGCGCACGAGCGGGCCTCCACCCGTTCGTGCGCTACGTCGCCGTGCGGCTCGTGGTGACCGTCCTGCTGATGTTCGGCGTCACGGTCGTCACCTTCACGCTCACGAACCTCGTCCCCGCCGACCCGGTGCAGGCCGCGCTCGGCGAGCAGGCGGCAGCCAACCCCGAGATCGTCGCGAAGTTCCGCGCCGAGCAGGGGCTCGACCAGCCGATCCCGATGCAGTACCTGCGCTACGTCGGCAACATCTTCCAGGGCGACCTGGGCACCTCGGTGCAGAGCCACCAGCCCGTCGCGAAGGAGCTGGGGGCCGCGTTCCCGGCGACGATCGAGCTCGCGCTCGCCGCGATCGTGTTCTCGGCGATCATCGGCATCGGGCTCGGCCTGTGGGCCGCGCTCAAGCGCCGCACCCTCGTCGACCAGGTGATCCGCGTCGTGAGCCTCATCGGCCTCTCCTGGCCGACGTTCTGGCTCGCGCTCGTCGCGTACTACCTCTTCTTCTTCCTGCTCGGGATCCTGCCCGGCTCGGGTCGTCTCGAGCCCGCGAGCATCCCGCCGCCGCAGGTGACCGGCATGTACACGATCGACGCGCTGCTCGCGGGCGATCTCTGGACCTTCTGGGACGCGCTGCGGCACCTGATCCTGCCCGCCTCCGTGCTCGCGCTCTACACGATCGGCCTGCTGACGCGCTTCTCGCGCTCCGCGGTGCTCGAGGTGATGGACATGGAGTACGTGAAGGCGGCGCGCGCGAAGGGCCTGCCCCGCCGCACGGTGATCTTCGGATACATCCTGCGCGGAGCCTTCGTGCCGATCCTGACCGTGCTCGGCCTCGCCTTCGGCTCGCTGCTCTCGGGCACCGTGCTCGTCGAGCAGGTGTACTCGTGGCACGGCCTCGGCCAGTACTCCTTCGCCGCCGCGACGAAGCTCGACCTGCCCGCCATCATGGGCGTCGGTCTGATCGTCGGTGTCGTCTACATCGGACTGAACTTCGTCGTCGACCTGCTGTACGGCGTCGTCGACCCGAGAGTGAGGGTGGCATGAGCACCGAAGCTCCCCAGGCGCCCGGCGCCGCCGAGGTGCTGCGCCGCGAGGCGCCGCGCAGCCGCAGGTTCCGCATCAACCCGTCGTTCCGCACGCCGCTCGCGATCACGGGCATCGTGATCGCCGTCGGCTGGCTGCTGATCGCGCTGCTCGCACCCGTGATCGCCCCGGCGGATCCACTGGCGCAGGCGTTCCCGCGGCTCCAGCCGCCGAGCGCCGAGCACTGGTTCGGCACCGACCAGGTCGGCCGCGACGTGCTGTCGCGCGTGCTCCACGGCTCCCGCGTCTCGCTGCCGCTGTCGCTTGCGCTCGTCGCCGCGGCCATGGTGCTGGGCGGCGTGCTCGGCGCCGTCGCCGGCTACTTCGGCAAGGCGGTCGACGAGGTCATCATGCGGCTCTCGGACCTGGTGTTCGCGTTCCCGACGATCATTCTCGCGATGGTCATCACCGCGGCACTCGGCCCGAACCTCACGAACGCCGTCATCGCGATGCTGATCGTGTCGTGGCCGGCGTACGCGCGCGTCACCCGCTCGCTCGTGGTGAGCGCCCGCGGCCAGGAGTACGTGGTCGCCGGGCGCCTGCTCGGCGCGGGACCGTTCACCACGCTGCGCCGCGACATCCTGCCGAACGTGCTCGCGCCGGTCTTCGTGCTGGCCACGCTCGACGTCGGCACCGCCATGCTGCTGCTCTCGGGCCTGTCGTTCCTGGGGCTCGGCGCCGTGCCGCCGACGCCCGACTGGGGCGCCATGGTCGCGGGCGGCATCGAGCAGTTCTCGGCGTGGTGGATCTCCGCGTTCCCGGGCCTCGCGATCTTCACGGTCGTGATGGCGTTCAACTTCATCGGCGACTCGCTGCGCGATTCGCTGGACCCGCACACGCGGGATGCCGTGCAGGGGAGGGCCGTATGAGCGGCGGACTGCAGATCCGCGACCTGACGGTCACGTTCGGGTCGGAACGCGATCCGAAACCGGTCGTGCGCGGGATCGATCTCGATCTCGAGCCGGGGCGCATCACGGGCCTCGCCGGCGAGTCCGGCTCGGGCAAGTCGATGACGGGCCTCGCGATGTGCGGGCTGCTGCCCGGCGGCGCCCGCACGGGCGGCCGGATCGAGTTCGACGGGCGCAACCTGCTCGAGCTCGACGAGCGCGCGCTCACGAAGTACCGGGGCAACCGGATCGCGATGGTGTTCCAGGACCCGACGGCGAGCCTGCATCCGATGCTGTCGATCGGCCGCCAGCTGACCGACCACCTGCGGGTGCACGCGGGCATCGACAAGCGCACGGCGCGCGAGCGGGCGATCCGCACGCTCGAGCTCGTGCGGGTGCCGGATCCCGAGACCGCGATCAAGAAGTATCCGCACCAGTTCTCGGGCGGGCAGCTGCAGCGCATCTCGATCGCGATGGCGATCATCTGCGAACCCGAGATCCTCATCGCCGACGAACCGACCACGGCGTTGGACGTCACGGTGCAGGCCGGCGTGCTGCGGCTGCTGAAGCAGCTCTGCGACGACCTGGGGCTCGCGGTCATGCTCGTGACGCACGACCTCGGCGTCATGTCGAGCCTGGCGGACCGCATCTCGGTGATGCGCGAGGGCGTGATCCTCGAGGAGGGGCCGCGCTTCGACGTGCTGCGCCGCCCGCGCGAGGCCTACACCCGAGGCCTCATCGAGGCCCTGCCCAACCATCTGCCGTTCCTCGATGAGGACGGGCAGCCGATCGCGGGAAGCGAGGCCGCACGATGACCGAGCCACTGCTGTCGATCCAGGATCTGACCGTCCGATACCGCCTGCCGGGCGGTGGCACGCTGACCGCCGTGAACGACGTCTCGATCGACATCGCGCCGTCGAGCGTAGTCGGCCTCGTGGGGGAGTCGGGCTGCGGCAAGTCGACCCTCGCCCGCTCGGTCTGCGGGCTCGAGCCCATCGCCCACGGCAGCATCCGCTTCGGCGGCGCCGCGGTCGGCAAGCTCGGCATGCGCCGGCGGCCGAGCGAGCTCATGGGCATCCAGATGGTGTTCCAGAACCCCTACGCCTCGCTCAACCCGCGGCGCACGGTCGGCAGCCAGATCGAGGACGGTCTGCGCGCCAACCCCGAGTCGACCAGCTGGAGCGTGGCGGATCTGCTGAGCGAGGTGGAACTGCCCGCCGATGTCGGCAGCCGGTTCCCGCACCAGTTCTCGGGCGGCCAGCGGCAGCGCATCGCGATCGCGCGCGCGATCGCCGCCGGGCCGAAGCTCCTCATCGGCGATGAGCCGATCGCGTCGCTCGACGCGAGCCTGCAGGCGAAGGTCGCGGCGCTCATGCGGCGCCTGGCCCTCGAGTCCGGCGCCTCGCTGCTGTTCATCAGCCACGACCTCGCGGTCGTGCGCACCATCGCCGACGAGGTCGCCGTGATGAACAAGGGCGTGATCGTCGAACGCGGGCCGTCCGAGCAGGTCTGGTCCGATCCGCGGGAGCCTTACACCCAGCGGCTGCTCGCCGCGATCCCCGCCGTCGACGGCATGGGCACGCTGCCCGGGATCGAGGAGTAGGAGGATCCGGGCGCGCGCACGCGCGCCCGGATCCGCTACCGACGCAGTCGCACGAGGGTCTCGCGGTCGATCTCGCCGAGCTCCGACTCCGCGATCGCACCGCACTCCAGCCCGCGGACGACGGTGTCTGCGAGCGCTGCCGCCGTGGCCGGCTCGTCCAGATACTCGGTCGGTTCGCCGACTCCGGCGTAGGCGGCGAGCCGGCGCACGGTGACGTCGAGCCCGTCGCGGTAGAACGCGTAGGTCGCGAGGAAACGGGTGGGGAGCTGGCCGGGGTGCAGATCCCAGCCCTGGGAGAATCCGCGCTCGAGCGAGCGCTGCACGAGCCGGGCGTGCAGCCGCCAGCCCGCGTGCACCCGATCGCGGTCGCCGACGGGCAGTACGTTCGTCGAGCCGTCGGACAGCTCGACGCCGGTGCCCGCCGCCGCGACCTGCATCACGGCCTTCGCGTGGTCCGCGGCCGGATGCTCCATCGACTGGTATCGCCCCACGATCCCGCACGAGGCCGAGTAGTCGTAGGTGCCGTAGTGCAAGGCCGTGCACCGGCCTGCCGACGCATGGATCAGGCGGGCGACGAGCGCCGTGCCGTCGGCGGCGAGGATCGACTGCGGCGTCTCGACCTGGATCTCGAAGCGCAGGACGCCCGGTTCGAGGTCGTGCTCGACCTCCAGCGCGCCGAGCACGGTCACGAGCGCGGAGACCTGCTCGACCGCGGTCACCTTGGGCAGCGTCACGACGAAGCGCCGGTCGACGGCGCCGGCCTCCGCGAGGGCCCCGACGAACAGTCCGAGGGTGCGCACGCCGCGGGCACGGGTCGCCGCCTCGAAGCACTTGAAGCGGATCCCGGCGCGCATCGGCTTCGGGCCGTCGCCCGCGAGCAGCGCGGCGAGAGCCGAGGCGGCCGCGATCGCCGCGGCGTCCTCCTCCGCGTCGGGGCGCGGCCCGTAGCCGTCCTCGAAGTCGATCCGCAGGTCCTCGATGGGCTCCGCGGCGAGCTTGCGCCGGACCCGGGGCAGCAGCTCGTCGACGGTCTCGATCGGCAGGCCGACGACCCCGGCGAGGCCCGCCGCATCATCGCCGTTCGCGTCGAGGATCCGGGCCGCTTCGGCGCCCCACTCGGCGACCGTCGACGCCGAGAACCGGTCCGCCGGCACGTAGACGGTGTGGATCGGCTGCCGTTCGGCTCGCCGGCCGGGATACTGCTCGGCGAGCCGTCGGTCGACCGCCGCGAGCTCGCGGTCGAGGTCCTGGGTGAGCCGCGCGATCAACGCCGACTGCTGGTGCATGTTCCGTCCTCGTTTCGTCTCGGATGCGCTCAGCGCACCGCCGGCCCGCTCACCGGCCAACCCGGTGTCGGTTTGGTGCGGTTCGGTGCGGCGTACGCGCCGGCCTTGCTCGTCCGCTTGTCCTGGCGCACGAGGGACTCGCAGAGGGTGACGGCCGCGGCGACGCCGTCGACCACCGGCACCCCGGTGCGCTCCTCGAGCAGGGCGTCGAGCCCGGCGAAGCCGGCGCAGCCCAGCACCAGCACGTCGGCGCCCGCCGCGAGCAGCGGCCGGGCGGCCTCGGCGAGCGCGTCTGCCGTCGCCGCGACGTCGTGGGCCGCGTCGACGACGGGCACGTCCGACGCGCGCACGCCCGCGCAGCGGGAGGCGAGGCCGAGCCCGTCGAGGCTCTGCTCGATGGATCCGATGGTGCTCGACAGCGTGGTCACGACGCCGAAGCGGTGCCCGATGAGCGCGGCGGTGATGGCGGCGGCCTCGGTGATGTCGACGACGGGGACGTCGAGCAGCTGGCGCGCGCCCTCGCGGCCGTGCTCGCCGAAGCCCGCCATGATCACCGCGTCGAAGTGCTCCGGCCAGGTGGACAGGAGGTCGAGTACCGCGGCGGCCGAGATGAAGCTCTCGTAGTACCCCTCCGCGGAGGCGACGCCCCAGCTCGGGGTGGCGCCGACGACCACGGTACCGGGGGCGGCGATGGCCTGAGCGGCAGCCTCGATCTCGCGCGTGACGGACCCTGAGGTGTTGCAGTTGACGGCCAGCAGTTTCATGTCGCTCCTTCGCGAGACGGTTCCGTTTCGAATCGTACCCTAAATGTCAGACGATAAGACGTATGACATATGATCGGTGAGCATTCTCCGCGCGGCTCATCGTGGCGCGCGCGTTCCGACCGATCGAAGGAGATCAGATGACCAGCTATCGCGTGCCGGATACGGCGCTTCCCAGTCAGCGCGCACTGCTCACCGACCGCGCCGTCGTGACCGAGGCGTACACGGTGATCCCGCGCGGAGTGCTGCGTGACATCGTGACGAGCGTGCTCCCCGAGTGGACCGGCACCCGCACCTGGGTGATCAACCGTCCGGTCGCGGGCGGCGCCACCACCTTCGCCCAGTACCTCGTCGAGGTCGCCCCCGGCGGCGGCTCCGAGCAGCCCGAGCCCGAGCCCGAAGTGCAGTCCTTCGTCTTCGTGATGGCCGGCGGCCTGACCGTGCGCTTCGGTGACGAGACCCACGTGCTCGAGCCCGGCGGCTTCGCCTACCTGCCCCCGGGCGCGGACTGGTCGGTCCGCAACGCGGGCGAGGAGCTCGCCTGGTTCAGCTGGATCCGCAAGCACCACGAGCCGCTCGCCGGCCACGAGCCCCGCGCGCGCTTCGGCAACGAGCGCGACATCGAGCCCGATGCGATGCCGGACACGGACGGGACGTGGCGCACGACCCGGATGCTGCCGACCGACGATCTCGCGTACGACATGCACTGCAACGTGGTCACCTTCGAGCCCGGTGCCTCGATCCCGTTCGCGGAGACCCACATCATGGAGCACGGCCTGCTGATGCTCGAGGGCAAGGCCGTCTACCACCTGAACGGGGACTGGGTCGAGGTGGAGGCCGGGGACTACCTGTCGCTCCGAGCCTTCTGCCCGCAGGCCTGCTATGCGGGCGGCCCCGGCCAGTTCCGCTACCTGCTGTACAAGGATGTCAACCGCCAGGTGCGGCTCACCCCGGGCGGCGGCAGGTGAGCCGGGCGGTCGAGCCCGCGACGTCCGCGCCCGTCGCGTCGATCGCGGCGGAGCACACCTGGCTCGGCGACCGCTTCGCCCCGGCCACCGTCCGGATCGCAGGCGGGATCATCGCCGCGGTGGACCCGTTCGACGCGTCCGCGGAGCTCGTGCTCCCGGCGGACGCGATCCTGCTCCCCGCGCTGATCGACAGCCACGTCCACCTGAACGACCCCGGCCGGGTCGAGTGGGAGGGCTTCGAGACCGGGACCGCGGCCGCGGCGGCCGGCGGCATCGGGACCGTCGTCGACATGCCGTTGAACAGCGTGCCCGTCACGACCACCCTCGACGCCATCGCCGCCAAGCGGGCGGCCGCCGAAGGGCGGCTCGCGGTCGACGTCGCGCTCTGGGGCGGAGCCGTGCCCGAGAACCTCGGCGCGCTCGAGCCGCTCATCGGCGGCGGCCTGCGGGGCGTGAAGTGCTTCCTCGCACCGTCCGGGATCGACGAGTTCGGTCACCTCGACGCCGCGCAGCTCGAAGCGGCGCTCTCGGAGCTCGCGGGCTTCGACGGCCTCCTGCTCGTGCATGCGGAGGACGAGGAGTATCTCGGCGACGCCGTCGGCGCCCGCCGTTATGCGGACTTCCTCGCGTCGCGCCCGGCGGCGAGCGAGCGCACCGCGATCCTGCGCCTCATCGAGGCCGCGCGGCGCACGGGCGGTCGCGCCCACATCGTGCACCTCGCCGATGCCGGCGCGCTCGACGCGATCCGTGCGGCGAAGGCCGACGGTGTGCGGCTCACCGTCGAGACCTGCCCGCACTACCTGACCCTCGCCGCCGAGGACATCCCCGATGCTGCGCCCGTGTTCAAGTGCTGCCCGCCGATCCGCGAGCGCGCGAACCAGGATCTGCTCTGGGGCGGCGTGCTCGACGGCACCATCGACGCGATCGTGAGCGACCACTCGCCGTCGACGCCCGAGCTGAAGCGGCAGGGCGACGGCGACTGGGGGCTCGCCTGGGGCGGGATCTCGGGCGTCGAGACGGGCTTCTCGTCGGTCTGGGCGGAGGCCTCGCGACGCGGGGTGGCGCTCGAGGCGATCCTGCCGCTCATGACGACCGGTCCGGCGGGGATCGCCGGCATCGGAGACCGGGGCCGGATCGCGGAGGGGCTGCGGGCCGACTTCGCGGTGGTGCGTCCCGACGAGACCCGCACGCTCGACGCCGAGGAGCTGCACGTGCGCAACCGGATGTCGCCGTGGGACGGGGCCGAGCTCCGGGGCGTCGTCGATGCGACCTACCTCGGCGGCGCACCCGTCTACCGCCGCGGCGAGGGCGTGCTCTCGCGGACCGGGCGGGTGATCTGAGGCGCGGCTTCCGGCACCGAGCCGGGTTCCGCGGCCTTTGCCCGCTCAGGCGAGCGAGAGGAAGAGCTTCTCGAGCTCGGCGACATCGAGCTCGGACTCGCCCTCCGGCGCTTCGAGACACTCGCGCAGCGCGGTCGCGACGATGAGGAAGCCCGCGCGGTCGAGCGCCTTCGAGACCGCGGAGAGCTGCTGCACGACGTCGCGGCAGCTCGCCTCGTCCTCCACCGCCGAGATGACGGCGTCGAGCTGACCGCGGGCCCGGCGCAGGCGGTTCGCGATCTTGCGCTGCGTCTCGGGATCCCCGTGCTCCGTGCTGCTCATCGTGCTCCGTTCGTCGCGTGGGTCGAAAGCGCTTCCCAGGATACCCCATAGGGTATTGTGTCAGAATACCCCCGAGGGTATTCGAGCGAATGGAGTGGACGATGTGCAGACCCACCGCGTGCAAGGTGTGCGGCAAGACGACGTGGGCCGGATGCGGCCAGCACGTGCAGCAGGTGAAGGCGTCGGTGCCGGCGTCCCAGTGGTGCTCGGGGTCCCACTCCCGCGCCGAGATGGACGCCGCCGCAGCGGAGCGGGGCGGGTTCCTCGCCCGACTGTTCGGCCGATGAGCGCGGTGGACGAATCGACCGCGGCGCTCGGGACGCGGGACGCGGGCGACGCGCGACCGCGGCGGATCCTGATCGTGGGCGGCGTCGCCGCCGGGATGAGCGCCGCCGCACGCGCCCGTCGGCTCGACGAGCACGCGGAGATCATCGTGCTGGAGCGCGGCGAGCACGTCTCCTTCGCGAACTGCGGGCTGCCCTACTACGTCAGCGGCGAGATCGCCGACGAGTCGGCGCTGCTCGTGCAGACCCCCGAGTCGTTGCGGGCCGTGCTGAACCTCGACGTGCGTCCGAGGCACGAGGTGATCGGCCTCGACCCGGCCGCGCGCGAGGTCGTCGTGCGCACTCCCGCGGGGGACGAGGTGCTCACCTACGACGAGCTGCTGCTCGCGCCCGGCACGATCGCCGTCCGCCCCGAGATCCCCGGGATCGATTCGGTGCGCGTGGGCACGCTGCGCACGGTGGGCGATGCGGTCGCACTGCGCGAGCTGGTCGAATCGGAATTCCCGGCCGACGGCGTGCGTCGCGCGGTCGTCCTCGGCGCGGGCTTCATCGGTGTGGAAGCGGCCGAGGCGCTGCGCGCGCGGGCCCTGGAAGTCGAGCTGGTGCAGCGGGGACCGCACGTGCTCGCGCCGCTCGAACCCGAGATCGCGGCGCCCGTCGCCGCGGAGCTCGCGCGGATCGGCGTCCGCGTGCGCACGGGAGTCGAGGCGGTCGGGATCGAGCCCGGCGTCGAACGCGACACCGTCCTGCTGTCCGACGGCGCGCGCCTTCCCGCCGACACGATCCTGCTCGCTGCCGGTGCGCGCCCCGACACCGCGGTGTTCGAGGCCGCCGGGATCCTCTGCGAGGACGGCGCGATCGTCGTCGACGAGCGCGGGCGGACCTCCGCCCCGCACGTCTCCGCGGCCGGAGACGCGGTCCGCTCGACCGATCCGGTCACCGGGATCCGCCGCTCGGTGCTGCTCGCGGGCCCCGCGAACCGGGCGGGGCGCCAGATCGCCGATCACCTGCTGCGCCCGGAGCTCGCGCGCCCGATCCCGGCGCCGCTCGGCACCGCGGTGATCCGCGTCGGGTCCCTCACCGCCGCGCTCACCGGCGCCAATCGGCGGGCGCTCGACCGCGCGGGCATCGATTTCGCCACCCTGCACCTGCACCCGAATCAGCACGCCGGCTATTTCCCCGGCGCCGCGCAGATGTCGCTGCTCGTGCACGTCCGTCGCGGCGACGGGCTGGTGCTGGGCGCCCAGGGCGTCGGCCCCGACGGGGTCGACAAACGGATCGACGTGCTCGCCACCGCGATCCGGGCGGGGATGACCGCGGGCGACCTGGTGGACCTCGACCTCGCGTACTCGCCCGTGCACGGCAGTGCGAAGGATCCGGTCAACCTCGCCGGGATGGTCGGGTCGAACGTCGTCGACGGCACGCTCGAGCTCTGGTACGCCGAGCACTGGGCGGAACTCCGCGACGGCGCGCTCGTGCTCGACGTCCGCAGCCCGGGGGAGTTCGCCGCGGGGCACCTGCCGGGTGCGCTGAACGTGCCGCACACCGAGCTGCGTGAGCGGCTCGGCGAGGTCCGGGCGGCGGCCGCCGACCGTCCCGTGCTCGCGCTCTGCGGCTCCGGTGTCCGCTCGCACATCGCCCACCGCCTGCTCGCGCAGGAGGGTTTCGACTCGGCGTCGCTCTCCGGCGGCATGCTCACCGCGCGCGCGGTGCTCGGGGACGCGGTGCTCGTGCGGTCCTAGCTCGGAGCGAGCTCCTCGGCGATCCGCTTCGCCTCGCGCAGCCCGCTCTCGATCGCGCCGTCGACGAAGCCGCCCCAGAGGTTCGCGTTGTCGGTGGTGGCGAAGCGCACGAGCCCGTGCGGTTCGCGCAGCTCCGCCAGATCGCGGGTGAGCTGGCCGGGCCGGTGGGTCATCCAGGTGTTGCGTGACAGGGGATCCTTCATCCAGTCGTGCGCGGCGACCTTGAGCACCTCGAGGTCGCCGCGGAACGCGCCGACGGCGGCCTGTACGTCGGCGACGCTCGTGACGTCGAGCTGGGTGTGGTCGGGGCCGAAGCCGACGAGGATCGAGTACTCGCCCTGCTCGTCGGTGCCGAAGTACTCGCTCTTCAGCACGGACAGCGGGTGGCGCTGGCTCGCGTAGGCGAAGAAGCGCGGCACGGCGCCGCGCACCTTGACCCACACCTTGGTGCCCTGCGACGCGACCGTCTCGTCGGCCGCGCGGTGCCAGACCTCGGGCAGCACCGGTTCGAAGGCGATGCCCCGGATCGCGTTGATGGGCAGCGTCGAGACGACGCGGCGGGCGCGCAGCGTCGCACCGTCCGCGGTCGTGACGGAGACGAGACCGGCGTCGGGATCCTGCGCGACCGATGCGACGGTGGTGCCGAGTCGGATTTCGCCCGGCACGTCCTCGGCGATGAGCCGGGTCCACTCCGACATGCCGCCGACCACGCGGTACGTGGCCGAGGCCTCGTGCATGAGCTGCCAGCGCCCGCCCGTCGCGGCCACCCAGCGCATCGCGCTCGATAGGCCGACCTGGTCGAGCCGGGCGTTCACGTGCCCCACCCACACCGACTCGTTCGCGCTGCGCGCCTCGGGATCGAGGCCGAGCGCGTCGAAGCGATCCTGGATCGAGAGCGCGTCGAGCTCCCGGATCCCGCCGACCGTCGGCTCCACGCCGCGCGGGATCGCCGATCGCACGTCGTCGATGAGCTGCTGCTGGCCCGCGTCGATCACAGCCATGAACTCGGCGAGCGACCCGCGTCGGGGCGCGTCACCCGCTCCGAGCCAGAAGGCCTCCTCGACGGCGGGGCTGCGCACGATGTCCCGCTGGTACCGGGTCATCTCGGCCCAGGTGTGCGGCTGCACCCAGTGCACCCACGTGCCGCCGAGCTCGAGGTCGTGGCCCATGCGACGGTCGGTCCAGGTGCGGCCGCCGACGCGGTCGCGCGCCTCGAGCACGATCACGTCGAGCCCGGCCCGGCCGAGCTCGCGCGCGGCGACGAGGCCGGCGAAGCCGGCGCCGATCACGACGACGTCGGCGTCGACCTCGGGGGCGCCGGTGCCGTCGACGGTCATGCTCCGGCCCCCGATCCGGCCGATCCCGAACCCGCCGCGAACTCGCGTTCGAGCGCGGCGACGGCGCGATAGCCCGAGGCGACGGCACCCGAGAGCGACTGCGCGAGCCCGGTGTGCTCGCCCGCGATCGCGACCCGACCGGCGCTGCGCTCGAACGCGGTCGCATCGTCCGCGTGCCAGTCGAGGCTCGGGGCGCTGTAGGAGCCGCGGGCCCACGGGTCGTCGGCCCAGGTGGTCAGCAGGGGGTCGCCGTCGATGGCGAGCTCCGGCCGCATCTCGCGCAGCGCGCGCACCCAACCCTCAGGCCCGTCGGTCACGCCGAGCGCACCGAGGGCCGCCGGGCCGCCCGCGAAGCAGGAGAGCGCGGGGATCCGGTGCTCGCCGTCGACCGAGAGGGACCGCCACGACCACCAGGTGTGGTCGGGGTTCTGCAGCGCGATGTCGTCGTCGACGCGGCTGAACGGCACGCCGAGCTTGGCGGCGACGCCCATGAAGCGGTGGCCGAGCGCTCGTTGCTGCGCCTCGGACAGCTCGAAGCCGAGCTCGAGGTCGCGCAGCACCGGCAGCGGCACCGACAGCACGGCCGCGTCGGCGTCGAGCCGGGTGCCGTCGCGCAGTTCGACCTGCACGCCCGTCGCCGACTGATCGATGCGCGCGATCGGGTGCTCCAGGCGGACCCGGTCGCCGAGGCGTCGCGCGATCTCGATCGAGAGCGACTGGTTGCCGCCGACGAAGCGGCCGCCGTCCTCGACGTAGCCGCCCTCGGTCGCCGACTCGTGCAGCAGCACCGCCTCGGCGCTGACCAGGTTCGGGTCGGCCGCGGCCGAGGTGGTCGTGCGCCGGTACACCGGATCCAGCCGGTAGTCCGCGCCGAGCGCCTCGGCGAAGGCCGCCTCGAGCGACACGTTCCGCGCACCGTCCGCGATCATCCGCGCGAGGGTCTCGCGGACCCGGTCGCCAGTCGCTCCGAGCTCCTCGAACGAGATCACGCGCCCGTTCACCGTGCGCCGGCCGTAGCGCACGTTGTGCGACATGATCGGCACGCCGAGTTCGGCCGACAGGCGGCGGATCGGGAACTCCGTCGGGAAGATGTACTCGCCGCCGCGCTCGGTCACCTGGCCGTTGCCGAGCCGTTGCGACCAGGTGCGGCCGCCCACCCGGTCCCGTGCCTCGAGCACGGTGACCTCGTGCCCGGACTTGCTGAGCTCCCAAGCCGCAGTGAGGCCCGACAGGCCGGCTCCGACGACGATGATCCGCACGTGATTCTCCCTTGAACGAACGCGAGCGATTCGTTCATCGTAGGGGGAGCGGGCTCGCCGCCGGAAGGGGCGAGCCCGCTGGGGCCGCGCTAGGCCTCGATGTCGATGTTCTTCGTCTCGGGCGTCAGGATGAGCGAGACGAGGGTGAGCACCGCGGCTCCCGTGAGGTACAGGCCGACGAGCACCGGGCTGCCGTCGGCGAGCCCCCACAGCCACACCGCGACGAGCGGCGCCAGTGCGGCACCCAGGATCGACGACACGTTGTAGGCGATCGCCGAGCCCGTGTAGCGCACGTTGGTCGGGAACATCTCGGGCAGGAACGCGCCCATGGGGCCGAAGGTGAGGCCCATCAGGGTGAAGCCGAGCGCCAGGAAGAAGATCACGGTCGCGGTGCCTCCGCCGAGCAGCGGCACGAAGGTGAAGCCGAACAGCGCGATCGCGGCGGTCACCCAGATCAGGGTGCGGCGGCGACCGTAGCGGTCGGCCAGCGGTCCCGAGACGAGCGTGAAGATGCCGAAGAAGATCACGCCGAACACGAGCATCAGGATGAAGTCGTTGTACGAGTAGCCGAGGCCCGGCACGTACGACGCCGCATCGAACGGGGTGCCGGCCTTCTCGGCGGCGGCCTTCGCGGCGTCGCGGCCGGGGCGGGTGCCCAGCGTCAGCGTGAACGAGGTCATCAGGTAGAACAGCACGTAGGTGGCGAGCATCGCGAAGGTGCCGAGGATCAGTGCCTTCCAGTGCCGGGTGAACGCCTCCGCGAGCGGCATGCGCTTCACCTGACCGGTCTCGCGGGTGCGCTCGAACGCGTTCGACTCGACGAGGCGCAGGCGGACCCAGAGGCCGACGATCACCATGAGCGCCGAGAACAGGAACGGCACGCGCCAGCCCCACTGCAGGAACGCCTCGGAGGCGATGCCCGGCTTATCGGGATCGGCGAGTCCGAGGTTGATGGCGTAGAACAGCATGTTCGCGATGATGAAGCCGATGGGCGCGCCGAGCTGCGGGAAGGTGCCGTACCAGGCGCGCTTGCCCTCGGGCGCGTTCTCGGTGGCGACGAGCGCCGCCCCGGACCACTCGCCGCCGAGGGCGAAGCCCTGGGCGAGACGGAGGATCAGCAGCAGGACCGCCGCCCACACGCCGATGTTCTCGTGGGTCGGCAGCAGGCCGATCAGGAACGTGGCGATGCCCATGGTCAGGAGCGAGGCGACGAGCGTGGTCTTGCGCCCGAGCCGGTCGCCGAGGTGACCGAAGACGACCGCGCCGATGGGGCGGGCGAGCATCGCGGCGCCGAACGTCGCGAAGGAGGCGACGAGCGCGGTCGTCTCGTTTCCGGTGGGGAAGAAGAGCACCGGGAAGACGAGCACGGCCGCGGTCGCGTAGACGTAGAAGTCGTAGAACTCGATGGTGGTGCCGATGAGGCTGGCGAGGATCACCTGCGCCGGCTTGTTGCGGGGCTGCGACGACGCGGTCGCGGAGGCTGCTGGGGGATTCGTGGCTGACACGGAACGGCTTTCACTGAGGGACGGGACGGACGGTGCACGGACTGTGCAACCGAGCCGTGGGTGTGCTCAGTGCGCAACTTCGGGCCGATCCCGCTTGTGGCGGGACCCCGAACAGCCTACGCCCGTCCGTTTCGAGCGCTTGCGCTTCGGGCGAGTCGACTGTACGGTGAACGAAACATCACTGAACACAGTGTTCAGTGAGATGGCGATCCGGGTTCAGTCCAGCGGTCGCGGAGCTGAACGGTTCGAAGGAGAACCATGACGGATCACGAAGACGACCTCGGACCGAGAGTCGCATCCTTCCGCGAGCTGCGGGGCATGAGCCTGCGCGCGCTCGCCGCCGCGGCGGGCGTGAGCACCAGCTTCCTGAGCCAGCTCGAGAACGGGCGCACCAACGCGAGCGTCGCCTCGCTGCGCAAGATCGCCGGCGCGCTCGGCGTCTCGCCCGCCGAGCTGCTCGACGAGCGCGCCGCCCACACGCGCGGCGTGCTCCGCGCGGCTCGCCGTCCCCGGCTCGAGGGCGCGCTCGGCGTCGAGAAGTTCGTGCTCTCGCTGCCGCCGCTGCGCAACCTCGAGGTCTACGCGGGAGAGTTCGCCCCCGGCGCGAGCACGGGGGCGCACCCCTACACGCACGGCAACGCGCAGGAGATGTTCGTCGTCATCGAGGGCACCGTCGTGTTCGAGCTCGGCGGTGAGCGCTTCGAGATGTCGCGCGACGATTCGATCGAGTTCCTGAGCTCGGTGCCGCACCGCATCGTGAACGAGTCCGAGGCCGAGGCCCGGGTCATCTGGATCAACAGCCCGCCGACGCCCGATGAGGCGCACGGCGCATAACCCGACCGCGCCCGCGAGGGCCGGCCGACCACCCCTGATCATCAACGGAGAGGATCACACCATGTCATCACCCAAGCGGATGCGACGCGCGGTCGCGTCGTCCCTCGCGCTGCTCGGCGCGGGCGCACTGCTCGTCGGCTGCGCCTCGGGCGGAACCGCGCCCAAGGCCGACCTCGGCAGCGGGCCCGCCAAGGCCGGAACGGTCAAGGAGGGCGCACTGCAGGGCTCGACCGTGACCTTCGTCTCGTGGGGCGGCGTGTTCCAGAAGGGGCAGATGGACGCGGCGGGCAAGCCCTTCGCGAAGGCCTCGGGCGCCACCGTGCTCGAGGACGGCCCCACCGAGTACGCGAAGGTGAAGGCGCAGGTCGACAACAACGCGGTCACGTGGGACGTCGTCGACACCGACATCATCTGGGCGCAGAAGCAGTGCGGCGACAAAGGCCTGCTGATGCCGATCGACAAGAAGATCATCGACACCTCGAAGGTGCCCGACGGGCTCGTCGGCGACTGCTACGTGCCCGCCATGCAGTACGGCTACGTGATCCTCTACAACGCGAAGAAGTACCCCACCGCGCCGACCGGGTGGAAGGACTTCTTCGACACCCAGAAGTTCCCGGGCAAGCGCGCCATCGCCGGCTTCGAGGACGTGGGCCCCGGCATCTACGAGGGCGCCCTGCTCGCCGACGGCGTCGCCCCCGACAAGCTCTACCCGCTCGACATGGATCGCGCGTACAAGAGCATCGACGGGATCCGCAGCAGCCTCATCTACTGGAAGACGGGCGCGGAGTCGCAGCAGATGATCGAGTCGGGCGAGGCCGACATGGCGCTCGTCTGGTCGGGCCGCGGCTACGCCGCAGTGAAGAACGGCGCCGACTACAAGCCGATCTGGAACCAGGCGCTGCAGATCACCGAGGCGCTCGGCGTGCCGAAGAACGCGAAGAACCCGGACGCCGCGTTCGCGTTCATCAACTACTACCTCGGCAAGGAGCAGCAGGAGAAGCTGACCGAGCTCACCTCGTACTCGCCGGTCAACACCGAGGCGGAGCCGAAGCTCGACGCGCTCGGCAAGGAGTACCTGACCACGGCGCCCGAGATCGCGAAGCAGATGGTCCCGACCGACGCGAAGTGGTGGGCCGAGAACTACGACTCCGAGCTCGAGCGCTGGACGAAGTGGCTGCAGGGCTGATCGGTTCATCGTGACGACCACGAACATCCCGGTGGTGCGCGCCGCGAACACCTCGCGGCGCGCACCGGTCCGGGCGCTCCTGCTCCTGCTGCCGGCGTACGCGCTGCTGCTCGGCGTCTTCGCCTACCCCGTGTTCGAGAGCATGTGGCGCAGCGTCAGCGACCCGCAGCCCGGCCTCGACAACTACGTCTGGGCCTTCGAGAACTCCCAGAACATCGGGATCCTGCTGCGCACCTTCGGCAACGCCGCGCTGGCGACCGTCATCTGCCTGCTGCTCGCGTACCCGTACGCCTTCCTCATGACCGTGGTGGGCCCTCGCGCACGCGCCTGGCTCGTGGTGATCGCGCTGATCCCGTTCTGGACCTCGCTCATGATCCGCACCTTCGCGTGGATCGTGCTGCTGCAGGACTCCGGCGTGGTGAACAGCTTCCTCGAACTGCTGAACCTCGGCCCGGTCAAGCTGCTGCGCAGCAACACCGGCGTGCTCATCGGCCTCAGCCAGGTGCTCATGCCGTTCATGGTGCTGCCGCTCTACGCGGTGATGAGCGGGATCGACGGCCGGCTCGTGACCGCGGCCCGCTCGCTCGGCGCCCGGCCGTCGGTGGCCTTCTTCCGGGTGTTCCTGCCGCTGTCGCTCCCCGGCATCGCCGCGGGCGCGCTGATGGTGTTCATCCAGGCGCTCGGCTTCTACGTCACACCCGCGCTGCTGGGCTCGCCATCCGACAGCATGCTCGCCCAGGCGATCTACGCGCAGGTGAGCAGCCTGCTCCAGTGGGGCCGCGGCGGTGCGCTCGGCGTGATCCTGCTCGTATCGACCTTCGTGCTGCTCGGCCTCGTCGGCCTGGTGGCGCGCGGGGCGAAGAAGCGCGGCCTCGCGGTGGAGGTGTTCTCATGATCCGTGTCACTCCGCTCACGCGCGGGATCCTGTGGGCGTTCAGCATCCTCGTCGCGGTCTGGCTGATCGCGCCGACCCTCGTGGTGATCCCACTGAGCTTCACCGGGAAGGCATCGTTCGTGTTCCCGCCCGAGAGCTGGTCGCTGCGCTGGTACGAGTCGTTCTTCTCGAACCCGGCGTGGACCTCGGCGCTCGGCAACTCGCTGCTGATCGGCCTGCTGGTCGCGCTGCTCGCGACCGTGCTCGGCCTGCTCGCCGCGCTCGGCCTGCGGGCGCTCACCAGCAAGCGGGCGTCGTCGACGCTGCGGATCGGGCTGCTGGCACCCATGGTGGTGCCGGGCATCGTCGTGGCGATCGGCCTCTACTCCGTGTTCCTGAAGCTCGGCCTCGTCGGCACGCTCGTCGGCTTCGTGCTCGCGCACACGGTGCTCGCGCTGCCGTTCACGGTCATCGCGATCACGGCGGGCTTCGCCGGCTTCGACGACCGGCTCGAGCTCGCGGCGCTGAGCCTCGGCGCGAGCCGGCTCAAGACCTTCTTCTCGGTGACGCTGCCGAACATCATCCCCGGACTCGTCTCGGGCGCGCTGTTCGCGTTCGTCACCTCGTTCGACGAGGTCATGCTGTCCCTCTTCATCAAGAGCCCCTACCTCAACACCCTCCCCGTCCTCATGTACGCGAGCGTGACTCGCGACACCGATCCGACGCTCGCGGCCGCCGCGACCGTCATCCTCGTGCTCATCACGACGCTCGTCATCGTGGCGCTCGTGCTCACCGGAAGGAAGAACCGTGGCCGAAGGGCGTAACCAGACCGGTGCCGAGATCCTGCTCGCGGGCGTCTCGAAGCACTACCCGAAATCGATCGCGCTCGACGACGTCTCGTTGCAGGTGGAGCCGGGCGAGTTCATGACCTTCCTCGGGCCGTCGGGCTCGGGCAAGACCACGACGCTCAACCTGATCGCCGGGTTCACCGACCTCACCGCTGGGTACGTCGAGATCGACGGCAAGCGCATGGACGACGTGCCGGTGCACAAGCGCGACCTGGGCATCGTGTTCCAGCACTACGCGCTGTTCCCGCACCTCAGCGTGCTCGACAACGTCACCTTCCCGCTGCGGCAGCGCAAGGTGGCGAAGCAGGAGGCCGAGGCCCGGGCGCGTGCGGCGCTGCTCACCGCCGGGCTCTCCGGCTACGAGGATCGCGCGCCGAAGGAGCTCTCGGGCGGGCAGCAGCAGCGCGTCGCCCTGGCGCGGGCGCTGGTGTTCGAGCCGAAGGTGCTGCTGCTCGACGAGCCGCTCGGCGCGCTCGATAAGCAGCTGCGCGAGCGGCTGCAGCTCGAGCTGCGGCGCGTGCACCGCGAGGTCGGCCGCACCTTCGTGTTCGTGACCCACGACCAGGAGGAGGCGCTCACGCTGTCCGACCGCATCGCGGTGTTCAACAACGGACGGATCGAGCAGGTCGGCACCTCGAAGCAGCTCTACGAGACCCCGGCGTCGCTGTTCGTCGCGGGCTTCATCGGCGAGTCGACCAAGGTGCTGAGCGACGACGGCCGCACGATCACCGTCGTCCGTCCCGAGCACGGGGAGCTCTTCTCCCGCGACACCGAGGTCGGCGCTGGGCGCCCCGCGATCCCCGTCTCGATCCGCCAGGCGATCTACCTCGGTTCCGGCTGGAAGTACGAGGTCGTGCTGCCCGACGGCTCGACCGGCGTCGTCCGCGGTCCGCGCGCGCTCGACTGGCTCTCGGGCGACGAGCAGTCGGCCTGGCTCAGCTGGGACCCCGCGCGCGCCTCGGTGTTCGACGCCGAACCCGGCGCGACGGCGGACGCCGTCGCCGCCTAATCCACCCACCCCTCACCACATCTCGCAAGGAAGCTCGATACCCATGATCAACGGCAACGTCTCCCACTGGTGGCAGCAGGTCGGCACCCCGAAGCAGCGCCCCGAGCTGCCGGGCGATCTGACCGCCGACGTCGCCATCGTCGGCGCCGGATACACCGGACTCTGGACCGCCTATTACCTGAAGCAGCAGCGTCCCGAGCTGCGCGTCGTCGTGGTCGAGCAGCGTCACGCCGGCTACGGCGCGTCCGGGCGCAACGGCGGATGGCTCACCTCGGCCATGACCGGCGGGCGGGCGCAGTACGTGCCGACGCACGGTCGAGACGCGGCCGAGCGGTTCCAGCGCGCGATGAACGAGACCGTCGACGAGGTGATCCGGGTGGCCGCGGCCGAGGGGATCGACGCCGATATCAAGAAGGGCGGCGAGTTCAACGTCGCCTACACGCCGGCGCAGGAGGCGCGGATCCGTGCGTTCGCGGCCTCGGAGCAGTCGTGGAGTTCGACCGATCTCGAGCTGCTGGAGGCGCCCGAGGCGCGGGCGAAGATCAACGTCGCCGGCACCCGGGCGGCGGTCTGGCACCCGCACGCGGCCCGGATCCAGCCGGCGAAGCTCGCTTCGGGCCTCGCCGATGCGGTCGAGCGCCTGGGCGTCGAGATCTACGAGCGCACCCGCGTCGTCGAGATCGAACCGCATCGCCTGCGCACCACGCACGGCACGGTCTCCGCCGACTACATCGTGCGCGCGACGGAGGGCTTCACCGCGGGGCTCAAGGGGCTCAAACGGCTCTGGCTGCCGATGAACTCGTCGCTCATCGCGACCGAGCCCCTGGCCCCGGAGGTGTGGGACGAACTGCGTTGGAGCGAGGGCGAGGTGCTCGGCGACTTCGCGCACGTCTACATGTACGCGCAGCGCACCGCCGACGACCGGATCGCCATCGGCGGCCGCGGCGTGCCCTACAAGTACGGCTCGCAGACCGACACCGACGGGCAGACCGCGCTCAGCACGGTCGACACCCTGAGCGAGATCCTGCACCGCTTCTTCCCGGCGACGCGCGGCGCGAGCATCGACCACGTGTGGTCTGGCGTGCTCGGCGTGCCCCGCGACTGGGCGGCGACCGTCGGACTCGATCGCGAGACGGGCATCGCCTGGGGCGGCGGCTACGTCGGCACGGGCGTCACTTCGACGAACCTCGCCGGCCGCACCATCGCCGACCTGATCCTCGGGAACGACACCGAGATCACAGGTCTGCCGTGGGTGAACCACAAGGTCCGCAAGTGGGAGCCCGAGCCGCTGCGCTGGATCGCGACCAAGGGCCTCTACACGGCCTACGGGATCGCGGACCGCTCCGAGCTCGGCGGCCGCGAGAAGACCTCGCCGATCGCCCACATCGCCGACGTGATCACCGGCCGCGGCCACTGACCGGGAAGGACCCCATGAACGACACCATCCGCACCGTCGCCGTGCACGGCACCGACTCGCTCGACCTCGGGCCGCACGCGCCCAAGCCGACCGCCCTGACCGACGGGCTCACCGAGGCGGGCCTGACCGTCTGGGCGCAGGGCCCCATCGAGACCGGGCTCTGGGAGTGCCTGCCCGGCGACTTCACCGCCTTCCGCGACGGCTACACCGAGATCTGCACGATCCTCTCGGGCCGCGTCACCGTCGAGGCCGACGGTGAGGCTCCCGCGGAGTTCGGCCCGGGCGACATCATGGTGATGCCGTCGGGCTGGCGCGGCACCTGGCGGGTGCACGAGCCGCTGCGCAAGCACTTCACGATCATCACCGACTGAACGGAACGAGCCATGTCCACGGGACGCGAACGCGCGATCGTCGTCGGCGGCGGGGCCTGGGGGCTCCCCGCCGCGCTGCGGCTGCAGGATCTCGGCTGGCAGGTCACCCTGCTCGAGCGTTTCGAGCCGGGCGGCCCGTTCGCCTCGAACGGCGGCAGCTCGCGGCTCTGGCGGCTGTCGGACACGCAGGTGTGGCGGGCCCGGGCCATGCTCGGCACCCTCGGAGCGATGGAGCGGTTGGGGGATCGGCTCGGCGAGCCGGTCTTCCGCCGCACCGGTCTGCTCTGGCGCGATGACGAGTCGCTCCCGGCCGTGGCCGAGTCGCTCGCCTCGATCGGCCAGCCCGTCGAACGGATCGGAGCCGACCGCGTCGGGGAGGTCTTCACCGGCCTCCGGCCCGACGGCCGTGACGCGCTCCTCGTGGAACAGGCCGGGATCGTGCACGCCGACCGCCTGCTCGGCGGCGCGCTGCGGGCGTTCGTCGCCGCGGGCGGCGAGTACCTGCCGGACAGCCGTGTAGTGCGGATCGAACCGGGTGCCACGAGCGCACGGGCGATCCTCGCCGACGGCACCGCGCACGAGGCCGAGCAACTGCTGCTCGCCGCCGGGCCGGGCACGGCCGAGCTGCTGCCCGGACTCGGGCTGCGACTGCCGCTCACTCCCTACATCGAGCAGGTCGTGTACCTCGGCGATCCCGCGCTCACCCCGCCGGCCCCCGATCTGCCCGGGCTGGTGGACTGCCCGATCGGCGATGCGCCCGGCATCTACGCGATGCCGAACGGCTCAGCCGGATACAAGGTCGGCCTCGACCAGCCGCTCCGCAGCCTCGCGGGCGGCACCCTCGGCGACGACCTCGACCGCACCCCGGTGCCCGAGCGCACCGAGACGATCCGGGCCAGGATCGAGCGCGACCTCACAGCGATCCCGCCGACGGTGCTCGGCGCCCAGGTGTGCACCTGGACCGACTCGGGCGATGGCGACTTCGCGGTCGGGCGCACCCATCCCACCGTCGTGCTCGCCTGCGGCGACTCGGGCGAGGGCTTCAAGTACGCCGCGTTCATGGGGGAGTACCTCGCCGACCTCGTCGTCGGAGGTGCGGGCGACCCCGAGTTCCAGGCACACTGGGATCCGCGCCGCTTCGACGACGACCCGACGCCCCGTGCGCACTTCGCCGCCATCGGGCGGCACTGAGAACGGTCATCCTGCGCGAGGCACGAGTCGCAGGATCTCCGCGAGGGAGCACCGTTCGCCCTTCGCGCAGCACGACAGAGCATTGGAAAGAGGACCACACCATGACCGACACCCGCGGAGGCGACCTCGCCCTGGTCGGAGCGCGACTGCGCACCAACACGCACACCGACGCCGACGCCACCGCGATCCTCGTGCGCGAAGGTCGCATCGCGCTGATCGGCGACGACGCCGCGGTGCGCGCCGAGGCCGACGCCGCGGGGATCCCCGTTCGCGACCTCGACGGCGCCGTGGTGACCCCCGGCCTCTTCGACTCCCACACCCATCCGCACTGGGCGGCCGAGGTGACCGCGGGGCTCGACCTCGGCGGACTCGAGACGGTCGAGCAGCTGCGCGAGGCGATCGCCGCCGAGCACGCGCGGCTGCCCGACGGCGCCTGGCTGCGCGGCTGGAACCTCGAGTACGAGGCGTTCGAGCACACCGGCCTGCGCGGCGAGCTGCTCGCCGACGCGGCGCCGGGCCGCCCGGTCGCGCTCATCTGCTACGACCTGCACACGGGTCTCGCGACCGCCCCGGCCCTCCACGCCGCGGGCATCACGGGCGCGCGCGAGTTCGACGATGCGAGCGAGATCGTGGTCGACGAGGACGGCACCCCGACCGGCGAGCTGCGCGAACCCACCGCCTACAACCTGCTCTTCGACGCGGCGCAGAAGGCGTCGCACGACGACGAGCGCGACGCGCTGCGCGACATGTTCCGCAGGCTCGCGGCCGTCGGGCTCACGGGCGGCGCGATCATGGACGGCAAGGACCGCACGGTCGAGCTGCTGGCCGAGCTCGAGGAGCGCGGCGAGCTGGATCACCGCCTCACCGTGCACCACTGGCACGCGGTGGGCGACACCGACGAGGACGTGGCACGGACCATCGCCGGCAAGGACCGGGCGGGCCGTCTCTGGCGCAACGACGGGATCAAGCTGTTCAGCGATGGCGTGATCGACACCGGCACCGCCTGGCTGCACACGGTCGATGCGTGCGGCGACGGCCGGGTGCCGTTCTGGCCGTCGTGGGACCGCTACGCCGAGGTGGTGCGCGCCTACCACGACGCCGGCATGCTCATCGCGACCCACGCGGTCGGCGACTACGCCGTGAGCCGGGTGCTCGACGTGTACGCGACGCTGCCCGAGCGCGACGGCCTGCCGTTCCACTCGATCGAGCACCTGGAAGTGCTCGCCGACGAGGACGTGGAGCAGCTGCGCGGATTCAACGCCGGCCGCGGCGATGCGGGCGTCACCGCCTCGATGCAGCCGCTGCACATGCAGTGGCGCGCGGCGGACCACAGCGACAACTGGGCCGCCCGGCTCGGCGAGGGGCGCGCCGAGACCGGGTACCGGGTGCGCAGCGTGCTCGACACCGGCGTGCGCCTGACCCTCGGATCCGACTGGCCCGTGGCGCAGTACGACCCGCGGCTCGGCATGGCCTGGGCGCGCGGACGGCACACGCCGGGCGATCCGCAGGCGGCTGTGTTCGAGCCCGAGCAGCGGCTCACGGGCGAGGAGGCGCTGCTGGCCTACACGCTGTGGCCCGCGCTCGCCCGCGGCCACGAGGATCGCGGAGTGCTCGCGGTCGGCGCCGTCGCCGATCTCACGGTGTGGGCGCAGGATCCGGTCGAGGTCTCGCCCGACGAGCTCCCCGAGCTGCCGATCCGCCTGACGGCGGTCGACGGGCGTGTGGTGTTCGCGGGGTAGCGGAACGAGCGGTGGGGTCCGGCCCCGGGTCGGACCCCACCGCAGTCCGAAGTCAGGAAGCCGGCGCCGCCGCCCGAGCGAACTCCTCGACGAAGCGCTCGATATCGTCCTCGGTCGCGATGCCGCCGTTCGGGCCCATGCGCATCACCGAGCGGGACGCCGCAGCCACGGCGAAGCCGGCCGCCCGCCGCAGAGGCCAGCCGGCACCGAGCCCGTAGACGAGAGACCCCCCGAGCGTGTCGCCGGCGCCGGTGACGTCCGCGACCGGAACGGCGTACCCCGGCACCTCGAACGTCTCGGACGCCGTGTGCACGATCGCTCCGGCCGCCGCCCGGGAATGGAGCAGCACCTCGACCTCGTGCGTGACCAGCCAGGCGCGCACCTCCGCCTCCGACGCTCCGTCGCCGAACGACGCCTCGAAGCCGCGGTCGTTCATCATGACGACGTGCGCGCCCCGGATCAGAGCGATGTCGCCCTCCGCGAGACCGCCGACGTCCAGATCGAACACGACCCGGCGCCCGGCAGCTCGCAGCTCCCGCAGCACCCCGGCCGCGTCGAGCGCGCCCAGCCGCAGGCGCTGAGCCCGGTCGAGCGTCGTGTAGAGGTAGCCGGGCCTGGCGAGATCCGCGAGAGCGTCCTCCGGCAGCCGCATGGGCCGCTCGTCGACGTCGGGCGTCATCACGACGTGCTCGCCGTCGACGAGGAAGATGAGGTTGCGCTGGTCGCCGATCTCCTCATCGAAGAGCATGTGGGGGACTGAGACGCGATTCTCGGCGAGATCCGCGAGGATCCGATCCGTCAGGTCCCCTCGATTCAGCAGCGAGATGAACTCGGTGCGTCCGCCGAAGCCCGCGTGCACCCGTGCCGCGTTCGCGATGCTGCCGCCCATGTAGACGGCGAGCGTGTCGATGATGGTCTTGTCGCCAGGCATGACCCATGTGTCGGCCGCGAAGTACTCGTCGACCGCCACATCGCCGATGAAGACGGCAGGCGCATCCACCGTGCCCGTTGCACGTGCCGGACTCATGCCGCTACCCCCACACTCACTGGTCCGCCCGCGAGCGGGGTCCACGGAGAGGATCCCGAATCGACGCAGGACGCGAGCCAGTAGTACGAGGTGGGGCCGTCGGCCCCGCGGCACGCGTCGTGCCATGTCCCCGGGGCGAGCACGACCGCGGCGCCCGGAGGGATCAGGAAGGCGCGCACGTCGTCGGACGCGGGGGCGGTCGCCGCACTCGCCTCAGCCACCGCGAGCACGATGGCGCGCCCAGCGGGGAGCAGCGCCTCCTCGACATTCGCGTGGCGCTCCATCACCGTGCTGACGAAGGGGGCGCCGGGCGCGGAGGTCATCCCGAGACTCGGGGTCTCGCGGGTGATCGGCCGCTCATCGTAGGCGTCCGTCCAGTCGGAACCCGCGGTGCGTACCAGCTCCGGTGCGATCCCGTCGAACGCGACGATCCTGCCGTAGGGGGCGAAGGACTCCGCGGTCAGGGCCTCGGCCGTGATCGTCCGGACCGGTGCTTCGGCGCTCACCGCGCGCTCCGCACGGCGGCCACCGCGTCCATGAGCCGTGCCACGTGGGCGGCGTCGACCACGCCGGTGTCGCGGTAGGTGTCCTTCAGGAAGCTGCCGACGATCGCGCCGTCGGCCGAGCGGAGCTGCTCGGCGGCGTTCGCGTCGGTCACGCCCGCGCCCACCACGAGCGGGAACCCGGACGGGAGGGCGGCTCGGAACCGCTCGATCTTCGACACGGCGGTCTCCATGCCGGTGCCGTCGCCCGTGACGACGATCGCGTCGGAGCGCTGCGCGCCGAGTGCGAGGTCCTCGGCCTCGGTGCGCCCGGAGCGGACCGGCTGGTACTTGAACCGGACGCCGCCGAGCACGAGCGCCCGGCTGGACGAGCGGCGCTCCGCGAGCCGAGCCGCATACTCATCGTCGTCAGCGGGCTCGAGGTGGCCGGCGACCGAGTCGAGCTGCACGAAGCCGACCGGGAATTCCTCGGCGAGGGCGAACGCCAGCTCGTGGTCGCGCAGCACGTTCAGGCCGATCACGGTCGTCGGCGCGTCGGCGCAGACGGCTTCGAGTGCGCGCCGCACGTCGTCCGAGTCGCCGAAGTAGTTCTCGACGATCACCGCGTCGACGCCGCCGTCGGCGAGGATGCTCGCCTCGGCGCGTGCACGGGCCACCTTCTCGACGGGGCCGTCGCCGCCGAGGTGGAGCATCGCGAGCACCGGCTTCGGCGTCGGGAAGAGCCCGCGCCAGCGGTCGAGGGCGGTCGGGTGCTGATTCATGTCGTTCACCGGGCGATCCGGCCTTTCTTCGAGGTCCACCGGAAGCGCTTCTCGAGCACGCTCTGGAGGATCATGATGAGCGAGACGACGACCAGGTAGTAGATGATCGCGACCGCGTAGTACTCGGCGTAGCGGTAGGTCGCCTGCACGCCGATCGTCGCCACGCGCAGCAGCTCCTGCAGCGAGATCACGCTCGCGATCGCGGTGAGCTTGACGAGGGCGACGAGCTCGTTACCGAGCGGGGGAAGCGCGATCCGGGTGGCCTGCGGCACGATGACCTTGAAGAAGGCCTGCACCGGGGTCATGCCGAGCGCGCGGGCCGCGAGCCGCTGCCCGTCGTCGACCGACATCAGCGCCGAGCGGAGCATCTCGGCGACGTAGGCCGCCTCGCTGATGCCGAGCGCGAGGATCGCCGCGATGAACGGGTTGTACCAGTCGCTGCGGAGCGCCGGGATCAGCTGCGGAAGGGCGTTCCAGCAGATGAGCAGGAGCAGCATGGAGGGCAGCGCGCGGAAGAACCACAGGTAGGTGTTCGCCGACGCGAGCGCCACCCGGCTCTTGGACGACTTCATGAGGGCGATGGCGAGCCCGATCGCGACGGCCAGCACGAGGCTGCCGAGGGCGACCAGCACCGCGACCACGGCGCCCTGCAGGTAGACCGGGGAGATCAGCTGCTCCCAGAAGATGGACGGATCAAAGCTCATTTCAACCTCATTCGATGGGTGCCCCGCGCCGGAGCGCGGGGCACCGGTCGGCTACAGCGCCTTCGTGTCGACCTTCGCGACGTCGTCGGGGTTCAGGCCGTACTTCTCGGCGAGCTTCGCGAGCGTGCCGTTCTCGATCAGGGTGTGGATCGCCTGCTCGACCTCGGGCGAGAGCTTGCTGCCCTTGTTCGTGAACGCGCCGAACCAGTAGCTCGAGGGGAAGAGGCCGGGCACGGCCTTCAGATCGTCGTTCTTCTTGGCGAGCGTCGCCGCCAGCACGGTGGTGTCCGCGAGGCCGTCGAGCTTGCCGCTGCGGATGGCCGGCACGGCGTCGACCGATCCCGGATATCCGGTGACCTCGATCGCCTTCTTCCCGGCGGCGGTGCACGTGTCGCTGACTTCCTTGACGTGCGCCTCGTCCTCGGTGCCGGTCTGCGCGGCGAGCCTCAACCCGCAGAGATCGAGCGGATCCTTCACCCGCCCCGCGACGCTGCTCCGCAGCACGACCTCGGTACCGGTGCGCAGCACGGGCACCGCGTCGGCCACCTGGACGCGCTTCTCGTTGACGTAGGCGCCCGACCAGACGAGGTCGCACTTGCCCGACTGCAGCCCCGGGATCAGACCGTCGAAGTCCATCACGTTGACCTTGGTCTCGACGCCGAGGAGCTTGCCGACCTCGCGCGCGGCGTCGACGTCCCAGCCGATGACCTTCCCGCTCGTGCCGTTCTCGTAGTACTCGAGCGGTTCGTAGCTCAGTGCGACGCAGTCGTTGAGCACGCCGGCCTCGTGCAGGCCCGCTGGGCCGCCCTTCGAGCCGTCGGTCGGGGCGTCCGAGCTGCAGGCCGTGAGGGACGCAGCCAGGATCGCTGCGGCGCCGATGCCGGCCAGGATCTTCGCGCGGTGTCGCATGGGGATCTCCTTCGATTCCGTGTTCGTGTGTGGTGCGGGATGAAACGGGTGGTGCCTGATGAGGGTGGGCGGCGCCGGAGTCAGACGGCGCTCGCGGGCGCGTCCGACCAGAGCCGGGCGCGCTGGCGATCCAGCTCGGCCCAGACGTCCGGCGCGTTCTTCAGCTCGTGCAGGAGCATGAGCGGGTGCCGGTCGGCGAGGGCGGCGATGACCCGGCGGACTTCGGCCGGATCGAGGACGCCGTCGCCCAGGCAGACGTGGTTGTCGTAGTGGTCGAGCACGATGCGGAGTCCCGCGTCGGCGCGCTCCTCCACGGTCCCCTCGATGGCGTACTCGGGAGCGAGCAGGCCGTTGCGGAAGTACTCGACCTCCTTCGCCGGGCAGTCGGAGAGGTGCAGCGCCGAGACCCGGTCGACGAGCCGCTCGTCGAGCACGTTCAGCGCGATCCACTCCGCGGACAGGGCCCGGATATCGCCTCCGGCCTTCCGCTCCAGCTCCCGCATCGCGGGCGTCAGCTCGACGTCGGGGAGCAGGAAGGATCCGGCGCCGCCGCGCAGCCCGGTGGCGTGCAGGAGGTGGTTGAGGTCCCAGCCCAGGCGCAGGCGGTCCGACGGATCGTGCACCTCCGCGAACACCTGGGCGAAGTCGTCCGCCGTCTGCGCGCCGAACTCAAGTCCCCAGCCGGCGTTCTCCAGCTCGATCACGGGGGAGGCGGCGTCGATGAGGCCGTGCTGCTCGAGCACGCGGAGGAATCGCTGGGTGAGCACGATCATGGCGTCGAGCACCGCTCGTCGGTCGACCGAGAACGCCCAGGCGCCGTCGACGGGCATGTAGTCGATCAGGTGGAACACGTAGGCGTCCGCGCCGAGATCGCGGGCGAGCGCGTACTCGTCGCGCCACCGGCCGAACATGTGGTCACCGGTGAGGTCGCCGAAGTACTCGCGGACCTTCTCGCTGCCCTCGAACCGTTCGACGAGCTCCCCGTAGCCCACGTCCGCGACGAAGGGAGTCGGGGCCGCCCAGTAGGAGGAGTGGACGCGCCGCACCCGGGCGGCGCGGAGCGCGGCGAGCAGACGCTCGCGATCCTCGGAGGACGCCGCGAGGGGCTCGGTGCGCGGAGCCAGGTCGGCCATGAACACCTCGGCGCCCCGGACGCTGCGATCTGCGATCGCCGGGCCGGCTGCCTCGAGGTCGTCGGCCCGGCAGGTGACGTACTCGCGCACGTCGGCGATCGTCGGGGTCGGAACGGGAACAGCCGCGTGGTTCTGATCAGTGGACATGACGGAGGAACTCCTTGGTGCGCTCGCTCTGCGGATTCTCGAAGAAGCCCTCGGGCTCCTGCTGCTCGACGATGACGCCGTCGTCGAACAGGACGACCTCGTCGGCGACCCGGCGCGCGAAGCGCGTCTCGTGGGTCACGACGAGCATGGTCATCCCGTCGCGGGCCAGGCCCTCCATCACGCGGAGCACCTCGCCGACGAGTTCCGGGTCGAGCGCGCTGGTGGGCTCGTCGAAGAGCATGAGCTTCGGCTCCATCACCAGGGCGCGGGCGATGGCGACGCGCTGCTGCTGCCCGCCGGAGAGCTCCGAGGGGTACTTGCCGGCGTGGGCGCCGAGGCCGACCCGCTCGAGCATCATCACGGCGCGCTCCTCGGCCTCGCGGTGCGGCACGCGCTGCACCGTGGTCAGCCCGCTCATCACGTTCCGCGTCGCGTTCAGGTGCGGGAAGAGGTTGAACTGCTGGAACACCATGCCGACGGACTGCCGCTGCTTCGCGAGGATCCGCTCGGGTGCCGGGCGTTCGGACCCGGGCCCGCCGACGGTGCCCAGCCGCTGGCCATCGATCTCGATGGTCCCCTGGTCGGCGCGTTCCAGCAGATTGATGAGGCGGAGCGTCGTGGACTTGCCCGAACCGCTCGGACCGAGCATGGCCTTGACCTGCCCGGGACGGATCGAGAGATCGACGCCGCGCAGCACGGACCGATCTCCGTAGCTCTTGTGCAGGTTGCGCGCATCGAGCAGCGGCGTTGCTGCTGGCGCTGCGGGTGTGTCCACGGGCCCTCCTTCGGGTGACTCGCGCAGCGCTGGGACGGTGCGCAGGGACGACAGTAGCGGGAAGCGGAGAGCGGTGCGAGCGCAGAAATGCGGATGATCGCGCCCATTTCAAGCATTTTTGACCGAATCGAGCATTCTCGATGTTTCGATGATGATCAGATCGGGCTCGCTTGTGCAAAACTGATCGCGCGGCGATGCAAGATTCTGTATAACGAATCGGTGACGAGAAAGTGGCGGCATGGACTTCGACGGAGCACTGATCGATGCACTGCGCGACAACGGACGGCTGCCGGTCAGCGAGATCGCGCGTCGGCTCGACGTCCCGCGGCGTCGGGTCCAGGAACGGATGCGCACGCTGCTGGACAGCGGGGCGATGCGGATCGTGGCGAACGTGCATCCGGCACTGCTCGGGATCCACACCTTCTGCGACGTGATGATCTGGGTCGACGGTGCGACCGCTCCGGTGCTCGAGGCGCTCCACCGCTTCCGCGAGGCGACCTTCATCACCGCGGTCGCGGGCAATTGCGACGTGGTCGTCGAGGTGGGGGCGGAGAGCCGGGCGCATCTCGATGAGCTGCTGGCCCGGATCCGCGCAGTGCCCGGAGTGCGTGAGACCGCGAACTCCCAGTTCGTCCGGATCTTCAAGAGCAGGTTCGAGACGGCGAGCGAACTCACCGAGACCGTCTTCCCCTCGCCCGACGGGACCGACGCGCGGATCATCGCTCTACTGCGCGAAGACGGGCGGATGCCGTATCGCGAGCTCGGAAGCGAGGTCGGGCTCTCGGTCGGTGCGGTGCGCGCGCGGCTGGCACGGCTCACGCAGAGCGGCATGCTGCGGGTCACTTGCGAGCTCGATGATCCGGGCCCGGCGCGCCGGATGCAGATGGGCGCGAGCCTCCGGCTGAGCGGCGAGAACCCGGAACTGATCGACGCGCTGCGGGCGATGCCCGCCGTCGAGTTCGGCGCGGTCGCGGTCGGCCAGTTCGACATCGTGATGACCATCTCGGGCCCCACGCTCCGCTCCCTGCACTCCGCCCTCGACGGGATCCGAGCCCTCGACGGGGTCAGCACCGTGACCTCGTGGATGCACCTGGACGTGGTGCGCGAGAGCTACGAGTGACGCGCCGGGATCAGCTCGCGCCGAGCCCGCCGCTCAGCCGGGCGTGGAAGTCGTTCGAGATCGGATTCATTCCGACGATCTCGACGGTCGTGCCGCGGTGGCCGTACTTGGTGACCACGGCGTCGAGCGCGGCGACGCTCGACGCGTCCCACACGTGCGAGCGGCTGAGGTCGACGACGACGCGCGCCGGATCCTCGGCGTACGCGAACTGGGTCGTGAGGTCGTTGCTCGACGCGAAGAACAGCTCGCCCGTCACGGTGTAGCGCGCCTGAGGCAGCCCGTCGACCTCGGTGAGCTCGCGCTCGACCGAGACGACGCGGGCCACGCGCCGCACGAACAGCACCGACGCGACGAACACCCCGGCGACCACGCCGATCGCGAGGTTGTGGGTCGCGAGCACGACGACCACGGTCGCCACCATCACCAGGGTCTCGCTGAGCGGCATGCGCTTCAGTGTCGACGGGCGCACCGAGTGCCAGTCGAAGGTGCTCGCAGATACGACGATCATGACGGCGACGAGCGCGGCCATCGGGATCACGGCCACCACGTCGCCGAGCGCGACGACCAGGATCAGGAGGAAGGCGCCCGCGAGGAACGTCGAGATGCGGGTGCGGGCTCCCGACACCTTCACGTTGATCATCGTCTGCCCGACGACGGCGCAGCCGCCCATGCCTCCGAAGAGGCCCGAGACGATGTTGGCGACGCCCTGCCCCCAGGACTCGCGGGTCTTGTTCGAGTGCGTGTCGGTGATGTCGTCGACGAGCTTCGCGGTGAGGAGCGACTCCATGAGCCCCACGAGGGCCATGCCCAGGGCGAACGGTGCGATGGTGGTGAACGTCTCCCAGGTCAGCGGCACGTTCGGCACGAACAGTTCGGGCAGGCTGCGCGGCAGCTCGCCCTGATCGCCCACGGTCGGCACGTTGATCGCGAACACGACGACCAGCACGGTGATGACGACGACGGTCACCAGCGGGGCGGGCACGACCCGCGTGATCCGCGGCAGCAGGATCAGGATCGCGAGGCCGCCCGCGACGAGCGGGTAGACCATCCACGGCACCCCGATGAGCTGCGGGAACTGGGCGGCGAAGACGAGGATCGCGAGCGCGTTGACGAAACCGACCATGACGCTGCGCGGGATGAACCGCATCAGCTTCGCGACGCCGAGCGCGCCGAGCACGATCTGGAACACGCCTGCGAGCAGCACCGTGGCGATGAAGTAGTCGAAGCCGTATTGACGGGCCACGGGCGCGATCACGAGGGCGACGGCGCCGGTGGCCGCGCTGATCATCGCCGGCCGGCCGCCCACGAACGCGATGGTGACCGCCATGATGAACGACGAGAACAGGCCGACCTTGGGGTCCACGCCCGCGATGATCGAGAACGAGATCGCCTCGGGGATCAGCGCCAGCGCGACGACGAGTCCCGCGAGCACTTCCCGGGTGAGGAGGCGTGGGGACTTCAGGGCAGCGAGCACCGGGGAAGCCTAGCGGATGACGCGGTAGCCCTTCGCCGGGTCGAAGCCGTGGATCTCGCGGGTGTCGAGCGCGGCCATGAAGTCGAGCACCTCGGCCGTGATCACCTGGCCGGGGACGAGGACGGGGAACCCGGGCGGGTAGGGCGTCACGAACCCGGCGGACACCGGCTCCTCGCCGCGGCCGACGCGCTCGCGCAGCTCCTCCGGCGTGACGTACTCGATCAGCTGGCGGCGCTGCCCGTCGGTGAACGCGGAACGCAGGTCGCCGTCCGGCAGCCCGGAACCGTGCGCATACGCCGGCGCGAACGCGCTGAAGTCGGGCAGCGGCGGCATCTCCTCCGCGTCGGACGCGACGGGCGGCAGACCGTGGGCGACGCGATCCCGCTCGAACCGTTGCGCGAGCTTCACGAGCACCTCGATGAGGTACGCGATCGCGCTGCGCGAGGTGCCGATGTTGGTCATGAACAGCACGGTGTTGCGGCTCGTCTTGTTGACCTGGATCCCGTACTGGTCCATGAGGTACTGGTGCTTGAACGTGTCGCCGTCGACGCCCGTGCGCGTGATCTCGATGGTGACCCGGCTCGGGTCCACGACGAACTCGTCGTCGTCCCAGGCCCGCCACATCTCGGCCAGCCCGTCGCGCAGCGGCATCGGCCTGCTGCTCTCGCGGTAGTCGGCGGGGACGAGGTCGTGGGCGGTCAGCACCCGGAAGGTGCGGCGCAGCAGCGGGTGCCGCGCGACGGCCTGCGCGAGGCTCGTCGCGAGGTCGAGCTGGCGCTGCACCAGTTCGAAGCCCTCGAGCTCCACCTGGCGCCGGCCGAGGTCGAGCGAGGCGAGGATCTGGTAGTTCGGCGAGGTCGAGGTGTGGGTCATGAACGCCTCGTGGAACGCGTACTCGGCCTCGAGCGCCCAGTCCTGGTCGTACACGTGGATCATGGATCCCTGTCGCAGCGCGGTCAGCGTCTTGTGGGTCGACTGGGTGGCGTACACGCGGATCCGGGCGTCGGGCGCGGGCAGCAGCCGTTCTGACAGCCAGGCCGCGTCGTCGCGCGGCGCGCCGGTCTCGGGATCGAAGAGGCGCGCGCGCTGCTCCTCGTACGCGGACGCGTGCGCCGCGGAGCGGAGCCGGCCCTCGAGCCGCTTCGCCGCGGCCATCGCGGTGCGGCGCCGGGTCACGGGGTGGAACGCCGCGAACGCGAACCAGGCCTCGTCCCAGAGGAACACGAGGTCGGGCTTGATCGCGAGGCACTCGGCCATCACACGCTCGGGGTCGTAGACGATGCCGTCGAAGGTGCAGTTCGTCAGCGTGATCATGTGGACCTCGTCGAGCCGGCCCGCGGCCCGGTAGTCGAGGAGCAGCTGCTTGATCCGGCTGAGCGGAACAGCGCCGTAGAACGCGAAGTCGTTGAGCGGGTACGCCTCGAGGTAGGCGGTGCGCCCGCCCGTGAGCATGAGGGCGTGGTGGTGGGACTTGTGGCAGTTGCGGTCGACGAGCACCACGTCGTCGGGCTCGACGAGCGCCTGGTGCACGATCTTGTTCGCGGTCGAGGTGCCGTTGGTCACGAGGAAGGTGCGGTGCGCGCCGAACGCGCGGGCCGCGAGATCCTGCGCCTTCTTGATCGCGCCCGTCGGCGCGAGCAGCGAATCGAGCCCGCCCGAAGTGGCCGAGGTCTCGGCGAGCAGCAGGTTCATGCCGTAGAAATCGGCGAGATCGCGGATCCACTTCGAACTGACGACCGAGCCGCCGCGGCCGACCGGGAGCGCGTGGAACACGCCGACCGGACGGCGGGCATGATCCTGGATCGCCGAGAAGAACGGGGTGTCGTAGAGGTGGGAGACGCGGCGCAGCAGCGAGAGGTGGAGCTCGAGCTGATCCTCCCGGCGGAACACGCGGCGGAACCGGTGCGTGAGCGCGCCCGCGAGGTCCTCGATGTGGGCGCCCGCGACGAGGTACAGGTCGACCTCCGGTCGCAGCGCGGCGAGCGTGTCGGCGAGCTGCATGACCCGGTGCACCGAGGCGAGCGCGCTCCGCGAGGACGCGGGTGCCGCCCCCGGCTGCTGCTGATGCGCCAGCTCGATCGAGTCGCGCAGGTCGCGGCTCAGCGCCTGGCGGCTGCGGTCGCTGAACCCGGGGCGCACGATGCAGGCGAGGATGTTGGGGTTGGTGAGCAGCGCGGCGATGGCGTCGTCGGCGGACGGCACGATCACGAAGTCGTAGATGAACGCGTCGGCGCTGGTGCGCAGTCGCTGGGCCTCGGCGTAGAGCGCGTCGCGGTCGCCCGCGGTCGTCTCGTCGACGAGCAGCACCTCGAAGCGCGGGCGGGGATCCTGATCGTCCTGCTGCTCCGCGAGCTCCGCGTCGTCGAACGAGTCCTCCGCCGAACCCGGGACGGTGGTGCGGCGCAGCCGGTGGACCACCCGGCCGATGCGATCGAGAGCGCCCGCGGCATCGCCCTGCGCCAGCAGCTCGCCGATCTGGCGCACGTAGCGCTGGCCGAAGCCGGCCCAGTAGAGCTCGATCGTCTCGAGCGCTCGCAGGGAGCGGCGGATCTCGCCGTCGCTCGCGAGCGCATCGCCCGAGTTCCCCTCGAGCGCGATCCGCTTCACGGCGAAGCGCAGGAACTCCCACGCATCGCTGCGCAACCGCCAACTGCTCGCCGGCATGCCCGGATCGCGTTCGAGCTGGTTCTCAAGCGTGGGGGTCATCGGTGACGTCTCCTTCGGGCAGCGGTGCGCAGGCCACGCTCCGAGCTGTCCCCCCGGTGCGATTCGGTGTCCGAGTCTACGCGGAGAGGTATGCCCCGACGGTGAAGATGACGGCCCCGGTCGCCCGGCATCCCGGACAGCCGGAGGGGCGCGCGGGCGCATAGACTGTGAGGCATGGCGAATGCGTTCGATCGGAAGCACCGGATCGCGGTGCTGGGCGGCGGTCCCGGCGGATACGAGGCGGCGCTCGCGGGCGCCCAGCTGGGGGCCGAAGTGACCCTCATCGAGAGAGTCGGCGTCGGCGGGGCCGCCGTGCTCACCGACGTGGTCCCCTCCAAGAGCCTCATCGGAACGGCCGGCGGCGTGCAGGCCGTGCGCGACTCGGGCAAGCTCGGCGTGCAGGCGTTCGTGCCCGGCGGCGACGGCAAGCCCGTGCGCCCCGAGATCGCCGTCAACCTCAAGGCCGTCAACAAGCGCCTGCTCGCCATGGCGGCGGCGCAGTCCGACGACATGCACCGCACCCTCGAGCAGGCCGGCGTGCGCATCGTGCACGGCGAGGGCCGCCTCGACGGCCCCAACGCCGTGGTCGTGGCGACCACGGCGGGCGCCGAGGGCACCGACTTCGACCGCATCGAGGCCGACACCATCGTCGTCTCGGTCGGCGCGAGCCCGCGCGAGCTCGACAGCGCGAAGCCCGACGGCGAGCGGATCCTCACCTGGAAGCAGCTGTACGACCTGCCCGCGATCCCCGAGCATCTCGTGGTCGTCGGCTCCGGCGTCACCGGTGCCGAGTTCGCGAACGCCTACCGCACCCTCGGCGCCGAGGTCACCCTCGTGTCGAGCCGCGAGCAGGTGCTCCCCGGCGAGGACAAGGACGCGGCGGCCGTGATCGAGCGCGAATTCAAGCGCCTCGGCATGAACGTCATGTCGAAGTCGCGCGCCGACTCCGTCACCCGCACCGAGAACGGCGTGCTCGTCGAGCTCTCCGACGGCCGCACCATCGAAGCGTCGCACTGCCTCATGGCCGTCGGCTCGATCCCCAACACCGCGGGGCTCGGCCTCGAGGAGGCCGGTGTCGGCCTGACCGAGAGCGGGCACATCCACGTCAACAAGGTCGCGCGCACCTCGATCCCGTCGATCTACGCGGCCGGCGACTGCACCGACTTCTACCCGCTGGCGTCGGTCGCGGCGATGCAGGGGCGCACTGCGATCATGCACGCGCTCGGCGACTTCGTGCGCCCCATCGATCTGCGCAACGTCTCGTCGAACGTCTTCACCTACCCCGAGATCGCGACCGTCGGCTGGAACGAGCACAGCCTCGCCGACGCGAGCGACATGGCCAAGGCCATCTCGCACACGATCCCGCTCAGCGTGAACCCGCGCGCGAAGATGATCGGCTTCACCGACGGCTTCGTGAAGCTGTTCGCCTGGCAGGCCTCCGGCACCGTCATCGGCGGCGTCATCGTGTCCCACCGCGCGAGCGAGCTCATCTTCGGCCTCGCGCTCGCCGTCGAGCACCGGCTCACGGTCGACCAGGTCGCCTCGGCGTTCACGGTCTACCCGTCGATGACGGGTGCGATCACCGACGCGGCCCGCGCCCTGCACCAGCGGTGAGCGGCGCCGTGAGCACTCGCCGTCCCGCGGCGAACGCGGTCCTCGGTCGACGCGCGTTGCTCGGCGGCGCGCTCGGGCTCGTCGGCGTGGGCGCCGCGGCGCTCGTCGGCTGCACCCCGGCGAAGCCGAAGTTCGTGCCGTCCGACGACGGCGTGCAGGCCGCGGTCACCGTGAAGGTCGTCGACAACGCGTACGAGCCCGCCGAGGTCTCGATCGCCCCGGGGCAGGCCGTGCGGTGGGAGTTCATCGGCCCGGACCAGCACGACGTGATCCAGTCCGACGGGGAGTTCGCGAGCAAACTGCAGCGCGAGGGCAGCTACACGCACCGGTTCGCCAAGGCCGGCGACTACGCGTACCTGTGCTCGATCCATCCCGAGATGAAGGGCGTCGTGCACGTCAAGACGGCCTAGTCGGGCCGGCGGCCGGGCGTAGGCTGACCGCATGACTGAGCAGCGCTCGCACGACGGCCTCGTGCTTCCCCCGATCGGCTTCGGCACCTACCGCCTGAACGGCATTGCGGGCGCCGCGGCGGTCAGGAGCGGCATCGAGGCGGGCTACCGCCTCATCGATTCCGCGTTCAACTACGAGAACGAGGGAGCGGTGGGGCGCGGGGTGCGCGACGCCGCGGTCGACCGCGACGAGCTGATCGTCACGAGCAAGCTCCCGGGTCGGCATCACGCGACCGACGCCGCGCTCCGCACGATCCAGGAGAGTGTCTTCCGCACCGGCCTCGACCGTATCGACCTGTACCTGATCCACTGGCCGAACCCGATCAGCGGCGACTTCGTCGCTGCCTGGCGCGCGCTCATCGAGGCGCGCGAGCGCGGGCTCGTGCGGCACATCGGCGTCTCCAATTTCCTGCCCGAGCACCTCGAACGGCTCGAGGCCGAGACGGGCATGCGGCCGTCGGTCAACCAGATCGAGCTGCACCCGTTCTTCCCGCAGGAGGAGCAGCTGGCGTACCACCGCGAGCGCGGCATCATCACGGAGGCGTGGAGCCCCGTGGGGCGTGGGCCGATCATGGCCGCGGAACCCGTGGTGCAGCGCATCGCCGCAGCCCATGGCATCTCGCCCGTGCAGGCGATCCTGGCCTGGCACGTCGCCCGTGGCGCGGTGCCGATCCCGAAGTCCGCGGATCCGGGCCGGCAGGCCGAGAACCTGCGGGCCGCCGATGTGGGGCTCTCGGCAGAGGAGGTCTCCGAGATCACCGCGCTCGGCCGCTCCGACGGCCGCTTGAAGGATCAGGACCCCGCGGTCTACGAGGAGTTCTGACTCACGGCCCGGCGCGGCGCCGCGGGCGCCCGGGTCAGGCCGCGGACGCCTCGTCGATCGTGGCCTCAGGAGCCGCGATCCGCAGTGAGACGAGCTGCTCGGCCCGCGTCGGCGCGACGTGCACGGTGATCAGTTCGTCGGCGTCCGCGTGCTTCGCGAACGCCTCCAGCTCCTCGCGCACGCGCTTCGGTCCGCCGATCGCGGTGTAGCGCAGCATCCCGCGGATCTCCTGCCCGGCGGGAGTGTCCAGGAGCGGCGCCGCCTCGTCGGCCGTGAGCTCGCGCTCGCGCCCGCGCGACAGGAATCGGCGGACCCGGTCGAGCTCGGCGCGGGCGAAGAGCGCCTCGGCCGCCTCATCGGTCTCGGCCGCGACCACGTTGACGCCCGCGATCACGTGCGGCTCGGGGTGCCCCTCGCTCGGCTGGTAGGTGGCGCGGTAGTGCGCGACGGCGCCCGTCAGCGCCTGCGGTGCGAAGTGCGAGGCGAAGGCGTAGGGGAGGCCGAGCTGCGCGGCGAGGCTCGCGCCGAACATGCTCGACCCGAGGACCGTGAGCGGCACCTTCGTGCCGCGGCCGGGGTAGGCGTTGACGGCCGCGCGCGGCAGCTCGTCGGACAGGTAGGCCTGCAGCTCGAGCACGTCGCTCGGGAAGCTCTCGGACGCGGAGTGCGTGCGGCGCAGCGCGCGGAAGGTGGCGCCGTCGCTGCCCGGCGCGCGCCCGAGGCCGAGGTCGATGCGGCCGGGGTGCAGTTCGGCGAGGGTGCCGAACTGCTCGGCGATCACGAGCGGCGAGTGGTTCGGGAGCATGATCCCGCCGGCACCCAGGCGGATCGTGCTCGTGTGCGCCGCGATGTGCGCGATGAGCACCGAGGTCGCGCTCGATGCGATCGAGGGCATGTTGTGGTGCTCGGCGTACCAGACCCGGCGGTAGCCGCCGGCCTCGGCCGCGCAGGCCAGATCGACCGAGTGGGACAGCGCCGACCGGATGTCTCCGTCCTCTTCGATTGCGGCGAGATCGAGCACGGAGAGCGGAACGGCAGTCATGCGGAGTGCAACCGGGGCGCTCGGGCGCCTATTCCCCGCGACTCGCCGCGATCGGCGGCTCGCCGACCGAGCTGCGGCTCGCGTCGATGAGGCGGATCATCGACCCGTGGAGCTCGCGCAGCTCGTCCTCGGTCATGTCGAGCCGCTGCGCCATCTGCGGCGGGACCTCGAGCGCGCGGGTGCGCAGCGCACGCCCGGCGTCGGTGAGCGTGATGTCGAGACGGCGCTCGTCCGCGGCGGATCGCTGCCGCGCGAGCAGCCCCTGCTGCTCCAGTCGCTTGATGAGCGGGGACAGCGTCGACGCGTCCTGATGCAGGAGCGTCGCGAGACTGCCGAGGCTGAGCCGTTCGTGCTCCCAGAGGGCGAGCAGCACCAGGTACTGCGGGTGCGTGATCCCCAGGGGGTCGAGCACCGGCTTGTACGCCGAGACGATGCTGCGCGAGGCGACGGTCAGGGCGAAGCACACCTGGTGGTCGAGGGAGAGCGGGTCCGCTGCGGTCATCCCTCGATTATCGCGGATCGGTTCCTGGGCGTATGGTTATTTCATGCACCAAGTATTCGTGCATGAACGAATGGAGGATCCGTGTCCGACGAGCGCACCACGACCGAGACCGCCGAGACCGTCGCGGCCCACCGGCCCGCCCGTGAGGGGGAGGGGCTCTTCGCCCCGCGCAGCGATCGCGCGCACCCGCTGACGATCCCCGTGTTCGTCGTATCGGCGATCCTCGTCTTCGGCGGCTTCTACCTGATGGGCCTCGCGCCGAGCATCGCGGGAGCCGAGCTGTGGCTGTTCCTCGCCGGGATCCTCGTCGACACGATCGGGTTCTGGATCGCCTTCGGCTGGTGGCAGGCTCGCGACCTCTGAGCCTTCCTCGCGATACTGGAGGCATGACCCTTCCCGACGGCTACCGCATCATCCCGCTCGACGACCGCGCCCGTCTCGACGACGTGCTCGAGGTCGACACGTGGGCGTTCCCCATCGAGCACGGCCTCGACGAGCTGCGGCCGCTGCCCAGCCCGCTGCCCTGGGGACGGATGTGGGGCATCGAAGCCGTCGAGCCGCCCGCAGGATCCCTGGCGCCCGCGAACGCCCTCGCCGGGATGTACGGCGCCTACGACCTGCGCGCCTTCCCGGTGCCCGGCGACGAGACCGCGTGCAGTTGGGTGACCTGGGTCGGAGTGCACCCGAGCCACCGCAGGCGCGGCCTGCTCCGATCGATGATCGCCCACCACTTCGCCGAGGCGCGCGGACGCGGGGAATCGCTGTCGGTGCTCAACGCCGCCGAGGCGGGGATCTACGGCCGCTTCGGGTACGGTCACGCGGCGCCCACCCTGTCGCTCACGGTGCCGCGGGGCGCCGAGCTGCGCCCGGTGGAAGGATCCGACGCCCTCCGCGGCGAATTCCTCACCTGGGACCCCGAGGCGCACGGCGACCTCGTCGACGCGCTGCACCGCTCGGTCGCGCAGGTGCCCGCCGGGATCGGTCGCCCGGGATGGGCCACCTGGGAGACCCCGGAGCTGCGCCGCGCGCAGGACGCCGACCCGGCGATCCTGCACCGCGGCAAGGAGGCGCTGCGGCTCCTCGTCGTGAGCGACGCGTCAGGGCAGGCGCAGGGGTACGCGCGGTTCCGGCGATCCGTCAACTGGGACGGCGCGGTACCCGACGGCACGGTGGAGGTGCGAGACATCGTCGCCCTGACCCCCGCTGCGGCGCACCGGCTCTGGAGTCTGCTGCTCGACCTCGACCTCACGAACCGCGCGGCCGTCGACATGCTGCCCGTCGACGACCCGATCATGCACCTGCTCATCGACGTGCGGGCCGCCGAACCGCGCCTGCGCGACCTCGTCTGGGTGCGGATCCTCGACCTGCCCGCCGCCCTCGCCGCCCGCCGCTACGCGGCACCCATCGACCTGGTGCTCGACGTGCACGACGCGCTGATCCCCGAGAACGCGGGGCGCTGGCGCGTCACCGTGGCGGAGGCGTTCGGGCCCGCGTCCGTGGAGCGGGTCGGTGCTGGTGGTGTTCTTGGTGCTGGTGGCGCTGGTGGCGCTGCTGACCTCGTGCTCGACATCGACGCGCTCGGCGCGGCGCACCTCGGCTCGACGTCGCTCGCGGCGCTCGCGCTCGCGGGACGCGTCGAGGCGCGGGATCCGCGCATGCTGGCGGCGGCCGCCGTCGCGTGGTCGTGGCCCATCGCGGCCGGTGCCGACTGGGAGTTCTAGGCGGCTGCTGCGGCTGCTGCCTGGCAGGCCCGGCCTGCCTGGCCCGCCGAAGGAGATCCGGCGTGAGAAGGACCATTCCGCCGGATTGCTCCTTCGGAACGCGGATCTCCTTCGGACGCCGGGGCATCGAGCACCCACGAACGTTCGATGCTATTCTGGAGGAGCGCGGGGCAGTAGCCCCAAGAAGTGAGCCTGGCAGTCTTCCGGACGGTACGACGAGCCGGGCTCGCGCTCTTTCCCGGCCTATTCGGCAAGGCGTACGACGCCGCCGATCAGAGGTTCGGAGCGGCGGCGCCAATCCCCGCCGGCCTGGCAGCACCACGCAACCGCGTCGCTGACCCAGAGCAGCGGATATTCGTGCGGTGAGGCGTGATCGTAGGAGAGGCTGCGGCGGTAGTTCCTCTGATCCAAGCGTGCTCGTATGACGCGTCGGTCGGAAACCTGGACGGATTCATCGCGTTCGAGGATCAGACGCGATGCCGACGAATCGACGAGATCATCGATGAGGTGTTCGAGGCATTGGGTCCGTGCCGCGGCTGGAACCTGATGCGGTGCGATGTACACCTGAGCCGTGACGTCGAGGGCTGCCATCTCGGACAGTAGGCGTTTCCGAGAAGAATCGGATTCGCTCTTGAAATGAATGCGACGTTGACCTCTGCGGACGAGTCCGCGCAGTTTTTGGTTCGTCTCCGCGTGCGAGGAACTCGAGGTGAAGCTCGCGGCCAGGATGAACTCCCTGGCTTTTGACTCATCGACGAACACCGAGCTTCGGGCTGGAAAAGCCGCGAGGTCGGTCACTTCGCACGCCGGAGCTTGCCGTCTTTGCCTTCGCGGACGATGCCGCGTTCGACAGCGCGTGCGATCGCCGTGCTCAACGCGTTCCTCGGGTTGATCCAGGTCTGCTCGCCCCAGCGTGCGAAGAACGCCTGGTGGAGTTCTTCCCGTGTCAGACCGGAGCGGGATTCCTCCACGACGAATCGAACCATCTCGACCGATCTCACCCGGCCGCCTTCGAGGCGGAAATCGAAGTCCTCTCCTGCGGGCGCAGGCGGGAGAAGGGGAGCCGCCGACGCGTCCTGGGTCGCGTTGGATTCGTCATTGCGGGTCATCGCCTGAATTGCCTGGATAGCCTGGGCCAGATGTTCCTGGAGAGCCTGCTCTGCTGCGAGGTCCGCTTCGAGAGAGGCGAGTTTGCGGCTTGACGCGATTCGCTGGGATTCGAAGGTTCGCAGGACTGCGGGCAGTGACACATCGGACATGTGGAGAGGCTATCGCTAACATGTGGGCGGTTACAAGTTGAGCGTGAGTGTTCTGTTTGCTTCATGTGTGGATGTGGTGGGGCATGCGGTGGGCTGAGGCCGTGAGCGTGTGTGGTACCTGATCCTGATACCGCGTTCGTGTCGCTCGGTCCGCTTCCGAAGGTGATCCGGCGTGAGAAGGACGATTCCGCCGGATCTCTCCTTAGGAACGCGGATCTCCTGGGGGAGGCCCGGCGCATCCGTGCGTGAACAGCACAAGGCGCCCGGACTCCCTCGGAGCCCGGGCGCCTTGCGCTGTGCGTCTGGGTTACTCGGCGTCGACGATGCTGAGCAGCACGTGGCCGTTCGACACAGTCTGGCCGAGGGGTGCGTCGATGCCGCGCACGACGCCGTCGCGGTGCGCGTAGATCGCCTGCTCCATCTTCATGGCCTCGAGCACGACGACGAGTTCGCCGGCCTCGACCTGCTGGCCCTCTTCGACGGCGAGCTTCACGACGGTTGCCTGCATGGGGGCCGCGACCGAGTCGCCCGTCGCGGCGGAGACACCGGCGCCCTTCGCGCGCTTGGGCGCGGGACCGCGAGTGATCTGCTGGTCGGCGAGCGGGATCAGGGTGGCGGGCATGACGACCTCGACGCGGCGTCCGTCGACCTCGACCACCACGGTCTGGCGCTTCGGATCCTGCACGACGGGGGCGACCTCACCCTCCCACGGCTCGATGTCGTTGTGGAACTCGTTCTCGATCCACAGGGTGTAGACACCGAATCGACTGTCGGGCGCGGTGAACGCCGGGTCGCGGACGATCTTGCGGTGGAACGGGAGCACGGTGGGCAGGCCCTGGATCTCGAACTCGTCGAGGGCGCGGCGGGAGCGCTCGAGCGCCTCCTCGCGGGTCGACCCCGTGACGATGAGCTTGCCGAGCATCGAGTCGAATGAGCCCGAGATGACGTCGCCCGACTGCACGCCGGTGTCGACGCGGACGCCCGGGCCGAGCGGCGGACGGAAGAGCGCGACGGGGCCCGGCGCGGGGAGGAAGCCGTTGCCCGGATCCTCGCCGTTCAGGCGGAACTCGAAGGAGTGGCCGTGCGCGATCGGATCGGCGTAGTCGATGACGCCGCCCTCGGCAATGCGGAACTGCTCGCGCACGAGGTCGATGCCGGTGACCTCCTCGGAGACGCAGTGCTCGACCTGGAGGCGGGTGTTGACCTCGAGGAACGAGACCGTGCCGTCCTTCGCCACGAGGAACTCGCAGGTGCCGGCGCCCACGTAGCCGACCTCCTTGAGGATCGCCTTCGACGAGGAGTAGAGCTGCTCGATCTGCTCGTCGGTGAGGAACGGCGCGGGCGCCTCCTCGACGAGCTTCTGGTGGCGGCGCTGCAGCGAGCAGTCGCGGGTGGAGACGACCACCACGTTGCCGTGGGCGTCGGCGAGGCACTGGGTCTCGACGTGGCGGGGCTTCTCGAGGTACTTCTCGACGAAGCACTCGCCGCGGCCGAACGCGGCGACGGCCTCGCGGGTGGCCGACTCGAACAGCTCGGCGACCTCGTCGCGCTCGTAGGCGACCTTGAGACCGCGGCCACCGCCGCCGAAGGCGGCCTTGATGGCGATGGGGAGACCGACCTCGTCGGCGAAGGCGAGCACCTCGTCCGCGTTCTCGACCGGGTCGCTGGTGCCGGCCGCGAGGGGCGCGCCGACCTTCTCGGCCACGTGGCGCGCCGAGACCTTGTCGCCGAGGCGCTCGATGGCGTCGGGGCTCGGGCCGATCCAGGTCAGCCCTGCGTCGATGACGGAGCGGGCGAACTCGGCGTTCTCGGCGAGGAAGCCGTAGCCGGGGTGCACGGCGTCGGCGCCCGAGCGGCGGGCGACGGCGAGGATCTTGTCGATGACGAGGTAGGTCTCGGCGCTGGTGGTTCCGTTCAGCGCGTAGGCCTCGTCGGCGAGCTGGGCGTGCATCGCGTCGCGATCCTGATCGGCGTAGATCGCGACCGAGGCGATCCCGCTGTCTTTCGCGGCGCGGATGATGCGGACGGCGATCTCGCCGCGGTTGGCGATGAGCACTTTACGAATGCGCGACATGCTCAACAGCCTATTGGAGGGGTGGCCCCGATCCTTGGATATGCACGACAAACCTCTCGGAGAATCGTTGCCGATGGCTACAGTGCTTCGCCCTCCCCAGCGCATCTGCGCGGGATCCGTCGCGGTGGCGGTGACCTGCCGCTACGCTGGCCTCCAGACGAGCGGATCCGCTGCAGAAGCGGCTCCAGAACTCGGCACCGAACCGCGCGAAGGAGCAACCCGAATGGCACAGAACTCCGTGAACCTCGACGACCTCATGCAGCAGATTCCCCTGGGCGATCTCGCCCAGCGTTTCGGCGTCGACGAGAGCACCATGGGCGCGGCGGTACAGCAGGCGCTGCCCGGCCTGCTCGGCGGCATGGCCGTCAACGCGCAGGACGCTGAGGGTGCGGGCAAGCTCGAAGCCGCGCTCGGCAAGCACGCTCCCGCGTCCGGCACCATCGACCTCAACGCGATCGACGAGGAGGACGGCGGCAAGATCGTCAACCACGTCCTCGGCGACAAGCAGGGCGAGGTCGCCCAGGCGCTCGGCGCGAACAGCGGCGATTCGACCATCGCGAAGCTCATTCCCGTGCTGCTCCCGCTGCTCGCCCCCATCGTCATGCAGTTCCTCTCGGGCGCGTTCTCGAAGCAGCAGTCGGGCTCGGAATCGGCTCCGACCTCGGGCGGTGGCATCGGCGATCTGCTGGGCGGGCTGCTCGGTGGTGGATCAGGTGGCGGGCAGTCGGCCGGCGGTGGCCTGGGCGATCTGCTGGGCGGGCTGCTCGGTGGTGGATCAGGTGGCGGGCAGTCGGCCGGCGGTGGCCTGGGCGACCTGCTCGGCGGGCTCTTCGGCGGCAAGAAGTAGTCGCTGCCGTGGCTGCGGCCGCAGTCGCAGACGCGATCGCAGCCGCAGTTGCCGGGCCCGGGCGTCATGTTCCGGGCTCGCGCAGCGGCATCTTCTAGACTGGCGTCGTGGTCAACCCAGACATTCAGGGGCGCACGTATCCGCCCACCGAGTCCTACCAGGTCGGACGCGAGAAGGTGCGCGAGTTCGCTCGTGCCATCCTCAGCTCGGCCTCGATCCATCACGATCCCGAGGCCGCGCGCGCCGCGGGCTATGCCGACGTGGTCGCTCCGCCGACCTTCGCGGTGGTGGTGCAGGAGAGCACGCTGCAGCAGCTGCTCGCCGACCCCGAGGCGGGGATCGACTTCTCGCGCGTCGTGCACGGCGACCAGCGCTTCAGCTACACCCGGCCCATCGTCGCGGGCGACGAGCTCACCGCGACGCTCACCGTCGCATCGGTCAAGCAGCTCGGTGGCCACTCGATGGTCACCGCGTCGAGCGAGATCGTCGATGCGGACGGCGCGCACGTCGTGACCGCGCTCTCGACGCTCGTGGTGCGAGGAGGAGACGAATGACCGCTCAGACCCCGACCTTCGAGTCGCTCGCGACCGGCGACGTGTTCAGCGAGGCGACGCTCGAGCTCACCCGCGACCGCCTCGTCCGCTACGCGGGCGCATCGGGCGACTTCAACCCGATCCACTACCGCGACGACGTCGCGCAGTCGGTCGGTCTGCCCGGCGTGCTCGCGCACGGCATGCTGACCATGGGCGCGGCCGCTTCGCCCACGATCGAGCTCCTCGGCGCCGCGGCCAGCGTGGTCGACTACCAGTCGCGCTTCACCCGCCCCATCCCGGTGGATGCCGAAGCCGGCGCCGAGGTCACGGTCACCGCGACCGTCGGCCCCCTCGACGCCGAAGCCCGCACCGCGCGCTTCGACCTCAAGGTGGTCTTCGACGGGCAGACGGTGCTCGGCAAGGCGCAGCTGCTGGTGGCCTTCGCGTGACCGAGACCTCCTCGGGCGGGCACGCGGGCGCCGACCTCGCGGCCGACACGCCCTTCTCCGAGCTGACCACCATGCGGGTCGGGGGACCGGCGGAACACCTCATCGAGGCGCGCAGCTCCGACGAGCTGGTGCGTGCCGCGCTGCAGCTGTGGGAGTACGACGACCCGTGGCTGCTGCTCGGCGGCGGCTCGAACACGGTCATGGCCGACGAAGGGTTCGAGGGCACGGCGGTGCTCGTGCGCAACACGGGGATCGAACGCATCGACGCCGAACCCGGAACGGTGCGCCTGCGCGTGCAGGCCGGACACAACTGGGACGAGCTCGTCGAGACCTGCGTCGAGCACGGCTGGGCCGGAATCGAAGCGCTCTCGGGGATCCCCGGGCTCGCCGGTGCGGCCCCGGTGCAGAACATCGGCGCCTACGGCCAGGAGCTCTCCGACGTGCTCCACTCGATCACCTTCCTCGATCGCGAGATCGGTGAGGTGCTGCGCATCCCCGCCGCGGAGCTCGAGCTCGACTACCGCAGCTCCTCGATCAAGTCCGGCCGCGAGGGCGTAGTGCTCTCCATCGACCTGCTGCTCACCGAGAGCGAAGACACCGCCAACCCGCTGAGCGCCCCCATCGCCTACGGGCAGCTCGCCGACGCGCTCGGCGTCACGGTCGGCGACCGGGTGTCGATCCGCGAACTGCGCCGTTCGGTGCTGCGGCTCCGCGCCTCCAAGGGCATGGTGCTCGACGCTGCCGACCACGACACGTGGAGCGCAGGCTCGTTCTTCACCAACCCGATCATCACCGAGCGGTCCGCCCGCGGCCTGCCGACGAACGCGCCCCGGTTCCCGGTCAAGGGCCTCGAACCGGCGCCCGCCGTGACCACTTTCGAGGAGCTCGAGGCCGGCGTGCCGCTGCGCGTGCCGCCGACCCCGCAGCCCCCGCAGGTCAAGCTCTCGGCGGCCTGGCTCATCGAGAACGCCGGGATCCCCAAGGGCTTCCGGATCCCGGGCTCCGGCGCGTCCATCTCCGAGAAGCACACCCTCGCGATCACCAACCGCGGAGCGGCCACGGCCGAGGACGTCGCACAGCTCGCGCGCTTCGTGATCCAGCTCGTGCAGTCGGAGTTCGGCGTGATCCTGGTGCCCGAGCCGAACCTCATCGGCATCGAGCTGTAACCCGGGCGCCGTGCGGATCCAGATCGTGGGCCGGGGCCGCATGAGCGCGGCCCTGGCCGCCGCGCTCGCGGCCGACGACCTCGACGTCACCATCGGGAGTCGCGGCGCCGACGGCACCGGGCCCGACGGCTCGCCCGTCGACCTCGTGCTGCTCGCCGTGCCCGACGCCGCCATCGCCGACGCGGCGGCGGCCATCCGGCCCGGACCGCTGCTCGGGCACCTCTCGGGCGCGACCGGCCTCGGAGCGCTCGGAGCCCGGGACGGCTTCAGCCTGCACCCGCTGCTCACGGTCACGGGAAGCCCGACCGCGGGCGACACCGGCACGAACGGCGAAGACACGAGCGACGAAGACACCGCCTTCGCCGGCGCCTTCGCGGCGATCGACGGCACGAACGAGCACGCCCGCGCCGCCGCGGAGTCGCTCGCCGAGCGTCTCGGCCTGCGCGTCTTCCGGATCGCCGAGCGGGATCGCCCGGCGTATCACGCGGCGGCCTCGGTGGCCGCCAACTTCCTCGTCGTGGTCGAGGGCCTCGCCGAACGGCTGGCCGCCACCGCTGGCGTGCCCCGCGAGGCGCTCGCACCGCTCGCCGAGGCCGCACTCGCGAACTGGGCCCGCGAGGGCGCCGCAGCGGCGCTCACCGGTCCCGTCGCGCGCGGAGACGACGAGACGGTCGCGCGGCAGCGCGCCGCAGTCGCGGAGCGCGCACCGTCCGACCTCGACCTCTTCGACGCGCTCGTCACGGCGACGCGCGCGCTCGCCGCCCAGCAGAAAGGCTCCCGATGAAGATCGTCCGCACCGTGCAGGACCTGCGCCGCGAACTGGACGAGGCCCGGGCCGACGGGCGCGGCCGGGTCGGCTTCGTGCCGACCATGGGCGCGCTCCACGAGGGACACCTGTCGCTCGTGCGCGCGGCGCGCGCCGAGAACGACGTCGTGGTGCTGTCGATCTTCGTGAACCCGACCCAGTTCACCGAGGCCGCCGACCTCTCCGGCTACCCGCGCCAGGAGGCCGCCGACGCCGCGCTCGCCGCGGGCGCCGGCGTCGACCTGATCTTCGCCCCCGAAGCCTCCGAGGTGTACCCGAGCGGCTTCGCCACGACCGTGCACCTCTCGGGCGCTCTCACCGAGACGCTCGAGGGCGCGGCCCGCGGCGGCGCGCACTTCGACGGCGTTGCCACCGTCGTCGCGAAGCTGCTGCTCGCGGTCGGGGCCGACGCGGCCTACTTCGGGCAGAAGGACGCCCAGCAGGTGCTCGTCGTCACGCGCATGGTCGCCGACCTCGGGATCCCGACCCGGATCGTCGCCTGCCCGACCTCGCGAGACGACGACGGACTCGCCCGGTCGAGCCGCAACGTCCGCCTGAGCGCCGAGGACCGGACGCGCGCGCTCGCGATCCCGCGCGCGCTCGCGGCTGCGGCCGCGGCGGTGAGCGGCGGCGAGGCCTCCGCGGAGGCGGTGCACGGGGTCGCGGCCGCGGTCCTCGCCGACGCCGGGATCGAACCCGAGTACCTCGCGTTCGTGGATCCCGCATCGCTCGAGCCCGTACGTACGATGGACGCACCCGTGCTGTGCGCGATCGCGGCCCGTGTCGGAGAGGTGCGCCTCATCGACAACGCCGTGATCGAGCCGGTCGCCGGAACCGAAGGAGGGGCGGTATGACCCGCATCACCATTCCCGAGCTCGAGGCCAAGAAGGCTGCGGGCGAGCCCATCGTCATGGTCACGGCCTACGACTTCCCGGGCGCCCGTGCCGCCGAGCGCGCCGGCGTCGACATGGTGCTGGTGGGCGACTCGGGCGCGCAGGTCGTGCTCGGACACGACTCCACCGTCTCGGTCACCACCGACGAGATGCTCGTGCTCGCGAAGGCCGTGCGCCGCGGCACCGAGCGCGCCTTCATCGTGTGCGACGTCCCGTTCGGATCGACCGAGGTGTCGGACGCGCAGGCCGTCGAGACCGCGATCCGCTTCGCGAAGGAGGCGGGCGCCGACTCGGTCAAGCTCGAGGGCGGATCCGAGGCGAGGCTCAGTCGGATCCGCGCGATCGTCGCGGCGGGGATCCCCGTCGTGGGGCACATCGGCCTCACTCCGCAGACCGCGGTCGCGCTCGGCGGGCTCCGTGCGCAGGGGCGCACCACCGCGAGCGCCGAGCGGCTCGTCGCGGAGGCGCTCGGCGTGCAGGCCGCGGGCGCGTTCTGCCTGGTGATCGAGGCGGTTCCGGCCGAGATCACCGAGCTGCTGCGTTCCGCGCTGCGGATCCCGATCATCGGGATCGGCGCGGGTCGCGTCGACGGTCAGGTGCTCGTGCTGCACGACCTGCTCGGCATCACCGAGGGGCGCACGGCCAAGTTCGTGAAGCGCTTCGGCACCGTCGGCGACGACATGACCGCCGCGCTCTCCGCCTACGCCGCGGAGGTGCGCGCGGGGGAGTTCCCCGGGACCGAGCACCAGTACGCCGCGAGCGACGAGGCCGTCGAGGCCGCCCGCGCAACGCTGGCGGCGCTCACGGACTAGCGGTGTCGTCCGCTCAGACGGCGGCCGCCACCCGATCGAGCGCACCGCGCAGGTCCCGGATCAGGTCGTCCGCCGACTCGATCCCGACCGAGAGGCGCAGCAGGCCCGGCGTGATGCCGAGGCGCTCGTTGATCTCGGGCGCGAAGGTCGAGTGCGTGGAGGTGTGCGGGTGTAGCACCATCGAGCGGGTGTCGCCGATCCCGGTCATGCGCGAGAACAGGCGCAGCCCGTTCACGAACGCCCGCGCGCCGTCGATCCCGCCGCGCACCGTGACGCCGAACACCGATCCCGTGCGACCGTAGCCGTTGGCGTCGAGCCCGTAGTCGCGCGCCGCGAGCGCGTGGAAGCCCGACGACGGCAGGCCGGCGTAGTCGACCGAGAGCACCTCGGGCTGCCGCTCGAGCCAGGCTGCGATCCGGATCGACGAGGCGACGTGGCGCTCCATGCGCAGCGAGAGCGTCTCCATGCCCTGGTGCATGAGGAAGCCGTGCAGCGGCGACAGGGTCGGGCCGATGTCGTTGACGACGGACTCGCGCGCGGCGCGGGCGTAGGCGCCGGCGCCGAAACGGTCGAGCATCGAGGCGACCCCCGGGCGCGACGACCGCGTGATGAGCGGGAAGGATCGTCCGGCCCGCTCGGCGGCCTCCCAGTCGAAGTTGCCGCCGTCGACGATCGCGCCGCCGACCGCCGCTCCGTGCCCGGTGAGGAACTTCGTCGCCGAGTGCACGACGATGTTGGCGCCGTGCTCGAACGGGCGGATGAGCGCCGGGGTGCCGACCGTGTTGTCGACCACGAGCGGCAGGTTGTAGCGCGCCGCGACCGCGGCGATACGGCGCAGGTCGGTGATGTCGTTGCAGGGGTTCGGCACGGTCTCGGTGTAGATCGCCTTGGTGTTCGGGCGGATCGCCCGCTCCCACTCGGCGTCGTCCTCGGCGTCCCAGACGTAGTCGAACTCGATGCCGAAGCGCTTGAAGCTGCGGCCGAACAGGATCCGGGTGCCGCCGTAGACGGACGCCGTCGAGACGATGTGATCGCCCTGCTGGGCGAGCGCGAACAGCGCGGAGGAGATCGCGGCCTGCCCGCTCGACACAGCGACCGAGACGGTGCCGCCCTCGAGCGAGGCGAGGCGCTCCTCGGCGACCCAGTTCGAGGGATTGCCCTGGCGGGAGTAGATGGGTGCGTGCTCGCTGGGCGAGAAGGCCTCGCCCTCGCCGCGGGGTCCGTCGTCCTCGGCGCGCCAGTGGATGCTGCCGTCGAAGCGGCTCACCTGGTCGTCGAAGTCCTCGAAGAGGTATCCGGCGGAGAGCGCGATCGGCGGGACCCGGAGGCCGTGGTTCTTGTCGGGGTACTCGCCGGCGTGCACCTGGCGCGTATCGAAGTCGAAGCCGTCCCAGTCGTAGATCGGCTGTGCGGTGGCGGTCATTCCGTGGCTCCTTCGCGAACGGGCGGCAGTGCGGCGATGCGGTCGATGGCCGTGCGCAGGGTGTCCGGCGCGCAGGCGAGATTGATGCGCACGTGGCCGGCGCCGCCCGCGCCGAATGCGTGGCCGTTGCTCAGCGCGACCCGGGCCTCCGCGAGGATCCGCGCGTGGGGATCCTCGCCGAGGCCGGCGTCGCGGAGGTCGAGCCAGGCGAGATAGCCCGCGCGGGGCACCGTGACGCGCACGCCGGGTAGGCGGTCGGTGACGAGCTCGCGTAGCAGCGCGACGTTCGCCTCGACGGTCTCGACGGCGCGATCGAGCCAGGCTCGGGCGTCGCGGAACGCGGCGATGCTGGCGTGCACGCCGAGGATGCTCGCGCGGGATCCGACCTCCGGCGGCAGCTCATCCAGGAGTGCGGCATCGGCAGCGGTCGCGGCGATCACGAGCGAGCACTTGGTCCCCGCGAGGTTCCAGCCCTTGCTCGCCGAGGTCGCCGTGACCGAGCGGGCACCGGCGGCCTCCGCGACGGGGGCGAACGGGGTGAACGCGACGCCGCGGTGCACGAGCGGGGCGTGGATCTCGTCGGAGAGCACGAACACGTCGTGGCGCGCCGCGAGCGCGGCGAGCGCGGCCAGGGTTTCGGCCGCGTGCGCGAGGCCGTGGGGGTTGTGCGGGTTGCAGAGCAGGAACGCGTCGACGCCGGTTTCCCCGGCGAACGACGCTTCGACGGCCGCGAGATCGAGCGTCGCGGTCGGTCCGTCGGCGGAGTCGGAGACCGCCAGAGGCACCTCGACGATCTCGACCCCGAGCTCCTCGAGCATCTCGAAGAAGGAGGGGTAGGCGGGGGTCGCGAGGGCGACCCGGCCGCGCGTGCCCGTCGCGGTACCGCCGCCCGCGCGATCCGCGAGGACGAGCCGGAGCACCTCCACGACGCCGGCGCTCACGTCGGTGGCGAGGTGCACGCGTCCGGGGTCGACGTCCCAGCCCCAGCGGTCGCGCGCGAAGTCGGCGAACACCGGGGCGAGCGGGCTCTGCGCCTGTCCGTCGAGGTACCCGAAGTCCGAGGCTGCAACCCGTTCGGCGAGCGCCGAGCGGATCTCGGGGGCGACGGTGTAGTCCATCTCCGCGACGAAGAGCGGCAGCACATCCGCCGGGTAGCGGCTCCACTTCTGGCTGCTGCGCTGCGCGCGCAACGACGCGGGATCGAGCTGCGCGAAGGGGGTGCCGCTGGGGTCGGAGCCGCGCGGGCCGGGGCAGTCGGGGTCGCCGTCGGATGACATGCCCTCATGCTCGCGCACGTAGCCCGGGGCTCCCAAGGCGACGGGTAAGGCGGCGTCATACTGGGAATGCGACGCGGCGGAGTCCGCGCGGAAGGGCGGACACATGCGACGGACACGATTGGGAGCGCGGGACGCGTCGATGCTGGGCCTCGGCATGATGGGACTGGAGCCGCTCGATGACGCGCAGGTCAGAGAACTGTTCGGCACGGCCCGTGAACTCGGGGTCGATGTGTTCGACCATGCCGACATCTACGGCTCCGAGTGGCATGCGTGCGAGCGCCGATTCGGCGAGGCGCTCCGGCTCGCACCGTCCGAGCGCGACGCGATCGTGATCCAGTCGAAGTGCGGGATCCAGCGCGACGTCGGCGGCTTCGACTTCTCGGCCGAGCACATCGTGCGGCAGGTCGAGGGATCCCTGGAAGCGTTGCGCACCGACCGGCTCGACGTGCTCCTGCTGCACCGGCCCGACGCTCTGGTCGAGCCGGAGGAGGTGGCGCGCGCCTTCGCGGAGCTCGAGCGCTCGGGAAAGGTGCGCGCGTTCGGCGTCTCGAACCATACGCCCGCGCAGATCGAGCTGCTTCGGTCCGCGGTGCGTCAGCCCCTCATCGCCGATCAGGTGCAGTTCGGGCTGGGGCACGCGGGGCTCGTGGCGCAGGGCGTCGCCGCGAACATGGAGGGCCTCCCGCAGTCGGAGATGCGCGACGGCGGGCTCGTCGACTGGTCCCGGCTGAACGGGGTGCGGCTGCAGGCCTGGTCGCCGTTCCGCCGCGGTTTCTTCGCCGGGTCGCTGTTCGACCGCGACGCGCCGAAGGCCCTGCGCCAGGCGCTCCAGCGGGTCGCAGATGTGCACGGGCTCACGCCGTCCAGCGTCGCTGCGGCCTGGATCGCGCGGCACCCGGCCGAGATCCAGACGATCGTCGGCACCACCCGGCCCGAGCGGCTGCGCGAGGCCGCGGCGGGCATCGACGTCCGGCTCTCCCGGGCCGAGTGGTATGAACTGCTCGCCGCGGCGGGGTACACGATCCCTTAGGCGCGCCTAGCGCTTGCGCTGCCCCGTGAGCAGGCGCACCGCGCCCGAGACGAGGGCCTCGAGCGGGCCGCGGCGGTGCAGGGCGGCGAGGATCGCGCCGATGAGGATCGCGCCCGCGAGCTGCAGGCCGAAGGCCGGCATACCGATCGAGTACCAGGGCAGCGTGCCCGGGTCGGGAACGTCCTGCAGCATGAGCGCTTCCATCGCCGGCTGCACGAGCAGCGCGGTCGCGACCACGTGCAGCGAGTAGATGGTGAGCGGGGCGGCGCCCGCCGAACGGAACACGTTCAGTGCGAAACCGGGCTCGCGGCGCGAACGCCCGCCGTCGAAGATCGCGACGAGCAGTCCGATCACCAGCAGTGAGATGCCGACGGTGCGCAGGAGGTCGAGCGGCGATCCGGAGTGCGGGGTCGCGACGAGCATCGCCCACGGATCGGCCGAGAACGGGGCGCCGAAGGTCGGCGAGACGAGCATGGTGCGGAACATCTCGGGATCCACGCCCTCGGGCAGCACGAAGCCGAAGCGGTCGAGGTGGGCGACGACCCACATCGAAACGCCCTGCGCGGCTGCGGCGACGGCCGCACCGGTGGCGGCCGCGACGAGCGCGGTGCGGCGCAGCGAACCGCGCTCGGTGGCGGCGACGAAGACACGGGCGATGAGGATTCCGACCAGGAGGTACACGACCCACGTGACGGCCGGGTACTCGCCGGTGAGGAACAGGCCGCGGATCGCGCCGGCGGGGTCACCCGAGAACGACTCGAAGGTGACGGAGCCGCCCTCGTTTACGACGCCGAGCGCGGATCGCGCCATCGCGTTGAGCGGCGGCACCGCGACGGCGAGCACCGCGGCGATCCCCGCGATCGCCCAGGACGGGAGCAGGATCGCGGGCGCCGCGATGATCATCGCGAGGCCGTAGTAGGCGAGGACGACGACGATGGGCACCTGCATCATGCCGAGGAGCATGCCGATGAGCACGAGGATCGCGCCGCGGATCAGGATCCCGGAGATCGCCGCGCCGCGGCGGCCGTCGCGCAGCGGGGCGCGCGACGCGAAGACGAGGCTGAGGCCGCCCAGCACGGCGAACAGGGGCGCCGCGATGCCCGAGGTGAGCGTCTGCGCGACCGATCCCGCGGTCTGCTCGAACGGGCTCAGCCCGGGCAGCATGGCGGAGATCGCGACGAGGTGCGTGGCCATCATTCCGGCGATCGCGAGGAACCGGGCGAGGTCGACGCCGAAGTAGCGGACACGGGGTGCTCCGGCCGTCGCGCGGGCGGAGGTCGAAGCGGGAACGGGGACGTGGATCCGGGCCGGGCCGGTCGGCGTGCTCGTGGACATGCTTCCACCCTCTCCTGAACGGCTGGGTGCGCGCATCGGACGAGGGGGCCATCATCCGGTACTGAAGTACCGGACGGCTCTGGTCCCGGAGCGGCCGCGCCAGTACGCTCGGGGCAGGCGGGTCGCCGGAGCGGCCCGGGATGGGGGATCCCGATGGACATCGCGCTCTTCATCGCGCAGCTCGTCGTCGTGCTCGGCTGCATCGTCATGGGCACCCGGTCGAGCGGCGTCGGCCTCGGGCTCTGGGGCGGTACGGGCGTGGCGATCCTGGTGTTCGGGTTCCGCCTCGCGCCGGGCTCGCCGCCCGTGGACGCGCTGCTCATCGTGCTGTCGGTCGTGCTCGCCTCCTCGATGATGCAGGCGGCGGGCGGCATCGACTGGATGGTGTCGATCGCGGCGAAGCTCATCTCGCGCAGTCCCAAGCAGATCACGCTCGTCGCGCCGCTCGTCTCGTTCCTGTTCTCGGTCGGCGCGGGCACCTCCAACATCCTCTACCCGCTCCTGCCCGTGATCCAGGACCTCTCCTACCGCAACGGAATCCGCCCCTCGCGCCCGCTGTCGCTCTCGGTCGTCGCCACGGGCGTCGCGCTCGCCTGCAGCCCGGTCTCGGCGGCGATGGCCGCCATGGTCACGCTCACGGACACTGCACCCTGGAACTTCGAGCTCATCGACATCCTGAAGGTCACGATCCCCGCCGCGATCGTGGGCATCGTGCTCTCCAGCATCGCGGTGAACCGACTCGGCAAGGACATCGCCGACGACCCCGAGATCCAGGCGAAGATCGCGAAGGGCGAGCTCGAGGCGCCGCACGCCGACGCGCAGGAGGTCAAGGCGGCGGTGACCGTCACCGCGGCAGGGCGCAACGCGGCGCTCATCTTCCTCCTCGGCGTCGCAGCGATCGTGATCTTCGGTCTCTTCAAGGGGCTGCGTCCGCTCGATGCCGAGGGCGCGGCGATCTCCATGACCCCGGTCATCGAGATCGTCATGTTCGTGGTCGGCACCCTGATCCTGCTCGTGTCGCGCCCGAAGGTCGCCGAGATCCCCACCATGACGGTGTTCAAAGCCGGAATGGTGTCGGCGATCGCGCTGTTCGGCCTGGCCTGGCTCACCGACACCTTCCTCGGCGCGCACACGAAGCTCATCGCCGAGGGCGTCGGCGGACTCGTCACCGCGGCGCCGTGGGTCTTCGCGCTCGGCGTGTTCCTCGTCTGCGTGCTCACCACGAGCCAGTCGACGGCGACGCGCACGATCGTGCCGATCGGCCTCGCCGCCGGGATCCCGCTCGGGCTGCTCTCGGGCATGTGGGCCGGTGCGTTCGCCGGGATCTACCTGCTGCCCACCAACGGATCGCAGATCGCGGCCGCGAACTTCGACGTCTCGGGCAGCACCAAGCTCGGCACGAAGCTCGTCGACCACGCGTTCTTCCTGCCGACGCTGATCCTCGCGGTCACGACGATCGCCGCGGGCGCGCTGTTCGGGGCACTCTGGGGCGGGTAGAGCCGAGCCAGGCGATCGCGGCGAGGCCCGCGCCGATCGAGCCGATGGCGACGAGCAGCAGCGCCACCCCGGGCAGCCCGATCGCGGTGCCGAGGATCCCGGCCAGCGGGTAAGTGGCCAAGAAGCAGGCGTGGGAGAGGGAGAACTGTGCGGCGAAGACCGCCGGCCGATTCCCGCCGGTGCTGTTGCGGCGGAGGAGTCTCGAGGACGGCGTGAGAACCGTCGAAGTCGCTGCGCCGATCGCGGCCCAGAGCAGCAGGAGCGCGATCCACTGCGCAGCGCCGCTCAGCGTCTCGATCGCGACTGCTGCGGAGAGTAGGAGCACCGGAAGGGCCGCGCCTCCGACGAGCATCACCCGACGGTCGGGAAGCCGTTCGAGCAGTGCGGGCATGCCGAGCGCGACGAGCATCGACCCTCCGCCGTACGCGCCGAGCAGCAGGGCGGTGTCGGCCTGCGGCCGTTCGAGGCGGCCCTGGACGAGCACGACCGTGTTGACGATCACCATCGCCGTGGTCGTGGCGACCACCAGATTGAGGGCGAGGAGCCCGCGCAGCTCGCGGTTCCCCCAGAACACCCGGATCCCGCGGGTGAGGCGGTCGAGGAACGGCGCGGCAGGGGGTGTCTCGACGCGGGGGAATCGCGTACCGATCACCAGTGCAGCGGAGGCGAGGAAGCCGACCACGGTTCCCGCGAACAGGGCGTGGAAGCTCACCACGGTGAGGAGCGCCGCAGCGAGCAACGGGCTGACGAGCGATTCGAGGTCGTACGCCAGACGGGAGAGCGAGAGCGCTCGGGTGTATTCGCGCTCGTCGGGGAGCACCGAGGGGATCACCGCTTGGAACGCCGGGGTGAACGTCGCGGACGCCGATTGCAGCACGAAGATCAGGACGTAGATCTGCCAGGTCTCGCTCACGAACGGGAGCGAGACCGCGATGCCGGCGCGAACGAGGTCCGCGGCGACGAGCACCGTCTTCCGCGGGAGGCGGGCGGTCAGCGCCGCGGTGATCGGCGAGACGGCGACGTACGCGACCATCTTGATGGTCATGGCGATGCCGAGCACGGCTCCGGCGTCGCCCCCGGCGATGTCGAAGGCGAGGAGGCCGAGCGCCACCGTGAGCAGCCCGGTGCCGAGGAGCGCGATCACCTGCGCCCCGAAGAGCCGGGCATAGCTCGGGTTCCGCAGGACCTCGATCATGCGTCGGGGGATTCGCGCGGCCGGAACTCGGGCGGTGAGCTGTGGTGCGGGGGCAGCTGCCCGTTGGCGATGGCGTGCTCGGCCTGCTTGATCGCTTCGATCACCAGGGCCGACGCGTGCTCGTCCGTGAGCCGGTAGAGCACGCTCGTGCCCTCGTGCCGGGTGGTCACCATGCGCGCCATGCGCATGCGGGCCAGGTGCTGGGACACGCCCGACGGCTTCTTCCCGACGATCTCGGCCAGGGCGTTGACGGGGAGCTCCTCGGCGCGACGCAGCGCGAGCACGATCCGAATGCGGGTCGGGTCGGAGAGGATCCCCAGGACCTCGGCGGCGAGGTCGACGTAGTCGGATGAGGGGTCCAGGCCGCATATCTTCTTATCCGCGTTCATGCGCAGATAATAACACCGACTGCCTTCGGCAGCGCAAGCGGATGGTCGCGGTCCCGGAACGCCGCGGGGCGCCTAATCGCGGGCGCGGAACGCGTCCCAGGCGCGCTTGCAAGCGCGCGCCAGCGCATCGACCCGGGCCGGATCCTCGTCGATCCAGCCGGTGCCGGGCTCGTGCAGTTCGGCCGTCGCCGCCGGGCCGAGCAGGTACTCGCGCAGGAACTCGGCCTGCACCGCTCCGAGCCGCAGCTCGGCCGCCTCGGCGACCGCCGCCACTTCGCGGAACTGCGCTCCCGCGGCCAGGATCTCCTGGCTGCCGAGGTACGGCTGGTTGAGCGCGACGGCGTCGGACCGTTCGACCGCGAAGCCCGCGCGATGGGCGTCGGCGAGCGCGCGCAGCGCGTCGCCCGGCATGGTGGGCGGATCCGCGGGCCCGGCCGCCTCGCGCGGCTCGCCGAGCGCATCGCCGCGGTTCGACAGCGCCACGACGTCGGGCAGGCGATCCCGCTCGGCGCGCGGCACGTTCACCGCGCCGTCGCGGGTGGTCGTGGTGTTCATGGTGTCGTGGAACGAGAGCCGCGTGAACGTACCGCCGCGCGCGAGCTTCATCGTGAGGAACTGCTCGGTGAGACGGTCCCGCGTCGCCTCGTAGACCCCGAGCCCCTGCTCGGCGGTGCGCGCGAAGGCATCGACGAGGCGGGCGATCCCGGCCTCGGTATCGGGGATCTCGAGGATCGGGAAGAACGAGAACGTGACCGGGCGGATCGCGTCGACGCCGGTGAGATCGACGCGTTGCCAGGGCCCGGCCGCGCGCATCCGCTCGACGGCCTGCGCGAGGGTGCCCCGCACATCGTCGGGCTTCGGGCGGTTGGGATCGCGGATCAACCGCGGGTGCGGGTTGATGACCGCGACGATCCGCGGATCGATCTCGGCCCAGCGGCGCACCACCGCGGCGGTCGCGACGTCGCTGAAGTCGTACTGCAGGCGCTTCGTGAGCGCGGGGGAGAGGAACTCCGCGATCTCCTCGGGGATCGCGGCGCCCGAGTGGGGTGTGCTGACCAGCAGATCGGCCTGCCGGATCGCGTCCTCGAGGCTGCGTGAACCGTCGGCGCCGCCGACGAAGTGGGTGATCTGTTCGGGCGTGAAGACCGTGCCGGACGGGATGAGGTCGAGATCGGCGTCGCTCATGGCCTCAGCGTAGCCCGGCTCGTCTAGGAACGCCCGCGATTCTTCCGGCGGATCTTGCGCTCCGGCTTCTCGCCGACGTACGAGGCCGCCGAGTCGACCAGGAACCCCTGGCGCAGCGCCTCCCGGCCGATGAGCATGCGGAACACCATCTCGTCCCGGCTCGTCAGCGTCACCTCGGCGGGGACGCGCCGGCCCACCAGCTCGATGTCCATGAGCACGACGATGCGATCCTGGGAGTGGCCCGACGAGCTCCGCACGGTGCGGCGATCGTGCACCGGGAGCTCCACCCGGACGGCGTCCTCCTCCGAGTTCTGCCAGGGATGCACCTCGAAGCGGACCCACGCCACGCCGTCGCGCTCGAACTCCTCGAGCTCGGCCGCGTGCAGCGCGGAGGTCTGCGCGCCCGAGTCGACCTTCGCCTTGATCCAGGGAACTCCCGCCGCGGGCAGGCGAACCCATTCACGCCAGCCCGTCAGGGTGCTTGAATGGTGGGGTTCGATCACGCACCTATCTTGGCAGGAAACCACGTGAAACTCGCGATTCTCTCGCGCGCCCCTCAGGCGTATTCCACGCAACGACTCCGCGCGGCCGCCGAGCAGCGCGGTCACACCCCCAAGGTGCTCAATACGCTGCGCTTCGCGATCGACCTCACGAGCGACGAGCCCGACCTGCAGTACCGGGGCAAGCAGCTGAGCGACTACGACGCGATCCTGCCGCGCATCGGCAACTCGATCACCTACTTCGGCACCGCCGTGGTGCGGCAGTTCGAGCAGATGGACGTGTACACGCCCAACACCTCGAACGGGATCGCGAACGCGCGCGACAAGCTGCGCGCGATCCAGATCCTGTCGCGGCACAACATCGACATGCCCGCGACCGCGTTCGTGCGCAACCGCGCCGACGTGCGTCCCGCGATCGAGAGTGTCGGCGGCGCGCCCGTCGTCATCAAGCTGCTCGAGGGCACCCAGGGCATCGGCGTGATCCTCGCGCCGCAGGTGAAGGTGGCGGAGGCCATCATCGAGACCCTGCACTCGACGCGCCAGAACGTGCTGATCCAGCGCTTCGTCTCGGAGAGCCGCGGGCGCGACATCCGCGCGCTCGTGGTCGGCGACCGGGTGGTCGCCGCGATGCGGCGCAGCGCCGCGGGCGACGAGTTCCGCTCGAACGTGCACCGCGGCGGCACGGTCGAGGCCGTGCAGCTCGACGCGGCCTACGAGCAGACCGCGGTGCGCGCGGCGCAGATCATGGGGCTGCGCGTCGCCGGCGTCGACATGCTCGAGGGCGACGAGGGGCCGCTCGTCATGGAGGTCAACTCCTCGCCGGGCCTCCAGGGCATCGAGGCCGCCACCGGGCTCGACGTCGCGGGCGCGATCATCGACTACATCGCCGGGCAGGTGAACTTCCCCGAGATCGACGTGCGTCAGCGGCTCTCGGTGTCGACCGGCTACGGCGTCGCCGAACTCCTCATCCACTCGGGGGCGGAGCAGGTCGGCAAGACCCTCGGCGATCTGGGCCTGTGGGATCGCGACATCACGGCGCTCACGCTCCACCGCGGCGTGCAGGTGATCCCGAACCCTCGCAAGCACCAGGTGCTCGAGGCGGAGGATCGCCTGCTGTGCTTCGGCAAGCTGGAGGAGATGCGCAGCATGATCCCCGAGCGCCGGCGGCGGCGTGCGCGCGTGCGCAAGCTGTCGAAGGAGGCGCAGGAGCTCGCCGAGGGGCAGTAGGGGCCTCGGCGGCTCGGCGGTCCTGGTGGCTTCGGCGGCTTGGGCTGCTTTGGCCGCTCGAGTTATACACAGGGCGCAGACGCGCCTGGCCTGAGCCGGGGGAGCGTTCATAGCTTGGATTCACCGCAGCGGCGATCGCCGCTGTTCCGGATCCGAGCCGCAGGAGGCCCAGTGCAGTCCATTCGTCCCACCATCGGCAGCGCCTCGTGCGCCCTGACCGCCGCGATCGCACTTGTGGCCGCACTGCTCGCCTTCGGGCCGGCCGCCCGGGCCGCAGCCGCGGGTGCGGCGCCTGCCCCCGCCGTCACGGCCGCCGCCGATCAGCAGGTCCGCCTCACCGGCCCCTGGGTGATGCGGCACGCGACGAGCGACTACCCGATCCAGCACGGTGCCCAGCGCATCGCCTTCGTCAACGGTGGCAGGCCCGAGCAGGCGATCACCGCGGAGTTCCCCGGGGTCGGCAGGCACGGGCCGATCACCTCCGGGTCGGAATGCCTCACGCTCCTGCCGACGAACCACGTCGGGTTCACCGAGTGCAGCGGTGCAGCCGATCAGGTCTTCGCGCTCGTGCCGCAGCAGTTCGACTCGCACGCGGGTGCGCGCATCGTGTCGGCGCTCCGACCGGGCGACTCGCTGCAGCTCTACGGCGTCTGGAAGATGGAATCCGACGCGTGGTCGACGGGCGGCACGTCCTCCGAAGCCGTCGAACTGCTCGACACTCGGCTGCTGGCCGAGGCGAGCGGCGAGGCGTCGCTGCGTATCGAGGGGCCAGTCTCGGGCGAGACCGTCGACACCGCGACTCCCGTCGTGTTCGGGGCCGCCGAGCCGGGCGCCACGGTCATCCTGACCGGCTCCGACGGAACGGAACTCGGTCGGGCCGTCGCCGGGGCGGACGGTGCCTGGGCGGTGGAACTCCCAGAACTTCCCGACGGCGCGCACACCGTGACCGCCCGGGCCGAGGGCGGCACCGGCGAATCGGTGTCGTTCTTCGTCGCGACGGAATCGGCCGAGACACCGGCGCAGGCGGGAGCCTTCGCGGGGGTCCTGCTGGCGCTCACCGCTGCAGGGCTACAGGGCGTGCGGCGGCTGCGGCGGGTGCGCGGTCTCGCTCGTGCGGCCGGTTAGCCCTTGTGCGCCAGCAGCTGGAACTCGACGAACCCCTTGGGCTCCACCTTCACGAATCCGAGGCTGGGCGCTTCGACGCCGTAGTCGGCGAACGTGATCGGGATCTGCCCGGCGATCTGGGTCTGCGAACTGTCCGAGCGAACCTCGACCTCGAACGTGACCGACCGCGTCTTGCCCGCGAGCGTCAGGTCGCCCGTCACCGACTGCTTCACGGTTTCGCCGGCCTTCGGGGCGGCTGCCGGCTTCGCCGCTTTCGTCAGCACGAGGGTGGCCTTCGGGAACCGATCGGTGCGCAGCGCCGTCGAGCGGAAGTAATCGTCGCGATTCTGGCTGTCGGTCGCGATCGACGCCACATCGACCGAGAGATCCGCCTTCGTGAGCGTCAGATCCTGTACCGTCAACGACCCCGTCACCTCGGAGGTTCTGCCGGTCACGGTCACGTCGGTGCCGTTCAGCACCTCGTTCACCCGGTACCCCGCCTCCGAACCGGAGCCCACGGACCAGACTCCATCGACATCCGCCGCCGAGAGACGGCCGGTCGGGGTGCTGCTGAGCGTGCCGGGGCCCGCCGAGATGGTCGGCACGGCGTCCGCCGGCTTCGCGATCACGTCGCGGTACACGATCGGCCCTCCGATCGCCACAGCACCACCGATCAGTACCAACGCGACGGCGGAGCCGATCAGCACCTTGGTCCGTCGTCTCATGCGCCAGCCCTCCGCAGAATCCTTCGAGAAACAAAAAGTCGACGGCGACGCCTCCACCGCACCTGCGGTGAATACGACCCCGTAGCAACTACTCTCACGTGAAAACCCATGGGCAGGCTGGGAGCCCGCTCCACAAGCGGAGAGAAACGAGCGCGATGCGACAGCCGTAAACTTGAGCGGTGAGCAGCAGCGCCTTCGAGATCCGTCCCATCCGCCCCGAAGAACACACCGCGGAAGCCGATCTGTTGCACCGGGCGTACGCCGCCGGCCCCTACGCCGCCGACCTCGACGGCAACGAAGCGTGGCTCGCCACCGAGCGCGACACCGCCGGACGCGATGCCGCCGGGCGCGTGCTCGTCGCCGCTCGCACCGAGGCCCCCGGCGAAGTGGTCGGTGCGGTCAGCGTGCTCCGCGGCGGAGGCGCGTACACCAAGCTCGCGGCACCGGGCGAAGCCGAACTCCGCCTCGTCGCCGTCGACCCGGCGGCGCAGGGCTCAGGACTCGGCGCCGCGCTCACCCGCGCCGGCACCGAGTTCGCCCTGCGGTGGGGCGTCGACGCGATCCGTCTCGACACCGGCGAACGCAACCCCGCCCAGCACCTCTACGCGAAGCTCGGCTACGAGCGCACCCCCGAACGCGACACGAGTCTCGCGGACGGCGGATACGGAGGATCCCTCACCTACGCCTACCCCCTAGGCGGCGACGCCGCGGGCCCGATCGATACGAGCGTGCGGGTGCGCGAGATCCGGAGCACCGACGTCGAAGCGGTCAGCGCGCTCGTGCTCGCTGCGTACCGGGACACCTACGAGGGGCTCGACTCGGGCTACCTGCACGAGATCGCGGACGTCGCCGGACGCATGCGCGACGGCATCGTGTGGGTCGCCGAGGACCGGGACAGCGGCGAACTGCTCGGCACGATCACGACGCCCCGCCCCGGGAAGACGCTCAGCGACGTCGCGCGCCCCGGCGAGCTCGACATCCGCCTCCTCGGTGTCGGCGCCGCGGCCCGCGGACGCGGCATCGGCGAACGGCTCACCCGGCTCGGCATCACCCTGGCCCGACTCCGCGGCAACAGTCGGCTCGTGCTCAACACCGGCCTGATGATGGAACCCGCCTGGAGGCTCTACGAGCGCCTCGGCTTCGAGCGCCTCGTCGACCGAGAGCGCCAGTTCACCCGACCCGACGGCACCGTGGTGCACCTGCTCGCCTACGGATACGACGTCTAGATCCCGGGGCTGAAACTCGGACGGGGTTCGGCCTCGCCTCTGGCTTGGGCCTGGGTCGGGACTCGGGGGCGTCGGGAGGGGAGGCCCCGAGCGTGTGTGCGCTCGCCGCAGGTCGTCGAGTGGCGTCAAACTCCTGGATTGCGCGCTGATTCGATGAGTTTGCCGCCTCTCGGCGAAGGGGGCCGGAGAGGGAGCCCGACCCCGCCCTATTCGCCCGGCCCGAACAGCGCCTCGACCGCGGCCCGCGCCTCCGGTGCGCGTCCGGCGCGGCCCAGCTGGCGCACCCGCACGGTGGGCTGGTGCATGAGGCGTCCCGCGAAGTGCCGGAGTGCGGCAGCGACGTCCGGGTCGCCCGAGCGCGCGATCTCGTCCTCCAGGATCCCGTGCACGTGCCCGCGCAACGTCACGAGGGCGGGTACCGCGTCGAGCTCGGCGCGGTCGGCCGCGAACTCGGCGGCGGCGTCGGCGACGATCTCGCGCGCCTCCGCTTCGGCGCTGAGCTCGGCGATGGGGGCGTGCTTCGCGACGGTCTCGAGGTCCAGCAGTTCGACGCCCGGCACGGTGGCCGAAGCGGGGTCGATGTTGCGGGGCACGCCGAGGTCGATGAGGAGACGGGGGCGCGGCCGGTCGGCGTTCGACACCGCGCCGCCCGCGAGCGCGTGGCAGAACGGCGCGCGCGACGGTGCGACGGTGCGGGCGAAGCGCTCTCGGTCGAGCAGCGGATCCTGCGCGTGGCTGCACGCGATCACGAGGTCGGCGCGCTCCAGCTCGAGTTCGAGCGCCTCGTGCGGGATCGCCCGCACCCCGTGCGACGCGGCGAACTGCTGGGCCCGGCCCGAGGGGGAGTAGACCCCGATGCGTTCGGCGCCGCGCGCGCGGAGCGCGGCGAGGCTGGCGCCCGCGTAGGCGCCGGTACCGACGAGCACGATACGGGTGCCGCGCCAGTCGCCGATGCGGCTCTCCGCCATGCGCAGGGCGAGGCGGACGAGCGAGCGGCCCTTCGACTGGATCCCGGTGCGGTGCTTGATCGCCTTCGAGACGCCGGTGGCGCGCTGGAAGAGGCGTTCGAGCTCGGTCGTGACGGTGCCCGCGGTGCGAGCCCGGTCGAGCGCGCGGCGCACCTGGCCGGCGATCTCGCCCTCGCCGACGACGGCCGATTCGAGGCCGCCGGCGACGGCGAACAGGTGCTCGGGCACCTCGCTGCCGGCGTGCACGGCGCTCGCGTCCGCGAAGCGCTCGGCGGGCAGCTCCGCGGCCTCGGCGAGGCTGCGGAGCACCGCGTCGCGGTCGAGCACGGGGGAGTCGAGGTAGGCCTCGAAGCGGTTGCACGTGGCCACCACGACGGCTCCCGTGGCGAATGCGGGATCGGTCAGCCGCGCCGTGAGGTCGTCGGCGCGTCGCTCGATGTGTTCGAGCAGTTCGAGGTCGGCCCGGTGGTGGTCGACGGATACGCAGAGCAGGCTCATCAGGCTGGAACTCCGCGGAATCGTGCGGAATCCCGGTGCCTGAGAGCAAGCTGAACGAGAGTGTGCATCTTCATCGGATGAATACGTTAGCATCATCATCTGATGAATGCCCTGCCCTCCTCGCACCCCCTCCGCGACGGCCGCACCTCGGCCGCTCCGCTCGTCCGAGCACTCCGCGGTGACCGCCCCGAGACGACCCCGGTCTGGTTCATGCGCCAGGCCGGACGCTCGCTCCCCGAGTACCGCGAGCTGCGCGCCGGCGGCGACATGCTCGAGGCCTGCACCACCCCCGAGCTGGCCGCCGAGATCACGCTGCAGCCGGTGCGCCGGCACGGCGTCGACGCCGGCATCTTCTTCAGCGACATCGTGGTGCCCCTGCTCCTCGCCGGGGTCGACGTGCAGATCGTCGCGGGCCGCGGCCCCGTGTTCGCCGAACCGGTGCGCACCGCCGAGCAGGTCGCACGGCTCCGCGCCGAGCACGGTGCGGACCGCCTGCGCGAGCACCTGGATCCGATCCGCCGCGCCGTCGAGATCACCGTCGCCGAACTCGGATCGACCCCGCTGATCGGCTTCGCGGGCGCGCCCTTCACGCTCGCCTCCTACCTGGTCGAGGGCGGGCCGTCGCGCGACCACCTGCGCGCTCGCGCGCTCATGCACGCGGAGCCCGAGACGTGGGCGGCGCTGCTCGACTGGGCCGCCGAACTCAGCGGCGCGTTCCTCGAAGCGCAGGTGCTGGCGGGCGCGAGCGCCGTCCAGCTGTTCGACTCCTGGGCCGGATCGCTGCGCCCCGTCGACTACCGCGATTCGGTCGCGGTCCACTCGGCGAAGGCGCTCGACGCCGTGCGCCACCTGCACGCGCCGGATCCCGGCCTCGAGGGCTACGCCGCTGCCGGGGCACGGGTGCCGCGCATCCACTTCGCCGTCGGCGCCGGTCACCTGGCCGACCAGTTCGCGGGCCTCGGCGTCGACGCCGTCGGCGTCGACTGGCGCACTCCGCTCGACGAGGCCAGCCGGGCGCTGGGCGACGCGGTGGTGCTGCAGGGCAACATCGATCCGGCGTTCCTGGCGGCGCCCGCCGAGGTGCTCGACGCGCACGTCGATGACGTGATCGCCCGCGGGCGGCGCGCGCCCGCGCACGTGCTGAACCTCGGCCACGGGGTCCCGCCCGAGGCCGATCCGTCGGTGCTCACCCGGCTCGTGGAGCGGGTCCATGGGCGCTGACGACGAGGACCAACCCCTCGGCCGCGCCGCGCGACGGGCTGCGGCGCTCCCCGCTGCTGCGAACCGTGGCGCGGCGCGGCGCGTCGCTGTGGTCGGCGGCGGGATCGCCGGTCTCGTCGCCGCGCGCGATCTCGCGCTCGGCGGGGCCGAGGTCACGGTGATCGAACGCGACGACCGGCTCGGCGGCAAGCTGCGCGGCGAGCGGATCGCGGCGTGGGCCGGCACCGATGCCGTGGTCGCCGATCTCGGGGCCGAGGCCTACGCCACCCGCGGCGACGGCGTCGCCGTGCTGCTGACCGAGCTCGGCATGATCGACCGGATCGAGGCGCCGCAGCAGCTGGGCTCGTGGGCCTACGACAGCGGGACCGCGTACGCGCTGCCCCCGGGTCTGCTCGGGATCCCCGCACGGCCGTTCTCGCGTGCTGCCCGCCGGGCCCTCGGGCTCGGCGGGGCGCTGCGCGCCGCGATCGAGCCGCTGCTGCCGCGCGCGGTCGGCCGCGACGAGCGGTCCCTCGGCGGCCTCGTCGAGGCCCGCTTCGGCTCCAGGGTGCTCGACCGCCTCGTGCGCCCCGTCGCCCGCGGCGTCTACTCGACGGATCCCGAGAGCCTGCCCGTCGCGCGCGTCGCCCCCGGTCTGGCGTCGACCCTCGCGAAGGGCCGTTCGCTCACCCGGGCGGTGCGTGCGGCGAACGCGCGACGGACCTCCGCCGGCGGCGCGGTCGCCCGCGTCGGCGGCGGCATGCACCGGCTGCCTGAACGGCTCGAAGACGAACTGCGCGAGCTCGGCGTCGCGATCCGCCTCGGCGCCGAGGTCGTCGAGGTGAGCGGCGTCGACGACGGCTGGGACGTGCAGCTCGCCGGCGAGACGATCCGCGTCGATGCGGTGCTGCTCGCGGCTCAGCTCCCGGGCCTCGTGCGGGATCCCGGCTTCGACGTGGAGGTCGTGCTGCTCGCCATCGAGGATCCGCGACTCGACGCGGCCCCCCGCGGCACCGGCCTGCTCGTCGCGGGGAGCGACCGCGGAGGTCCCGCCGCGAAAGCCCTGACCCACACCTCGGCGAAGTGGCGCGCCTCGGCCGAGGGGCTCGGCCCCGGCCGGCACCTCGTGCGGCTCTCCTACGGCAGCGCGGACTGGATCCCGGCCACGCGCGGGCTCGGGGACGCGGCCGTGCGCGAGCGCGCCGTCGCCGATGCGGCCGAGCTCCTGGGCGTCGAGCTGCGCGCCGGCGACGTGCGCGAGATGCACCGTGCCGTCTGGACCATGCCGCGCGCCGCTGCGCAGGACTCCGGCGTCGCCGGAGCCGCGGCGGGGACCGCGGGAACCGTCGCAGGAAGCACCGCACCCCGAGTCCCGGTCGCCCGGACCGGCGAGGCCGCCTCCGTCACGGGCCTCGCCCAGGTGATCCCGCACGCGCGCGCCGCCGCGCGCGAGCTGCTGGCCGGCCTGTCCCGGTCGGCCGAACGACCCCCCGCCCCCGGCGGATCCCCCGAACCGTCCACCCGCAGCGAGTCCCAGCAGAGGAGTCACACCCCATGAGCGCACACGAGCAGTCCGCGGCGCACCCCGCCGAGCCCGGCCCGAGCGGCTACACCCTGTTCGCGGTGTTCCGTCGCGATCCTCAGCGCCCCGCGCCCGCGGGCGACGCCGCCGCGCAGAGCGAGCTGGCCGAGCTGACGGCCGCCGGCGAGCGGCTCGCCGCCGACGGGACCGTGCTGCGCGGGTGGTACGACGTGTCGGGTCTGCGCGCCGACGCCGACCTGATGGTCTGGCTGCACGGAGACACCGCCGAGGGGCTGCAGGCCGCCCTGCGCGTGCTGCGCCGCACGGCCGCCATCGACCGCCTGCTGCCGACGTGGAACGCGCTCGGCGTGCACCGCACCGCCGAGTTCAACCGCGCCCACGTGCCCGGCTTCCTGCGCGGCGAGTCCGCGCGCGACTGGCTCGTGCTCTACCCCTTCGTGCGCGACGCCGAGTGGTACCTGCTGCCCGACGAGGATCGCCGCCGCATGCTCGCCGACCACGGGCGCAAGGGCGCCGCGTTCCGCTCGGTCGTGGCGAACACCGTCTCGTCGTTCGCGCTGGGCGACTACGAGTGGCTCCTGCCGATGGAGTCCGATGAGCTGACCGACCTGGTCGACATGATGCGCGAGCTGCGCAACACCGACGCGCGACGCCACATGCGCGAGGAGGTCCCGTTCTTCACGGGCCGCCGAATCACCGAAACCGAAGCACTGGAGGTCCTTCGATGAGCACCGATCCCGCCCTCGCCGCCGCACCGGCCGCGTTCGACGAGCAGCCTCACGAGTACGACGCGATCCTGCTGCTCGGCTTCGGCGGCCCGGAGGGGCAGGACGACGTGATCCCGTTCCTGCGCAACGTCACCCGCGGGCGCGGGATCCCGGACGAGCGCCTCGAAGAGGTCGCGCACCACTACCGCCACTTCGGCGGGGTCAGCCCCATCAATCGGCAGAACCACGAACTGCGCGACGCGCTCGCGGCCGAGCTGGATCGCCGCGGCATCGACCTGCCGGTGCTGTGGGGCAACCGCAACTGGGATCCGACCCTGCCGGACGCGCTGCGGGAGGCGGAAGCCCACGGTTTCCGCCGGATCCTCGCGCTCGCGACGAGCGCCTACGCCTCCTACTCGGGGTGCAAGCAGTATCAGGAGAACATCGACGACGCGCTCGCCGAGACCGGCCTCGCGGGCCGCCTGACCATCGACAAGGCCCGCCCCTACTTCGATCACCCGGGCTTCATCGCGCCGTTCGTCGAGGCGCTGCGCGGCGGCATCGCCGAACTGCGCGAGAAGATCCCCGGCCTCGACCCCGCGCAGGATGTCCGGATCCTGTTCGCCACCCACTCGGTGCCGAACAGCTACACGGGCGACTTCGGGCCGCACCCCGAGGCGCTCGGCGGCGCCGGGGCGTACGAGGCCCAGCACCTGGCGGTGAGCGCCGCGGTGGCCGAGGCCGCCGGCGAGGGCGCGGCGTGGGACCTCGTGTACCAGTCGCGCAGCGGCCCCGCGCACCAGCCGTGGCTCGAGCCCGACATCAACGACTTCATCGCCGAGATTCCCGAGGGCAGCGCGAAGGCGATCGTCATCGTGCCCGTCGGCTTCGTGAGCGACCACATGGAGGTCCTCTGGGACCTCGACACCGAGGCCATCGAGACCGCGGGAGAGCACGGCCTCGAGGTCGTGCGCGTGCCGACCCCCGGCACCCACCCGGCCTACGTGAGCGGACTCATCGACCTCGTGCTCGAGCGCAGCGACGGCACCCCCGTCGCCGAGCGCGCCTCCGAGCTCGCGCTCGGCCCCTGGTTCGACGTGTGCGGCGAGGGCTGCTGCGACACCGAGGAGCGCCAGGCCGCCGTGCGCGCGCACCGCGCCCGAGCGATGCAGGCGGCCGACGCATGACCGCACCCAGCGGGATCCTGGTCTCGCGCGAGCCCGTGCGGGCCCGCGACGGCCTGATCCGCGTCGGCACGCGCGGCAGCGCGCTCGCCGTCACCCAGACGACGGGCGTCGCCGAGCGGATCGCCGCGGCGACGGGCGCCGAGGTCGTGCTCGTGATCATCACCACTCACGGCGACACCTCGCGGGCGCCCCTCTCGCAGCTCGGCGGCACCGGCGTGTTCGTGAGCGCGCTGCGCGACGCCCTCCTCGCCGGCGAGTGCGACCTCGCCGTGCACTCGCTCAAGGACCTGCCGACCGGCCCGTGCGAAGGGATCGCGCTCGGCGCGATCCCAGAGCGCGTCGATCCCCGCGACGCGCTCTGCGCCCGCGACGGCCTGACCCTCGCGGAGCTCCCGCAGGGCGCCGACGTCGGGACCGGATCGCCGCGCCGCGCGGCGCAGCTGCTCGCGCGCCGCCCCGACCTCGCCGTGCACGACCTGCGCGGCAACGTCGACACCCGGCTCGGCCGCGTGGGCCGCGACCTCGACGCCGTGGTGCTCGCCGTCGCCGGACTCGAGCGGATCGGCCGCGGCGGATCCATCACCGAGCGCTTCCCGCTCGAAGACGCCCCGACCGCCCCCGGTCAGGGCGCCCTCGCCATCGAGGCGCGCACGGAGGACGCCGCGACGCCCGGCGCGATCGCCACGGCGCTCGCCGCCGTGGAGCACACCGATTCCCGCTGCACGGCGCTCGCCGAGCGCAGCCTGCTCGGCACGCTGGAGGCCGGCTGCGCCGCGCCGGTCGGCGCCTGGGCGCGCATCGACGAGGACGGCCGCATCGTGCTCGCCGGAGCCGTGTACCGGGTCGACGGCAGCGCGTCGCTCGTGCGCGAGAACTCGGCGCAGCTGCCCGAGGACCCGTTCGCCAGGGCCGAGACCGCCTACGCGCTCGGCGCCGCGGTCGCGCGGGCGCTGCTCGACGCGGGCGCCGCGCAGCTCGCCGACCTGGGAGCCGCGCGATGATCCCCGTCCGGCGCGCACCGCTGCCCCTCACCGACCGCCGGATCCTGCTGCCGCGCGGCGGCGTCTGGGGTGAGCGCGTGGCCGCCGAGGTACGTCGCCGCGGCGGAGTGCCGGTGACCGGCCAGCTCATCGAACTGGCCGCGCCGCACGACGGCGAGCCGCTGCGCGCCGCGGTCGAGGCGTGGAACCGCGGCGACTACGACTGGCTCGCGGTCACCTCCGCCAACGCCGCCGCCGCGCTCGTGAACGCCGGTGCCCGCCCGCGCGCGGACTCGCGCGTCGCGGTCGTCGGCCCCAGCACGGCCGAGGCGCTGCAGCAGCACGACTTCCGCATCGCGGTGATGCCGGCCCGCAACTACTCGGGCGAGGGGCTCGCCGCGTCCATGCTCGCCGCGCTCGGCGCGGGCCCGGCCGAGGTGCTGCTGCCCGTCTCCGACCAGGCGGGCACCGGCCTGGAGGAGGCGTTGCGCGATGCCGGCCACTGGGTGTCGCGCGTCACCGCGTACCGCACGGTCGAGGTCGCGCCGGATCCGGCGCATGCCTCGACGCTCGCGGCGGGCGGCTTCGACGCCGTGCTCGTGACGAGCGGGTCCGTCGCCCGCGCGCTGGCCGCGGCCTGCGCGGCGATCCCCGCGGAGACCCGCGTCGCGGCGATCGGAGGTCCGACGGCGCAGGCGCTCGTCGACGCCGGGCTGCGCGCCGACACGGTCGCCCCGATGCACACCGTCGACGGACTGCTCGACGCCCTCTCGGCCGCGTTCGCCCTCGAGCCCACGCAGCCGTTCGAATCGACCTCGCCGTTCGCGGGCCTCGCGCCCGACGGCGGCACCGCACCCGAGAAGGACCCTGATGCCCAGCTCTGACGCCCCCAGCATCCGCCCGCGCCGCCTGCGCAGCACACCGGCCATGCGCCGACTCGTCGCCGAGACCCGGCTGCACCCGGCCGAGCTCGTGCTCCCGCTCTTCGTCCGCGAGGGGATCGATGCGCCCCGCGAGCTGCAGGCCATGCCCGGTGTGCGGCAGCACACCGTCGATTCGCTGCGCCGCATCTCGGCCGAGGCCGCGGCCGCCGGCCTCGGCGGCGTGATGCTGTTCGGCGTGCCCGCGGTGCGCGACGCCCGCGGTTCCGGCATCGACGATCCCGAGGGGATCCTCAACGTCGCTACCCGCGCGGTGCAGCAGGAGGTCGGCGACGCGCTCGTCGTGCAGACCGACCTCTGCCTCGATGAGTTCACCGACCACGGCCACTGCGGCGTGCTCGCGGGCGACGGATCGGTCGACAACGACGCCACGCTCGAGCGCTACCGCTCGGCCGCCGTGGCGCAGGCCGACGCCGGTGCCGCGATGCTCGGCCTCTCGGGCATGATGGACGGCCAGGTCGCCGCCGTGCGCGACGCGCTCGACGCCGCCGGACACGCGGACACCGCGATCCTGGCCTACGCCGCGAAGTATGCATCGGCCTTCTACGGCCCCTTCCGCGAGGCCGTCGACTCGCAGCTCACGGGGGACCGCCGCAGTTACCAGCAGGATCCCGCCAACCGCCGGGAGGGGCTGCGCGAGGCCGAGCTCGACCTCGCCGAGGGCGCCGACGTGCTCATGGTGAAGCCGGCCATGTCGTACCTCGACGTGCTCGCCGACGTCGCCGCTACGAGTCCCGTGCCGGTCTGGGCCTACCAGGTCTCGGGCGAGGCGGCGATGATCGAGGCGGCGTCCGCCAACGGCTGGATCGACCGCGAGGCGGCCATCCACGAATCCCTCATCTCGATCCGTCGCGCGGGGGCCGACGCGATCCTCAGCTACTTCGCCCTCGAGGTTGCGGAGCGACTGCGATGAACCCCACCACCGGTACCACCGGGACCGACGCCGCCACCGATCGGAGCGCGGCCCTGCAGGAGCGCGCGGCGCGCGTGATCCCCGGCGGCGTCAACTCGCCCGTGCGGGCCTTCGGTTCGGTCGGCGGCACGCCCCGCTTCCTCGTCTCGGGCACCGGCCCGTACGTGACCGACGCCGACGGCAACGAGTACGTCGACCTCGTCGCCGCGTGGGGCCCCGCCCTGCTCGGCCACGCGCATCCGCCCGTCATCGACGCCGTGCAGCGCGCGACGGCCGCCGGCCTGGGCTTCGGCGCCTCGGCGCCGGGGGAGGCCGAGCTGGCCGAGGAGATCATCGCGCGCGTGCCCGCCGTCGAACGGCTGCGGCTCGTGTCGACCGGCACCGAGGCGACCATGACCGCGATCCGTCTGGCGCGCGGTGCCTCGGGTCGACCGCTGCTCATCAAGTTCGCCGGGCACTACCACGGCCACTCCGACGGGCTCCTCGCCGAGGCGGGATCCGGGCTCGCGACGCTGTCGCTGCCGGGCTCCGCGGGCGTGACCCCCGAGACCGCCGGGCAGACCCTCGTGCTGTCCTACAACGACCTCGCGGCGCTCGAAGCGGTCTTCGCCGAGCACGGCGACCGGATCGCCGGCATCATCGCCGAGGCCGCGGCCTGCAACATGGGCGTGCTGCCGCCCGAGCCCGGCTTCACCGCCGCGATGATCGAGCTCGCGCACCGCCACGGCGCGCTCGTGATCCTCGACGAGGTGCTCACCGGGTTCCGCGCGAGCGCGGCGGGGTACTGGGGGATCGAGTCCGCGGGCGTCGCCGACGGCGTGCAGCCCGACCTCTTCACCTTCGGCAAGGTCGTGGGCGGCGGGCTGCCGCTCGCCGCGGTCGGCGGTCGCGTCGAACTGATGGAGCAACTGGCCCCGCTCGGTCCCGTCTACCAGGCGGGCACCCTCTCGGGGAACCCCGTCGCCGTGGCCGCGGGCCTCGCGACGCTGCGCGGCGCGGACGACGCGGCCTACGCGCGTCTTTCGGCGGCGTCCGAGCGCCTGTCCGGCGCGGTCGGTGCCGCGCTGAGCACGGCGGGCGTCCCGCACCGTGTGCAGCGCGCTGGGACCCTGTTCAGCGTGCTGTTCGGCGACTTCGCCGAGGCGCCGCGCACCTACGCCGAGGTGCAGCAGCAGGAGGCGTTCCGCTACCGCGCGTTCTTCCACGCCATGCTCGACGGCGGCGTGAACCTGCCCCCGAGCGCGTTCGAGGCGTGGTTCGTGACGGCCGCCCACGACGACGCTGCGCTGAGCCGCATCGAGGAGGTGCTGCCGGCCGCTGCCGCGGCCGCCGCGGCAGCCCGTCCGTAGGCGCTGTTCCGGCTCCGCCATCAGCAGGAGATTCGCGTTCGGAAGGACGAATCCACCGGATTCATCCTTCCGAACGCGAATCTCCTGCCGAATGAAAGCGCGTGCCGCAGTGCTGACGCCCGTCCCCCCCCCCCCACGGCCTGTCGAATACCTCCTGCGCTCCTGCGCTCCTGCGCTCCTGCGCTCCCGCGCTCCCTCGCTCCCTGCCGAGTGAACGCTTGTCCACGAAAAGGCATCGCTTTTCGTGGACAAGCGTTCACTCGGCAGGGGCGGGAAGAGGCTGGCAGCGGATCGAGAATGGGCGCGGGAACTGTTGGCGGATCGTGCCGACGAGTCCAGGAGGCCGAACGGTGAGCGCGACGTCCGGGAGCGGATCGTTGCTGGAGCATCCGCTCATCTCCCTGATGGTTCTCAGGCGATCGCGATGGGCGCGCCCTTCGTCGTGTGCATCCTCATCCTGATCTCATCGAGCCCCCTACGAGTTCGGGGGCCGGCTGGTCTGGGGCGGCGGCCTTCTGATGCTTCCGAACGCCCTCGCCGGAGTGGTGATCGGTGCGATCTGCTTCGCGCTCCGATGCCGGGCGAGACGGCACCTGGGCTGGACGATGTCCGTATCCGGATCGCTCGTGCTCGGACTCAGCGCCGGGGTGCTGGGATCGGTCCCGATGGGGCTGCTCGCGGGTCTCTCCGAGCCGCGGATCGCCACGCTCGCAGCGATCGCGCTGAGCGCCGTCTACCTGGGGCTCGTGTCACTGAGGCGTGAACGCCGCGAAGCACGCACCTCCTCTGAAGCTCTGCTGTGACGACGAAGCCCGCCCGGCCCCGTGAGGGGCGGGCGGGCTTCGTCGTATGCGGGGTGCCGGCGGGTCAGACCCGCGCGGCGAGCGCCTGCACGGCGCTCGTGAAGAACTTCGCGCCGTCGAGGCCCGAGCGCATCGCCTCGGGCGTATCGGGGCCGAAGCCGGCCTCGACCGCGTGCTCGGGGTGCGGCATGAGGCCGACCACGTTGCCGCGCTCGTTGGTGAGGCCCGCGATGTCGTTGAGGGAGCCGTTGGGGTTGACGCCCGCGTAGCGGAACGCGACGAGCCCCTCGCCCTCGATGCGCTTCAGCGTCTCGTCGTCGGCGATGTAGCCGCCGTCGCCGTTCTTCAGCGGGATGGTGATCTCTTCGCCCTGCGCGAAGTCGATCGTCCACGCAGTGCGCGCGTTCTCGACGATGAGCTTCTGATCGCGGCGGATGAACTGCTGGTGCGCGTTGCGGATCAGACCGCCGGGCAGCAGGTGCGCCTCGACGAGCACCTGGAAGCCGTTGCAGATGCCGAGCACGGGCATGCCCGCCTTCGCGGCGGACACGACCTCGGTCATGATGGGCGACACCGCGGCGATGGCGCCGGGGCGCAGGTAGTCGCCGTAGCTGAAGCCGCCGGGCAGCACGATCGCGTCGACGCCCTGCAGGTCGTGATCCGCGTGCCACAGGGCGACGGGCTCGGCGCCGGCGAGGCGGATCGCGCGCTGCGCGTCGCGGTCGTCGAGCGAGCCGGGGAAGGTGACGACGCCGATGCGGGCCGACATCACTGGGCCTCGACCGCTACGGCCTCGCCGTCGACGCTGATCGCGACGACGTCCTCGATGACCGCGTTCGAGAGGATCTCGTTCGCGACGGTGCGCACCTCGGCGAGCACCTCCGCGGTGACCTCGCCGTCGACGTTCAGCTCGAAGCGCTTGCCGATGCGGACGTCGTGGAAGCGGCCGTGACCGAGGCGGTCGAGGGCTCCCGACGTGGCCTTGCCCTGCGGGTCGAGCAGCTCGGCCTTGGGCATGACATCAACAACAATCGTGGGCACCCGGGTCTCCGTCCATCGGCGCTGGCATCGAATCGGCGCGGTCGCGCTCCGGCCAGTCTACCGGCTACTCGGAGCCGCTCACCCGCACGCGGACCCGGTTGCGCCACGGGTCGAGAACGGTGAGTTCCCGGCCGTCGAACTCGCGGGCGACGCCTCGGGATCCGAGCCGCTCCGAGAGCGCCCCGATCGCGTCGGCGGTGGGCAGCTCGATGGTCACCTCGCCGAGGCCGAGCGCGGGGGACCGCTCGCCCGCGCCGCGCGACTCCCACGTGTTCATGCCGAGGTGGTGGTGGTATCCGCCGGCCGAGACGAAGAGCGCCTGGTCGCGCAGGGTCGCGGTGACGGCGAAGCCGAGGGTGTCGACGTAGAACGCGCGGGCCGAGGCGATGTCGCCGACCTTGAGGTGCACGTGGCCCACCGATGCGGGTGTGTCGGCGACCGCCAGGGATCCGGCCTCGGTGAGGTGCTCCTGCAGGTAGCGGTTCGGGTCGAGGGGGAGCGTCCCCATGGTGATCTCGCCACCGTTCGCGATGCTCCAGGTGTCACGCGGCCGGTCGACGTAGAGCTCGACGCCGTTGCCCTCGGGGTCCGCGAAGTAGAAGGCCTCCGACACGAGGTGGTCGCTGGATCCCTGGAACCGGGCGGCGTAGCCGCGGGCGACGGAGGCGACGACCGAGGCGAGCTCGGCGGCCGATTCGAAGAGGAACGCCGTGTGGTACAGCCCGGCCGCCGTCGCCGGGGCGTGCGCGAGCGCGCCGTCCTGGTCGAGCACCAGCACGGGCACGCCTCGGCGGCCGAGGATCGCGGTGCCGCGCTCCTGAGCGAGCACCTGCAGGCCCATCGCGCCGTGGTAGAAGTCGAGCATGCGGTCGAGATCGGCGACGGCGAGCGTGACCGCGCCCATCGCGGTAGCGTCGGGCAGCAGGTCGGTCTGGAGCTGGGCGGTCATGAGCGGTGCGTCGGCTTTCCGGTGGGGGCGGGGTCGGGTCGTCCTGCTGGAACGCTCCGGGTACCGCGGGCATTCCCGCAGGATCACGGCAGCACGTACGCGCCGCTCTCGCCCGCGTTGACCGCGATCTCCCAGCGGAACCCGTCGGGGTCGCGGAAGTAGCCCGAGTAGCCGCCCCACTCGCGGCGCTGCGCGGGCTGCGCGACGGCCCCGAGCGTCTCGGCGAGTGCGAGGACCGCGTCGGCCTCCGCCTCGGTAGCGACGTTGTGCGCGAGGGTGATCGGGGCGAGGCCTTCGGCCGGGGCCTCACCGATCTCGGAGGTGAAGCCTTCGACGCTCCAGAGCGACAGGATCAGGTGCGCACCGACGGGCAGCATCACCACCTCGTCGTCCTCGAAGATCGGCGTCCAGCCGAGGCCGTCGACGTAGAAGGCTCGGCTGCGTGCGACGTCCGCGACCGCGAGGGTGATGAAGCTGACCCGCTGTTCCATGCCGTCAGTGTCGCCGAGGCGATCGGGCGGCGCAAGAGCGGGCCGAAACGGGACCGCGCTCGCGATGGTCTAAGAGGTCAGGCGGTCGAGCAGCTCCTGGTAGCGCTCGCGCGTGCGCTCGACGATCTCGGAGGGCAGCACGGGCGGCACGCCCTGCTTGTCCCAGTTCGCCGCGAGCCAGTCGCGCACGATCTGCTTGTCGAAGCTCGCCAGGCGGCCGGGGCCGCCGGCGGCGTAGATCCTGCCGTCCCAGTACCGCGACGAGTCGCTCGTGAGCACCTCGTCGGCCAGCACCAGCTCGCCGGTGGCGGGGTCGATGCCGAACTCGAACTTGGTGTCGGCGAGGATCACACCGCGCTCGGCCGCGAGCTCGCGCGCCGCGGTGAAGATCGCGAGCGAGGCGTCGCGCAGCGCGGCCGCAGCCTCAGCGCCGACGAGCTCGACCGAGCGCTCGTAGGTGATGTTCTCGTCATGCTCGCCGAGGGGTGCCTTGTAGGCGGGGGTGTAGATCGGCTCGGGCAGCAGGTCGCCGTCGGCGATCCCCGCGGGCAGCTCGATGCCGCACACCGCCCCGGTGCGGGTGTACTCGGCGTAGCCGGATCCGGTCAGCGCGCCGCGCACGACGCACTCGACGGGGTGCATCTCGAGGCGGCGGCTGACGACCGCGCGGTCGGCGACCTCGGCGGGCACCGGCGGGACGTCCGTGGTTCCGGCGGGCACGAGGTGGTTGGGCAGCTCGATCCGATCGAACCACCAGTTCGAGAGCTCGGTGAGCAGCGCGCCCTTGCCGGGGATCTCGGGATCGAGCACGTGGTCGAACGCGCTGACCCGGTTGCTCGCCACCACGAGCAGCACGGGGGAGTCGTCGCGGGTGCGCCCCTCGGGCACGTACAGGTCACGGACCTTGCCCGAGTAGACGTGGGTCCACCCGGCGAGCTCGAGCGGTGCGGGGAGCTGGGTCACGGGATCCTCCTGGTCAGTTCGCGACGCGCGCGGCGATGTCGGTGCGGTGCTGGCCGCCCTCGAGCCCGATGCGGTCGACCGCGTCGTAGGCTCGGGCGCGGGCCGCGGCGAAGTCCTCGCCGCGCGCGACGACGCCGAGTACGCGGCCGCCGGTCGCGATCCAGCCGCCGTCGTCGGTGCGCGCGGTGGCGGCGTGCACGAGGTGCACGCCCGGCACCTCGGCAGCGGCGTCGAGCCCGGTCAGCTCGCGGCCGGTGGTCACGTCGCCCGGGTAGCCCTCGCCCGCGACCACGACGATCACGGCGGGCTCGTCGGAGAACTCGGGGGCCGGCAGATCGGCGAGGGCGCCCTGCGCCGATGCGAGCAGGTACCGGCTCAGCGGCGACTCGAGGCGGGCGAGCACGACCTGCGTCTCGGGATCGCCGAAGCGCGCGTTGAACTCGATGACGCGCACGCCCTTCGACGTGACGATGAGGCCGCAGTAGAGCAGGCCCGAGAACGGGGTGCCCTCGGCCTCGAGCCGGCGCACGGTGGGGAGCGCGACGGTGCGGGTGATCTCCTCGACGAACGCGTCGACCCCGCCCGGCAGCCAGGGCAGCGGCGAATAGGCGCCCATGCCGCCGGTGTTGGGACCCGCGTCGCCGTCGAAGATGCGCTTGTAGTCCTGCGCCGGAGTGAGGGGCACTACGTCGTGGCCGTCGGCGAAGAAGAAGAGCGAGACCTCCTGGCCGTCGAGGAACTCCTCGACCAGCACCTCGCCGTGCGGGGCCCAGGTGGCGACGTGGTCGAGCGCGGCGGCGCGATCCTCGGTGACGAGCACGCCCTTGCCCGCGGCGAGGCCGTCGGCCTTGACCACGTAGGGGGCGCCGAACTCGTCGAGCACGGGGCCGGCCTCCTCGACCGACGCGACGCGGGCCGCGCGGCCGGTCGGCACGCCCGCCTCGTCCATGATCCGCTTCGCGAACGCCTTGGATCCCTCGAGCTGCGCTGCGGCGGCGTCGGGGCCGAACACCGGCACGCCCGCGGCGCGCAGCGGATCCGCGACGCCCGCGACGAGCGGGGCCTCGGGGCCGACCACGACGAGGTCGAAGCCGCGATCCCGCACGAACGCCGCGACGGCCTCGGGGTCGGTGTAGGCGAGCTCGGGCGTCTCGACGCCCTCCGCCGCGATCCCGGCGTTGCCGGGAGCGCAGACGATCTCGTGCTCGGCCGCTTCGGCGAGCAGGGCGCGGACGATGGCGTGTTCGCGGGCACCCGGGCCCAGCACGAGGATCTTCACCGCTCCAGAGTAGCGGGAGCCGGCTCTAGAGTGGATCGCATGGCGAAGCGCAGGATCGGGGACGGCGAGGGGCGTGCGGCCGTGCGCGCGGTGCTCGAGGGCGCGACGGACCGGGGCAATCGGGCCACGGCCGTGCGGTTCCTGCTGGAGGAGCTCGCCGAGCGGGCTCCGGGCAACGCCGTCGAAGTTCGGGTGCCGCCGTTCGGCGCCGTACAGTGCGTCGCCGGCCCGAAGCACACGCGGGGCACGCCCCCGAGCGTGATCGAGACCGACCCCGAGACGTGGGTCGCGCTCGGCACGGGCGGACTCGCCTGGGAGGATGCGCTCGGCAGCACCCGGGTCATCGCCTCGGGCCTGCGCACCGACCTCGCGCCGCTGCTCCCGCTGATCCGGCCGACCTGGCTCGGCTGAACGGGCCCGCCGCCGGTACCCGCCGCCCGGCGGCACCGGATCCGGTTCACAGGCGAACCTGAGACAATAGGGGTATGAGTACCGCCGATGCCGTGATCCCCGAGTCCGCCGACTCGGCCCAGTCGACCGCGCCCGAGGGCGCCGAGGCGGCCGTCCCGGCCGCGGTCGCCACGGTCACCGAGGTCGAGGTGGGCGTGCGCCGCTCGGTGCGCTACGGCCGCGTCGTCGTCGGTTTCGCGATCCTGGGCGGCCTGGTGAGCGCGATCGCCTGCCTGTTCCTCCCCATCCAGAACAACCCCGCGGTGGGCGAGTACTCGATGGTGCAGGTCGCCGGGTTCACCGGCATGATCGGCGCTGGCATCGGCCTGATGCTCGGCGGGATCCTGGCCGTCATCCTCGGCGCCGTCGCACGTCGGCGAACCGGTTCTGCCACGGCAGAGCTGACTGACGTACGATAGACACAGACCTCGACTCGATCGGAGCGATCCCACATGCTTGGCAACCTGAGCGGATGGCACTTCGTCATCATCCTCTTCATCATCCTGCTGCTCTTCGGCGCGCCGAAGCTGCCGGCGCTCGCCAAGAGCCTGGGCCAGTCCGCACGGATCCTCCGCAAGGAGGTCTCGAACGACGCCGACAAGCCGGCCGAGGCCGACGGCACCGCGAAGTCGGAATCCGCTGACCCCGATTCGGGCAAGCCGGCTCCCGAGAAGCCGTAGCGGCTCCCCACGAACTGCGAAAGCGGGCGATCACCTCGGTGATCGCCCGCTTTCTCGTGTTGCGGGGCGGGGTGCCGCGCTCACCCTCAGCGCAGCGCCCCACCCGACGCGACTAGCTGGTCTGGCTCGACTCCACCCAGGCGAGGTACTCCTCGTCGACGTCGCCGGCGATGTACTCGCCCGTGAAACAGCTCTGCTCGAGCCGGGTCACATGGCTCTGGCCGGCCATGATGGCACGGTCCATGCCCTCGACGGTCTGGTAGATGAGGTGGTCGGCGCCGAGCTCGGCGGCGATCTCCTCGGTGGTGCGACCGTGCGCGATGAGCTCGGCGCGCGTCGGCATGTTGATGCCGTAGACGTGGGGGAACAGCACCGGGGGAGCGGCGGACGCGAAGGTGACCGACTTGGCGCCGGCGGCACGGGCCATCTCGACGATCTCGCGCGAGGTGGTGCCGCGCACGATCGAGTCGTCGACGAGCAGCACGTTCTTGCCGCGGAACTCGGCGTGCATCGCGTTCAGCTTCTGCCGAACGCTGCGCTTGCGCACCGCCTGTCCGGGCATGATGAACGTGCGGCCGACGTAGTGGTTCTTGAAGAAGCCCTCACGGTAGGGCACGCCGAGGCGCTGCGCGAGCTGCATGGCGCTCGGTCGGCCCGAGTCGGGGATCGGCATGACGACGTCGATGTCGAGATCCGGCAGCTCGGCGCGGACCTGGTCGGCGAGCTCGTTGCCGAGCCGCAGCCGCGCCTCGTAGACCGAGATACCGCTGAGCACGGAGTCGGGGCGCGCGAGGTAGATGTACTCGAAGGCGCAGGGCACCAACTCGGGGTTCTGCGCGCACTGGCGCGACGACATCGTGCCGTCGGGCGAGATGAGGATCGCTTCGCCGGGCTCGACGTCGCGCACGACCTCGTAGCCGCCGGACTCGAGCACGAGCGACTCGGACGCGACGATCCAGTCGTCGCCCTGTTCGGTCGACCGGCGACCGAGCACGAGCGGGCGGATCCCGAAGGGGTCGCGGAAGGCGAGCAGGCCGTGCCCGGCGATCATCGAGATCACCGAGTAGGAGCCCTCGATCCTGCGGTGCACGCGCGCGACGGCGTCGAACACCTGGTCGATGCCGAGCGACGAGAGCCCGCGGATGCCCGACTGCAGTTCGTTGGCGAGCACGTTGAGCAGCAGCTCGGTGTCCGAGTGGGTGTTGAGGTGGCGGCGATCCACGTTGTAGAGCTCCGCGGTGAGCTCGCGCGTGTTCGTCAGGTTGCCGTTATGCACGAGGATGATGCCGTAGGGGGCGTTCACGTAGAACGGCTGCGCCTCCTCCTCACGGTGGGCGTTGCCGCGCGTCGCGTAGCGCACGTGCCCGAGGCCGACGGTGCCGGCGAGGCTGCGCATGTCGCGGGTGCGGTACGCCTCGCGCACCTGTCCGCGTGCCTTGACCATGTGGAACTGGTCGCCCTCGGCGGTCGCGATGCCCGTCGAGTCCTGTCCGCGATGCTGCAGCAGAAGGAGGCTGTCATAGATCTGCTGGTTGACGGGATCCGATGAGACGATGCCGACGATGCCACACATGCTGCGTGTGTTCCCCTAACGAGACGGGCGGGAGGCCACGAAAACGAGACTCCGACCAGTCTCCCACATCCGGCCTGGACTGCGACCGCGACCGGGTACGCTGGCAGGGTGAGCGAGAACTCGTCGATCTATGCCCAGTCCGGAGTCGATACTGCTGCGGGTGACCTCGCCGTCGAGCTGATGAAGTCCGCGGTGGCGCGGACCCACGGTCCCGAGGTCATCGGCGGGGTGGGCGGTTTCGCCGGCCTCTTCGACGCGTCGGCACTCAAGGAGTACCGCCGCCCGCTGCTCGCGAGCGCGACCGACGGCGTCGGCACCAAGGTCGCGATCGCGCAGGCCATGGACATCCACCACACCATCGGCCAGGATCTCGTCGCCATGATCGTCGACGACATCGTGGTGGTCGGCGCGAAGCCGCTCGCCATGACCGACTACATCGCCTGCGGCAAGGTCGTTCCGCAGCGCATCGCCGACATCGTCCGCGGCATCGCCGAAGCCTGCGAGGCCACCGGCACCGCCCTCGTCGGCGGGGAGACCGCCGAGCACCCCGGCCTGCTGGGCGTCGACGACTACGACGTGGCCGGCGCGGCCGTGGGCGTGGTCGAGGCCGACCGCGTGCTCGGGCCCGAGCGCGTCGCCGACGGCGACGTCGTGCTCGCGATGGGCGCGTCCGGTCTGCACTCCAACGGCTTCTCGCTCGTGCGCCACATCCTCGCCGAGCGCGGCATCGGCTACGCCGACCACAGCGCCGAGCTCGGCTCGAACTACGGCGAGGCCCTGCTCGTACCGACGGCGCTCTACACCTCGCCGCTGCTCCGCGCGATCGAGGATCCCGAGCTCGACGGTGCGATCCATGCGCTCAGCCACGTCACCGGAGGCGGCATCGCGGCGAACCTCGCCCGCGTGCTGCCGGTCGGCTCCTGGACCGAGGTCGACCGCGCCAGCTGGTCGCCGCTGCCCGTGTTCCGTCACCTCGCCGATCTGGGCGGGCACTCGCTCGAATCGGTCGAGGGCGCCTGGAACCTCGGCATCGGCATGTTCGCCGTGGTCGAGGCCGCGCGCGCCGAGCGGGTCGCCGAGCGGCTGCGTGCCGAGGGCCTCACGGTCTGGCAGACGGGTACCGTCTCGACCGCGGCCCGCGACTTCACCGGCTTCGAGCAGGGCGCCAAGGGCGTCGACGGCGGCGCAGTGCGCCTCACCGGAGCGTTCGCGGCATAGCGTTCGCGACCGGGCGCCCCGCGATCGCGGAGCGACACCGCCGAGGGCGGGCGCCGATCGAGTCGGTGTCCGCCCTCGGCGCATCCGCGCACCGCAGCGGAACCGGTCATCGCCCGGACAGCACGAAGACCGTGCGATCACGAACGTCGGGGACGTGATCGCACGGTCTCGTGCGTGAGAAACGACGAACGCCCCGTCTCACGGGGCGTTCGGCTCAGAGGGTGAGGACCTGCCTCACTTCTCCTCTTCGTCGCCGGAGTCGTCGTTGTACTTGTCAGCGTATTCGGCCCACGCATCTTCGTCCGAATGCTGCCCCGCTGCGAGCTCCCGCTCCAGCTGAGACAGGTCGGTGTTGGGGCTGAAATACTTCAGCTCCCGTGCGACCTTGGTGTGCTTTGCCTTTTGACGGCCGCGCCCCATGCGTGACCCCCTTACACATTCGGGCCCCGCGAAAGAATGTTCCGCGAGGCATGGACCTGACAATATCGACGTATGGGCGCAAGCTTATCACGGTCCGCTTCCCCCACGCCCGCGAGCTAGCATGATCGCGTGAGTGCAACCCAGCCCAGACGACGCCCGGCCCGAGCGATCCTGATCGCCGTGCTCGCCGTCGCCGTCGTCGTGCTCGTCGCCGTGGTCGCGATCCTCGTGCCGATCCTGACCCACCAGAGCGCCGGAGGCTCCGGACAGGCCGTCCCGCAGGGCTTCGCGAGCGAGTCGAAGGCCACCGGCGCCGACGGTCGCACGCGCACCGTCGAGGTGCGCACACCCGACGGGAAGCCCGCGGATCTCGCGCGAGTCGCACCGGGGAGCGAGCTCGTGGTGACCGGGACCGGCTTCGATGCGTCGATCGGCATATACGTCGGCGTGTGCGCGATCCCGGCCGAGCCGGGCCGCAAGCCGTCGCCGTGCCTCGGTGGGATCCCGAAGGGCGCCGAGCAGGGGAAGGCTGCGAAGGAGGGCGCGCAGCCGAGCGTCTGGATCACCGACGACTGGGCCTGGAAGGCGTTCGCGAGCCACGGCTACGCCGACGCCTCCAAGGGCGCGTTCACCGCCCGGGTGCTCGTGCCGGAGGCGAGCTCGGACGGCCTCGACTGCCGCAAGGTGGCCTGCGCCATCACTACGCGCGCCGATCACACCGCGGCGCAGGATCGGGTGCAGGACATGCAGCTGCCGATCGCCTTCGCGCAGTAGCGCGGCGCGGACCGGGGCCGAGTCGGCTCAGCTCACGAGCGGGGCGATGACCAGGGTCGCGATCGTGTAGATCGCGAGACCGGCGAGCGAGCCGACCACGGTGCCGTTGATCCGGATGAACTGCAGGTCCTTGCCGACCTGGAGCTCGATCTTCTCGGCGGCCTCGCTGGCGTCCCACCGCTGCACCGTCTCGGTGACGACGCTCGCGATCTCGTGGCGCGAGCGTCGGACGACGTGCTCGACCGCGTTCATCACCCAGACGTCGATCTTGTACTGCAGGGTGGCGTCCTCGAGGAGGCGGCGGCCGAAGTCCTGCATCGCCGAAACCAGCCGGGTGCGCAGCTCGCTCGACGGGTCGGCGAGCATCTCGACGAGCGCGGCCCGGGCGGAGGCCCAGGTGCTCGCGGCAAGGGCGCGAATGCGCGGGCTGTCGAAGATCTCGTGCTTCAGCGCTTCGAGCTGATCCTGCAGCTCGGGCTTCTGCCCGAGGTCCCGAGCGAGGTCGCGCAGGAAGCTGTTCGCCGCCGCGCGGAACGGGTGCGAACGATCCCTCGCCACGTTCTGCGCGAAGCGCACGGCCTCGGCGTGCAGGCGGTTGTCGACGAAGCGGTCGACGATGCTCGGCACCCAGCTGGGCAGGCGGGAGGAGACGACCCGGTCGAAGGCCTCGGGATGGGCGACGAGCCAGTGCTCCAGGTGATCCGCCGCGATGTCGATGAGCGATTCGTGGTGGCCCGCGTCGAGCACCGTCTCCAGGCCGTGGCCCACGGTGGGTCCCCACTTCGGATCGATGACGTGCTTGCGCACGAGCCCTTCGATGAGGTCCTGCACATCGCGATCGTCGAGCACTGTGAGCGCGGCGGTGCCGGCCTCGGACAGGATCGTGCCCGCGCGCTCGGCGTTGCCGGGATCGCGCAGCCACTCGCCGGCCATGCGCGCGCCGCTGATCTCGGAGAGCTTGGCGTGGACGACGTCGTCCGCGAGGAAGTTCTCCTCGATGAAGGACCCCAGTCCCTCGCCGATCTCATCCTTCTTGTTCGAGATCAGATTGGTGTGGGGGATCCGGAGCCCGAGTGGGTGCCGGAACAGGGCGGTGACGGCGAACCAGTCGGCGAGGGCGCCGACCATGCCGCCCTCGCTGGCGGCGCGCACGTAGCCCAGCCAGGGGAACCGCTGCTGCAGGGCGAACGAGACGACGAAGACCACGCCCATCGCGATGAGGAGTCCCAGCGCGATGGCCTGCATGCGCCTCAGCTGCGCCAGACGCTCGAAGTCCGCTGGGGTGACGGCACCGAGGGTGCGGCGGGTGCGAAACGGCATTGCAGCATTATCCACCCGCGCGGGGCCGCCGTGTCACCCGCGCATGGAAGAATGAGGCCCATGCATCTCCTCACCAGGCTCAGCCTGAAGAACCGCGCGCTCATCGCACTCGTCACGGTGGTCGCCGCGGTCTTCGGAGTGATCAGCATCGGCTCCCTCAAGCAGGAGCTCATGCCCTCGGTCGAATACCCGGCGGTGGCGGTCATCACCAGCTACCCGGGCGCCTCTCCCGAGGTGGTGAGCAACGACGTCTCGACGCCGATCGAGACGGCGCTCAAGAGCGTGCCGAACCTCGAGCACACCACGGCGACCTCGTCCACGGGCGCATCCACCGTGATCGCGCAGTTCACCTACGGCGTCGACACCGCGGCCACGCAGCAGAAGGTGGAGCGGGCCATCAGCCGGCTCTCGAAGGTGCTGCCGAAGGACGTGGACCCGCAGGTCATGTCGGGCAGCATCGACGACTTCCCGGTCGTGCAGATCGCCGTGACCCCGCCCTCGGGCGGCGACGCCGAGACGACGGCGAAGGCGGTCGAGCGCCTCGCGGTGCCCAAGATCAAGGACCTGACGGGCGTGCGCGACGCCCAGCTCGTCGGCGCCCGCGGCGACCGCGTCACCGTGACCCCGGACCTCGCGAAGCTGGGCGAGGAGGCCCTGACCGCGCAGTCGATCACCGATGCGCTCCAGCAGAACGGCGTGCTCGTCGCCGCCGGCACCGTGACCGACGGCGACCGCACGCTCGCCGTGCAGGCCGGGTCCAAGATCTCCAGCGTCGACGACATCAAGGCACTGCCGCTCGTGCGCAGCCCCGAACTGCTCGCGGCGCAGGCGCAGCAGCAGGCCGCGCAGCAGCAGGCGCAGCGCCCGAGCCAGCAGCAGGGGCAGGGCGCGGCCGCGCAGGAGCAGGGCCAAGGCCAGAGCGCGCAGACTCAGAACCAGAGTGCGGCGGAGCCGCTGCCGACGGTCACCATCGGGGACGTGGCCAAGGTCGCGCTCGAGCCGAACCCCGTGCAAGGCATCTCGCGCGTCGACGGCAAGCCCGCGGTCACCATCGGCGTCACCAAGATCTCCTCGGCCAACACGGTCGACGTCTCGAAGGCCGTGCAGGACGAACTGCCGAAGCTCGAGAAGGAGCTCGACGGCGCCCAGCTGAAGGTCGTCTTCGACCAGGCGCCCTACGTGGAGCGCTCGATCCACTCGCTCACCACCGAGGGGCTGCTCGGACTCGGCTTCGCGATCATCGTGATCCTGGTGTTCCTGCTCTCGGTGCGGGCCACGATCGTCACCGCCATCTCCATCCCGACCTCGGTGCTGCTCACCTTCATCGGGCTCAACTTCGCCGACTACACGCTGAACATGCTGACGCTCGGCGCGCTGACCATCTCGATCGGCCGCGTGGTCGACGACTCGATCGTGGTCATCGAGAACATCAAGCGGCACCTCTCGCATCCGGGCGTCACCGACCGGGGTCGCGCGATCGTCGCGGCGGTGCGCGAGGTCGCGGGCGCCATCACGGCGTCGACGGCCACCACCGTCGCCGTGTTCCTGCCGCTCGCCTTCGTCAGCGGCATGGTCGGCGAGCTGTTCCGGCCGTTCGCCTTCACGGTGACCATCGCGCTCATCGCATCCCTGCTCGTCGCGCTCACCATCGTGCCCGTGCTGGCCTACTGGTTCATCCGGGTGAAGCACGCTCCTGCCCACGCCGCGGGGAACACGGCGCACGCGGCCGAGCACTCGGGGCCGGCCATCGACGACGAGCCCGAGAACGCGATGCAGCGCGGGTACCGCCCGATCATCGGGTGGACCCTGGCGCACCCCGTCATCACGCTCGGCGTCGCCGTCGCGATCTTCGTCGGGACCATGGCCGCGGCGCCGCTCATGAAGACCAACTTCATCGGCTCCGACGAGCAGAACTCGGTCGGTCTCACGCAGACCCTCGCGCCGGGCACGAGCCTCGACGCGCAGCTGAAGCAGGCCGAGCGGGTCGAGGCCGAACTGAAGAAGATCTCCGACGTCGAGACGGTGCAGGTCACGATCGGCAGCTCGGGCGGCGCCGCGGCCATGTTCGGCGGCGGGGGCAGCGACGGCAGCGTGACCTACGCGATCACCACGCGCGAGGATGCCGATCAGGCCGCGGTGCAGGATCGGATCCGCACCGCCGTCGACGGCCTGAAGGACGCCGGCGACTTCTCGATCGGGCAGTCGGGCGGCGGCATCACCCAGTCCAGCGCGATCGAGGTGCAGGTCACCGCCCCCGATCAGAAGACGCTGGTCGCCGCGAGCGAGGCCATGGTCGCCGAGCTCAAGAAGCAGAAGGGTCTGATCCAGGTCGAGAGCGACCTCGGCCAGTCGCGCCCCTACCTGCAGGTGGTCGTCGATCGCGACAAGGCCACGCGGGCCGGACTCAGCGAGGCCGCGGTCGCGAGCATGGTCGCGCAGCGCATGCAGCCGGCGCAGGTCGGCCAGGTGGTGCTCGACTCCACCACCACGTCCGTCTACCTGTCGCTTGGCACAGCTCCCGCGAACGAGGCCGGGGTCAAGGCGCTGCCCGTGCAGACCCAGTCGGGCGAGGTCCGCCTCGACCGCCTCGCGACCGTCAAGGTCGCCGACGGTCCGGTCTCGGTGAAGAGCGAGGACGGCGCGCGCATCGTCACGGTGTCGGCGCTGCCGAAGGGCGACGATCTCAGCGCCGCGGGCACGCAGGTCAACAATGCTCTCGACTCGGTCAAGCTGCCCAGCGGGGCGAACGCCCAGATCGGTGGCGTCATGTCGCAGCAGGGCGAGGCCTTCGGGCAGCTCGGCCTCGCGCTGCTCGCCGCGATCCTCATCGTCTACGTGGTCATGGTCGCGACCTTCCGCAGCCTGCTGCAGCCGCTGCTGCTGCTCATCTCGGTGCCGTTCGCGGCGACCGGCGCGATCCTGCTCCTCATCCTCTCGGGCATCCCGCTCGGTGTGGCCTCGCTCATCGGCGTGCTCATGCTCGTGGGCATCGTCGTGACCAACGCGATCGTGCTCATCGACCTCGTGAACCAGCTGCGCGACCGGGGCGAGAGCCTGCACCACGCGGTGATGCACGGCGCCTCCCTGCGTCTGCGCCCCATCGTCATGACGGCGCTCGCGACGATCCTGGCGCTCGTGCCCATGGGCCTCGGCATCACGGGATCCGGCGGCTTCATCTCGCAGCCGCTCGCGGTCGTGGTGATCGGCGGCCTGCTCTCCTCGACCGTGCTGACGCTCGTCGTGCTGCCCACGCTCTACTACGCGGTCGAGCACGGGCGGGAGCGGCGCAAGGAGCGCCGCGCCGGGCGCCGCACGGGCGGTGGACGCCGCCCGAAGCTCGGCGGTGGTGCCGCGGCCGCGG
>NZ_LAYO01000048.1 GCF_000980875.1 Leucobacter sp. Ag1 | reverse complement strand
TCGGCGACTCCCGCGTCTACCTCCACCGGGGCTCCGAACTCGTGCAGGTGACCCGCGACCACTCGCTGCAGGAGGAGCTGCGTGCGGAGGGCAGCGCGGACGCCGAGCGCGTGTCGCGCAACGTGATCACCCGGGCCCTCGGCTCGCTCGACTCCCGGCACGACGCCTGGCTGGTGCCCATCGAGGCGGGAATGCGCGTGCTGATCTGCTCGGACGGCCTGACGACGGAGGTCGGCGACGACGACCTGCGCGCGGTGCTCACCATGACCGCCGACGTCGACGCCGCGGCCGACGAACTGGTGCGGCGCGCCTGCGCCGCCGGCGGCCGCGACAACATCACGGTCGTGCTGGTCGAGGTCGCCGGGGGCGGATCCGCGCCGAGCGGCGGGTTCGACGACGAGGACGAGAACGACCGGACCATCGAACGGACCCGGCCCGGCGCGCGGGCCTGAACGGCGCGGAACGCCCCTCCGAGCGGGCGTTCAGAGCGCATCGTGGGAGAATGCTCCGGTGCTCGCTCCGGGGATCGGCCCGCGCGACCGCTGCGAGGAAGGAACACGGTGAGGATCGAAGTCGAGGCCGTCACCAAGGGGCCGGGCGGCCGTGCGCTGCCGCAGACCTCGCTGACCGTCGAGAGCGGCCGAGCCGTGTTCGTCGAGGCGGAGACCGCCCAGCGGCCGACCGTGCTCGGGCTCATCGCCACGGGCCGCATGAAGCCCGACACCGGCGCGGTCCGCCTCGACGGCGAAGCCGACCGGCGCGCGCTGCGGCACCGCACCGCGCTCGTGGACGCGCCCGACGTGAGCGAGCCGCACGGCGACGTCCGGCTGGGCGACGTGGTCGCCGAGGAGCTCATGTTCGCCGGGCAGCGCCGCGGACTGCTCGCGGTCCGGCGCGAGCTCGATCGGCTCGGGCTCCGCGACGAGGAGCGCACGATCATGGCCGACCTCGCACCCGGGGCGCGCGTGCGCGCACTGAGCGAGCTCGCCCTGCTGCGACCCGACGTCGAAGCGCTCGTGATCGTCTCGCCCGACCGGCACGGCGGCGATCCCGAGGAGTGGTGGCGCATCGCGTGCGAGATCGCCGAGCGCGGGACCGCCGTGCTCGTGATCGCGGGCCTCGCGGCCCGCGCCGCGATCGAGGCCCACCCCAACGGCTGGGGGACGGGCGAGGTGACGCCCCTGCGTGCCGAGCATGCGGCGAGCATCGCCGCGGCGCTCGCGGCCGATGAGGCGGAGAGCGCCGGCACCGATGCGCACGGAACGGGAGCAGACGCGTGAAGATCCTGCAGATGATCCGCTCCGAGTTCGCCCGCCTGTGGGCGACCAAGATGGCGCGCCTCGCGTTCGTGGCGCTCATGTGCGTCCCGCTGCTCTACGGCGGGCTCTACCTCTGGGCCAATCAGGATCCCTACGCCAAGCTGGACCAGGTGCCCGTCGCGCTCGTCGTCTCGGACGAGGGCGTGCAGCACGGGGATACGACGCGCAACGTCGGCGACGAGGTCGCGAAGCAGCTCATCGACGACGGCAGCTTCGACTGGAACCGCGTGAGCGCGAAGGAGGCGAAGCGCGGCGTCGGCGCGGGGGACTACGACTTCTCGGTCACGATCCCGAAGGACTTCACCGCGGCGCTCGAATCGTCGCGAGGCACCGATCCGCATCGCGCGGAGGTGCTGCTCACCACCAACGACGCGAACAGCTATCTCGCCTCGACCATCGGCGAGCAGGCGGTCAAGCAGATCCGCCAGCAGATCGTGAAATCGGTCAACCAGGAGGCCGCGAAGCAGTTCCTCGACGGGCTCGCCCAGGTGCGCACCTCGCTGGGGGAGGCGCACGAGGGCACCGTCAAGCTCGGCACCGGCGCGGGCTCCGCGAAGGACGGCGCGAAGAGCGCGAAGGACGGCGCGGGCAAGCTCGCCACCGGACTCGATCAGCTGCGCACGGGGACCGCGTCGTTGCCCGCCCAGACCGAGCAGCTCGCGAACGGCGCGGCGAAGGTCGCGGGAGCCGACGCCGAGATCGCCCGGATCGGGCGCGAGGTCGCGGGCGGCAGCCAGCAGGCGGTGGATCGGCTGGCGGGGGACCGTCAAGCGATCATCGACGAGCTCAAGAAGGCCGGCCTCGACCAGGCGGCCATCGACCGGGTCGCGGGTCGCCTCGACCAGGCCGGCTCCGCGCTGCGCGAGGCGAACACCAAGGTGCAGGGCGCGAGCGCGCAGCTCGACCAGCTGCAGGCCGGATCCCAGCAGGTGGCCGACGGTGCGCGCAAGCTCGCCGACGCCACCCCGCAGCTCGCGAACGGCATCGCCACCGCGGCGGACGGGGCCGGAACGCTGACCGACGGGCTGGGCACGCTCGAGACCGGGCTCGGCACGCTGCAGAACGGCATCGGGACGCTCGGTCAGGGGCTCGCGGCGGGCATCGAGAAGATCCCCGCGAGCGACGCCGCGCTGCGCGCGAAGCAGGCGCAGAACATCTCGGATCCGGTCGACGTGCAGACCTCGAAGGTCACCTCCGCGGGCACCTACGGCGCCGGTCTCGCTCCGTTCTTCGTGAGCCTCGCCGCCTGGATCGGCATCTACGCGCTCTTCCTGATCCTCAAGCCGGTGTCGCGCCGGGCGATGACCGCGCTGCGCAGTCCGCTGCCCGTCGCACTCGCGGGCTGGGCGACCCCGGCGCTGCTGGGCGCGATCCAGATGGCCGCGCTGTACGCGATCGTCACGGGGACCCTGGGCTTCAGGGCCGAGCATCCGTGGGCGGTGTACGGCATGATGGCGCTCGCATCGGCCACGTTCGCGGCCATCATCCTGGCGCTCAACGTCTGGTTGGGCAGCGTCGGCCAGTTCATGGGCCTCGTGCTCATGGTGCTGCAGCTCGTCACCGCCGGCGGGACGTTCCCCTGGCAGACGCTGCCGGAACCGCTCGCCACGCTGCACCACTACCTGCCGATGTCGTTCGCGGTCGACGGGATCCGGCAGGTGATGTACGGCGGCAACCTCTCGCACGCGGTGAACGATGCGCTGCTGCTCGGGCTCGTGCTCGTGGCCGCGGTGCTGCTCTCCGCGGTCGGCGTGGGGCGGCAGATGCGCTCGCGCACGCTGCGCGACCTGCAGCCGAGCCTCATCGGCTAGCCCCGCAGGCCGCAGGCCGCGCGCACTGCCGCCCGGCCCGCGGACCGCGCATCGCCGTGTGCGTCGAGGCTGCTCGCGAAAATTGGCTATGTCATATTTCCGCGGTGCACGCCGGGAGAACGGTGCACAAACTCGCTCCATATAAGGGGCATGAACCGCACGGGATCCAGTGCGCGTACACACGCGCATCAGCGTGCCAGAACTGTGACCTTTTCCGGTTCCTCGACGCCGAACCCGTCAGTACCATTGCACTGGTAGTCGAGGCGGACTCCACCGGGAGCCGCACCGATCCGACGATTCGACGAAGCATCACCGGAAAGGAACACCGATGTTCTCACGCCCCTCCACCCGCCGACTGGCAGCTGCCACGGCGCTCGCCGCAGGCGCGGCACTCGCACTCTCCGGCTGCTCGGGCGGCCTCGCAAGCGGCGGCTCCGGCGGCGGTGACGAGAAGGGCGCCATCAAGCTCGGCATGCTCGCCCCCTTCTCGGGCTCCGAGGCCGCCTTCGGCGACTACATGAAGAACGGCGCGCAGCTCGCCATCGACGAGATCAACGCCAAGGACGGCGTCGACGGCCGCAAGCTCGAGCTCGTGACCGAGGACGACGCCTGCGACGCGACCACCGCCGTCGCCGCCGCGCAGAAGCTCGTCACCGCGGGCGTCAAGGGCAGCGTCGGCGGATACTGCTCCGGCGCCACCCTGCCGACCCTGCCGATCTTCAAGGACGCCGGCATCGCCATGGTGATCCCTGCCGCGAACTCGAACCAGCTCGTCGGCCAGGGCGCGTTCCTCGTCAACGGCACCGGCACGCAGCAGGCCGAGGCGGCCGTGAAGTGGATCACGAAGGCGAACGCGAAGACCGTCGTGATCGTCGACGACAACCAGGCCTACCCGAAGGACCTGGGCGACTCGATCGAGAAGCAGGCCTCCGGGTTCACCGTCAAGCGCGAGCACGTGAACCCGAAGGAGAAGGACTTCTCGGCGAACGTCAACAGCATCCTCTCGTCGAAGCCGGACTACGTCGTCTGGACGGGCTACTACCAGGCCGGCGGTCTGCTCATCAACCAGCTCCGCGGCGCGGGCTACACGGGCCCGATCCTCGTCGGCGACGGCTCGGTCGACGCGCAGCTCTCGGCCATCGCCGGAGCCGACTCGATGAAGGACGTGTACGGCACCTTCACCCGCACGCCCGACATGCTCGAGAACGGCGACAAGTGGATCGCCGACTACAAGAAGGTCTCGGGCGGGAAGGCCCCCGGCCCCTACTCGATCCAGACCTACGAGGCGGTCAAGGTGATGGCGCAGGCCATGACCGACGCCAAGGGCACCGACTACACGAAGGTCGTCGATGCGCTCAAGGGCCTCAAGGACTTCCCGCTGCTGACCGGCAACCTGACCTTCGCCGCGGACGGCTCCCGCGAGGGCGGCGGCTTCGTGATCGTGGCCCCGACCGGAACCGACGGCGCGTTCGTGCTGAAGGACGACCTGAAGTAGCGGGCGCTCGAGGACGGGGAGTCCGTCGTCGCGCTCGACGACGGGCTCCCTGCCCCCACGCGTCCTCTCAGGTCTGAGAGGCACCACATGTTCCAACTCATCTGGAACGGGCTCTTCGTGGGTTCGTTCTACGCCCTGGTCGCCCTGGGCTACAGCATGGTCTACGGGATCATCAAGCTGCTGAACTTCGCGCACGGCGACCTCTACATGCTCGGCTCGTTCTTCGCCTTCGTGGTGCTCGGCGGGGTCACCGGGCTGTTCGGGATCGGTTCGATCCCGATCCTGCTGCTCGTGCTGCTCATCGCGATGCTGCTGACCGGCGGCATGGGCGTGCTCATCGAGCGCGTCGCCTACCGTCCGCTCCGCAAGAGCCCCCGGCTCTCGGCGCTGATCACCGCCGTCGGCGTCTCCTTCACCCTCGAGTACGCGGTGCGGCAGATCTTCGGCGCGAGCCCCCTGGTCTTCCCCGTGCGCCTCGGCGGCGGCCAGATGGAGATCCTCGGCGCCCGCGTCACCATGCCGCAGATCGTGCTCATGGTCGTCGCGGCCGTGCTCATGTTCCTGCTGCAGCGGTACGTGATGCACTCGCGCGAGGGACGCGCGATGCGCGCGATCGCGCTCGATCAGAACGCTGCGCTGCTCATGGGCGTCAACGTCAACAAGGTCATCTCGCGGACCTTCTTCATCGGATCGGCGCTCGCGGGCGCGGCCGGTGTGATGGCGGCCGCCTACTACGGATCCATCGACTTCCTCATGGGATTCGTGATCGGACTCAAGGCGTTCACCGCGGCGGTGATCGGCGGCATCGGCAACCTCTACGGCGCGATGGTCGGCGGCATCGTCCTCGGCATGCTCGAGTCGTTCGGCACGAACTTCTTCGGCGGGGAGTGGCGCGATGTGTTCGCGTTCGGGTTCCTGATCCTGTTCCTCGTGTTCAAACCCACCGGCCTGCTCGGCGAGCGCGTCGTGGAGAGGGTGTAATCATGGCGAAGACCACTCGGCGCCTGGAAGCGCCCAAGCCCTTCCTCGAGCGGCCGCCGGCCGTCTCGGGCCTGCTCGCCCCCGAACGGTTCATGAAGGTGGTCGCCCTCGTGCTGTTCGTCGCGGCGGCCGTGCTGCCGTTCATCTCGGCGAGCCCGTACCTGATCTCGATCCTCACCTCGGCCATGATCTACGTCGTGCTTGCGATGGGGCTCAACGTGGTGGTCGGCTACGCCGGGCTCCTCGACCTCGGCTTCATCGCCTTCATGGCGGTCGGCGCCTACACGAGCGGGATCCTCACCACGACCTTCGGCTGGAGCATGCTCGAGACGATCCCGGTCGTGGTGCTCGCCTGCATCGTCGCCGGCCTCGTGATCGGCGGCCCGACGCTGCGCCTGCGCAGCGACTACCTCGCGATCGTCACGCTCGGTTTCGGCGAGATCATCCGCATCACGGCGAACAACCTGGACATCACGGGCGGCCCCTCGGGCATCCACGGGATCCCCACCTGGTCGTTCTTCGGCTGGTCGTTCTCGGACGGGCTCGTGCTCGGCGGCATCACGTTCAACTCGAAGATCCTCTTCTACTACTTCGTGCTGTTCGTCGGCATCGGTCTCGCGGTCGTCGCGGTCTCCCGCCTCGGCAAGGGCAAGCTCGGTCGCGCCTGGAAGTCGGTGCGCGACGACGAGGACGTCAGCGAGGCGATGGGCATCAACGGCTACAAGACGAAGCTGATGGCCTACATCATCGGCGCCGTCTGGGGCGGCTTCGCGGGCACCCTGCTCGCGGCGCACCTCTCGGCCATCTCGCCCAACAGCTTCGAGTTCCTGTACTCGGCGCTCGTGCTCATGGCGGTCGTGCTCGGCGGCATGGGATCGACGCCCGGTGTGATCATCGGCGCGCTCTTCGTGTCGCTCGCGCCCGAGTTCCTGCGCGAGTTCAGCGAGTGGCGCTACCTGCTGTTCGGCGTGCTGCTCGTGGTCGCGATGATCTTCCGCCCCAAGGGGATCTGGCCGGCCAACGCGGTGCTGCCGTTCCTGAAGAAGCGGCAGATCCCGCAGGTGCCGCCGACGGCGGTCGTCGGCGTGGTCGGCGAGCTCGACGACGACGCAGAGGAGGGACGACGATGAGCGATACCCAGGCAACCGCCGCGGCCCCGACGGATCCGAGCCCGGGCGGCGCCCGCGGCCCCGTGATCCTCGAGGTGCGCGACCTCGCGGTCTCGTTCGGCGGCATCAAAGCGGTCGACGGCCTGAGCTTCTCGGTGCACGAGGGCGAGATCGTCTCGGTCATCGGACCGAACGGCGCGGGCAAGACGAGCGCCTTCAACTGCATCTCGGGCTTCTACCGGCCGAACGCGGGATCCGTCGTGTTCGACGGCGAAGCGATCACGCGCAGGAAGCCGTCGAGGATCACGCAGCTCGGCATGGCGCGCACGTTCCAGAACGTGCGGCTCTTCAAGGAGATGACCGTGCTCGACAACGTCAAGACGGGCATGCACTCGCGGCTCCGGCAGAACGTGTTCGACGCGATGCTGCACACCCCGCGATACCGCCGCAGCGAGGCGAAGTGCACGGAGGACGCGCGCGGCTGGCTCGACTTCGTCGGCTTCCGCGCCGACGACGAGCTGCTCGTCACGCAGCTGCCCTACGGCGAGCAGCGCCGCGTCGAGATCGCCCGTGCGCTCGCGACGGAGCCGAAGCTGATCCTGCTCGACGAGCCCGCCGCCGGCCTCAACCACAACGAGAAGCAGGAGCTGATGGCGCTGATCCGCAAGATCCGCGCGCTCGGCGTCGGCATCGTGCTCATCGAGCACGACATGGGCCTCGTCATGGAGATCTCCGAGCGGATCGTGGTGCTGAACTACGGCAAGGAGATCGCCGACGGCACCCCCGCACAGGTGAAGAACGATCCGCTCGTGATCGCCGCGTACCTCGGAACGGAGGATGACGAATGAGCAAGCTCGTGCTCGAGGATGTCGAGCTCTACTACAACCGGGTGCACGCCCTGCGCGCGCTGTCGTTCGAGGTCGGGGAGGGCGAGATCGTCGCCCTGCTCGGCAACAACGGCGCCGGCAAGACGTCGACGCTGTCGATGCTCTCCGGGCTCGTCCGCGCGAAGAGCGGCCGGGTGACGTGGGGCGACAAGGACCTGACGAAGCTCCAGCCGTGGGACATCGTCGGTGCCGGGCTCCTGCACATCCCGGAGGGGCGGAAGATCTTCTCCACCATGACGGTGCACGAGAACCTGCTCCTCGGCGGGTACCTCGTGAAGGATCAGAAGCTCATCCAGGAGCGCGCGGACTACGCCTACGAGCTGATGCCGCGCCTCGCGGAGCGGCGCACCCAGCAGGGCGGCACCCTCTCGGGCGGCGAGCAGCAGATGCTCGCCCTCGGCCGGGCGCTCGTCGGAGGGCCGAAGCTGCTGCTGCTCGACGAGCCGTCGATGGGTCTCGCGCCGCTGATCGTCAAGCAGGTGATGGAGATCATCGCCGCGGTCAACAAGCAGGGCACCACGATCCTGCTTGTCGAGCAGAACGCGCGCGCCGCGCTGAAGATCGCGGACCGGGCCTACGTGCTCGAGTCGGGCCGCGTCACCATGTCGGGCCCGGCGGACGAGCTCGCCGCCGACCCGCGCGTGATCGAGGCGTACCTGGGGGCCTAGGCGCCGACCGCCGGTTGAGCGAGCGGAGCGAGTCGAAACCCATCCGGTCTCCTCCCGTTCCCCGCTCAACCGGCGGTTCGCTGCGCTCTGCGCAGCGCCAGCCCCGACGCGACCGCGCTGCTCGTGACGATGAGCGCGACACCGATCCACTCGGCGGGCTGCAGCCGCTCGCCGAGCAGCACCCAGCCGACGAGCGCGGCCCACACGGGGCTCGTGCTGGTCAGGATCCCGAACAGGCCGGCCGGGAGCCGGCGCAGGGCCAGCAGGTCGATCACGTAGGGCACGATCGACGAGAGCAGCGCGCAGCCCGCGGCGAGCAGCAGCGCCGTCGCCGTCGGCGGATGCGCGGCGAACCAGACGATCGCGATCGGCAGCCAGACGACGGCCGCGACCGCGCTCGCCGCCGCGGTCCCCTCGATGCCGGGCAACCGCCGGCCGAGCGTGCGGTTGAGCAGGATGTAGCAGGCCCAGGCGGCCGCCGCGATGAGCCCGAACCCGATCCCGACGAGGTCGGACGCCGGGCCGGGGTGAGTGAGCACGACCACGCCCGCCGCCGCGAGGAGCGCGCACGCGGCATCGACGATCCGGCGCGAGCTGAGCAGCGCGACGGCGAGCGGACCGAGGAACTCGAGGGTGACGGCGAGGCCGAGGCCGATCCGCTGCACGGAGAGGTAGAGCGTGAGGTTCATGATCGAGAAGACGAGCGCCAGCCCGAGCACGGGCCACCACTCGGCGGCGCGGTAGCGCGCGAAGCGCGGGCGGGCGACCGGCAGCAGGATCGCCGCGGTGACCAGCTGCCGCACGGCGACGACGCCGACCGGACCCATGACGGGGAAGGCGAGCGCCCCGAGCGCGGCGCCCACCTGGTTGACCGCGAACCCCGAGAGCGACATGGCGATCCCGAGCGCCCGCGCTCGGGTCGGTGCGGGTGCGGGCGCGGTCGGCGCGTCCGGGATGCCGGTCGCGGTGCTGCGGGCGATGGTCATGCGGGCAGGATAGGGGCGATCCGTTCGCGGGCGTGGTGCGTTCTGCGACGCTGCCATACGATGTGGTTATGGAGTGGACGCTGCGCGAACTGCGGTGCTTCGTGACCGTGGCGGATGCCGGATCGTTCACCGAGGGAGCCGCGCGGCTCTTCGTCTCGCAGGCCGCCGTCTCCCGGACCATCGCGGGCCTCGAACGCGGTCTCGGGGCGCAGCTGCTGCGCCGCCTGCCGAGCGGGTGCACGCCGACGCCGGCGGGGTGGGAGCTGCTGCCCGCGGCCCGGCGCGTGCTCGCGGAGGCCGACCGGTTCACCGAGTTCGCGGGATCGCGGCGCGAGGTTCTGCGGGTCGGCTACGCGTGGGCGGCGCTCGGCGTGCACACGGCCCGACTGCTGCGGGACTGGCCCGTCGAGGAGCTGGGAGCCGAGCTCGAGTTCGAGCGCGTGGAGATCGCCGACCGGAGCCTGATCGAGGGTCGCTGCGACATCGCGATCATGCGGCGGCGTCCCGCCGACCCCGGGCTGGAGTCGGCGGAGATCGGACGCGAACGCCGGATGGTCGCCTTCGCCGAGGACGATGCCGAGTGGGGGCGCCGCCGCCAGCTGACCCTCGACGAGATCTCCCGTCGCACCGTGATCGTCGATGTGCGCTCGGGCACGACCGATGCCGGGCTCTGGGCCGGGGGAGCCGTGCCCGCGTTCCTCGAATCGAGCAGCGTCGACCAGTGGCTCGACCTCATCGCCGCGGGGCGCGGGGTGGGCATCACCGCCGAGGCGACCTCGCACCACCACCGACGGGACGGGGTGCGGTACCGCGGCATCTCGGACGTCGAGACCGTGCCGGTGCTGCTCGTCTGGCGGCGCGGCGAACGCGATCCGGCGGTCGATGCGCTCGTGGGGCGCGCGCGGGCGCTGTACGCGAGCGGGTCCGAGGCCGCTACTCCAGGTCGAGGAACGCGCCCAGCGGAAGCGGCTGCGCGACCGGACGCTTCGCCGAGGTGGTCAGCGAGCCCCGGGCATCGCCGCCGCTGAGGCACGACACCGCGAACCCGCAGACGCGCCCCTGGCACCAGCCCATGCCGGCCCGGGTCACGCCCTTCTCGGTGCGCAGATCCTCGGCCGCGAGCTCCGCCCGGGCTTCGAGCAGGGCACCCGCCGAGACCTCCTCGCAGCGGCACACCACGGTCGACTCGGTGAGCCGATCCCGCCATCCCGTGGGAACCGGGTGAGCGAGGTGCATCGCCTCCGCGAACCCGCGCTGCCGCGCGAGCGCGCGCAGCTCCCCGGGCGCCACCGGACCGGACGCGCCCGACACGACCTCGGCGCCCGCGGAGCGTCCGGCGATCCGTCCCTCCAGCACCGCGAGCACGGCTCCGCCGACACCCGTGAGCTCGCCCGCGAGGAACAGGCCGGGCACCGAGGAGCGCCCGTGCTCGTCGACCTCGCAGACGAGCGAGCCGTCGACGTCCACGCGGGTCGCCGCGCCGAGCTGCACGGGGAGTTCGAGCTGCGGGGTGAACCCCCAGCCGAGGCCGACGCCGTCGACGCCGTCGATCACGCGCTCCGATCCGGGCACCACGCCGCCCGCGCCCGAGACGCGCGCCGTGCGCACCGCCTCGACCCGGTCGTCGCCCAGGATCTCGGTGATGACCGTGCGGATCCGGTACGGGATCCGATGCCGCAGGAACGCCCATGCGTACTCGGCTCCCTCGAGCGCCTTCGCGGGCACGCCCGCGGCGCGGTGCGCGCGCGGCAGCCAGCCGGTGAGCGACGCCGATTCGCAGACCGCGGCGACCGCGCCGCCGGCCTGCACGATGTTGGCGGCGACGGGCAGCAGGAAGGGCCCGGTGCCGGCGATCACGAAGCGGCGGCCCGGCAGCATGCCGTTCTGCTTCACGAAGGCCTGGATGCCGCCCGCCGCCATGACGCCGGGCAGGTCCCAGCCGGGAACGGGCAGCTGCCGGTCGTAGCCGCCGGTGGCCAGGACGAGGCGCGATGCGCGGATCGACGGTACGGGTGCGGATCCCGCGCCGTGCGCCGGCGCGAGCTCGAGCGCGAAGCGATCGCCGCCCCCGGACCCGCCGCCGATGCGCCGTGCCATCCAGACGCTGGTCGCCGGGAAGTACGCGATGGCCCCGGACGAGACGCCGGAGTCGAACGCGGCCCGCAGCGCGAGATACTCGCCCCAGCCGTGGTGGAACGCGCCGTCGTCGGTCACGCCGGCGGCTTCGGAGCGGTGCCGCCAGAACTGGCCGCCGGGCTGCTCGGCGGCGTCCACCACCGCGACGCGCGCGCCCTGCGCGACAGCCTCGCCGGCGGCGGCGAGGCCCGCGGGCCCG
>NZ_LAYO01000030.1 GCF_000980875.1 Leucobacter sp. Ag1 | reverse complement strand
ACGATCACCACCCAACGCAGCCGGCGTTTCGGGCGTGTTGCCTACGCCGAGGACGGAACCGGTGAGTGCACTGATCGGCGTCGACCAGGAACCTTGCCCAGCCGCGTTGTTCCCGGCAATCCTGAACCAGTAGCGCGTACTCGCGTTGAGCCCCGCCACCACCTGGGTTGGCTCATCCGATGGAGTGCGCGTAACCGAAGCCCAAGAGCTCTCCTCAAAGCCGGGGTCGGCGGGGTTCTGGTCTGTGAGTTGCACAGCGTAGTCGCTCGGCTTCCCGGTGATGTCGCTCGGGTACCTTGACACCCGCACTCCGCCGCCGCTCTGACCATTGCCCTGATACAACTGCGCGCCGTCGGCGGTCATCGCGACTGCGCTCGATGCCGGTGTCAGAGCCGTGTTCGGTTGCTCCCTCCAGTTCTTGCCGCCGTCGCCTGAGGTCCACACCGAACCCGTGGTGTGGACGCCGCCGATCGCCAGCTGGGAACCATTGGCCCAGGAGGCGAGGCTCAGCCACGAATCGCCCGCAGCCGAGGCGAGTCCCGCCGCATTGACGAGCGTCGCCGTGGTACCGAGCGCCGCAAAGGTCTCGGACTTTGACACGTATACCTTCGACACCGCCGACGCGCCGGACCCGGTCACTCTCGAAGACAGCAGCGTCTTCCCGTCGCCAGAGAGCTCGACAGCGGCGATGTCCGCGCCGCCCATGTTTGCGCGCAACGCCCAGTTCGTTCCGGTGTCTTGCGAGACGTACACGCCCGCGGTACCGGTGCGAGGTGCGGGGAGCCCGATCACAATGCGCAGCCCGTCATCGGACACCGCGATACCGGCATAGTGCCGAGCCGTGGTGTTCGGCTGCCCGCCCGAAGTAGCCCACGTGGTGCCGCCGTTCTTCGACACGTAGATGGCACCGTAGTTCGAAGCGTCGATCGTGGACCGTGCCGCGAGCAGCACCTGCCCGTTCGCGGAAGAAGACACCTGCCAGTGCCCCTCAATGGTTGTCGCGGGCAGCGGAACGACCGATGCCGATGGCTGAGCCACCCAGTCCACGGTCGCGGCGTCGCTCACACCGTGAGCTACATATAGGGGACCTGTGGCGCCGTTTGAGGATGGCTTGCCCGTGATCAGGGTTTCGCCGTCACCGGAGACGTCGACCGCCCACGACCCGCCACTCTCTGCGGCGCCGAGCGCTGTCTGTTCGATGAAGCTCTCACCAGAGTCGGTCGAGACATATACGGCTCCGCCCGGCCTGCCGAGGGCCACCACACTGCCATCATGGGAGACGGCAACTGCCCAGGACGCTGCACTCGCAGCATTTGCGCCAGGGATGTCGGCCAGTCCGTTCCAGGCACGGCTCGTCGCCCCGGCTGCCCAGTCCAGGGTCACCAGCGTGCCAGAAGCAGTACCCTTCACCTTCGTCGGTGTGCCAGGAACGACGGCCTCCACGGCGGACAGCGCACCCGCGATCGGCGCCTGCTCCGCCGCTGACGGCGATTCTTTTGCATCAGGCTCAGGCCCATTTTCCGCTGGGGTATCTGGTTCGGAGGGCGCTCTGACGTCCCCTTCATGCTCGCCGGTTTCAGTCGGGACTTCGGGCTGGGAGGGTGTCTCCCCGGATTGGGTTTGGTTCTCCGCGGGAGCCTCACCTTCCGAGGGATACTCGATCGTCTCATCTTGCGCAAAAGCCACCGACGGTACTGTTACGGACGGAGCAAGAATGCCGAGCAAGGCAAACGCAGCAATTGCGCTCTTCACGCGAAGACTCAACCCGGGTACCTCAGTTCATCAGACCACCAAATTTGCGACTCTGCTGCCTCCAGCTAGCACGACCTCGGCTACCGCAAAATCGCACGCCCATGATGTACGACCGCAGCAGCCTAAGCATCACGAAACGCGAGTTCGGCAACCTCTACCGAAGAAGTCCAGGTGCTGCTGCATTCAGCTAGACGTAGGATTGACGCTACTCGCAGATGCCCGCCCCCCCCGGCACATCTGCATCAAACCAGCCGGCGTGCACCCAGATAGCAGTATCGTCGTCGCGAGAGTAGGTGAATGCTGACGACTGGATAAGTACATTGGCCATCACAAGGGGGCTGCCTTGCGAATGAGAAGATCCCAGCGTCGGGGATGAAGGTGTCTCGGCGGGCAGACTCGTGGTCCACGAGACAGGACTCTTGTCTTGCCCCCTGGCGACGGGACGACAGTTCATCATTCGAACATCAGGCTTGCTGGAAGCATCCGGGTCTAAGGGCGCGACTCTTCCATGGAGCATAGGGGCGGCACATTGTTCGAACCCAGGTCGAGTCCAAACAGATAGAGTCGCCCGAATCCTCGGCAGCCCCCATCTTTCAGCAAACGCCATGCCACCCCGCAGCAGCACGTAGCCCCTTCTCCAGCACGAACCTCCACCCCCGAATTCAACTTCCCCAAGGAAAGAACGACCGCTTCCACCAGACCCTGTTCTACTGGCTCGACGAACGACCTCTCGCCACCACGATCGCCAATTTGCAGGAACAAGTCGACCAGTTCGATGCCATCTATAACATCGAACGCCCCCAAGGCCCCGGACGGGTTTCCCCGCAACCCACATGGGATGCGCCCGAGGCCACGGCTCAAAGCGCTCTTAAAGCACTGCATTGGGGAGCGCCACATGCATCGCCTTCACTAGGCCAGAACAATACTCCCCGAGTTGAGGAATAAGCGTATAGGCGTGATCCCTCAACTCCTGGTTGGTAGCAGGTGTTCCCCGGCCCCAGGAGAAGCGGTCTGCGAGGGGGCCGCAGACTCACACCTCCCGTTAGCCCCTCCGGACTGCAGCAGCGGTTCTCGTCCCCGTCGTTCTTGGATTCAGAAGGAGGGGTGATTCCCCTCCTGATTGGTTAGCGTCAGCGCTATGACGAGCAGCTAAGTAGCAACGGTTCTGGTGGTCACGGCGATCCTTCTCCTGCCAACTACGGTCTGGTTGAATGACCGGAGGATGCGACGCAAGAGCAGTACGCCACTTTCAGGGATGATTGCGTCCTTCGACAAGTCATTCCGTCCCAAGGCGGCGAAGGCCAGCGAGATCCGGGAGATTCAGCGTGGACTCCCGGCGGGCGTCTCCGTTCCAGGAGATCCCCTGAGGCCTGGCGGGACGATCACCGTCACGTTGCCGATTTCGAGCCGTCGCTAGGGTTGAAACATGACGGATGTGGTTGCCTCGCTCTCGGAGGTTCGCAATGCGATCGATGACCTGGATCGGCAGATCATTGCTCGGATCGCCGAGCGGCAGCAGTGGGTTGTCGAGGCCGGTAAGCTCAAGAAAGACGAGGAGGGAGTGAGGGCGCCCGACCGAGTAGCGCAGGTCATTGGCAAGGTTCGTGGTCTGGCAGTGGAGGCTGGTGCTTCCCCGGACGTGGTTGAGAAGGCCTACCGTGCGCTGATCGCCGGATTCGTCGAGCTAGAGCTAGAGCTAGAGATCCACCGGGCTCGAGCGGAGTAGCCGTTCTCCGGCCCGGTCGGACGGCACCCGCCTCTGCATCGCCCTTTGCGGCAACCTCTTGAACTGATTGCCGTGGGCGTATGTGGGGCCGCTTGGCGTTTCTTCTCCGCGACGTGTCTGTGGTCAGGTTCGCTTTGCCCAGGCGGCAACCGCCGCCAGAGATCTCGGGCGTCCGAGGTGCCATCCTTGTGCGAGATCACATCCCAGACCTCGAAGCGTGCCAGCATCCTCGCCGCACTCCACCCCCTCTGCGACGGTCGTCAGGGAGAGATCCTGGCTGAGACTGGCAAGAGCCTTCACGACCGACTGTTGCTTACGGTTGCTACAGATGCCCTTCGTGAGGCGGGCGTCGAGCTTAAGCACCTGGAACGGCAACGTGACGAGCCGAGCGAAGTTTGAGTAGCCGATGCCGAAGTCGTCCATCGCCATCTTGATGCCATGTTTCTGCAGGCGCTGGAACGTGGATTGCGCCTCGCCTTCAGGCAGGATCTGTTCGGTCACCTCAAGCTGGACCCTGTCAGGGCTGAATCCCGTCTTCTCGATGGCCAGGAGGATGGTCTCCGCCATTTCGCGTTGCGAGAGCTGTGATGGTGACAGGTTGAACGAGAGATAGAAGCTGCCGGGGAGTTCCGCGGAATGCCCGCAGACCGTTTCGAGGAAGCTGATCAAGAGTACGTCGAGGAGGCCGGCATCCTCGAAGGCGGGCACGAACCGCCGCGGCGGGATATGGCGACCGTCCGGGGTTGTCCATCGGGCTAGGACCTCGAACCCGCGGATGTCCCCTGATCGCATACTCGCAATTGGCTGGAGGGCTGGCCGGAGCTCCCCGTGTTCGATCGCCTTCCGCAGTTCGGCATGATCTGATGTCCGCGCGAAGAGGTCGTTCATTTCGGAGAGGCCCTTTCTCTCGGGAACCGCCGGGATACATACCAGGAACAGCGCATGGCGTGCCTGTCTCGGAGCTGTTTTGGACGCAAAGGTCCATGGCGCTTCGTGACGGCAGTTCCGGGAGCTGCTAACGGTGCCGCAGTGAAGCCGGACGGCTTGTTGCTCGGAATGCTTGATTGAAGTGAGGGCGGTGCGCGGCGTTCTGGTACTACTTGGGGGAGGACACAGGACGCCGCGCACCGCGGGAGGGGCTGGGAAAGTCGCCTCCGAACGCAGGGCCCCGTACCCGGCGCAGACCACATAGGGGGGGGGGGGGGGGGGGG
>NZ_LAYO01000052.1 GCF_000980875.1 Leucobacter sp. Ag1 | reverse complement strand
CGGGGCCCTGCTGCGTTCGGTCACTCCGGGATCCTGCGACTCCTCGTCATGCTGCGCGAGGCACGAGTCGCAGCATCGCGCAGGATGACGACTGCTCGCAGGCTCCCGGATGGATCCTGCGACTCGCAGGCTCGCGCAGGATAGACGACTGCTCGCAGGCTCCCGGTCGTCTACTTGACGAGCGGGAAGAGGATCGTCTCGCGGATCCCGAGGCCGGTGAGCGCCATGAGCAGGCGATCCATGCCCATCCCCATGCCGCCCGACGGGGGCATGGCGTGCTCGAGGGCGCGCAGGAACTCCTCGTCGACGCCCATCGCCTCGTCATCGCCGCGGGCCGCCTCGGCGGCCTGCTGCACGAAGCGCTCGCGCTGCACGACGGGATCCACGAGCTCGGAGTAGCCGGTCGCCAGCTCGAAGCCGCGGATGTAGAGATCCCACTTCTCGACGACGCCCGGGATCGAGCGGTGGTGGCGGGTCAACGGGCTCGTCTCGACCGGGAAGTCCATGACGAAGGTCGGACGGGTGAGCGAGTCGATCACGAAGTGCTCCCAGAGCTCCTCGATCAGCTTGCCGTGGTTCGGCAGCTTCACCTCGACGCCCTCCTGCTCGGCGAGCGCGAGCAGCTCCTCGACCGAGGTCTCGGGCGTGATCTCACGGCCGGCCGCCTCGGAAAGGGACCCGTACATCGAGATGCGATCCCAGTCGCCGCCGAGGTCGAAGAGGGTGCCGTCGGCCCACTCCACGACCTGGGTGCCCTCGCGCTCCGTGCCGACGTTCGCGGCGAGCGCCGCGTTCTGCACGAGCGCCTGGGTGAGGTCGGCGATCCCGTTGTAGTCGGTGTAGGCCTGGTACGCCTCGAGCATCGCGAACTCGGGGCTGTGCGTCGAGTCGGCGCCCTCGTTGCGGAAGTTGCGGTTGATCTCGAAGACGCGCTCGAGGCCGCCGACCGCCGCGCGCTTGAGGAAGAGCTCGGGCGCGATGCGCAGGTAGAGCTCGGTATCGAAGGCGTTGGAGTGGGTGACGAACGGACGCGCCGATGCGCCGCCGTGCATGGTCTGCAGCATGGGCGTCTCGACCTCGATGAAGTCGCGATCGGCGAAGGTCCGGCGCAGGCTCGCCATGGTGCGGGCGCGGGTGACGACGTTACGGCGCGCCTGCTCGCGCTGGATGAGGTCGAGGTAGCGCTGGCGGACCCGGGTCTCCTCGTTCAGCTCCGCGTACATGTTGGGCAGCGGGGCGATGGCCTTGGCGGCGATCCGCCACTCCTTGACCATGATCGAGAGCTCGCCGCGACGGCTCGAGATGACCTCGCCGCTGACGAACAGGTGGTCGCCCAGGTCGACGAGCTCCTTGTAGCTCGCGAGCGAGTCCTCGCCGACCTCGGCGAGGCTCACCATCACCTGGATCCGCTCGCCGTTCCCCGCCTGCAGCGAGCCGAAGCACAGCTTGCCGGTGTTGCGCTGGAACACGACGCGGCCGGCGATGCCGACGATCTCGCCGGTCTCGTCGCCGGCGACGAGCTCGCCGAACTTCGCCCGCACGGCGGGGATCGTAGTGGTCACGGGGACCGAGACGGGGTACGCGCCGCCCGCCAGGTCGGCGCCGGCATTGAGCTTGTCGCGCTTCTCGAGGCGCACGCGCTTCTGCTCGAAGACCTCTGCTTCGGTTTCGACGTGCGTTTCGGGTGCGGTCTGCTCGCTCATTTGGGCGGGATCCTCCATGCTGTGCTCTGATGCGGCGCTCGGGACCCGGCCCGGGCGCACCGGATCAGTCTACGCGAGCGAGTCCGACTCCTCCGGCGTCCGACCCCAGCTCGCGGGCCCGTACCGGTAGGCCCGGAACTGCTCGCCCCACTCGAGCTTCGGCTCGCGCAGCCAGTAGGTCTCCTCCGGCCCCCAGCCCACGACCATCGTCCGCTCGCCGGGCGCGGTCTCGATGGGGACGCAGGAGAGGTCGAGGTAGCCGTTGACGGTCAGGTGGATCGCGTCGTACCGCTCGGCGAGCGCGGCCCAGTCCGGGATCACCCAGCGGAGACCGGGCTCGAGCATTCCCCAGTTGCGCTCCCGCGAGCGCGTCACATCGACGGGTGCCGAACGGACGAGGTCCAGCCAGTCGGCGACGGAATCGACCTCCATGACGGTCAGATCTCCCGTGGCGCGCAGCGCCGGTCGCACATTCGCGATGGCAGCACTGAAGTCATCCTCCCCGCCGAGCAGGTCGGAGGCGGGGAGCGTCGGGAGCGGGCTGCTCGTCTGCTGCACCTGATAGGTCAAGGGAGGCGTCCACCAGACCCCGTACGGCCTTCGGGCGTCGGCCATGAACTCCACGAGGCGGGGTCGCGGGTCGCCGGGATACGGGTCCGCGTCCGGAAGCGGTTCGTCGTTGTGCTTCATCTGAACGATCCGCTGCCGCTCCGGAGCGAACGGCGCGCTCCACTCGGCGGAGATGCCGAGTTCGGCCAGCCCGGTACGGACGGCCTCAACCTCCGCGGACGTCGCGTACTGCTCCAACTCCGGATCGTTCAGGTGGAAGTAGTGCATCTGCTCCATGACGCCGTGGATGGCTTCCCACACTGTGGCCGGCGTCGGCGCCTTCGCCAGCGCAGCGAAGGAGGCATGCCGTGTCGAATGGGTCCCGAACATCGTGTCCACCGATTCGGTGAGCAGCGCGTCGGCCAGGATCTCGCGCGGCGACGGGTAGTACTGCGTCATGGATTCCCCTCCGGCACCGAACACCCGGTCGCTCGCGGATGATCGTATACGATTCAGGCGAGCGGGTGGGCCGCCGAAGGAGGAGCACCGTGAGCACTGCGCAACCCCGCCTGACTCCGGGACTCCTCGCCGCGCTCGGCCTGCTCGCCGCAGTGAGCGCGGTCGCCACCGACCTCTACATCCCGTCGATCCCGAGCATCGCGAGCGAACTGCACGCCTCGGCGTCGTCGGTGCAGCTGACGCTCTCGCTGTTCTTCTTCGGCGTCGGCCTCGGACAGCTGCTGCTCGGCCCGCTCTCCGACTCGCTCGGTCGCCGCCCCGTGCTGCTCGCGGGCTTCGCGGTGTTCGCGCTCACCGGCATCGCGACCGTGTTCGTGCAGGACATCGGCACGCTGATCGCCCTGCGTCTGCTGCAGGGCCTCTCGGGCGCCGTCGGCATCGTGCTCTCGCGCGCCATCGCCGCGGACCTCAGCACCGGCGATACCGCGGTGCGCGCGCTGAGCCTCATCGCCATGGTGGTCGGGCTCGGGCCCATGATCGCGCCCGTGCTCGGCGGCTTCGCCCACCGGCTCTGGGACTGGCGCGGCGTGCTCGCCGTGCTCGCCGTCATCTCGACGTTCATGCTCCTGCTCGCGTGGCGCCGGGTGCCCGAGTCGCTGCCCGTCGAGCAGCGGCGCCCGCACGGCGTCGGCGCCGCCCTGCGGCCCTTCGGGGAGCTGATCCGGGATCGCGGCTTCGTCGCGCTCACGCTCGCCTTCGCGCTGTCGTTCACCGCGATGATCTCGTACATCTCGGCGTCGCCGTTCATCGGCCAGCGGCTCCTGCGCATGACGCCCATCGAGTACGCGCTCTCGTTCGCCGCCGGAGCATCCGCCCTGCTCATCGCGAACCTGGTGAACGCCCGCTTGGCCCCACGGGTGGGCCCGGCGCGCATGCTCTCCGTGGGATCCGGCCTGCTCGTGCTCGGCGGGCTCGGCATGCTGACGCTCGTGCTCTCGGACGCGCTCACGATCCCCGGTTTCATCGCCTGCGCGTTCGCGCTCACGGGCGGCACCGGCCTCACCATGTCGAACGCGAGCGCCCTCGCGCTCGCCCGCGCCGGGAGCGCACGCGGATCGGGGTCGGCACTGATCGGCACCGCGCAGTTCGCCCTCGGCGGCGCGGCCGCTCCGCTGGTCGGGCTCTGGGGCGAGACGACCGCGCTGCCCATGGCGATCACCGTCGCCGCGGCCGCCGTGCTGTCGGCCGCCTGCGCGACGATCCGCCGCAGGGGCTGAGGCGCGAGCGCTCCGCGGCCCCGCAGCCCGCGGCTACTCCGCTCGCGGCACGGCCCGCGCGAGCGCTTCCTCGACCGAGGCGCGGACGAGGCCGCCGATCACCCGGTCGGGATGCTCCAGGCCGATCCCGTCGAGCGCTTCGAGCGCCTGCCGCACCACCGCGCTCGAGAACTCGCGCGCCGCGGCGAGCGCCTCGGCGTACGCCGGTCGATCCCGCTCGGCGACCACGACGGGCTCCGCACCCATCTCGACCGCGAGCGCCTGCCCGATCGGCAGCACCGGAGCGGGGGCCGTGACCGCGACCGTCGATTCGGCGAGCCGGGTCAGGTCGAGGCTCGTGCCGGTGAAGACGAGCGCCGGGTGCAGGGCGAGCGGAATCACGCCCGTCGCGAGCGCGGGCGCGAACACGCCGTAGCCGTGCTCGGGCGCGGTGTGCACGGCGAGCTGGCCCGGCTGCCACGCCCCGGTCTCGGTGAGTCCGCGCACGAGGCCGGGGAGCTCGTCGCCGGGGATCGCGAACAGCACGAGCTCCGAGCGGCGCACGACCTCCGGCACATCGAGCACCGGCACGCCGGGCAGCATGGCCTCCGCGCGCTCGCGGCTCTCGTCGCTGACGGCCGAGATCCCGGTGATCGCGTGCCCGGCTCCGGCGAGCGCGTTGCCGAGCACGGGGCCCACGCGGCCCGCACCGACGATCCCGATGCCGAGCCGCCCGTCGCGACGGGTCGCGCTCATCGCGGGGTCCCGGCGACGTCGTCGCGCTGCGCCGCCACGGCCTGAGCCGCGAGCTGCTCGAACAGGCGGCGGGCATGGTCGAGTTCGAGTCCCGCGATCTCGGTCGGCACGGGCCCGAACACCGTGTGCACCCGCACGCGGGCGAGGCCCAGCGCGCGGTGGAAGAACGTGCGGTGCAGCAGCACCGACTGGGCTCGCGCGAGCGGCACGAGGGCGTAGCCGCGGGTGAGCACGCCGCGTCGGATCAGCGCGAGCGTGTGCGGGGATCCCGGGCCCGGCTCGGTCACCGCGATCCCGGTGCGCCGACGCGCGGCCCAGAGAACGAGTCCGCTGCGCGGCCCGGCACCGAGGTAGCCGCCGCCCGCACCCGCGATCCCGTCCCGCAGCACGGCGTACGAGAGCGGGCCTTCGGCGCCGCCGCCGCTCGCCGCGAAGAAGTTCCGATCGCCCAGGATCGTCTGCGTCACGCGCACCGCGTCGTCGAGCGTGCCGACGGGCAGCACGATCCCGGCGACCTTCTGGCCGTCCGATCCGTTGGTCGCGTTGCCCGCGAGGGTGATCCGCACCTGCCACCAGCCGAACGGCTTCCAGAGCAGCGGCTGCCGCACGTCGACGGCGTGCACCGGCGCGAAGGGGATGGTCTCGGTGCGCGTCGCGGTGAGGCCCGCGCCGATCCGGATCGCGTCGTCCGAACGCGAGAGCGTGAACCCGAAGCCTCGGTTGAAGTGGCTCACGATCACCGCGACCGAGGCGATGACGATCGGGATCAGGCCCGCGAGCGCCGCCGGATGCCCGGCGATCACGAAACCGCCGATCACGCCCACCAGCACGATGGCGACCAGGAAGCCCCAGCCGAGCACGATGCTGCCGACGAGGCGCCCGAGCGGCACCGTGACGAGCGTGCCCGACATGCGCGCACCCTGGTCGACGTCGTCGTCGGCGAAGTCGGTGACGCGCGATTCGAGGTCGAGCGCGTTCCGCAGGCGGGATCCGGACTGCGCGTCCGCGGTAGCGGTCGCGTCCGCCGTCCCGGCCGTGCCTTCCGCCGCGGCCGCCGCTGCGGGACCCGCCGCAGCCGGATCCGCGCTCGCGGCGCCGGCGGTCTGCGCGCGGACCAGACGGAGGATCTGCTCCCGCACGGCCTGCGCGTCGCGGTGCCCGAGGTAGGCGAGCGTCAGCTTGCCGCCCTGGCCCGCGGTCTGCACCTCGACCTGGGTGAGTCCGAGCACGCGGGCCAGCAGCTGCCGCTGCAGGTCCACCGCCTGGATCCGGTCGAGCGGCGCCCGGCGGTGCTGCTTGAACAGGACGCCGCGACGCAGCTCCACCGCGTCGTCGGCGATGCGGAACTGCGCGAAGCGGTATGACAGCCAGGAGAACAGGATCACCAGCGCGATGATCCCCGCGACGACCAGCAGCGCCACGACCACGAGACCGTGCTCGAAGATGTAGTCGATGCCGCCGTTCTCGGGGCTCTGGTTCCAGCTCGAGTTGCCGATGACCAGGCTGATCACCTGGTCGCGCAGATTCGCGACGATGATGCCGAACAGCACGAGCACGAAGAGCCCGCCGCGCAGCAGCGGCGAGAGCGGGTGGAGCCGCCGCCACTCGCCGTCGCTCGGGATCGCGGGCTGTCCCTGGGCTCCGCCCCCGGGCTGCGCCGGGCCGACCGGTCGAGCCGGGACCGCGGGGTCGCTCACAGCCCCGACCGCCGCGACTCGGCGAGCCGGATCAGCTCGTCGCGCAGCGCCTCCGCGTCGGCGTCGACGAGGCCGGGCAGGGCGATGCCCGTCGCCGCGGCCGCGGTGACGAACTTGAGATTCGCGAGCCCGAGCGCGCGCAAGAGCGGCCCGCGGGTGACGTCGACCAGCTGCAGGCGGCCGTAGGGCACCGCGACCACGCGCTCGAACATGATGCCGCGGCGGAAGACGAGGTCGTCCTCGCGCAGCGCGTAGCCCATCGCGCGCACGCGGCGGAAGGCGAGGATCGCGTTCACGAGGAACGCGACGGCGACGACGGCCAGCGCGATGACGACGAGCACGGGGACGTCCGTGCGGATGTACGTCGGGATCACGTAGGCGGCACCGCCCGCGATCACGACGGGGATCAGGTTGCCGACCAGGTCGACCCAGGCGTACTTCGGCGAGACCCGCAACCACGCGGTCGCGCCGGTCTCGCTCGCGGCACCGTGGCGGGCGACGGGCTGATCGGAGGGGGATGCTGAATGCGCCGGTTCTGTCACGCTCCCACTCTACGGCGAACCCGGCGCGCGGCACCGGTCCCGGCGCGCTTCAGCGCGATCCGGGCTTCTTCGGAGTGGTTCGGCTCAGATGTCGCGGGGCCGGGTGCGGGTGGCGTGCGGCGCGGGTTCCTCGCCCGAGCGTCCGACCGCTCCCCCGCCGGGCCCGCCTCCGCTGCCTTCGCCGTCCTCGTCGTCGCTCGGCGGGACGCGGCACCAGTGCTCGACCAGTATCCCGACGACCAGCAGCACCGCGCCGGTGATCGCGGTCGCGAGGATCGGGGCCCAGGTCGCGCTCGGTGCGGGGACGCTGCGCGCGCCGAGCGGCAGCAGGGCGCCGACGCCGAAGCCGCCGAACAGCGCGCCGACGAATTGGGAGGCGCGCGACGCGGCGAGCAGGCGGACGGCGTGGAACGGGTTGACCATGCGCTCGGCCCGATGAGTCACGGCCCGGCGCAGCAGAATGCCGAGCACCAGCAGCACTCCGGCGAGCACGGTGAGCGTGGCCGAGAGCGACAGCGGCGGGACGATCGGCGGCATGCCGACGGCGGAGCGCTGGGCTTGCACGAGCGCACCGGCCCCGGCTCCGACGATCCCGAAGACGAGCAGCCAGATCCACGAGGTGCGATGCTCCCGCTGCATCAGCGCGCGCCTCCGTCGTCGAGCCGGGTGGTCGAGTCGCCGATCCGTTCGAGCAGCGCGACGACCGTGCCGTGGCCCGGCAGCGTGGCGTGCGGATCGAGGTCGAGCCACGGGGCGAGCACGAAGTCGCGCTCGTGCGCGCGCGGGTGCGGCACGGTGAGGCGCTCGTCGCGGATGCTGCGTCCGCCGTACAGGATCAGGTCGATGTCGAGCGTGCGGTCGCCCCAGCGCACGTCGCGCGTGCGCCCGTGCTCCGACTCGATGCGCTGCAGCAGGTCGAGCAGCGCGTGCGGGTCGAGCGTGGTCGCGGCGAGCGCGATCCCGTTGATGTAGCGGGGCGCGTCGGGGTCGGGGCCGTCGAGCGTGAGCGCGATCGTCTCGCGCAGCGGCGACGCGCTCAGGCTGAGGACCCCCGGCGCCGCGAGGATCTCGGCCTGCGCCGCGGCGATGGTCTCGCCGCGGTCGCCGAGGTTGGCGCCGAAGGCGAGCACGACGGGGACGAGCTGGGCGATCATTCGGAGCCTCCCACGGTGCCGGCACCGGCCGCGGCGCGGACGACCGTGACCGACACGTCGCCGAAGGGCAGGTCGATGGGCGCCTCGGGCTTGTGCACGGTGAGACGGACGGCGCGCACGCCGTCGAAGCTCAGCGCGACGTCGGCCGCGCGTTCGGCGACCGTCTCGATGAGGTCGACCGGGTCCCGTTCGACCGCTGCCGAGATGGCCTCGGCCAGTTCGCCGTAGTGCACGGTGCGGGCCAGCTCGTCGCTGCGCGCGGCCGCGCCGAGATCGACCGAGACCTCGGCATCGATGAGGAAGCGCTGGCCCTGCTCGCGCTCGAAGTCGAAGACGCCGTGGTGGGCCCGGATTTCGAGCCCTGAGAGGCGGATCAGGTCGCCGTCGAAGCGGGGCGCCGGTGCGGGATCGGATCCCGCGACTCGCAGGCTCGCGCGGGATGACGTTGGGGAGACAGCACCGAACTGCGAGGGCGGCGCCTCGCCGAACACCGGCAGGGATGCCGCCGGGAATCCCTGCGCCGATGCGGTCCCCTCGGCGGCGCTCCAGGCCCCGGCCACGGCGAGCGCCTGGACCGTCGACGGGACGTCGTGCACGCGAACGCCCCACGCGCCCGCGCGGACGGCAAGGGCGCTCGTGACGGCGGTCGCGAGGTCGCGCGCCATCGGCCCGCCCGCCCCGCGGGCGGCCTCCGGCAGCGCGTCGAGCAGTTCGCCGAGCATCCGCTTGCGCGAGATGCCCACCAGGATCCGCGCTTCGGGTCCGCCGAGCTCGCGCAGCTGCGCGAGCAGCCGCCAGCCCTGTTCGGCGGTCTTATCGAAGCCGAGGCCGGGATCGAGGATGATGCGCCGGGCGTCGACTCCCGCGGCGACCGCGCGCTCCGCCGAGCGCGCCAGCGCCTCGCGGATCTCGCCGACCACGTCGACGTAGCCGGATCGGCCGTGCGCCGGGTCGGGGATCCCCCGCCAGTGCCCGATCGCGAACTCGGCGCCGGACGCGGCGACGGCCTCGGCCATGCGCGGGTCGTGCAGGCCGCCCGAGACGTCGTTGACGATCGAGGCACCGGCGGCGACCGCGGCCTCGGCGGTCTCGGCGTGGATCGTGTCGATCGAGATGCGGATTCCGGACTCGGCGAGGGCGCGGATCACGGGGACGACGCGACGCTGCTCCTCGCTCGGAGGCACCGCTTCGGCACCCGGGCGGGTCGACTCGCCGCCGACGTCGACGATGGTGGCGCCCTGCGCGACGAGCTCCCGGCCGCGCGCGATCGCGGCGTCGAGCGCATCGAAGCGGCCCCCATCGCTGAACGAGTCGGGCGTGACGTTGAGCACGCCCATGACCTCAGTCATCGGCCGGCTTTCCGAGCAGGACCATGATCTCGGCGCGGGCCGCCGGTTCGGCGAGCTCCCCGCGGGAGGCGATGGTGACGGTGACGGCATCGGCCTGGCGCACGCCGCGATCGGCGACGCAGCCGTGGCTGGCCTCGAGCACGACCAGCACGCCGGCGGGATCGAGGCCGTCCTCGAGCACCTGGGCGATCTGCTCGCCGAGCCGTTCCTGCACCTGGGGCCGCGAAGCGAGGGTCTCGACGACGCGCGGGAGCGCGCTGAGCCCGACCACTCGTTCGGCGGGCCGGTAGGCGATGTGGGCGCGCCCGCGGAACGGCAGCAGGTGGTGCTCGCAGACCGAGCGCAGGGCGATGTCGCGCAGCAGCACGAGCTCGCCGGGGCGGTCCCCCACCGGCACCGCGTCGGCGAGGTGCACCGACGGGTCGACGCCCACGCCGGAGAAGAACTCGGCGTAGGCGTCGGCCACGCGAGCGGGGGTGCTCGCGAGCTCGTGGCGGTCGGGATCCTCGCCGATCGCCGTCAGCAGCTCCCGCACTGCGGCGGCGATGCGCGGGCGATCGACGCTCGGGGTCATGATGCGGCGCCCGGCCCTTCGGGAGCCGGCGGCACGGGCGGGGCCGGAGGCGCGGTCGGCTCCTGCGGAGCGGCCGGTGCCTGCGGGGCCGCCTGCAGTGCATCGGTGGCGACCGAGGCGGGGACCGCGATGGGCGGGCGATCGGAGACCGGGCGCTCCTGGTGCGAGAGCCAGGTGGGGCGCTCGGGGAGCTTCTTCACGTCGCGGAAGATCTCGGCGATCTGGATGTGGTCGAGCGTCTCCTTCACGAGCAGCTCGCGCGCCAGATCGTCGAGGATGTCGCGGTTGAGCACGAGCACCTCGTAGGCCTCGTTGTGCGCCTGCTCCATGAGCGCGCGCACCTCGGCGTCGATCTCGACCGCGATGCCCTCGGAGTAGTCGCGGTTCTGGCCGTACTCGCCGAGGAACGCTCCGGCCTGGGCCTGGCCGAGCTTGACCGGACCGACCGAGGCCGACATGCCGTACTCGGTGACCATCTTGCGCGCCGTGCTCGTGGCCTTCTCGATGTCGTTGCCCGCGCCGGTGGTGGGATCGTGGAACACGAGCTCCTCCGCGACGCGACCGCCCAGGGCGTAGGCGAGCTGATCCTGCAGCTCGTTGCGCGTGATCGAGTACTTGTCTTCCAGAGGGATGACCATGGTGTAGCCGAGCGCGCGGCCGCGGGGCAGGATCGTGATCTTGGTGACCGGATCCGTGTGGTTGAGCGCGGCGGCGACGAGCGCGTGACCGCCCTCGTGGTATGCCGTGATCAGCTTCTCCTGATCCTTCATCACCCGGGTGCGTCGCTGGGGGCCCGCGACCACGCGGTCGATGGCCTCGTCGAGCGCCCGGTTGTCGATGAGCTGCGCGTGCGAGCGCGCCGTGAGCAGCGCGGCCTCGTTGAGCACGTTCGCGAGATCGGCGCCCGAGAACCCGGGGGTCTTGCGAGCGACGACGTCGAGGTCGACGTTCTTGGACAGCGGCTTGCCCGCCGAGTGCACCTCGAGGATCTTGCGACGGCCGGCCATGTCGGGGGCGTCGACGCCGATCTGGCGGTCGAAGCGGCCCGGGCGCAGCAGCGCGGGGTCGAGCATGTCGGGGCGGTTGGTCGCCGCGATCATGATCACGTTGGTCTTGGGGTCGAAGCCGTCCATCTCGACGAGCAGCTGGTTGAGCGTCTGCTCGCGCTCGTCGTGTCCGCCGCCCATGCCCTGGCCGCGGCGCTGGCCGACCGCGTCGATCTCGTCGACGAAGATGATGGCCGGGGCGTTCGCCTTGGCCTCCTTGAAGAGGTCGCGCACGCGGCTCGCGCCGACGCCGACGAACATCTCGACGAAGTCGGATCCCGAGATCGAGTAGAACGGCACGCCGGCCTCGCCGGCCACCGCGCGCGCCAGCAGGGTCTTGCCCGTGCCGGGAGGACCGTAGAGCAGCACGCCCTTGGGGATCCGGGCCCCGACCGCCTGGAAGCGCGAGGCGTCCTGCAGGAAGTCCTTGATCTCGTGCAGTTCTTCGACCGCCTCGTCGGCGCCCGCGACGTCCGCGAAGGTGACGGTGGGCGCCTCCTTCGAGACGAGCTTCGCCCGCGACTTGCCGAACTGCATGACCTTGTTGCCGCCACCCTGCATGGACGACAGCATCCACCAGAAGAACAGGCCGATGAGCAGCACCGGCAGCAGGAAGCCGAGCAGCGACCACAGCGGGTTCGGCTGCGGCACCTGGTCGGTGTAGCCGTCCTTCGGAGCGGCCTTGGTGACCGCTTCGACCACGGACTCGCCGCGCGGGCCGACGTAGTAGAAGAAGACCTCGTCGGTGCCCGCCTTCTTGTCGACGGAGGTCAGCGTGAGGTTGACGCGCTGGTCGCCGTCGATGATCTCGGCCTGCTTGACCTTGCCGTCGGAGAGCAGTTCGAGTCCGCGCTCGGTCTTCACCTCGCGCGACCCGCCGCCCATGATCAGCATCCACCCGACCAGCACGATGATGGGCGCGAGGATCAAGTAGATCAGGGGGCCGCGGAACAGCTTCTTCCCCTTGGACAGTGTCTCAGCCACGTTGGGCCCTTTCTGGGTCCGGCGGGTGCGCTGAGCTCAGCCCGTCCGCCGCATGTCGATTCGACCGCGATGCCGATGCGGCGCGTGCCGCACCGGACTTCACGAGTGCAAGCGTAGCCGTCCGGTCTGACAACGCCCCCGGCTTCCGCCGAGGGCGAACCGAGGAACGGCCCTGAATCGCCGGGTTACTCGCTGTAGACGTGCGGTGCGAGGATCGCGACGTCGCGCAGGTTGCGGTAGCGCTCGGCGTAGTCGAGCCCGTAGCCGACGACGAAGTCGACGGGGATGTCGTAGCCGACGTAGTCGACCTCGAGGTCGACCTTCATCGCCTCGGGCTTGCGGAGCATGGTGCAGATGCGCACCGACTTCGCGCCGCGGCTCTCGAGGTTCTCCTTCAGCCAGGACAGCGTGAGCCCGGAGTCGATGATGTCCTCGACGATGAGCACGTCGCGGCCGGTGAGGTCGGCGTCGAGATCCTTCATGATCTTGACGACGCCGCTCGACTTGGTGCCGGCGCCGTACGAGCTGACGGCCATCCAGTCCATCTCGGCGTGGAAGCGGAGTTCGCGCGAGAGATCCGCCATGACCATGACGGCGCCCTTGAGGACGCCGACGAGCAGCGGCGGCTCGTCCCGGTATTCGGCTTCGATCTCGCGCGCCAGCTCCGCCAGCCGTGCGTGCAGCTCGGCTTCGGTGTGCAGCACGACCGTGAGGTCATCGCCGAGGTGGGACGCGTCCATGTGACTCCTGCTCTCGCTCGAAAGGTGTGGCGGCGGTGAACACGAGGCGCTCACCGGCACGAACTACTGTAGCGCCGGGGACGGTGAGCGGTCCCTGACCGCGCCACTCGGTGATCAGCCGATCGATCTCGAGCGTGTGGGTCCGCGAGAGCAGGGCACCGAACTCGTCGCGCGCCACCCGGCGGATCACCCGGTGCCGGATCGCCGCCGGGTTCGCGGCGAGCGCGGGGATCAGCACCGCGATCCCCGCCTCGGCGAACTCGACCAGTTCCTCGATGCACTCGTCGACCATCCCGTCGAGCGCGTCCGCGTCCTCACGCGCCTGCTCGGCGCTGCGGGCGAGCGCCGCGGCCGCGCCGGGGCCCAGCTCCCGCTCCAGGACGGGCAGCACCGAGATCCTGGCGCGCACCCGGGCGAAGGCGGGATCCGCGTTCTGCGGATCGGTCCAGGGATCCAGCCCCTGCGCCGCGCAGGCGGCCTCGGTGCTGGCTCGCGGAACACCGAGCAGCGGGCGCAGGATCCGGCCGCGGCGCGGGGGGATCCCCGCGATGGATCGCGTGCCCGAGCCGCGCGAGAGGCCGAGCAGCACCTGCTCCGCCTGGTCGTCGCGCGTGTGCGCGGTGAGGATCGCCGCCGCGCCCGTCTCGTCGGCCGCGGCCTCGAGGAGCGGGGAGAA
>NZ_LAYO01000107.1 GCF_000980875.1 Leucobacter sp. Ag1 | reverse complement strand
AAACGAGGAACGCCCCGGCCGTCGGCCGGGGCGTTCCTCGTTTCAGCGCGGATCCGCTCAGCGCAGCTGCTTGGTGAAGTTCGTGATGCGCACCGTCGAGCAGCGGCGGCCGCGCTCGTCGGTGATGACGATCTCGTGCACCGACATGCTGCGCCCCAGGTGGATCGGCGTGCAGACCCCCGTCACGATGCCCTCCGCGGCCGATCCGGTGTGGGTCGCGTTGATGTCGACGCCGACGGCGACGGTGCCCTCGGCCGCGACGAAGTTCGCGTGCATCGACCCGAGCGTCTCGCCGAGCACCACGTAGGCGCCCCCGTGCATGATGCCGAACGGCTGCGTGTTGCCCTCGACCGGCATGGTGGCGACCGCCCGCTCGCGCGAGAACTCGGTCATGCGCACGCCCATGCGCTGCGCGAGCACGCCGAGTCCGTGCTGCTCGATGTAGGCGAGCCCCTCGTCGGTGCCGGTCGGGATCTGGTCGAAGCTCGCTCCGCTGGTCGTCTCGGGCATGCGTTTCCTCTGCTCGGGGTGGCCGCGCCGCACCGTCCGCCGAACGCCCCTGCCGATGTCGGAGGCGGCTTGTAGGCTGGGCACGTGTCGAATACGCCTCAGCCTACTCTCATGATCATCGACGGCCACTCGCTGGCCTTCCGCGCGTTCTACGCGCTGCCGGTCGACAGCTTCCAGACCGCATCGGGCCAGCACACCAATGCCATCCACGGCTTCATCTCCATGCTCATCAATCTGCTGAGCAACGAGAACCCCGATTCGTTGGCCATCGCCTTCGACATCTCGCGGCACTCGTTCCGCACCGAGGAATACCCGGAATACAAGGGCACCCGCGGCGAGACCCCGCCCGAGTTCAAGGGCCAGGTCCCGCTCCTGCAGGAGGCGCTGCACGCGATGGGCATCCGAACCATCGAGAAGGAGAACTACGAGGCGGACGACATCCTGGCGACGCTCTCCCTGCAGGGCGCGCAGGCCGGCTACCGGGTGCTCGTGGTCTCGGGCGACCGCGACACGATCCAGCTGGTCGACGACAACGTGACCCTGCTCTACCCGTCGAAGCAGGGCGTGAGCGAGCTGACGCGCTACGACGCCGAGAAGGTCATGGAACGCTACGGGATCCGCCCCGAGCAGTACCCCGAGATCGCGGCGCTCGTCGGCGAGACGAGCGACAACCTGCCCGGCATCCCGCGCGTCGGCGAGAAGACCGCGGTCAAGTGGATCAACCAGTTCGGCTCCCTCGAGGAGGTGCTGCGCCGCCAGGACGAGATCGGTGGCAAGGTCGGGGAGAGCCTGCGCGAGAACGCGCACCTCGCCGAGCGCAACCGACGCCTCAACCGGCTCGTGCGGGACGTGGAACTCGACGTCACGCTCGACGAGCTCGAACGCGGGGACATCGACATGGCCGCGGTGCAGCAGGTCTTCGCGAAGCTCGAATTCCGCACGCTGCTGCAGCGCGTCGGCAAGCTCGCGGGCGCCGAGGTGCCGAGCGGCGGTGCGACCACCGCGGCGGCGATCGCCCCGGTGCCCACGGCACCCGAAGCGAAGCTGCTGCTCGACGAAGAGCTGGACGACTGGCTGCGCAAGGCCGAGCGGCCCGCGGTGAGCATCACCGCGGTGGGCGAGGGCTACGACGTCGGCCTCGCCACGCTCGAGAGCTCGGCCGAGCTGCACTGGATCCCCGGTGGGCGCGACTACGCGCTCTTCGAGACCTGGCTCGCGAGCGACGCGCCCAAGGTGTTCTTCGACGCGAAGTCGCAGATCCGGGCGATCGCGAGCACGGGCGTCGGCATCGGCGGCATCGTGGGCGACACCCTGCTCGCGGCCTGGCTCGTCTGGCCGCTCGCAGCCGAGAAATCGCTCGCCAGCACGGTGCGCAAGTACCTGGGTGAGGACATGCCCGAGCCGGACCCCAACCAGCTCGTGCCCGACGAGGACGCGGCGGCGGGGCCGGGCACCGTCGCCTGGTACATCCTCCGGGCCCACGACGCCGTCGTCTCGAAGTTCCCCGAGCGCACGGGCGAGGTCTACACCGACATCGAGCTGCCCCTGCTCCCGGTGCTCGCGGTGCTCGAGCAGCGCGGCGTCGAGATCGACCTGCCGCTGCTGCAGTCGCACGAGGCCGAACTGCGCGACCGAGTCGCAGCGCTCGCGCAGCAGGCCTTCGACGCGATCGGGCACGAGGTCAACCTCTCGTCGCCCAAGCAGCTGCAGCAGGTGCTCTTCGAAGAGCTCGACATGCCCAAGACCCGCAAGACCCAGACGGGGTACACGACCGACGCCGCCGCGCTCGCGGACCTGCAGGTCAAGAACCCGCACCCGTTCCTCGACGCGCTGCTCGCGCACCGCGACGCGAACAAGCTGCGCCAGATCATCGAGACGCTGGTCAAAGCGGTGCAGGCCGACGGTCGCATCCACACCACGCTCGTGCAGATCGGGGCGAGCACGGGGCGCCTCGCCTCGACCGATCCCAACCTGCAGAACATCCCGGTGCGCACCGAGGAGGGCCGCCGCATCCGCGAGGGCTTCACCCACGCGGGCGAGTTCGAGAGGCTGATGACGGCCGACTACTCGCAGATCGAGATGCGGATCATGGCGCACCTCTCGGGCGATGCCGGACTCATCGAGGCGTTCAACGCCGGCGAGGACCTGCACCGCTTCGTGGGCTCCCGCATCTTCGGCGTCGAGCCCGCCGAGGTCACGAGCGAGATGCGCGCGAAGGTCAAGGCGATGTCCTACGGCCTCGCCTACGGCCTGTCGGCGTTCGGGCTCTCGAAGCAGCTCGGCATCTCGGGCGCCGAGGCGAAGCAGCTCATGCTCGACTACTTCGAGCGCTTCGGCGGCGTGCGCGATTACCTGCGCTCGGTGGTGGAGCAGGCCAAGGCCGACGGCTACACCGAGACCATCTTCGGTCGCCGGCGCCCGTTCCCCGACCTCACGAGCCCGCACCGCGCCCTGCGCGAGAACGCGGAGCGCGCGGCGCTCAACTCGCCCATCCAGGGCAGCGCGGCAGACATCATCAAGCGCGCGATGATCCAGGTGGAGCAGCGCATGCGCGCAGCGGACATGAGCTCGCGCATGCTGCTCCAGATCCACGACGAGCTCATGTTCGAGGTCGCCGCGGGGGAGTGGGACGCGCTCGAGGCCATCGTCCGCGAGGAGATGGCGGGCGCTGCCGACCTCTCGGTGCCGCTCGACGTGCAGGTCGGCGGCGGCGCGAACTGGAACGCTGCGGCGCACTGATCCGACGCACCGCCGGGCTCCTGCTCGGCGGTGCGCACCCCGCGGCGCGCCGAGCGCCGCGGGGGTTGATCTCGGGCGTGTCGCCTGAGTAAGATGATGTGGTCACAACTGTGGCGACTCAACCATGCCAATCGCGGGCGTGCGCTTCGGGCCTCCGGGCTCGCAAGATGTTTCGCACGTCCGCCCGACTTCCTGTCCATTCTGGAGATCATTTACATGACGAACGCAACGACCGAGAGCAAGCAGGTCGCGATCAACGACATCGGCTCGGCCGAAGACTTCCTTGCAGCGGTCGAAAAGACCCTCAAGTTCTTCAACGACGGCGACCTCATCGAGGGCACCGTGGTGAAGATCGACCGCGACGAGGTCCTCCTCGACGTGGGGTACAAGACCGAGGGTGTCATCCCCTCGCGCGAGCTGTCCATCAAGCACGACGTCGACCCCGGTGAGGTCGTCGAGGTCGGCGACTCCGTCGAGGCACTCGTGCTCCAGAAGGAGGACAAGGAAGGCCGCCTGATCCTGTCGAAGAAGCGTGCTCAGTACGAGCGCGCTTGGGGCGACGTGGAGAAGATCAAGGAGAACGAGGGCGTCGTCACCGGCACCGTCATCGAGGTCGTCAAGGGCGGCCTCATCGTTGACATCGGGCTCCGTGGCTTCCTCCCCGCTTCGCTCATCGAGCTGCGCCGCGTGCGCGACCTGACCCCGTACCTGGGCCAGGAGCTCGAGGCGAAGATCCTCGAACTCGACAAGAACCGCAACAACGTGGTGCTGTCGCGCCGTGCGCTCCTCGAGGAGACGCAGTCGGCCAGCCGCTCGTCGTTCCTCGCCGAGCTCAAGCCCGGCCAGGTCCGCAAGGGCGTCATCTCGTCGATCGTCAACTTCGGTGCGTTCGTCGATCTCGGCGGCGTCGACGGCCTCGTGCACGTCTCGGAGCTGTCGTGGAAGCACATCGAGCACGCGTCCGACGTGGTCGAGGTCGGCCAGGAAGTCACCGTCGAGGTGCTCTCGGTCGAGCTGGATCGCGAGCGCGTCTCGCTGTCGCTGAAGGCGACCCAGGAGGATCCGTGGCAGGTCTTCGCCCGTACCCACGCGATCGGTCAGATCGCCCCGGGCGTCGTCACCAAGCTCGTCCCCTTCGGCGCGTTCGTTCGCGTCGCGGACGGCATCGAGGGCCTCGTGCACATCTCGGAGCTGTCGGGTCAGCACGTCGAGCTCGCTGAGCAGGTCGTCTCGGCCGGCCAGGAGGTCTTCGTCAAGATCATCGACATCGATCTCGATCGCCGCCGCATCTCGCTCAGCCTCAAGCAGGCCAACGAGGGCGTCGACCCCGAGGGCACCGAGTTCGATCCGGCTCTGTACGGCATGACCACGGAGTACGACGAGAACGGCGAGTACAAGTACCCCGAGGGCTTCGATCCCGAGACCCAGGAGTGGAAGGAAGGCTTCGAGTCGCAGCGCGAGAAGTGGGAGCAGGAGTACGCTGCTGCCCAGGAGCGCTGGGAGGCTCACAAGAAGCAGGTCGCCGCTTCGATCGCCGAGGCTGCTGCAGCTCCCGCCGTCGACGCCCCGTCCTCGAGCTTCTCGAGCGAGTCGTCCTCGACCGGTGCACTCGCCGATGACGCGGCTCTGGCCGCGCTGAAGGCGCAGCTCGAGGGCAACTGAGCCCGACTTCGCGTCAGCGAAGCGAGTCCTCACGAAGGCCCGGCTCCCCATTGCGGGGGCCGGGCCTTCGGCGTTCCCGGGCGGCGGGTGGTGGCGGGCGGGTGCGGCGTGCCGATGGGTGGATCCCGTGTTGGCGAGTGGAAGCCTTGCCGACGAGTGGACGGTGTGCCGACGAGTGGACGGCGTGTCGGACGGAGATAGGGCATCCGGAGGTCGGGAACGCGTCCACTCGTCGGGCACGATCTGGCCGGGTGCCACGGGTGCCACGGGTGCCACGGGTGCCACGGGTGCCACTGGTGCATACGAACCCGAGCGCCGGGCACACGCCGATGCGTCGGGAGGCACCCGTCAGCACACGATCGGATCAGGCGGCGGAGCGAGGGGGCCGGGGTCGGGCGCCGGCATCATGCGTCCGGGGTCAGACGACCGGGATCGTGTCAACGGTGTGAGGCGACCGGTATCGTGTCAACGAGGCCAGACAGCCGCCCCACGCGACCGCGCCTACGCGACCGCGCCTACGCGACCGCGCCTACGCGGCCGCGACGGCTCTGCGCGCCGCGCGCTCGCGCAGCGCCCGCCGGAGGCGCCGGACCAGCCACCACATGATCAGCACGACGCAGACGAGCGCGAGCACGGGCACCAGGATCGCGAGCACGGCGAGCAGCACCGCCCCGATGTCCTCCAGGGTGCTCGTCACGGGCGCCGCGAGGCCGGCGCTGAGCGCGTTCAGCACGGGCCGTGCGATCGCCTTCAGCAGGTGGGGGATCAGCGCGATGACGACGCCCAGCACGAACGGCCACACCTGGCCGCTCTCCACCCACTGCGCCGGATCCGTCACCGCGACAGTGTCGGCCTTTGCGCCGGCCGAGAAGACGAGCCCGCCGGACGCGGGCCGGATCACAGTGTGCAGCACGTCGTTGGCGGTGTCGAGGACGGGGAACTTGTCGACCAGGATCTCGATCACGAGCAGTACTCCCACGATGCCGAGCGTCCACTCGTTCTCGAGCCAGGTCCATCCGGTGGGCAGTTGGACCAGATCGGTGAAGCGGGAGAGCAGGCCGAGCACCAGCAGCGGAATGTACGCGTTCAGTCCCGCGGAGACGGCGAGGACGCCGCCGGTGATCAGCTCGAGCATGGCTCCAGCCTATGCGGCTCCGCATTCCGTGCATCGTGCGGCCCTAGACTGCATGGCGTGCAACTCATCGCGCTCACGGGCGGCATCGCCGCAGGCAAATCGACCGTCGGCCGCCGTCTGGCGGAGCTCGGGGCATTCCGGATCGACGCGGACCAGCTCGCCCGGGACGTCGTGGAGCCCGGCACGCCCGGGCTGCGCGCCATCCGAGATCGTTTCGGCGCCGAGGTGATCCGTGCGGATGGCGCTCTCGACCGGGCGGCGCTCGGCGCCCGCGTCTTCGGCGACGCCGAGGCGCTCGCGGATCTGAACGCGATCGTGCACCCCGCGGTGCGCGAGCTCGCGGAGCGGCGGATCGGCGAAGCGGCCGCGCTGGATCCGGACGCGATCGTGGTGTACGAGATCCCCCTGCTCGTCGAGACCGGCGGACGCGCCGCGAGCTCGGTGCCCTGGGGCCTCGTGTTGGTCGCGGACGCGCCTGCGGAGCTCCGGGCGGATCGTCTGGTCGCGCTGCGCGGCATGGAACGCGCCGAGGCCGAGCGGCGGATCGGGAGTCAGGCGAGCGACGCCGACCGCCGCGCGATCGCCGATGTGCTCATCGACACGAGCGGCACGGAGCAGGAGACCCTGGACCAGGTGGATGCGCTCTGGACGCGCCTCACGGCGCGAGAGACGACCGGCTGAACCGGGCTCCCCGGCCGAGCTCCGGGATCGATCAGCGGCTGAACTCGGCCAGCCAGTCGAGCTGGAACTGGGCCACCGCGGCGATGACCACGTAGCAGAGCAGCACGATGACCCAGCCCCAGGAGTAGACGGCGCGGAATCGCCGCTGAGCTGGCTCGCTGAGGGGGACATCGCCGACCGCGGGAGCTCGGAGGAACGTGATCCAGAACAGTGGGATGGTCACCGTCCAGATCACCATGCACCAGGGGCACAGGCGACCGAGCACGAAGACGCTCTGGAAAGCGAGCCAGCTGATGAGGCAGAAGCCGAGGAACAGGCCGCCCTGGTAGAGCCACCAGAACCACCGGGAGAACCGGGCTCCGGCGAGCAGTGCAACACCGACGGCGATCGGCGCGACGAACGCGCTGATACCGATGATCGTGTTGCTGAATCCGAGGACGGAGCCCTGCCAAGAACCCATGTTGTCGCTGCAACTCACCAGCACGCTGATGTTGCAGTTGGGGACGTAGTCGGGGTTCTTGAGCTTGTGGAGGTACTCGTTGAGCAGCTCGAAGGAGGCGAACCAGCCGATCGCGCCGAGCACGATCGTGAACACGGCGAAGCCGATCGGACGGGGAGCGCGCACCGGCGTAGTGGTCATAATTCGAATCCTAGTGACCATTTCTGCGGTGCGTATTCAGCTGACGTGCCATAATGGACACCGTATCGGCGCCGAACAGGCGAGATGCGCACAGTCTTTTGGCCGCCCTGCGGCGGTCACCGGTCGATGCACTGACCGAGCGCGGAGCGAACGCCCCGCGGAGAACAGGATTTGCGGCGGTGAGCCGCCGCACCGAGGAGATTCCCGGAGGGGCGAGTATCCTCCGGGCCAGAGGAGTACACCAGAGATGGTGAATCAGCCCGACAACGAAACTTCACAGAACGTCGAACCCGTCACCGCGGAGCCGACGAGCAGCGACGCGCCCGAGACGATCCTCGACGCGGTCGAGGCGGTTCTCGACGCGCAGTTCGAGGAGGCCCCGGTTGACGCGGCCACGGCCGAGTCTGCGGCAGCTGAGGCGGTGCCCGAGAGCGACCCCGCCGCGGAGCCGTCCGACGCGCCCGCAGGCGAGGCGGCGGACACCGCCCCCGAGGCGGACCCCGCTCCCGCAGTGGAAGCCACTCTCGAGGCGGACGCCACCCCCGCAGGCGCAGAGCCCACCGAGGCCGCGCCCGAGCCCGAGGCTGCGCCCACCAAGACCCACCCCGAGCTCGTGCTGCCGCTCGCGGACATGACGCCGGAGGAGCGCTTCCGCGCCACGACGCGCCTCATCTTCCTGGCGCCCGACGTACCCCCGGTGGCGCCCCGTCCCCGCCGCGGCGGGACCGAGCTGCGCCAGCTCGACGATCTGCTCGACCAGCAGTTCTCGCGCGACGACGCCGAGGACCGCGAGGCAGGATCCGCTCGTCGTCGCAGCCGTCGCCGCACCGGCGGTCAGGAGCTCCCTCCCGAGGAGGAGCCGCAGCCTCGACGCCAGCCGCGCCAGGCCCCGGTGATCACCGAGCCGCAGAAGATCAAGGGATCCACCCGCCTGGAGGCGAAGAAGCAGCGCCGTCGCGACGGCCGTGACGCGGGCCGCCGCCGGCGCATGGTCATCACCGAGTCTGAGTTCCTCGCCCGCCGTGAGGCGGTGGATCGCGAGATGGTCGTGCGCACGACCGCCGACCGCATCCAGATCGGCGTCCTCGAGGACAAGGTCCTCGTCGAGCACTACGTCGCCCGTTCCAGCGAGAGCTCGCTGATCGGCAACGTCTACCTGGGACGCGTGCAGAACGTGCTGCCGAGCATGGAAGCAGCGTTCGTCGACATCGGGCGCGGCCGCAACGCCGTGCTCTACTCGGGCGAGGTCGACTGGTCGGAGTTCGAGGGCAGCAACACCGCGCGCCGCATCGAGAACGCGCTCAAGCCGGGCGACCAGATCCTGGTGCAGGTCACCAAGGATCCGGTGGGCCACAAGGGTGCTCGCCTCACGAGCCAGATCTCGCTCCCGGGCCGCTTCCTCGTGTACGTGCCCGGCGGCGCGATGAACGGTATCTCGCGCAAGCTGCCCGACACCGAGCGCGCCCGCCTGAAGAAGATCCTGAAGGCCGTGCTGCCGTCCGGTGCCGGCGTGATCGTGCGCACGGCCGCGGAGGGCGCCAGCGAGGATCAGCTCACGCACGACGTGCAGCGCCTGACCCGCCAGTGGGAGTCGATCCAGAAGCGCGTCGAGAAGGGCGGGGCCCCGGTCCTGCTGCACTCCGAACCCGACATGCTCATCAAGATCATCAGGGACGTCTTCAACGAGGACTTCCACCGTCTCGTGATCTCGGGCGCCGACACGTTCAGCACCATCTCGAACTACCTCGAGCAGGTCGCCCCCGATCTGCTGCAGCGGGTGGAGCGCTTCGAGGGGGAGCGGGACGTCTTCGACGAGTACCGCATCTCCGAGCAGATCGTGAAGGCGCTCGACCGCAAGGTCTGGCTGCCCTCGGGCGGATCCCTCGTGATCGACCGCACCGAGGCGATGACGGTCGTCGACGTCAACACGGGCAAGTTCGTCGGTTCCGGCGGCAACCTCGAAGAGACGGTCACCAAGAACAACCTGGAGGCCGCGGAGGAGATCGTCCGGCAGCTCCGGCTCCGCGACATCGGCGGGATCATCGTCGTCGACTTCATCGACATGGTGCTCGAGTCCAACCGCGACCTCGTGCTGCGCCGCCTGGTGGAGTGCCTGAGCCGCGATCGCACGAAGCACCAGGTCGCCGAGGTGACCTCGCTCGGCCTCGTGCAGATGACGCGCAAGAAGCTGGGGCTCGGTCTGCTCGAGTCGTTCAGCGAGCCCTGCGAGGTCTGCGCGGGTCGTGGCGTGATCGTGCATCACGAGCCGGTCGCCAAGCACCGCAGCGTCGATTCGGCGCCGTCGCGTGGCAAGCGGAAGTCGAACGGCGGACAGGGCGGCGGCCAGAACGGCAACGGTTCGAACCACTCGAACGGATCGAACCACTCGAACGGCAACGGCGGGCAGAACGGCGGGCAGCAGCAGCCCCACGCGGCCTCGCAGACCCACGCGATCAGCGACGGGGCGAAGAACATGCTCGCCCAGGTCGCGGCCTCGACGATCCCCGGCTCCGCAAAGCACGAGGACGAGGCTCCTCGTGCCGAAGCTGCGGCTTCGGCCGCCGAGTCGCCGAAGCGCGAGTCCGGGCAGCGGAACCGCGCGCAGCGCGGCGCACGCTCCGCCTGGGAGAACGCGCAGACCGAGCCCGCCGCCGCACCCGCAGCCGCTCCCGCGGGCGGTCTGCTCGACTCGGTGCTCGAAGCGCTGCCCGACGCGCCCGCTGCAGGGCGCGGCCGGTCCCGCGGGCGCCGCGTGTCGGTCGCCTCGGGGCGTGCCGCCGAGGGGCGCGAGACCGAGACGCGCAGCGACGAGTCGGTGCGCGCAGCGCAGGCCGCGCTCGCCGAGGCGCTCGACGCGACCGTGTCCGGTCGCGACACGGAGTAGCGGGACACGCCAGGCATTTGACCGGTCGGCGATCGGGAGATATGCTTGATCGCTGGTGCCACTCTTTTTGAGTGGCGATCCGGTGAACAGGGCGCGGTTCCACAGTGCGGAGCAGCGAGAACGTTCGCCCCGCAGACCACGAACGGCGATTTCAGCGTCGCGGTTCGGATACGTAAGACGATCCTCAGGAAAAGGGTGACAAGTGGTTTACGCAGTAGTGCGCACCAGCGGACGGCAGGAGAAGGTCGAGGTTGGCTCGATCATCACGGTGAACCGTCTTTCGGCTGACGCCAAGGACAAGATCGAGCTGCCCGCCGTGCTGCTCGTCGACGGCGACCAGGTGACCACCGACGCCGCCAAGCTCGCCAAGGTCAAGGTGACTGCAGAGGTCCTCGAGGACCTCCGCGGCCCCAAGATCGTGATCCAGCGGTACAAGAACAAGACCGGCTACAAGTCGCGTCAGGGTCACCGCCAGGATCTCACCCGCATCAAGGTCACGGGCATCAAGTAGCCCCCGGCTTCCCGAAACAAGGAGACTAGAGACTCATGGCACATAAGAAGGGCGCGAGCTCGACCCGTAACGGTCGCGACTCGAACGCACAGCGTCTTGGCGTGAAGCGCTTCGGCGGTCAGCAGGTGAACGCCGGCGAGATCATCGTGCGTCAGCGCGGCACCCACTTCCACCCGGGCGCCAACGTCGGCCGCGGTGGCGACGACACCCTCTTCGCTCTCGCCGCAGGCGCGGTGGAGTTCGGCGCGAAGGGCGGCCGCAAGGTCGTCAACATCGTGACCGCAGCCGCCTAACACTCGGCAGCACTTGGCAAGGGCGGGCTTCGGCTCGCCCTTTGCCGTATTTTCGGGCTTTTGAATCTGACGTGAGGAACGCAGCATGGTGACGTTTGTTGACCGGGTGCAGGTGCACCTGCAGGCCGGGCGGGGCGGCAACGGCTGCGTATCGATCCGACGGGAGAAGTTCAAGCCCCTGGCGGGCCCCGACGGCGGCAACGGCGGGCACGGCGGCGACATCGTACTGCTGGCGGACCCCCAGGTCACCACGCTGCTCGACTACCATCGCCGGCCCCACCGCAGCGCCGAGAACGGCGGCTACGGCGCCGGCGACTACCGCGCGGGCACCAACGGCGCCGAGATGACCCTCTCGGTCCCGATCGGCACCGTCGTGAAGGACGACGCAGGGGAGACCCTCATCGACCTCACCGAGCCCGGCACTCGCTACGTCGTCGCCCACGGCGGCATCGGCGGCCTCGGCAACCACTCGCTCGCCAGCACCAAGCGCAAGGCTCCCGGCTTCGCGCTGCTCGGCACCGAAGGGTGGGCCGGCAGCATCACCCTCGAGCTCAAGACCATCGCGGACGTCGCCCTCGTCGGCTACCCCTCCGCGGGCAAGTCGAGCCTGATCGCGGCGCTCAGCGCGGCGAAGCCGAAGATCGCGGACTATCCGTTCACCACGCTGCACCCCAACCTCGGCGTCGTGCAGGTGGGGGATCACCGCTTCACCGTCGCGGACGTCCCCGGCCTCATCGAGGGCGCGAGCGAGGGCAAGGGCCTCGGCCTCGACTTCCTCCGCCATGTCGAGCGCTGCAGCGCCCTGCTGCACGTGCTCGACTGCGCGACGCTCGAGCCGGGCCGCGATCCGCTCTCCGACCTCGAGGTGATCAAGGCCGAGCTCGCCGCCTACCCGGTCCCCGAGGGCCAGGTGCCGCTGCTGGACCGTCCGCAGCTGATCGCGCTCAACAAGGTCGACGTGCCCGAGGCCCGCGAGCTCGCCGAGTTCGTGCGTCCCGAGCTGGAGGCCATGGGCTACCGCGTGTTCGAGATCTCGGCCGCGTCGCACGCCGGTCTGCGCGAGCTCTCGTTCGCCATGGCCGAGCTGGTCGAGACCGCTCGCGCCGAGGCGCTGCAGGACGAGATCGATCAGCCTCGGATCGTGCTGCAGCCGAAGCCCGTCAACGAGGGCGGCTTCACCGTGCGCGCCGAGGGCGGCAGCTACGGCACGCTCTACCGCATCCTGGGTACGAAGCCCGAGCGCTGGGTCGCGCAGACCGACTTCACGAACGACGAGGCCGTCGGCTACCTGGCGGATCGCCTCAACAAGCTCGGCATCGAAGACGGGCTGGTCAAGGCCGGCGCGGTCGCCGGATCGACCGTGGTGATCGGCCCGGGCTCCGGCGTGATCTTCGACTGGGAGCCCACGCTCACGAGCGCGGCCGAGGTGCAGATGGGTGCCCGCGGCACCGATCTGCGCGTGGAGCAGAACAAGCGCCGCACCAACAACGAGCGTCGTGAGGAATACCACACGCTCATGGATGCCAAGGCCGAGGCCCGCGCGGAACTCGAGCGCGAGCGCAAGGCCGGCATGTGGAGCGACGAGGCATGAGCCGCGCCGAGTGGCTGCTGACCGGGCGGCGCGTCGTCGTCAAGGTCGGCTCCTCCTCGGTCAGCGGCGACAACGCCGCCCAGATCCCGCACCTGGTCGACTCGCTGGCCCGGCTGCACGCCGCGGGCGCCGAGGTGATCCTCGTCTCCAGCGGTGCGATCGCGACCGGTGTGCCGTTCCTCAAACTGGAGGAGCGTCCCGACGATCTCGCGACCCAGCAGGCCGCCGCCGCGGTCGGGCAGAACATCCTGGTGAACCGCTACCAGCGGGCGCTCACGACGCACGAGATCGTCGCCGGACAGGTGCTGCTCACCGCGCACGACCTCGACAACCCGACCCACCGCGGCAACGCCAAGCGGGCGCTCGAGCGCCTGCTGCAGCTCGGGATCCTCCCGATCATCAACGAGAACGACACCGTGGCGACGCACGAGATCCGCTTCGGCGACAACGACCGACTGGCCGCGCTGGTGGCGCGCCTCATCGGCGCCGACCGCCTCGTCCTGCTCTCCGACGTGGACGCGCTCTACACCGCCCCGCCCGCGGTGGCCGGGGCGACCCGCATCGCGGAGGTCGCCTACGGGGACCGGCTCGAGGGCGTCGAGATCGGTGAGACCCAGTCGGGCTGGGGTACGGGAGGCGCCGCGACCAAGGTGCAGGCGGCCCGGCTCGCCGCGGATGCGGGGACCGAGGTGCTGCTGACCGAGACGCGGCTGCTGCCCGCCGTGCTCGACGGTGCGGATCACGGGACCTGGTTCGGCGCGCGCGAGCCCGAACCGACCGCGTAACGGCACGGCATCGGCGGCCCGTCTCCCGTCGAGGCGCGATAGTCTGGCCCGATGAGCGTGCTGAACGACCCCTTCATCGACCGACTCGAGCGCGCGCGTTCGGGCGCGAAGCGTCTCGCCACCGCGACGACCGCGTCGAAGGACGCAGCGCTGGAGGCGATCGCCGTCGGCATCGAGCAGGCGATCCCGGGCATCGTCGCGGCCAACGCCGAGGACCTGCAGCGCGGACGCGAGAACGGCCTGGACGCCGGTCTGCTGGATCGCCTCCTGCTCGACGAGACCCGCCTGCGGGGCCTCGCTGCAGCGGTGCGCGACGTCATCGCCCTGCCCGACCCGGTCGGCCAGGTGGTGCGGGGCAGCACGCTGGCGAACGGGATCCGGATCAGTCAGGTCCGCGTGCCCTTCGGCGTGATCGGTGCGATCTACGAAGCTCGGCCCAACGTGACCGTCGACATCGCGGCGCTCTCGCTCAAGAGCGGCAACGGCGTCGTGCTCCGCGGCGGCAGCGCTGCGGAGAGCTCCAACGCGGTCCTGGTCGACGTGATCCAGCGCGCGGTGACGTCCGTCGGACTCGACGGCGACGCCGTGCAGACGATCGACGAGTTCGGGCGCGAGGGCGCATCCCGCCTCATGCGGGCCCGCGGCTACGTCGACGTGCTGATCCCGCGCGGCAGCGCCGGCCTCATCTCGACCGTGGTCCAGGAATCGACGGTGCCGGTCATCGAGACCGGTGCGGGGATCGTGCACGTGTTCGTGGACGCGAGCGCGGACGAGGAGATGGCCGCGGCCATCGTGCGGAACGCGAAGACCCACCGGCCGAGCGTCTGCAACGCCGCGGAAACCCTGCTGGTGCATCGGGACGCCGCGGAACGCCTCCTGCCGCGCCTCGCCGCCGATCTGATCGCGGCGGGCGTCACGCTGAACGGGGACGAGGCGGCACGCGGATTCTCCGAGGAGATCCTGCCGGCGGGGGAGGCCGAGTGGAGCACCGAGCACCTGGCCCTCGTCATGGGCGTCCGCGTCGTGGATTCCCTCGACGAGGCGCTCGCGCACATCGAGCGCTATTCGACCCGGCACACGGAGTCGATCGTCACGCAGGACTACGCGAACGCGGAGCGCTTCCTCGCGGAGGTCGATTCGGCCGCCGTGATGGTCAACGCCTCGACGCGGTTCACCGACGGCGGCGAGTTCGGCTTCGGGGCCGAGGTCGGGATCTCGACGCAGAAGCTGCACGCGCGCGGACCGATGGGCCTGCCCGAACTCACCAGCACGAAGTGGCTCGTCCGCGGGTCCGGTCAGATCCGCTGAGCGGAAACCGATAGACTGTTTGCCAACTATCCATTTGCTCGCACAGTAGAGGACGTCAGATGTCACTTCTCGCCACGGTCGCCGCAGCAGCCGAGGGTTCTTCGCACGTTGTCAACGAGCTGCCCATGCCGGCACCGCTCTTCGGGGTCATCGTCTTCGGCATCTTCACGGCGCTCGCCATCGTGACCTTCAGCTTCCGCGACGTCGCGAACCGCCACGCCGAGAAGGCGGAGGCGTACGCTCGCGAGCATGGTGATGCCCAGCATCACTGAGCCGGTGGAGCACCGAAGCCGCCGCATCGGGGTGATGGGCGGCACGTTCGATCCGATTCACCACGGCCACCTGGTGGCTGCGAGCGAGGTCGCGCAGAGCTTCGACCTCGATGAGGTCGTGTTCGTGCCGACCGGGCGCCCGTGGCAGAAGACCCGGGTGACCGAGAGCGAGCACCGCTACCTGATGACGGTGATCGCTACGGCGTCGAATCCTCGGTTCCGCGTGAGCCGCGTCGATGTCGACCGCGAGGGGCCGACCTACACGGTCGATACGCTCCGCGATCTGCGTGCGATCTATCCCGACGCCGAACTGTTCTTCATCTCGGGGGCCGACGCGGTCGAGCAGATCCTGAGCTGGAAGGACGTCGACCGACTCTGGGAACTCGCTCACTTCATTGCGGTTTCACGGCCCGGTCACGAGCTCTCGCTTTCCGGTTTGTCGGGCGAGCACGTAAGCTTGCTAGAAGTCCCTGCGCTGGCGATCTCGTCGACCGACTGCAGAAGTCGAGTCGCGCGCGGCTATCCGGTGTGGTACCTCGTGCCCGACGGAGTCGTGCAATACATTGCCAAGCACGAACTGTACACCGATGGAAGCGACTGACCGATGAGCGAGCACGACGAGACACCCGCCCTGACCCGGCGCGAGCGTCGGCTGCAGGCCCTGGGCGAGACCGGCTCCATGCCGACCGTCGACGCCCCTGCGGCCGCCGCGGAAGCGGCTGCGGTCGCGGCCGAGCAGCAGGCGACCGACGCCACCGACCCCGCGGACGAGATCGAGATCTCTCCGACGGACCCGGACGGGCGCCCGCGAAGCCGACGCGAGATCCGTGAACTGCGCGATCGAGCGCGCGCGGAGATGGAGGCTGCGGCCGTCGAGCACGCTGCTGCGGCCGAGGCTGCCGCCGCCGAGGCCGCCGCCGAGGCCGAATCCGCCGCCCCCGAGTCGACAGCTCCCGAGCACGTCGCGTCGGAGCAGGCCGAGCCGGAGCACGTCGCCCCTGCGCCCGCTGCTCCGGTGCCGACCGAGATCGCCGTGACCGAGGCGCCGGCCGAGCCGACGCTCGAGACCGTCGCAGCGGAGATCATCGAGTCCGAGACCCCCGACGCGACTCCCGCCGCTCCCGCGACGATCGTGATGGATTCCGTCGAGGTCGAGCCGCACCCGGCCGAAGAGGCTCCCGCCGACACGGACGAGGCTCCCGAGGATGCCGCTGAGGCTCCTGCAGGGGTGCCCGCGGCTCCCGAAGCAGCGGTCCGCGCCGAGCAGGAACCGGTCGATCCGGCGGCGACGCAGGCGTTCTCGATCGCCGAGATCGCCGAGGCCTCGGGCAGCTGGCCCGAGGAGCGCGCTCCCGAGACCGCCGGACTCGATTTCGATGCGATGGTCGGACAGGCCACCGCGCAGGTCGCCGAGGAGACCGCTCAGGCGGCCGATGCCGAGCCGGCAGCGGAGCCCGCTGCCGAGCAGGCCGCGCCCGCGAAGCCCAAGAAGCGCAAGCTCGGCTGGAAGAAGAAGCAGGACGGCGCCGCCGAAGAGGCAGCCGCTCCGGCTGCGGACGAGGCCGCCTCGCAGGACGCCGCTCCGGCCATGCCCGCCGCGTTCGCGCCCCCGGCTTTCACCGCGCCCGAGCCCGAGCCCGCTGCGGCCCCTGCCGCACCGGCACCCGCGCAGCCGGAGGCCGCGCCCGAGGCGGCTCCCGAGGCCGAGCCCGAGCCGGAGGCTCGTCCCGCCGAGCCGACTCCGGCGACGCCCGCGGCGCCGCAGTCGGCGCGCACCGCCTACTCGTTCCCCGACATCGTCCCGCTCGACGACGGCATGTCGGTCTTCGACGATCCGGCCGTTCACCGCGCCCGCATGGGCCAGGCGGGGCAGGGATCCGGCGACTTCGAGGACCTCATCTCCCGCGCCGTGGCGCAGGAGGGGGCGGCCAGCACGACCAACACGTCGGCGCTGATCCTGCCCTCGATGCCCGAGACCAGCGAGCTCACCGGTCCGCTCGGCGCGACCGGCGACCTGTTCCTCACCGGGTCCATCGAGCTGCCGAAGTCGCTGGGCGAGACCGGCGGCCACGCGGCGATGCACGACTCGATCGACGTCGATGCGGCCGAGGAGGTCAGCCGCGAGGCGGCACCGAGCGACCCGCACGGCGCCTCTCCGGTGTCGGCGGCCCGCGCCGTCAGCGCCCGTTCCGCCCACTCGGTGGCCGTGGTCAACGAGAACAAGCGCGGAACCAAGACGCTGCCGATCGTTCTCATGTCGGCCGGCGGCGTGCTGCTGATCGGCGTCGTCGGGCTCTTGATCTGGGGCGCGAGCAACGGGATGTTCGGCTGATCGCCGACGCCCCCTCAGTTTTTCCAACCACACCCATTGAAAGGGACGCGTGAGCGACACCACTGACGTTCTCAACACTCTCGAGACCGCGGTCCTCGCGGCCGACGCGAAGGGCGCGACCGAGCCTGTCGCACTCGACGTGGGGGAGTTCTTCCCCTACGCCGATGCCTTCCTGCTCCTGACGGGCAGCGTCGAGCGCAACGTGCAGGCGATCTCCGACGCGATCGAGGACGCGCTAAACGAGTCCGGCGTGCGCACCGTGCGACGCGAGGGACGCGAGGGCGGACGCTGGGTGCTGCTCGACTTCGGCGGCCTCATCGTGCACGTCTTCCACCAGGAGGAGCGCGAGTTCTACCAGCTCGAGCGTCTGTGGAGCGACTGCCCGGTGATCGACACGCGCGGGATCCTGGAACGGGCTGCCGATTTGCGTTCGACCCCCGAGGGTGATGTAAAGTAGAAGAGTTGTCGGGGGAGAATTCGTCCGACTTCCACGGGTCTGTGGCGCAGCTGGTAGCGCACCTGCATGGCATGCAGGGGGTCAGGGGTTCGAGTCCCCTCAGATCCACTCAAGAACAGAAGGTCCGGCGAAAGCCGGACCTTCTGTCGTTTCCGGGCCTGAAGAATGCGCTCCCGCGGCGCGAAGGAACCGGCGCGACCCGACTGCGGGCCGAGCGCCCGCCCGCGGGTCGGAGGCGCCGCCGATCCGTGCCGGCATACGCTGGTCGGCGGGATCGCGCGGCTGATACTGTCGCTCCGTGGAACGACAGAGCGCGCCGAGGATCGAGGGCCTGCCCGACCGATCCATTACCCGCTTCGGAGAGCGCGAGCTCGGCGACGAAGGGGTGCGCGGTGTCGACGGACCGCTCGGCATGACCGCGAAGGCGCGGGCGTTCGGCCCCGTGCTCATCGTCGAGGCCGAAGGGACGGGATCCGAGTTCGAACGGCGGCCGATCCGGCCGGATCTCCCGACGATCGATCTGCTCTTCGTGCAGCAGGGCGAGTTCGAGTATCTCGACGGCGGCGTCTGGTGCGCGTCGCGGGGGCCGCTCATGATCGCGCCGAGCGGCCTGCCGAACCGGGTCCGCCTGGCCGGACCGTGGCGGTTCGTCGTCGCGCGGATCCCGCGTCAGGCGCTGCTCGTGCACACGCCGACGCTCGACGACCGGGTCAGCATCCATGAGGAGCTGACGCTCTCGGAGCGCTCGCTCGCCGTGCTGCTCTCGCAGTCGGTACGGAGCGAGCAGGAGGCGTCCGAGGCCGACGCGCGGCTCATCGCCCGAACGGTGCTCGAGATGGCCGGGGCCGTGCTGCGCCATCGGCAGGGCGGCGGATGGGAGCTGGAGGATCGGCAGGCCGGGATCCGGGATCGCGCTCTCGCCCTGATCCGGAGCGACGGTGCGGACCCGCGACTGGACCCGGAACGGATCGCGAGCGGGGTCGGGGTGTCGCTGCGCTACTTGCAGGAGATCTTCGCGGCCGGCGGGAGCTCGGTGGCCGCGGAGCTGCGGAAGGAACGGGCTCGGGTGGCGCGTTCCCTGCTGCAGGATCCGGGGTTCGGCGGCCTCGGCGCGACCGAGATCGCGCTGCGTGCCGGATTCGGTTCCAGCGCCAGCATGCGCCGCGCGCTCGCAGTGTTCTACCGGCTCGGTCCCGCGGAGCTCCGGGCGCGAAGGGCACCGCAGCCGGAGAGCCCTGTCGAGGTGATCCCCGGAGAAGGACCTGCGGCGTAGGTTCGGGGGCGAGGTCCGCGGACTCCCCGGGAGCGCCTGACCGGTGCCAGGTCACGCCTTGCGCGGCGGCTCCTCGACGCAGCGGAGGCCGCCCGGCGAATTGGCGAGGGAGGCCAGCTGCTCGATCCACAGCGGGTTCAGCTCCTCGGTGGTCTCGGCCTCGAACTCGAAGTGGATCGGGACGGTCGGGTGCAACCAGATGCTGTGCTGCTGTCCGTCTCGCGTCCAGGTGAGTATGAGGCTCTCCTGGCGCTTCAGCTTGCCGAGCACGACGGTGCGCAGGTGGGTGAGCAGGCGGTCGTCGAACGCGAAACTCTCCATGCCGCTGTAGTGGAGGTATCCCATGGTTCTAGAACTGCTCCACCGTCTGCTTCGCGGCGTCGGTCTCGGTCAGCACCAGCAGACCGCGTGCGGTGTGCGAGTGCTCGGTGAGGACCTCGATCCAGTGCCGGTTGAGCTGCGGCGGACGGCTGCCTGAGAAACGGAACACCAACGGGATGCTCGGCGCGAGCCACACCGACAGCCGCCCGCCTCCGCGCTCGGCCGGGTGCACCCAGCTCATGAGGAAGCTCTCCTGGCGACGGAGCTTGGTGGTGATGGCGACCTTCAAGTGCGCGAGCGTCCGATCATCGAACTCGAACTCCTGAGTACCGCCATAGATGAGAAAGCCCATAGGTGCATGCTGGCATGTTCCGACGCAAATGACGAGAGGTGCCGCGAACGGCACGACGGTTTCCGACGATCAGTGACGTACGCGACGCGAAAACTGGAGTAATGTGACCGCGTGACTACGCACACTCCGCTCGAGGAGCCCTCCAAACCGGCAGACGGCGCCGGGTCCCGTCTGCGCCGTTGGCTGCTGACCGATACCGCCGAGAAGGCCGGCGAGCACACCGGCCCCCACGGCAAGGCGGTCGGGCGCGGAGCGCCCTGGTGGCGGGTCATGTGCCTCACCGGACTGGACTACTTCTCGACGCTCGGCTACCAGCCGGCGATCGCGGCGCTCGCGGCGGGCCTGATCGCCCCGCTCGCGACCCTGCTGCTCGTGGCGATCACGCTGTTCGGCGCGCTCCCCGTGTACCGTCGCGTGGCGCGCGAGAGCCCGAACGGTGCCGGATCGATCGCGATGCTCTCGAAGCTGCTGCCCAAGTGGGGCGGCAAGCTCGCGGTGCTCGCGCTGCTCGGCTTCGCCGCGACCGACTTCATGATCACCATGACCCTGTCGGCCGCGGATGCGACGGCGCACGCGATCGAGAACCCGTTCGCCCCCGACTTCCTGCAGGGGCAGCAGGTCATCATCACCCTCGCGCTGCTGGCGGGGCTCGGCGTCGTGTTCCTGCGCGGCTTCACCGAGGCGATCCGCATCGCGACGGTGCTCGTCGGCGGCTTCCTGCTCATCAACGCGGTCGTGCTCGTCGTCGCCCTCGCGCATATCCTGCAGACTCCGCTGAAGGTGGGCGACTGGTGGACCGCGCTCACGACGCAGCACGGCGATCCGTGGATGATCATCGCGATCGCGCTCATCGTGTTCCCGAAGCTCGCGCTGGGGCTCTCGGGCTTCGAGACCGGTGTCGCCGTCATGCCGCAGATCCGCGGCGAGCAGGGAGACCCCGAAGCGACCCTGCGCGCACGCGTCAAAGGCGCCCACCGCCTGCTGACCACCTCGGCGCTCATCATGAGCGCGTTCCTCGTGACCTCGTCGATCGCGACGGTCGTGCTGATCCCGCAGGAGGAGTTCCAGCCCGGCGGCAAGGCGAACGGCCGAGCCCTCGCGTACCTCGCGCACCAGTTCCTGGGCGACGGGTTCGGCACGGTCTACGACGTGATCACCATCGCGATCCTGTGGTTCGCGGGGGCCTCGGCGATGGCCGGCCTGCTGAACCTGGTGCCGCGCTACCTGCCGCACTACGGCATGGCGCCGCGCTGGGCCCGCGCGATCCGTCCGCTCGTGATCGTATTCACGTGCGTCGCGTTCCTCATCACGATCATCTTCCAGGCCAGCGTCGACGATCAGGGCGGAGCCTACGCCACCGGCGTGCTGGTGCTGATGACCTCGGCGGCGGTCGCGGTGACGCTCTCGGCGCGGGGCAAGCGCGAGCGCGGCAAGACCATCGGCTTCGGGATCGTGACCCTGGTGTTCCTGTACACGACGATCGCGAACATCATCGAGCGCCCCGACGGTATCAAGATCGCGGCGTGCTTCATCCTCGGGATCCTCGTGGTCAGCTTCGTCTCCCGCGTGGTCCGTTCCATCGAGCTGCGGGCGACGACGGTGCAGCTCGATCCGCTGGTCGAATCCTGGGTGCGCGAGGCCGTCGATTCGGGCCGGCCGATCCAACTGATCGCGCACGATCCGAAGCACGCCAGGCCCGAGCGCTACGCCGAGAAGCTCAAGCACGCGCAGGCGGCGCACCGCTTCGTCGGGGAGGACGCCTGGTTCATCGAGGTGACGATCGGCGACAGCTCCGACTTCGAGGACGAGATCTACGTCGTCGGCGACGAGCGCTACGGCCACCGCGTGCTGTCGCTGCGCGGCAGCTCGGTGCCGAACAGCCTCGCCTCGGTGCTCATCGATCTGCGCGATCGCACCGGGCAGGCCCCGCACATCTACTTCCGCTGGACCGAGGGCAACCCGGCCTCGAACTTCGCGCGCTTCCTGCTCTTCGGCGAGGGCGAGATCGCTCCGATGACCCGCGAGGTGCTGCGCATCGCGGTGCCCGACATCACGCAGCGACCCTGGGTGCACGTGGGATGAGTGCAGGCCGCTACGCGCCGAGCCCGTCGGGCGACCTGCACCTGGGCAATCTGCGCACCGCGCTGCTCGCCTGGCTGTTCGCGCGGTCGAGCGGGCGCGGGTTCCTCATGCGGATCGAGGACCTCGACCGGGGTCGCGATGCGGGCGCGGCGGATCGCCAGCTGGAGGACCTCGCCGAGCTCGGCATCGACTGGGACGGGCCCGCGGTGCTGCAGACCGAGCGCGGCGACGACCACGATGCAGCGATCGCGGAGCTGGCGGAGCGGGGCCTGGTCTACGAGTGCACCTGCACGCGGCGGGACATCCTCGCCGCGCCGACCGCACCGCACGCGCCGCCCGGCGCGTACCCGGGGACCTGTCGCGATCGGAACGAGGCCGAGCGCGCCGCCGCGCGCGAGCGGATCCTGCCGCGGCTGCCGGCGCTCCGCCTCCGGGTTCCGGAGGGCGCGGGGCAGCTCGCGTTCGATGATCGGCTCATGGGCCGGGTGACCGGTGTCGTGGACGATCTCGTGCTGCGCCGTGGAGACGGCGCCGTGGCGTACAACCTGGCGGTCGTGGTCGACGATGCCTCGATGGGGGTGGACCAGGTCGTGCGCGGGGACGACCTCGCGTCCTCGACGCCGCGGCAGATCGTGCTGCAGCGCCTGCTGGGCCTGCCGGCGCCGCCCGCGGTGGAATACGCGCACGTGCCGCTCGTGCTGGGGCCGAGCGGTGCGCGCCTCGCGAAGCGGGACGGCGCGGTGACGCTGCGCGAGCTGCAGGCGCACGGCATCGGGGTGGAGCGCGTGCGCTCGCGTCTGGCCGAATCGCTGGCGCTCGCGTCGCCGGGGGAATCGGTCTCGACCGAGCGGTTGCTCACCCGATTCGATCCGGATCTGCTGCCGAGGGAGCCGTGGGTGTGGACGCCGGATCCCACATAAGCAACATAAAACCAATGTGGTTTTAGTTGCGTATTCTCCCGTTCGTGTGGCACTGTTGGATGAACGCCACGCAACGACGGGAGGAGCGTTTCGTGTACGCCGCAGAACGCCAGCAGCTGATCCTGACTTCGGCGCGCGCCGACGGACGCGCCGAAGTGGGCGCGCTCGCCGAGCAGCTCGACGTCTCCACCGAGACGATCCGCCGTGACCTCACGGCACTCGAACGCCGCGGCCTGCTGCAGCGGGTCCACGGCGGTGCGATCCCCGTCGACCGGGTCGAGCCCGAGGTCGGTCTCGACGTGCGGATCGGCCGACGTGCCGCGGTCAAGCAGCGGATCGCGCTTCGCGCTCTCGAAGAGATTCCGGCGGGCGGCACCGTGCTGCTCGACTCCGGGACGAGCACGCTCGCGATCGCGCAGGCGCTCCCCGCCGACGCCGAGTGCACGGTCATCACCAACAGCCTCATGATCGGCGCCGCGCTGTCCGCGAAGCCCGGCATCGAGCTGATGCAGCTCGGCGGACGGGTGCGGCCGGTCACCGGCGCAGCCGTCGGGCGATGGACCTGCGAGGCGCTCGCCGAGCTCACCGTCGACGTCGGCTTCTTCGGAGCCAACGGCTTCGACGCGCAGCGCGGACTCACCACTCCGGATCAGGAGGAGGCCGCGGTGAAGCGGGCGATGGTGCTGGCATCGCGCACGACCGTTCTGGTCGCCGACTCCAGCAAGGCGGGTCGCGCGCACCTCACCCGCTTCGCAGCGCTCGACGAGATCGACCTCGTGATCACCGACACCGACCTCGACGGCGACCTCGCCGAGGAGCTCCGGGCGGCGGGCCCGACGGTGGTGACGGCATGATCGTCGCGCTGACCCCGAACCCGAGCGTGGATCGGGCGGTGACGGTCGAGACGCTGGACCGCGGCCAGGTGCTGCGCGCCGATTCGTCACGGGTGGATCCCGGCGGCAAGGGCGTCAACGTCGGGCGAGCTCTGACCGCGATGGGCGGCGACGCCCTCATCGTGGTCCCCTCCGGCGGTCCGGAGGGCGCGCTCTTCGAAGTCCTCCTCGCACGCACCGGCGCGGCGAGCCGGATCGTGCCGATCACGGGGAGCACGCGCATGAACGTCAGCGTGCTCGAGCCCGACGGCACGACGACGAAGCTCAACGAGGCCGGTCCGGCGCTCGAGCCGGCCGATGTCGATGCGCTGCTCGAAGCGGCGCTCGGCGACCTCGAATCCGGCGCATGGATCGCCGGATGCGGCAGCCTGCCGCCGGGGGCGCCGGACTCCCTCTACGCCGTCCTCGTCCGTGAAGCGCGAGCGCGAGGGGCACGGGTCGCCATCGATTCCTCAGGTGCGGCGTTCGCCGCCGCGGTCGCCGCGGTGCCGACGCTCATCAAGCCCAACCGCGAGGAGCTCGCGGAGCTCGTGGGCCGGCCCCTCGATACGCTCGGCGCCGTCGTCGATACCGGCCGGGAGCTGGTCGCCTCAGGCATCGAGTTCGTGGCGGTCAGCCTCGGGCGGGACGGTGCGGTGCTGATCACCGCCGACGAAGCCGTGCACGCGCGGGCGATCATCTCCGACCCGGTCTCGACCGTCGGTGCGGGGGACTGCATGCTCGCCGGGCTCCTGCTCGGCCTCGACCGCGGAGAAGCCCCGGCTGATGCGCTCTCGACGGGGGTGCGATGGGGCGCCGCTGCGGTGCGGCTCCCCGGAACCGAGGTCCCCGGCCCGGCCGACCTGCTCGACATCGAGGTCGAACGAAGCCGCACCCTGCAGCGCGAGCTGCCCCTGAACGACTGAACCGGCGACGCGCCGGACCCGAACCGAATCCCGAAAGGAATCGACATGCCACTCATCAGTGACGAGCAGGTGGTGCTCGACCTCACCGGTGCCGACCGGCACGAAGCGACCCGTGCGCTCGCGGAACGCCTCGTGGCGACCGGTCGCTGCACCGACCTCGAGGTCTTCATCGCGGACCTGCGCGAGCGCGAGTCGAAGATGGCGACCGGGCTCCCGGGTGGTATCGGGATCCCGCACGCGCGCAGCGCGGCGATCACCGAGCCCTCGCTCGTGTTCGGCCGGATCGCCGAGGACGGGATCGACTGGGGCGCGAAGGACGGCCCGGCTCGGCTCGTGTTCCTCATCGCAGCGCCCGCCGACGGGGGCGACGCGCACATGCAGGTGCTGCCGCAGCTGGCTCGCGCCCTGATGCGCGAGGACTTCCGCGCGGCGCTGCTCGCCGCGGAGAGCTCCGCCGAGGTCGTGGCCATCGTCGACGAGCACGTGCGGCTCGATCCGGCTCCGACCCCAGCCGAGAACGCTGCCGATCCCGCATCCGTCGCGGATCCCGCTCCGGCGGAGCGCGCAGCCGAGCGTCCCCTGCGCTTCGTCGCGGTCACCTCGTGCCCCACGGGCATCGCCCACACCTACATGGCGGCAGAGGCGCTCGAGAACGCCGCGCGCGAGGCCGGACACGAGATCGCGGTCGAGACCCAGGGCTCCGCGGGGTCGACCCCGCTCACCGCCGCGCAGATCGCCGCAGCCGATGCGGTCGTGTTCGCGCACGACGTCGAGGTGAAGGATCGCGCGCGGTTCGCGGGCAAGCCCACCGTCGACGTCGGGGTGAAGCAGGCGATCTCCGACGGGCCCCGACTGCTCGAGCAGGCAGCCGAGCTGGCGGCAACGTGGGCGGCGGATCCCGAGCGCGCCGAGCGGGCCGCGGGAGAGGCCGCCGCCGGCGCGGCTCCCGACGCCGATGCCGAGCAGAAGGTCGGTGCGGGCACCCGGCTGCGTCAGTGGCTCATGACGGGCGTCTCGTACATGATCCCGTTCGTGGCAGCCGGCGGCATCCTCATCGCCCTCTCGTTCATGCTCGCCCAGGTCGCTCTGGGGGAGCGCGGTGCGATCGAGATCGTCAAGTACGGCCTGACGAGCTCCGACGAGTTCAACATCGCCCAGCACTTCGATGTGACGAGCCTCACCTCGTGGGCGGCGCTCTGCTTCGTGATCGGCTCGGCATCCTTCGGATTCCTCGTCCCGATCCTCTCGGGCTACATCGCCTTCGCGATCGCCGACCGGCCGGGTCTCGTGCCCGGCATCGTGGGCGGCGCGATCGCCACGAGCATGAACGCCGGATTCCTCGGCGGCATCGTCACAGGCCTGCTCGCGGGCGCGCTCGCCAGGTGGATCTCGAGCTGGAAGGTGCACAAGGGCGTGCGGGGCGTCATGCCCGTCGTCGTCATCCCGCTGCTGTCGACCCTGCTCACCGCCGGCCTCTTCATCACGGTGCTCGGTCGCCCCATAGTGGGACTCATGACCGCCATGAACGACGGACTGAACGGCCTCACCGGCGCGGGCGTGCTCGTGCTCGGACTGATCCTCGGAGCGATGATGGGCTTCGACCTCGGCGGCCCCGTGAACAAGGTGGCCTACGGCTTCGCAACGGCCGGGCTCTCGGCCGCGGGCGCCGCGATGGACGCACCGCAGCTGAAGATCATGGCCGCGGTCATGGCCGCGGGCATGGTGGCGCCCCTCGCTCTCGCACTCGCCACGGCCGTGCGACCCCGACTGTTCTCCGCTCCCGAGCGTGAGAACGGCAAGGCGGCCTGGCTGCTCGGAGCCTCCTTCATCTCGGAGGGCGCCATCCCGTTCGCCGCGGCCGATCCCATCCGCATCATCGTCGCCTCGACCATCGGGTCCGCCGTGACCGGCGGCCTCGTCATGCTCTTCGGTGCGACGCTCCGCGCACCGCACGGCGGCATTTGGGTGCTGCCGCTCATCGGCCAACCGCTGCTGTTCGTCGCGGCGCTCGCCGCCGGCGTCCTCGTGACGGCCGCCCTCGTGATCGTCCTGAAGGGCGCGGCAGCCCGCCGAGCCAACGCCAGGACCGCGGCAACCGTGCCGATCGCGGCCTGAACCGAACCATCGCACGGCCGTCGCAGGGCGGCCGTCCCACCCGAACACCCCGTACAGAGGAGTCATCATGGCAACCCGTTCCGTCACCATCGCTTCGTCCGTCGGTCTGCATGCCCGACCCGCCTCGCTGTTCGTCGAGGCCGTCGGCGAGTCCGGGCTCGAGGTCGAGATCGGTCGTCCCGGCGAGGCCGCCGTGGACGCCGGGAGCATCCTCGGTGTCATGGCGCTGGGCGCGAAGCACGGCGAAGAGGTCGTGCTCACCGCGGAGGGCGCTGACGCCGAAGCCGTGCTCGACCGTCTCGTCGAGCTGCTGTCCACTGACCTGGACGCCCAGTGACCTCCGCCGGCGACGCGAGCGGGTCGACCGCAGCGGGACAGGCTTCGGAGACCCGACAGGGCATCGGCGTGAGCCCCGGCTCCGCCGCCGGCCCCGTCGTGCAGGTCGCGTCGCCGGTGGAGCCGCCGCTGAACGAAGCGGCGGCGTCGGATCCGACCGCGGCCGCCGAACAGGCGGTCGCTGCGTTCATGCGCGTAGCCGGGGCGCTCGACGCGAAGGCGATGAACGCCGACGCCACCGCGCGCGACGTGCTGAAGGCCACCGCCATGATCGCGCGCGACCGATCCCTGCATCGCGCGGTCGCGAAGCACCTCGGCTCCGGGCAGGGGGTCGCGACCTCCATCGCGCTCTCGATCGACGAGTTCGCCGCGCAGTTCGAAGCGCTCGGCGGCTACTTCGCCGAGCGGGTCACCGACCTGCGCGACGTGGGCTCGCGCGCGATCGCCGAGGTGCTCGGCGTACCGGCCCCCGGAGTGCCGGAGTTCACCGAGCCGAGCATCGTCGTCGCCGAGGACCTCGCGCCCGCCGAGACCGCGACGCTCGATCGATCCCTCGTGCTGGGCATCGTGACCCGTGCGGGTGGACGCACCAGCCACACCGCCATCCTCGCGGCTCAGATGGGGATCCCCGCCGTGGTGCAGCTGCCGGACGCGACCGCGATCCCGAACGGCACCCCGATCGCGATCGACGGCGACAGCGGTACCGTCGTGCTGCACCCCGACCCGGGTGCCGTCGATGCGCAGCGGCGCATGCGCGAACGGCGCGACGCCGCGCTCGCCGAGGTCCGCGGGCCCGGCGCGACCGCCGACGGCCACCCCGTCGCACTGCTCGCCAACATCGGGGGCGTCGAGGACGCCGAACTCGCTGCGGCGCAGGATGTCGAGGGAGTCGGTCTCTTCCGCACCGAATTCGTCTTCCTCTCGGCCGGCGCAGCGCCGACGGTCGAAGAGCAGACCGAGATCTACCGGCGGGTCTTCGCGCCGTTCGGTGCGCGGCGCGTGGTGGTCCGCACTCTCGATGCCGGCGCTGACAAGCCGCTCGCCTTCGCCGACCTGGGGGAGGAGGAAAACCCCGCGCTCGGACGACGCGGTCTCCGCCTCTCGCAGGCACGGCCCGAACTGCTCGACGCGCAGCTCGAAGCGCTCGCGGCGGCGGCCGAGGCGACCGGAGCCGACGTGCGGGTCATGGCCCCGATGGTGGCGACGGCGGCGGAAGCACGCTGGTTCGCCGAACGGGTCGGCTCCGCAGGACTCGGTTCTGCCGGGGTGATGATCGAGGTCCCGGCCGCCGCGCTGCGCGCCGAGCAGGTGCTCGGCGCGGTCGATTTCGGCAGCCTCGGCACCAACGACCTCGCCCAGTACACGATGGCTGCGGATCGCATGCAGGGAGAGCTCTCCGACTTGCTCGATCCCTGGCAGCCCGCTGTGCTCGACGTGATCGCCGCGGCCGCCTCGGGGGCGCGCGCGGCCGGGAAGCCGCTCGGCGTGTGCGGGGAATCCGCCGGCGATCCGCTGCTCGCGCTCGTGCTCACGGGCCTCGGCGTCGGCAGCCTCTCGATGGCGTCGAGCAAAGTGCCCGCGGTACGCCTCGCGCTCTCGGCGCACGCGCTGGAGGAGTGCGAGCGGCTCGCCGAACTCGCGCTCACCGCGGAGAGCCCGGAGGAGGCCCGCGAAACCGTGCGGGCAGCGATCGCCCCGGAGCTCGTCGAACTGCTCTGACCGGCGGCGCGTCGCCGCCGGTCCGATCCGGCGCGGCTCAGTTCGCGGGCGGCTTCCAGCCCGCGAGCTCGAGCCGCAGCTCCGTGACGCGCGTTGCGGCGTCGGTCAGTCGCGCCTCGGGCACGGCCTTCGCGGCGACCGCGGCGACGATCCCGTCGACCGCGCCGGTCGCCGTCGCCTGATCCGAGCCGATCACCATGAGCAGCAGGTCGTTGCCCGCGGCGAGGGCGTCCACGGCGTTCTTCGTCGGGTCGGTGTACGCAGGATCGCCCGACGACAGCAGCATGCCGAGGTCGTCGGTCACGGCGACGCCGGTGAATCCGAGCTCCTCGCGCGCGATCCGATGCCAGAGCGGCGAGAGTGAGGCGGGCTTCGCATCGACCGCGGTGTAGGCGAGGTGCCCGAACATGAGCAGCTGCGCGCCGGCCCTGATGCCGTCGGTGAAGGGCGGGGCCTCGTTGCGCTGCCAGCTCGCGCGGTCGAGGTCGGTCTGCGGGATCCCGCTGTGCGAGTCGCCTGGGGCGGCCCCGTGCCCGGGGAAGTGCTTGAGCGTCGAGGCCACGAGTCCGCGCTCGCCTGCGACGGCGGCCGCGACGCGGGGGCCGGACTCGGCGGCGTTCTCGCCGAGCACGCGCCCGAAGATGAAGCTGTTCGGGTCCGAGGTGACGTCGGCGACGATCCCGAAGTTGACCGTCACGCCGCCGTCGTGGAGCAGGCCGGCGCGTGAGCGGAAGGCGGCGGTGGTCTGCGCGGGCGGCTGCGATCGGAGTTCGCCGGCGCCGGGCAGGTCGTCCCACGGCAGGCGGGTGACCTCGCCGCCCTCCTCGTCGATGCCGGTCAGTACGGGGAGTTTCGGGTCAGGGCTCAGGCCCGCGGTCAGGGCGCGCAATTCCTCCGGGGTGCCCGGGACGTTGCCGCCCATGAGGATGAGCCCGCCGAGGTGCTGCTGCGCGGCGAATGCGCGCACCGGCGCCGGGTCCGTCCCCTCGAACCCGGCCATCACGATGGATCCGGCGCGCTCGCGCGGGGTCCACGAGGCCACGAGGCGCTGGGCTTCGGCGTGCCGGAGCTCCTCGAGAGTGGGCGGGGGCGGGGTCGTCTTCGTCGGCTTCGGGGCGCTGGAGCTCGGGCGGGCCGGTGCCGGCTCGGGCGCGCAGCCGGATGCGCCGAGCAGCAGCGCCGCCGTGCCGATCGCGGCCAGCACGACGGCGAGGCGTCCGCGTGCAGTCCGTGCTCTGCCGCGGCTCATCGGCGCGGCCGCTGTTCGACGGCGCGGCTGAGCCACGCGCAGAGGAACCCGACGAGGCCCAGCAGGGCGCCGGCCCAGAGCGGCGAGACGAAGCCCCAGCCCGACGAGATGAGCGCGCCGGCGACGGCCGCGCCGATGGCGTTGCCGATGTTCAGGGCCGAGTGGTTGAGCGCGGCGGCGAGCGTGTGCGCGTCGCCCGCCACGTCCATGAGCCGCACCTGCACCGACGGCACCATCACGGAGCCGACCGTGCCGATGAGGAACAGCCCGATGGTGAGGGGGATCGGGAACGGCGCCAGCAGTGCGGTACCGGCGAGCAGCACGGAGAAGACGGGCATGAGGCCGATGAGGGTGCGGATCGCGCCCCCGTCGGCGAGCCTCCCGCCCAGCAGGTTGCCCGCGGTCATGCCGAGCCCGACCACCGCGAGCAGCCACGGCACCGCGGTCGCGGGCAGCCCGGCGACCTCCGTGGTCAGCGAGGCGACGGTGCTGTAGACCGCGAAGAACCCGGCGAAGCCGATGGAACCGATCGCGACGGCGATCCACACGCCCGGCCGGCGCAGCGCCGACAGCTCGGTGCGGATGGAGGTGCCGGGACCGTGCTCGCCGCGCGGCAGGGTCAGCGCGATGGCGACGGTCGCGACGGCGAAGATCGCAGCGATCGTGAGCACGGCGACGCGCCAGCTCGTCGCGTGGCCGATCGCGGTGATGAGGGGCACGCCGAGCACGTTCGACACGGCGAGACCGAGCAGCACCGACGCCGCTCCGCGGCCGCGCATGCCCGGCCCCATGAGGTCGGCCGCGGCGAGCCCGGCGATGCCGAAGTACGCGCCGTGCGGCAGCCCCGAGACGAAGCGTGCGAGCACCGCGAGCTCGAAGGTGGGTGCGGCGGCGGTCGCGATGGAGGCGAGCGCGAACGCGCCGGCCAGCGCGATCAGCACGGGACGGCGGGGGAACCGGGCGAGCCAGGCCGCGAGCGTCGGGGCGCCCACGACGACGCCGATCGCGTAGGCCGAGACGAGCATCGCCGCGCGGCCGAGCGCCGCGTCGGGATCGCTGCGGTGCAGTTCGGGCAGCAGATCGGCCGCGAGCTCGGGCAGCAGCCCCATCGCGGCGAACTCGGTCGCGCCGATGCCGAAGCCGCCGATGGCGAGCGCGAAGAGCGCCGGCCGGATGCTGCGGCCGGGGGAGGATCCCGGTGCCGTGCTCGGGGCCGGGGTCACGCGAGGTCCGCGTCGTGCCGCGGCGGGTGCACGGCACCGGGCTGCGGCCGCTTGGGCTCGATGTGGTCGCCGGACGAGACGTGCTTGATGCGTCGGATGACCCAGGGCACGAGGTGCTCGCGCGCCCAGACCACGTCCTCCTTGCGCGCCTCGCGCCAGGTGCGCACCGGCAGCGGCGGCGGATCGAGCGGGGCGAGGCTGTTCGGCACGTTCAGCGCGGCGAGCGCGGCCCGGGCGATCGTGTGGTGGCCCAGGGCGTTCAGGTGCAGGCGGTCGCCCGCCCAGTACCGGCTGTCCTGCAGCTCCTCGAGAGCCCACTGGTCGACGACGACGCAGTCGTGGCGCTGGGCGACCTTGCGCACGTTCTCGTTGAAGATCGCGACCTTGCCGCGGATCGACCGGAAGACGGGCTGGAACCCGGTGTCCACACCGGTGAAGACGAGCACGGTGGCGCCGGTGGCGCGCAGGCGCGACAGGATCGACTCGAGCTGCTCGGCCACCGCGTCGGGATCGGTGCCGGGGCGGATCACGTCGTTGCCGCCGGCGCAGACGCTCACGAGGTCGGGGCGCAGGTCGAGGGCGATGTCGAGCTGCTCGTCGGTGATCTGGCCGATCAGCTTGCCGCGCACCGCGAGGTTCGCGTAGGCGAACTCGGGATCGTGCTCCGCGAGCACCTCCGCGAAGCGATCGGCCCAGCCGCGCAGACCGCCGGGGCTCTCGGGATCCGGATCGCCGAGGCCCTCGGTGAACGAGTCGCCGATCGCGACGAATCGCGACCAGGGCAGTTCCAGCGGAATCGCATCGTTCGCCAGTTCGTCGGACATCGCGGGGATCCTCTCGCTCGGCGGGGAACGACCGCGCAACGGCGCCGAACTCGGGGGGTCGGACGTCTGCCGGTCGCGAACCCGGGCACGTCGCCCGGGCGCACCGGCTAGTCTAGAACGTTGTGACTGACTCGGACCACGGCCTCCACCTGCCGGGCACGAGCGCAGCCGAACACCTGCCCCCGGCATATCCGGAGCGCGCCGCGCACGGCACCGCAGGAACCCTGCGGGCCTGGCAGGAAGAGGCGATTCGCCAGTACCTGGAACGCGAACCGCTCGACTTCCTCGCCTCCGCGACGCCGGGAGCGGGCAAGACGACGTTCGCGCTCCGCCTGGCGTCGATCCTGCGCGCGAACCGCACCGTCTCGCAGGTGATCGTCGTCGCGCCCACCGAGCACCTCAAGACCCAGTGGGCCGACGCCGCGGCGCGCGCCGGGATCCGGCTCAACCCCTACTACTCCAACGGCGACGGCCTCGGCTACGGCTCGCACTACCACGGCATCGTCGTCACCTACGCCCAGGTCGCCATGAAGCCGGTGCAGCACCGGCTCATCACCGAGAACGCCGACACGCTCGTGATCCTCGACGAGGTGCACCACGGCGGCGACGCGCTGAGCTGGGGCGACGGGATCCGCGAAGCCTACGCGACCGCCAAGCGGCGGCTCTCGCTCACGGGCACCCCGTTCCGCTCCGACGACGCGCCGATCCCGTTCGTCGCGTACGCGCCGCAGGGCGACGGCTCGAAGGTCTCGGTCACCGACTACGACTACGGCTACGGTCGCGCGCTCGCCGACGGCGTCGTCCGTCCCGTGGTGTTCATGGTCTACGCGGGAAAGATGCGCTGGCAGACCTCCGCGGGCGAGGAGATGGAGGCGCGGCTCGGCGAGGGCAACACCAAGGACGTCACCTCGCAGGCCTGGCGCACCGCGCTCGATCCCGCCGGCGACTGGATCTCGCAGGTGCTGCGCGCCGCCGACCGCCGCCTGAGCGAGGTGCGGCGTTCGATCCCCGACGCGGGTGCGCTCGTGATCGCGACCGACCACGCGGCGGCCAAGGCGTACGCGAAGCAGCTCCGCGAGATCACCGGCGAGCAGGTCGCGCTCATCCTGTCCGACGACGCGGGCGCTTCGGATCGCATCGACGAGTTCTCGAAGGGCGAATCCCGCTGGATGGTCGCGGTGCGCATGGTGTCCGAGGGCGTCGACGTGCCCCGTCTCGCCGTCGGCGTGTACGCCACCAGCTCGTCCACCCCGCTCTTCTTCGCCCAGGCGATCGGTCGCTTCGTGCGTTCGCGCAGGCGCGGCGAGGTCGCCTCGGTCTTCATCCCCAACGTGCCGGCGCTCATGCAGCTCGCGCAGGAGATGGAGAAGGAGCGCGGGCACGTGCTCGAGGGGCCGAAGAGCGCTGAGGAGATGTGGGATGCCGAAGCGGCGCTCATGGCCGAGGCCGAGCGCGAGGACAAGGCGTCCTCGGAGCTCGCCGACGGCGAGGGCTTCGTCTACCAGGCGCTCGGGTCCGACGCACACTTCGACCGCGCCGTGTTCGACGGCACCGAGTTCGGTGGTTACGCCGAGGTGGAGAGCGAGGAGGAGCTCGAGTTCCTCGGGTTCCCCGGTCTGCTCGAACCGCACGAGGTGAAGGCGGTGCTGCAGCAGCGGCAGGCCCGGCAGGCGCGCAGCAGCGCGACGAAGCAGGGGATCCTCGAGCACGCGCCCGAGAAGGCGGAGGCGCCCGGGGCGCTGCACCGAACCCTGGGGGAGCAGCGCAAGCTCCTCAACAGCCTCGTCGGCATGTACTCGAAGGTGTCGGGGGATCCGCACCCCGCGGTGCACACCGAGCTGCGGCGCATCTGCGGCGGGCCAGCGGTCGCGCAGGCGAGCGTGTCGCAGCTGCAGAAGCGGATCGAGCTGCTGCGTCGACGCCTCAGCCCGTAGGGTTCGGGAGGCGGTGCCGGGGCTGATGCGGGGCGGGTCCGGGCCGGATCGACTCGTGAGAATCCGCTCCACGGGCCGCGACGCGCGCGGGCGACGAGCCCGGTTCGTCGGGTCTCGGGAACCGTGCTAGAGTTTATCTCTGTTGCCGGAACAAACCGCGAGGTTCGATCTGGAAGCAGTGTTCGCGCGGGTGGCGGAATGGCAGACGCGCTAGCTTGAGGTGCTAGTGCCCGTATTAGGGCGTGGGGGTTCAAGTCCCCCTCCGCGCACGCGAACGAAAAGGCCCCGGCCGAGAATCTTCTCGGCCGGGGCCTTTTGCATGCCCGGGCTTTCGTGCGTTCGCGCGGCCAGGAGAGGCGCTGCGGGCGTCCGGTCGGCGCGTGCCTGCGTGTCCGGCGGAAGTGACGCGGCCGGCAGGTGCGGTGCGGGCGGCGGGTATGGCTCGAGCGGCTCGGGCAGCACCGTTGGACGCCTTCGCGACATGTGGACGGCGTGTCGGTCGTAGATTCGGCGTCCAAACGTCGGGCTGGCGTCCACTTGTCGCGCAGACGTCCGGTCGCCGGGTTGGCGTCCAATCGTCGGCCCGGCGTCCGATCGTCGGGCTCGTGTCCATTCGTCGGTTCGGCGTCCGACTGTCGAATCGGGGTCCGGCCGTCGAATCGCTGATCCGGATGTCCGCCTGCGCGCCACCGCATCGGGGACCCGTTCGCCAGCGCACACGGCGCGCGAATATCGGTGATCCCGCTCTCGATGTCTCCGAGGGCGGTTCGGATATCCGTTCCGCGGCCACGATACCGTTGACCCCGTGGCCGCGGAGTGGGTGCGACGGGTGCTGGTCGTCGAGGATCAGGGGGCGTTGCGCGCGCTCGTGCACGACCTGTTCGCGCGCAGCGGCTTCGCCGTCGAGAGCCGCGCGACCGCGGTCGACGCGCTCGCCGCCTTCGCCGAGTTCGATCCCGACGCGCTCGTCGCCGACATCGACCTCGGTTCCCGCCCGGACGGCATCGAACTCGCGACGGCGCTGCGCCGCATCGCCCCGCACCTCGGGGTCGTGTTCCTGACCAACTATCCGCGCCGAGCCGCAGGCACCGAAGCGTTCGGATTGCCCGGTGCCGTGTTCGTCGGCAAGGCCGAGCTCGATTCGCCGGAGCAGATCCTCGCTGCTCTGGAGCGTGCGCTGCGGCCCAGCGGCCCCGCGGACCCGACCGACGCTGCCGCCGTGTCCGGTTCGGAAGATCCCTCGGCGCCGATGGCCGCGGGCGGGAGAACCGACGGGGGAGTGACCGCCCTCACCCGGCACCAGCTCGCCGTGCTCGGCATGGTCGCCCAGGGCTGGTCCAACGAGCAGATCGCACAGCACTCCGGTGCGACCGTGCGCGCCGTCGAACGTTCCATCAGTCGCATCTTCGACCGGCTCGGCGTCTCCGGGGATCCGGCCACGAACCCGCGAGTGGCCGCGGCCGCCCGCTACCTCGCCGAGTTCGGCCCGCAGCGGTGACCCGCTTCGTCCGGGCGTCGCGCACCGCTCTCGAACGGGGTCCGCTGCTCAGCCGATGGTCGGCGCTCGGCACCCTGCCCGTCGCCCTCACCGTGATGGGCCCGTACCTCGGGCCGGACGCCCCGCAGCAGCTCCCCGAACTGCTGCTCGCCGCGTCGGCGTCCTGGATGATCATCGCCGCGATCCTCTGCGTGCCGGCGCGCGTCGCTCGTGCGGTCCTCTCCCCCTGGGGACGCGCGGTCCTGGTCGGGGTCCCGGTGCTCGCGCTCGCCGCGGCGCGTCCGGTGCTCACCGACCTCTGCGCCGAGGCGTTCGGCGCCGATCCCGCGCCCGAGCGGTGGCTCCCGTTCCGCATCGCGACGAATCTCGTCGTCTGGCCGGTGCTGCTGCTCGCCATCGCCGTGCTCGTGGCATCTTTCCGGGCGCTGCGCGTTGCGAACCGGCGGCTCGCGGCCGCGATCGCGCTGGGGAGCGCCGATGCGGATCGGCTCCGCGCCCGTGAGGCCCGGGCCCGCTCCGCGGCCGCGGCGTGCGCGGCGGAACTCCGGGCCCGCCTGGCCGGGCTCGAGGCGACTCCCGAGGCCGTGCGCGCGTTCGGGGCCGGGCCCGTGCGCGACTGGTCCCACCGGCTCGCGGATCTCGCAGATGTCGGCGGTCTCCCCGGTGTCGCGGCGGACGCACTCGGAGCGACCGCACCCGCACCCGCACCCGCGGCTGCTCCGGCGACCCCGCGGCTCCGCCTGCCGCCCGTCGGCACGGTCTCGATCGCGTACGCGTTCGCCGTGCTCCCGTACGCGGTGCACACGGTTCCGCCGCTCCCGTTCGCGGCGGGCGCGCTCGCGATCCTTCTCGGCGGCGTCGCCATCGACCTGCTCGCTCGGAGGCTCAGGAGCGGCACGGCGCTGTTCGCGGCGCTCTGGGGCGTCGCCGGTCTCGCGCTCGCCGCGGCGCAGCTCGTGGATCCCGCGCTGCCCGCGCACTACGCGTGGGTGCCGGTCGTCGCGCTCCCCGCGATCGCCCTGGCCGCCGAACGGATCTCCGCACTGGTGCACGGCCTGCGCAGCGAGGAACGCCGGCTCGAGGCCGCGCTGCTCGCGCGTCGCCGCCGACTGGCCGAGGATGACGCGGGCACCGCTCGCGCGCTGCGCGCCGCGGCCGGGATCCTGCACCGGGATCTGCAGGGCGCGTGCGTGCACTTCGCGGCCGCGAGGACGCAGGAGAACCCGAACGCCGAGGCTGCCGACCGGGACGCGAACGCGTTGCGCGTCGAATGCGGCGCAGCGCTCGACCGGGTGGCCCGGGCCTTCGAATCCGACCCGGACCCGATCCCCGGCTGCGAACGGCTCGATGCGACGCTGCGTTCCTGGAGTCTCGTGCTCGCACTGGACGTGCGCATCGACATCGGCGCCCGGCAGGAGCTGGAGCGCTCGGACGCGCTCGTCGAGCGGGCGCTCGAGATCGTGACCGAGGGCCTCGTGAACGCCGTCAAGCACGCCGACGGCCGCACCGCCTCCGTGCGCGCGACCCGCATCCCGACCGGTGCCGGACCGGTGCTGCAGGTGGAGGTCATCGCACCCGGCGCGCTCCCGCCCGCCGCCGCGCTCCGCCGGAACGCCCCCGCAGCCGCACTGGGAGCCGAACTGCTGCAGCGCGGCGCCGACACGGTGCTCCGAGCCCGGCTCCGCGCGCCCGCTGTCGTACCACCCGAACATCGGGCCGAAGCGCCGAACTCCCCGGAATAGAGTCGCGATCGCCCCGCGCGGAACGTCTCAGGAGGACCAGCGTGAACGATCTCACCCAGCTCATCCCGCTCGCCGTCGGCGCGGTGATCTCGCCGTTCCCGATCGTGGCGACGGTCGCGATCCTGCTCTCCGCCCGGGGCCGCACGACCGGCCCCGCCTTCGCCGCATCCGCCGCGCTCACCGCGTTCGCCCTCACGCTCGCCGCCGCCCTCACCTCCTCGCGTGCCGGAGCCCACCGTTCCGACGGCGACGACCTCGTCGTCATGGTCATCACCTCGGTCCTCGTGCTCGGCTTCGCCGTGCTCGCCGTGATCAGCTGGCTGACCCGGCCCCGCGACGGCAGGCCCGCCAAGACCCCCGGCTGGCTCGCCGCAGTCGACACCATCACACCGCTCCGAGCCGCCGGCCTCGGCCTCGTCATGGGGCTCACCAACGCGAAGAACCTGCCCATCGAGCTCAAGGCGGGCGCGCTCATCGGCGCCCACGACCTGCCGCTGCTCGGCGTGATCGGACTCGCGGCGCTCTTCGCGCTCGGGGCGACGAGCGGAGTGCTCGCGCTGACGGCGCTCGCCGCAACCGGATCGGAGCGGATCGCGCGGGCACTCGCACGGCTCAAATCGGAGATGATCGCCCACAACGCGGTGATCATGACCGTGCTCTTCGCGATCCTGGCCGCTTCCGAAGCCGGCCACCTGATCCGCATGCTCCTGCACTGACCACCCCGACCCGGACCACGAGCCCGAGACCGCACCCGAGAGAGGACCGAAGATGACTTCCGAACACCGCATCGCCGAGGCGCCGGCCGGCCGTTTCGACGGAGAGGACCTCGACGGGGTCCGCCGCTGGCGGGGGATCCGCTATGCGCTCGCACCGACCGGAGCACTGCGCTGGCGGGATCCGGTCGCGGCTCCCGATGGGGGCGCCGCCGCGGTCCCCACCCGGTCGTACGGGCCCGCCGCTCCGCAGCAGTCGAACCCCGCGGTGCCGCTCGGCCCGGACACGGCCACGGACGAGGACTGCCTGTTCCTGAACGTGTGGGCTCCCGAGTCCGCGTCCGCGAGCGATTCCGCGGACGCCCGCCCGGTGATGGTCTGGATCCACGGCGGCGCGTACACCTTCGGTTCCGCGTCGCAGCCGCTGTTCGACGGCGCGGCGCTCGTCCGGGCGGGCGATGTCGTGCTCGTCACGATCAACTACCGGCTCGGTGCGCTCGGCTTCCTCGATCTCTCGGGCGTCGCGCCCGGCGAGTTCGACGGCAACCTCGCGCTCAAGGACGTGCTGCTCGCGCTGCGGTGGGTACAGCGCAACATCGCCGCGTTCGGCGGGGATCCGGGCCGGGTCACGGTCTTCGGCGAGTCGGCGGGCGGCGGGCTCGTGACGACGCTGCTCGCGACGCCGTCGGCCGAGGGGCTGTTCCACCGCGCGATCGCGCAGTCCTCGCCCGTCTCCAGCGTCTACGGGCCGGAGCGGGCGCTGAGCGTCGCCGAGCGGTTCCTCGTCGAGGCCGGCGGATCCGGCGGATCCGGCGGGCCCGCTGAGACCGGCACCGCCATCGCGGCCCGGCTCCGCGAGCTCCCGGTCGACGAGATCGTGCGGGCCGGAACCGCCGTGTACGCGAGCGTGCCCGACGACGCCCCGGGCACGCTCGCCTTCGCCCCGGTGGTCGACGGCGCGCTCGTGCCCGAGGCCCCGGTGACGGTGCTCAGCGAGGGGCGCGGGATCCCGGTCCCGCTCATCATCGGCACGAACCGCGACGAGGCGTCGCTGTTCAAATTCATGAAATCGCCGCTGATCCCGATCACGGGGGACCGCCTGGAGCGGATGTTCGACGACATGCGCGCCGAGCTCCCGGGTGCCGACCTCCCCACCGAGTCCCAGGTACTGGGAGCCTACGAGGGGGCCCGACACCGAGCGCTCGGACTCGGCATCGCACGGGACATCGGGTTCCGCATGCCGAGCCTCTGGGCCGCCGAGGGGCACGCCCGGGTCGCGCCGGTGTGGTTCTACCGCTTCGATCACAGCAGCCCGTTCCTGCACCTCATCGGGCTCGGCGCGACGCACGCGACCGAACTGCCGTACCTCTGGGGCAATCTCGACGGGGGCCCGAAGGACCCCACGTTCCGGCTCGGTGGGCGGCGGATCGCGCGTCGGATCTCGGCCCGGATGCAGCAGCGGTGGACCGGGTTCGCCCACGGCCGCGATCCCGAAGCGGACGGTGCCGCGCAGTGGCTGCCGTACACCGCGGACGCCCGCGACACCCTCGTGATCGACGGCATCGACCGGAGCGCGCCGGACCTCGACCGTGCGCTCCGCCTCGGCTGGGGCGACCGCGTGCTGACCTTCGAGTGAGCGGATCGCCGCGACTGTGACCCCGGATTGCGGGGTTCCGCTGAGAACCGCCCACCCCGGAGCCGGGTCCGGATAGCCTGGACCCATGAGTCAGGAGCGCACCGAGACCACCGAACCGCACCTCTCCGAGACAGCCCGCATCGCGCGGGATCTGATCCGGTTCGACACGTCGAACCGGGGGAACGGCGACGCCAACCCGGAGGCGGACGCGGCGGCCTACGTCGCCGCCTATCTCGCCGAGCTGGGGCTCGAGCCGACGACCATCGAGTCGGAGCCCGGCCGGGCGAGCGTGGTCGCCCGCGTCGCCGGCCGCGAACCGGAGCTGCCCGCGCTCGTGCTGCACGGCCACCTCGACGTCGTACCGGCCGATCCCGCCAACTGGAGCGTCGACCCGTTCGCGGGCGAGATCCGTGACGGCATGCTGTGGGGGCGCGGGGCCGTCGACATGAAGGACATGGACGCCATGATCCTCACCGCGATCGCCGAGCTGCTGCGCGCGGGGGAGCGGCCGCGGCGCGACGTCGTCGTCGCGTTCTTCGCCGACGAGGAGAACGGCGGGATCTACGGCTCCCACCACCTCGTCGATCACCACCCCGAGCTGTTCGCGGGTGCGGGCACGGCGATCAGCGAGGTCGGCGGCTACTCGGTCGACATCGCCGGCACCCGCGCCTACCTGATCCAGACCGGCGAGAAGTCGCTCGACTGGATCCGCCTGCGGGCCCGGGGCACGGCGGCCCACGGATCGCGCGTCTGGCGCGACAACGCGGTGACCCGGCTCGCCGAGGCCGTGGCCGCGCTCGGGCGCCACGAGTGGCCCGTCGCGCTCTGCGATACGACCCGCGAGCTCGTCGACGCGATCGCCGAGATCTTCGGCGAGGATCCGCACGAGGTCGATCCCGAGCAGCTCGTGCTGCGGACCGGCGCGGGCGGCGGCTTCATCCACGCGAGCCTGCGCACCACCACGAACCCCACCGTGCTGCAGGCCGGCTACAAGCACAACGTGATCCCCGACACCGCCGAGGCGCTCGTCGACGTCCGCACCCTCCCCACCAGCCAGGCGGGGATCCTCGACGAGGTGCAGCGGATCGTCGGCGACGACATCGAGATCGAGGCGCTGCACTCCGACATCGGCCTCGAGGTGCCGTTCGGCGGCGAACTGGTCGACGCGATGACCGCGAGCCTGCGGAAGCACGATCCCGAGGCGCGCGTGCTGCCGTACCTGCTCTCGGGCGGAACCGACAACAAGGCGCTCTCGAAGCTCGGCATCACGGGCTACGGATTCGCGCCGCTCCGCCTGCCCGCCGATCTCGACTTCCCGGGCATGTTCCACGGCGTCGACGAGCGCGTGCCGCTCGACGCGCTCGACTTCGGGCACCGGGTGCTCGTCGACCTGCTGCGCGACTACTGAGCCGCGCTCGGCGCACCGTGGCGCGCTGGGAATCTTGAGAGAACCGACCCACCCGTCGTACTAGGGTGGACGCTGGTCCGTGCTGGGGCGCGGACCTTCCTGCGCCAGAAAGGGCGGTCATGGACTTCATTCAGGCGATCCTGCTCGGGATCATCCAGGGGCTCACCGAGTTCCTCCCGATCTCCTCGAGCGCGCACCTGCGCATCGCGAGCGAGCTCATGGGCATCGGCGACGCCGGTGCGGCGTTCACCGCCATCACCCAGCTCGGGACCGAGGCGGCGGTCATCGTCTTCTTCTGGAAGGACATCGTCCGGATCATCGGGCGCTGGTTCCGTTCGCTCGCGGGCCGCACCGTGCCCCGCAACGACCCCGACGCCCTCATGGGCTGGTGGATCATCCTCGGCTCGATCCCGATCGTCGTGCTCGGCCTGCTCTTCCAGGACCAGATCGACACGACCTTCCGATCGCTCTGGGTGGTCGCGACGATGCTCATCGTCTTCGGCATCCTGCTCGGCATCGCCGATCGCGTGGGCAAGCGCGTGCACACGCTCGATCAGCTCGGCTGGAAGCACGGCCTCATCTTCGGTCTCGCCCAGGCGCTCGCGCTGATCCCCGGCGTCTCCCGCTCGGGCGGCACCATCACCGCGGGCCTCCTCATGGGCTACAAGCGCGAGGCCGCGGCCCGCTACTCGTTCCTGCTCGCGATCCCCGCCGTCTTCGGCTCGGGCTTCTACAAGCTGTTCAAGGCGCTGAAGGAGCCGGCAGGCGAGACCCCGATGGGCATGACGCTCATCGCGACGGTCATCGCGTTCGTGGTCGCGATCTTCGTGATCGGCCTGTTCATGCGCTACATCTCGAAGGGCAGCTTCCTGCCCTTCGTGATCTACCGCGTGCTGCTCGGCGTCGTCCTCATGGTGCTGCTCGCCACCGGCGTGCTCGCGGCCGACGCGGGTTCCGCGAACGCGGCGGGCCAGATCGCGCAGACCGCGGCGGTCGGAGCCGCGCTGTGAGGACCTGGACCAGACCCGAGCTGCCCGAGCTGCCCGGCGAAGGCACCGCGCCGCGCGTCTTCAACACGGCCACCGGCCGCCTCGAGCACCCGCCCATCGAGGGCGGACGCGCGACCCTCTACGTGTGCGGCATCACCCCGTACGACGCCACGCACCTCGGCCATGCGGCCACCTACCTCGCGTTCGACCTGCTGCAGCGGTCCTGGATCGACGCCGGCATCGAGGCCGTCTACGCGCAGAACATCACCGACGTGGACGACCCGCTGCTCGAGCGCGCGAACGCGACGGGCGTCGACTGGCGCGAACTCGCTGAGTCGCAGGTCGCGCTCTTCCGCTCCGACATGCACCGCCTCGGCATGCTGCCGCCCGAGCACTTCGTCGCCGTCACGGAGTGCATCGACGAGATCGCCGATGCCGTGCAGCGATTGCGCGAGCGCGGTCTCGCCTACACGGTGCCGAGCCCGGACGCCACCGGCGAGGATCTCTACTTCGATACGGCTGCGGCCTCCGAGCAGACCCAGTGGCGGCTCGGCGACGTCGCCCCCTACGATCGCGAGCTCATGTCGCTCCTCAGCGCCGAGCGGGGCGGGGACCCCGACCGCGCCGGCAAGCGCGACCCGCTCGACCCGCTGCTCTGGCGCGCGGCCCGCGAGGGCGAGCCGAGCTGGGGTACGGTGCTGGGGCTGGGGCGCCCGGGCTGGCACATCGAGTGCGCCGTGATCGCGGCCCGCGCTCTCGGCAACGCGTTCACGGTGCAGGGCGGCGGCGAGGACCTGGTGTTCCCGCACCACGAGTTCACCGCCGCGCACGCCACGGCGCTCTCGGGCACCCCGCTCGCGCACGCCTACTGCCACGTCGGTCTGGTCTCGTACAAGGGCCACAAGATGTCGAAGTCGAGGGGCAACCTCGTGTTCGTCTCGAAGCTGCTCGACGGTGGCGCCGATCCCTCGGCGATCCGCCTCGGGATCCTCGCGCACCACTACCGCTCCGAGTGGGAGTGGCACGACGCCGACCTCGAGGTCGCCGCGCGCCGTCTCGCCGCATGGCGGGCGGGTCTCGAACGCACCGGCGAGGAGCCCGCGGCGACCGTGCTGCAGCGCCTGCGCGCCGCGCTGGCCAACGACCTCGACACCCCGGTCATGCTGGCGACGCTCGACGCCGCGTTCGACGGCGGGGTCGACGAGCCGCAGCTGCTCGCCGATGCGGCGGAGGCGCTGCTCGGCGTCAAGCTGTAGGGGGCGTCCCGCCCTCGTCGTCCGGCTCGTCGTCGCGCAGGAACTTCTCGAACTCGTACGCGAGCGCGTCGCCCGTGGCCTCGGGCGACGCGCTCGCGTCCCGGGCCTCCTCCAGACGGCGGATGTAGCTCGCCATGTCCTCGTCGTCGGCGGCGATGCGGTTGATGCTCGCCTCCCAGTCGTTCGACTCGGTGAGCAGCTCGCCCCGGGGGATCACGACGTCGAGCAGCTCCTCGAGTTTGTCGAGGATCGCCAGCGTCGCCTTGGGCGAGGGCACGCTGTGGACGTAGTGCGGCACCTGCGCCCAGAGCGACACCGAGCTGATGCCCGCGTCAGCGAGCGCGAACGCGAGGATCGACGCGATGCCGACCGGTCCCTCGTAGTCGCTGCGCTGCGCACCGGTGCGGGCGCGCTGATCGGGGTCGTCGCTCGAGAGCGAGACCGCGATGGGGCGGGAGTGCGGGGCGTCCGAGAACATCGCGCCGAGCAGGATCACGGTGTCGATGCCCCAGGCCTCGATCACGTCGACGACCTCGTCGGCGAACGAGGTCCAGTCGCGCGCGGGCTCGACGCCCGCGAGCAGGAACAGGTCGGTGACGGGGGTGCCGTCGATCCGGTGCACGGTCTCGGTCGCGGGGTCCTTCGGTTCGCCCGGGCGCTGCACCGTGCCGTAGAGCCGGGTCTCGGGCCACTCGAGCACGCGGTGCCCCTGATCGTCGAACCGCACCCGAGGGCGATGCACCTGGAAGTCGACGAAGCCGTCGGCGCCGATCGTGTGCAGCACCTCCGCGCCGATCAGTTCTCCGATGTGCTGCAGCGCCGTGGTGGTGGCCGAGCCGGCGTCGCTCCAGCCCTCGAAGGCGGCGATGAGCACCCGAGCGGGGTCGGGATGCGGCTGTCGGGTCACGGGGCTGGGCTCCTTCGCGTCGGTGCCGGGGGAGGCGGCTGGCCCGGGATCGGGATGCCAACCAGGATAGTCCCCGGTCGCTCGATAGACTGGGCGGCGATGAATACCGCGCAACCAGCTGCCGTGCTGTGGGACATGGACGGCACCATCATCGATTCCGAACCGCTCTGGATCGTCGCGGAGGACGCGATGCTCTCCCGATACGGGGTCGAGCTCGATTCCGAACTGCGCGAGCAGCTCATCGGCTCCGGCCTCTGGGACGCCGCCGAGCTGTTCCGCGCGCGCGGCGTCGACCTCAGCGCCGACGAGATCGTGGCGGAACTGGCCGGCGAGGTGCAGACGCAGCTCGCCGCGGGGGAGCCGGCCTGGCGCCCCGGCGCGGTCGAGCTGCTCGCCGAGCTCCGCGAGGCCGGTGTACCGTGCGCCCTCGTGACGATGTCGATCCGCTCGCTCGCCGACCAGGTCGCCGAGCTGCTGCCCCCGGGCACCTTCGGCGCCGTCGTCGCGGGCGACGAGGTCGCGCACGAGAAGCCGCACCCCGACCCCTATCTGCGCGGCGCCGCGGCGCTCGGCGTGCCCATCGAGGCGTGCCTGGCGTTCGAGGACTCGCCGACGGGGCTCCGCTCCGCCGCGGCATCCGGCGCCGTCGCGATCGGCCTGCCGCACCTCGTCGAGCTGGGCGACGCGCCCGCGCACGCGCTGTGGGCCTCGCTCGAGGGCGCGGACGTCGCGGCCGTGGCGCGCGCATTCACCGAACTCCGCGGGACCGCTCCCGGTCCCCGAACCATCACCGAGCCCGCGGCCCGCGAAGCGCTCGTGTCCGACCCGAAGGGAAGCCGCGCATGAGCCGCGACGACGAACGCTCCGAGACCGAGAACGCCAGCCCGGCGCTGAGCGGCCCGTTCCGCTACGGTGATCGCGTGCAGCTGACCGGACCGAAGGGGCGCCTGAACACGATCACGCTCATCGACGGCGGCGAGTTCCACAGCCACCGCGGCATGATCCGCCACTCCGAGCTGGTCGGGCTGCCCGACGGCTCGGTGCTGCGCAACAGCAACGACGAGGAGTACCTGGCACTGCGCCCGCTGCTCTCCGACTTCGTCATGTCGATGCCGCGCGGGGCCGCGATCGTCTACCCGAAGGACGCGGCGCAGATCCTGTCGCTCGCCGACATCTTCCCCGGCGCACGCGTCGTCGAGGCCGGCGTCGGCTCCGGCGCGCTGTCGCTGCACCTGCTGCGCGGCATCGGCAGCGAGGGCCGCCTGTTCTCGTTCGAGCGGCGCGACGAGTTCGCCGAGATCGCGAGCTCGAACATCGAGGCGTTCAGCGGATCCGTTCCCGACAACTGGTCGGTGACCGTGGGCGATCTGCAGGAGGTGCTGCCCGCGACCTGCGAGGCCGGGAGCATCGACCGGGTCGTGCTCGACATGCTCGCCCCCTGGGAGTGCGTCGGCGTCGCCGCTGAGGCGCTGAAGCCCGGCGGCGTGATCATCTGCTACGTCGCGACCGTGACCCAGCTGTCGCGCGTGGCCGAGGAGCTGCGCCGCAGCGGCCTCTACACGCACCCGCAGGCCTCCGAGACGATGGTGCGCGGCTGGCACGTCGAGGGGCTCGCCGTGCGCCCCGACCACCGCATGGTCGCGCACACGGGCTTCCTCATCACCGCGCGCCGGCTCGCGCCGGGCACGCAGCTGCCCCAGCTCAAGCGTCGCGCGTCGAAGGGCGAGTTCACCGACGAGGACATGGCGGCGTGGATGCCCGATCTCGTCGAGGGCGGCGAGAGCGAGTGGACCCCCGAATCGATCGGTCAGTGGAGCAAGAGCGACAAGGTGCTCCGCAAGAAGGCGCGCGAGGCGCAGAAGCTCGCCGCGCAGCGGGCGAGCGGGTCCGAGGACCCCGCTGCCGGTGCTGCGGCCGAGGACGGCGCGCCCACCGCCGAGTGATCGGCTGACAGTATCCGAAGCCCCGCACCGGATAGGATGACGGGGTTCGACAGAAACGCTTCGAGAGGTCTCCATGCGCCGTCACATCCTTCCCGCCACCGCTGCGCTGGCGCTGCTGCTCGTCGGTGCGACCACCGGGTGCAGCTCCGCGCTGCAGCTCGACCGCACCGACTGCGGCCCGGCGCTCCACGAGGGGTCGCTGAGCAACAGCGTCAAGGTCGAGGGCAAGGCCGGTTCGGTCCCGAAGGTGACCGTGCCGAAGGGCGTCTCGATCGACGACTCGCAGCGCACCATCGCGTCGCACACGGGCGACTCGACCACCGTCGCCCGCGACGGCGCGCTGCTCTCGATCAACATGCAGGCGATCGACGCCGAGACCGGCCAGACGGTGCACCAGAGCCAGCGCATGGGCACCGAGAACCCGAGCGAGTTCGTGCTGCTGAAGAAGGGGAGCGGCATTCCGGCGCTCACCGACGGCCTCCGCTGCACCGCCCCGGGCGACCGCGTCGTGGTCGCGATGGAGCCGAAGGAGAGCGCGCAGCTGCTCGAGCAGTCGGGCGCCAAGTCCGGCGGTTCGGTCGTGTTCATCGTCGACGTGCTCGCGGTGCGCAACACCGGCAACGTCGCGTCGCCCGGCACGCTGCCCTCGGGATTCCCCGCGGTGACCAACCTCGACTCGGGCCGTCCCGGCATCGTGCTGCCCCCGCAGGCCGCACCGAAGTCGACCAAGGTCGCCACCCGCATCGAAGGCGACGGCCTGCGCGTGACCGCCGACAACAACGTGATCGCCCAGGTGCTCACCGTCGACTGGGACGGCCAGGAGCAGAACAACACCTGGACCACCGGCCCCGTCGGCCTCGGCAACGAGGCGCAGATGAGCCAGTCGGGCGTGACCTTCCGCAAGGAGCTCACTGGGCTGCGCGTCGGGTCCCAGGTCGTCATCATGGAGCCCCAGGCGAGCGGCAAGGCCACGGTCAGCGTGGTCGACATCCTCGCTGCAGGGTAGGTCGTGGCCGCAGCAGCATCGCAGCGTTCGGGCGCGCCCCGCTCGTCGGTCCCCGGCGAGCAGCGCGTCTTCAGCCTCGTGCTCGCGCTCGTCGCGAGCCCGCAGGGCGCGACCAAGCGCGAGCTGCTGTCGAGCGTCTACGGCTACGCCGACCGCTACCAGCACGGTGAGCGCTCCGACGCGCTCGAGCGGCAGTTCGAGCGCGACAAGGATCAGCTGCGCGCCATCGGGATCCCGATCGACACGATCGACTCCCCGGAGGAGCCCGGCAACACCCAGCTCACGCGCTACCGCATCTCGAAGGAGCTGCTCCAGGTGCCGCGCGATCTGCGGTTCTCGGAGCGCGAGCTGACCCTGCTGCGCCTCGCCGCGATGGCCTGGCGCGAGGGGAGCCTCACCGCCGAGTCCCGGCGCGCCGCGATGAAGCTGGAATCGCTCGGCGCGGGCCTCGACGTGCAGCACCTCGGGGTCTCCCTGCGTCTCGGCATCCCCGAGCCGGCGGCCCCGGCGTTGCAGAGCGCCATCGACGCGGGCCGGGTGGTGGGCTTCGACTACCAGCTGCCGCACCGCGATGCTCCGCTCGGACGCCGCGTCGCGCCGCTGCGACTGCACCGGGCCGATGGGCGGTGGCACCTCATCGCGCACGACCTGGACCGCGACGACGAGCGCGTGTTCCTGCTCTCCCGCATCGTCGGCGGTGTGCGCACCGAGCGCGAGTCCTTCGATCCCGCGCTGCGCGATCGGGTCGACGCCGAGATCGAGGAGCTGCTGCGGCTCGAGCGCGTGCAGCGCGCGACCCTCGAGGTGCGCCGCGGCAGCGTGGCGGAGGCCCGTCTCAGCCCGCGCGCCGCATCGCACGAGGACGCGGTCGAGCCCGGGTGCGAGGAGACCGTGCGCCTCGAGCTCGGCACCCTCGACTACCGCGCCTTCGCCGAAGAGCTCGCGGCGTTCGGTGCCGACGTCGCGGTCGTGGAACCGCCCGAGCTGCGCAGCGCGGTGATCGCCGAACTGCGCGGGATCGCCGGGCGGCACACGGTGCCCGCGGCCGGCTCCGCAGAACGGGGGACCGACTGATGCGCAGCCAGCTCCAGACGCCCGACCGCGTGGTGCTCCTGCTCGCGCTCGTGCCCTATCTGCGCGAGCACGGGCCGACGCCCGTCGCCGAACTCGCCGAGACCTTCGACGTCGAGCCCGCGCTGCTGCGCAAGCTCGTCCGCTTCCTCGGCACCGCCGGCGTTCCCGGCGAGACGCAGAGCTACCAGCACGAGGACCTGTTCGACATCGATTGGACCGCCCTCGAAGACGAGGACCTGGTGAGCCTCACGCACGTCGTCGCCGTCGACGACACGCCCCGGTTCTCGGCGGCGGAGCGCGCGGCGCTCATCGCCGGTCTGCAGATGCTGACCGGCATGCTGCCGGCCGAGGAGCGCGAGCGCGCCGAGCGGACCGCGGCGAAACTCGCCGGTGCGTTCGGCGACACCGCTCCGCCGAGCGCGCTCTCGGTCACCGCGGATCCCCAGGACGCGCGCATCCCGCTGCTCGTCGGCGCGATCGGCAACGGGCATCGGGTGGCCTTCGCCTACCGCGATGCGCGGGGCAGCGAGAGTGCGCGCTCCGTCGAACCGCTGCAGCTGCGGCAGTCCTCGGGCGCCTGGTACCTGCGGGCTTTCTGCCTGGAGCGCGGCGAGGAGCGCACGTTCCGCATCGACCGCATGCGCGATCTGCGGGAGCTCGACGAGGACGCCAGCCGGACCGCCTCGGCGACGCCTCGCCCGCGGCCCTTCGCGGGCGCCGCATCGAGCCCCGCCGCGCAGCGCGGCCGGATCCGCGTGCGCGTCGACGCCGCACCGCGCCTCGCCGATTTCGGGCTCGAGACCGGCCCGGTCGGCGACGACGGCTGGGCCGACGCAACGGTCGACCTCTGGTACCCCGGCACCGCCGTGGCCCTCGTGCAGGCGGCGCCCGGCGCGGTCGAGATCGTCTCGCCCGAGAGCGCCCGCGCCGCCGTGCGCGCCTGGGCGGAGCAGGCTCTCGGACTCTACGACGACGAGCGGGATTAGACTGTCGTGGTGCCCGTGAAGACCCGCCGCAAACGCAATCCCGAGGGGCGTATGAGCCTCGGCGACCACCTCGTCGAGTTCCGCAAGCGGCTCATGATCGCCGGTATCGCGATCGTGCTCGGCATGGTCGTGGGCTGGTTCCTCTCCGACTACGTCTGGGACATGCTGCGAGGCCCGATCGAGCGGATCGCTCGCGAGGGGCGCAATGCCCAGCTCGCCTACCAGGACGTCTCGGGTGCGTTCGACCTGAAGCTGCAGATCGCCTTCTTCATCGCGATCATCATCTCCTCGCCGGTCTGGCTCTACCAGATCTGGGCGTTCCTCGCCCCGGGCCTCACCGGGAAGGAGCGTCGCTGGGGCGTCGCGTTCATCGGCACCGCGGTCCCGCTCTTCCTGCTGGGAGCGCTTGCCGGTTGGTACATCTTCCCGAACATCGTGCACCTGCTCACGAGCTTCGCGCCGCCCGAGGACGCGCAGTTCATGGACCCGCGCAAGTACCTCGACTTCGTGATCAAGCTCATGCTCGCCATCGGCGTCGGCTTCGTGCTCCCGGTCTTCCTCGTGCTCCTCAACTTCATCGGCGTGCTGCGCGGGCGATCGATCATCAAGAGCTGGCGGGTCGCGATCCTCTGCATCCTGATCTTCACGGCACTCGCGACGCCCGCCGCCGATGTGATGAGCATGTTCCTGCTCGCGATTCCGATGATCGTCCTCTACATGGGTGCTGCGCTCATCGCCGTGCTCCACGACCGGCGCGTCGACAAGCGGCGCGCCGCGGAGTTCGCCGAATACGGCCTCGACGAACCGAACGGCGGAACCGCGTGAGCGAATCGATCCCGAGCGCGGAGACGCCGGCGCAGCCCGAATCGTTACCCGCGCTCGACGCGTTCGCCGCGTCGCTCGGCTTCCCCCTCGACGGCTTCCAGCGCACCGCGTGCGAGCGGCTCGAATCGGGCCGCAGCGTGCTCGTCGCGGCGCCGACGGGCTCGGGCAAGACCACCGTCGCCGAGTTCGCCGTCGCCCTCGCCCGGCGGGAGCGCGACGCGCGCATCTTCTACACCGCCCCCATCAAGGCGCTCTCGAACCAGAAGTTCCGCGAGCTCTGCGACGCCTACGGCGAGGATCAGGTCGGCCTGCTGACGGGCGACGTGAACCTGCGCGGCGATGCGCCCATCGTGGTCATGACGACCGAGGTGCTGCGCAACATGATCTACGCCGAGTCGGCGGCGCTGACGGAGCTCGCCTTCGTCGTGCTCGACGAGGTGCACTACCTCGGCGATCGCTTCCGCGGCGCGGTCTGGGAGGAGATCATCCTGCACCTGCCGCGGCACGTGCGCCTGGTCTCGCTCTCCGCGACGGTGTCCAACGCCGAGGAGTTCGGCGACTGGATGCACGCCGTGCGGGGCGACACGGACGTGATCCTCTCGGAGCACCGCCCGGTGCCGCTCTACCAGCACGTCCTCACGACCCGGGCGCTCATGCCGCTGCTCGTCGATCGCGACGGTGAGCTCGCCGCGCGCGGCCGGCTCAACCCCGAGCTGCTGCGGCTCGACGGCGGCCGCCCGGGCGGCCGCGGACGCGAGCGGAGCCGAGGCCGACCGCCGCAGCGGCGCTCGCCCCGGATCTCGCGCGGCGACATCGCCCGCGCGCTCGACGAGACGGGACTGCTGCCCGGCATCGTCTTCATCTTCAGCCGCAACGGCTGCGACCAGGCGGTCCGGCAGTGCCTGTTCGAGGGCATCCGGCTCACGACGCGCGAGGAGCGCGACGAGATCCGGCGCATCGTGGATCGCGAACTCGACGGGCTCGATCCCGAAGACCTCCGCGTGCTCGGCGTCAGCGAGTGGCGCTCCGCGCTTGAGCGCGGGGTCGCGGCGCACCACGCCGGCCTGCTCCCCGTCTTCAAATCGATCGTCGAGAAGCTGTTCCAATCCCGCCTCGTCAAGCTCGTGTTCGCGACGGAGACGCTCGCGCTCGGCATCAACATGCCGGCCCGCTCGGTCGTGATCGAGCGGCTCGACAAGTACAACGGCGAGCAGCGCGTGCCGCTGACCTCGGGGGAGTACACGCAGCTGACCGGCCGCGCCGGCCGCCGCGGCATCGACGTCGAGGGGCACGCGGTCGTCGTCTGGAACGACGGCACCGACCTCGAAGCGGTCGCGCACCTGGCATCGACGCGATCGTTCCCGGTGAAGTCGAGCTTCCGTCCGACGCCGAACATGGCCGTGAACCTGCTGCAGCGCATGAGCTTCGAGCGGGCGCGCGAGACGCTCGAGCTCTCGTTCGCCCAGTTCCAGGCCGACCGCGCCGTGGTCGACGACGCGCGCGAGCTCCGCGCCGAGCAGGATTCGCTCGCCGGCTACGACGCCGCCGCGAAGCGAGCCCACGGCAAGGATCGCGTCCGCTGGGAAGAACGCGCCCGCAAGCTGCGCCGTGAGATCGAGCGGGGCCGCCGCCGCATCACCGCGCGGACGGGCACGATCGCCCGCACCTTCGACCGCGTGGTCGACATGCTCGCCGAGCTCGAGTACCTGGCGCCGGAATCCGCGCAGAGCGACGATCTGGTCGTGACCGACTGGGGCACGATCCTGTGCCGGATCTACGGCGACCGGGACCTGCTCGTCGCCGAGTGCCTGCGACGCGATGCCTGGCGCGGTCTCGACGCCTCGGGCGTCGTGGCGATGTGCTGCGCGCTGAGCTATGAGCCCCGGCGCGACGACGAGCCCGAGGGGCGCCTGCCCTCCGGAGCGTTCCGCGGCGCGTTCGAGCGCACGATCCAGCTCTGGGAGGAGCTGGACGAGCTCGCCGAGCGCAACCGGCTTCCGCGCACCGCGCAGCCGCACGCCGGCCTCGCCTGGTCGATGTTCGCCTGGGCGAACGGGCAGTCCCTCACCCGCATCCTGGAAGACGGGATGATGAGCGCGGGCGACTTCGTGCGCTGGGCGAAGCAGACCATCGACCTGCTCGATCAGGTGGCGCAGGCCGCCGAATCGGAAGCCGGAGCGGCTGCGGGCCTCACCGAGCTGGGCGCGCTCGCGCGCGAGGGCAAGAAGCGGATCCGGCGCGGCATCGTCGAAGCGTCGAGCACGTCGTGAGGATCATGATCGGCGCGGGCGCCGCGGTGCGCCTGCGCTTCTGGGCCGCGATCCCGCTCGCCGCGCTCGGCGGCTGGCTGCTCGGCTTCGCCACCCCGCAGCTCGCCTGGTGGCCGATGCTGTTCGTCGGCGTGGCGTTCGTGCTCGCATCCCTCTGGCGGCAGCGGCTCGGCGTCGCCGCCTTGGCCGGTGCCGCAGCGGGGGCCGGGTTCTGGTTCCCCGTGCTCTCCTGGCTCACCCTCTATCTCGGTCCGGTGCCGTGGCTCGGCCTCGGGGTCGTGATGGCGGCCTGGTACCTGCTCATGGGCCTCGCGATCGCGGCCGCCACGCGCGGGCTCGCGCTGCTGCCCGCGCGCCCCTGGCTGCGCATCACCGTCGTCGCGCTGGCCGTCGCCGGGCTCTGGACGCTGCGCGAGCAGCTGCAGGGCTTCGTGCCGTACGGCGGGTTCCCGTGGGGGCGCCTCGCGCACTTCGTCGCGGAGACGCCGCTCGCCTCGCTCGTGTCCTGGCTCGGATTCTCGGGGCTCAGCGCGGTCATCGCGCTGGCCTGCGCGGTGCCGGTCGCGGTGCTGTTCGAACGGCTCGGCGCGAAGCGCGCGAGCGCGGAGGCGTCGGAGACCCCGGAACGCGAGTCTGCGCCCGCGGGTCTCGTCTCCCGCGCCCGGGTCGTCGCGATCCCGACCGCGTTCGCCGTGCTCGGGACCGCGCTCGCGCTCGCCCTCCTCGCCGTCGTGCCCGTGGCGCCGGTCGAGCGGACGGGATCGCTGCGCGTCGTCGCCGTGCAGGGGAACGCGAAGGCCGGGATCTTCGACGACCGCGAGTCCGGCGACGTGCTGCGCGCCCACCTGGACGCCACCCAGCAGGTCGTCGACCGCCTGCGCGCCGAGGGCGAGCGCGTCGACGTGATCGTCTGGCCCGAGAACAGCGCCGAGTTCAACCTGCCGCGCAATCCGCTCGCCGAGGTGCAGATCGCCGCGCTCGCACGCGAGGCCGGGGCGCCCATCGTGCTCGGCTCGGTGCTGCAGGATCCGGACGGCAGCTACACCAACAGCTCGCTCGTGTGGACGGGGGAGGGCGACGCCGGCGTCCGCTACGACAAGATGCACCCCGTGCCCTTCGCGGAGTACATGCCGAACCGGGAGTTCTTCCGCGCCCTCGCCCCCGACCTCGTCGACCTCGTGCAGCTCGACTACCGGACGGGTACGCGGTCGCCCGCGATCGAGGTGCCCGTCGGCGAGACCGCCGAGCGGATCCGCGCGGGGATCGCGATCTGCTTCGACATCATCTTCGACGACCAGGCGGAGCGCATGGTCGACGACGGCGCGCAGGTCATCTTCGCGCAGACCAACAACGCCGACTTCGGCCGTACCGCCGAGAGCGCGCAGCAGCTGCAGATCGCGCGGCTGCGCGCGATCGAGACGGGACGCGCGGTCGTCAACATCTCCACGGTGGGCACCAGCGCGATCGTCGCGCCCGACGGCCGCGACCTCGCGCGGCTGGAACCCTTCACCGCGGATGCGATGGTCGCCGACGTGCCGCTCACGCGCGGCGAGACGCCCGCGATCCGCTTCGGCGCCTGGATCTGCGGCGCCTGGATCGCGCTGGGCGCGGCCGGCCTCGTCGGAGGCTCGGCGCTGAGCATCCTCGCGCGTCGCCGTGCGCGCGACGGGGCGTAGCGGCCCCGATCTGCCGGGCGGCGGCTACGCGCCGCCGGCGCGCCGCGAGCGCAGCAGTTCGAGCCGCTCCTCGAGCAGCACCTCGAGCTCCTCGCGCGTGCGCCGCTCGAGCAGCATGTCCCAGTGGGTCCGCTGCGACGAGCCCTTCTCCTCGAACTCGGCGCGGGCGGCACGGCCGGCCTCGTCGTCGAGGAACCCCACCTCGCCGCTGCGCTGATCGGCCCATTCCGCGGGTGGTTCCGCGTCCGCGTCGAACATGACCGTGAATCGGGTGCCCTTGTCGGTGAGGTACTCGATCCGCTGGCGTGGAGCCAGCTCGATCCCCTCCTCGCCCTGCAGGCTCGTCGAACCGATCCTCGCTCCGCGGAGTGTGCGCTCGGCCATGGGATCCTCCCCTCGTGCGGGGACCCCGGCTGTTCGAGGCCCCGTCGATCGTGTCTCCTCGGTTGCAGAGTACATGCCGTGCCTTGGCGGCGATAGAGTCTCGCCGGATTCGCTCGTATCCCGGCCGCGCGGGCGGCTTCGACTACAGTGGAAACCTCATCACCGCCCCGTTTCCCACGCAAGGAGCACCCGTGTCACAGCCACTCGAACCGCAGAGCCTCACCGGACGCCGAGCCCTGGTGACGGGATCGTCGCGGGGCGTCGGCGCCGACACCGTCCGCTACTTCGCAGAAGCCGGCGCCGACGTCGTCATCAACTTCCGCAACAAGGCGCCGCGCGCCGAGAAGCTGGCGGGCGAGCTCCGCGAGCTGGGCGTCCGCGCGCTCGTGCAGGGCGCCGATCTGACCGACGCGTCGTCGGTGGATCAGCTCATGGTCGCCGTGCGCGAGGAGTTCGGCGGACTCGACATCCTCGTGCTCAACGCCTCGGGCGGCATGGAGAGCGGCATGGCGGAGGACTACGCGCTGCAGCTCAACCGCGACGCGCAGCTCCGCGTGCTCGACGCCGCGCTGCCGCTGCTGGGCGAGGGATCCCGCGTGGTGTTCGTGACCAGCCACCAGGCGCACTTCATCAACACCACGCCGACCATGCCCGAGTACGAGCCGGTCGCCCGCTCGAAGCGCGCCGGCGAGGACGCGCTGCGCGAGCGGATCCCGGCGCTCGCCGAGCGCGGCATCGAGTTCGTCGTGGTCTCCGGCGACATGATCGAGGGCACCGTCACGGCCACCCTCCTCAACCGTCTGAACCCGGGCGCGATCGAGGAGCGCCGCGAGCAGGCGGGCAAGCTCTACAATGTGGCCGAGTTCGCCGCAGAGGTCGCCCTCGCCGCGGTCGAGCAGGTTCCCGCCGACCACACCCGCCTCGTCGGCGACACCTCGAGCTTCGGCGGCGAGTAGTCTCCGCGCAGCGCGAACCGAAACGGCCGCGCGGTCCCGTCGATGACGGGACCGCGCGGCCGTTCCGTTTTCCGGCGTGTCGTGGGAGGATTCCCGCACCGAAGATCTCGCGCGCCGACGGGGGGCATCGCTTCGCGAAGCTGCGGCCCAGATCATATATTTTCGCAGAAATCACGGTCGTGCTTCGAGTGTGACCGCGTGTTGCGCAGAAAGTTCGCCGCCGAATTGCATTCGCCGAAGAAGTCGCTGCTATTCTCAAAGCTCCCACTCCGCTCACGGCGGCACGGCAATGATGCCGACCGGTGCACCCGTCGAGCGAGTCTCCACGCGGGCCGCCGACGTCCCGATGATCGAGAGGACGTCGATGCGAACGACTCCTGCGACCCCGAACCCGGCCGTGACGAGCGGATTCCCCGCTGCGACCGGCCTCTACCGCCCGGAGGACGAGCGCGACGCGTGCGGCCTCGCCGCGATCGTGGCCCTGACGGGAGCGCCCGGACACGAGGTCATCTCGCAGGCGCTCGAGGCGCTCGAGCACCTCGAGCACCGCGGCGCGGTCGGTTCCGACGCGGGCACCGGCGACGGCGCCGGGATCCTGAGCGATCTGCCCGACGCGCTGATCCGCGCCGAGTTGGCCGAGCACGACCCCGAAGCGGTGCTGCCGGAACCCGGCCGCTATGCGGCGGGCCTCGCGTTCCTGCCGCAGTCCTCCACCGAGCGGCGCGCGGTGCGCTACCGCATCGCGGCGATCGCCGCGGAGGAGTCGCTCGACGTGATCGCCTGGCGTCCCGTCTCGGTACGTTCGGAGGTGCTCGGCGAGAGCGCGCGCGAGGCGGCTCCGCGGATCGAGCAGCTGATCCTCGCACCGCGCGTCGACGAGGCCGGGGGAGCCGCGCTGCTCGGCCAGGTGCGCCCCATCGACACCGACGAGCTCGAACGCCGCGCCTTCCGCACCCGGAAGCGGGTCCAGAACGAGACGGGCGTCTACCTGCCCTCGCTCAGTGCGCGCACCATCGTCTACAAGGGCATGGTCACCACCCTGCAGCTCTCCGGCTTCTACCCGGAGCTGTCCGACGAGCGCTTCGCGAGCCGCTTCGCGATCGTGCACTCGCGCTACTCGACGAACACCTTCCCGTCCTGGCACCTCGCCCAGCCGCTGCGCCTCGTCGCGCACAACGGCGAGATCAACACGGTGCGCGGCAACCGGAACTGGATGCGGGCGCGCGAGGCGCAGCTCGAGAGCGACCGCCTCGGCGACGTGCGGCAGCTCGCGCCCATCTGCTCCGACGGCGGCAGCGACTCGGCCAGTTTCGACGAGGTGCTCGAACTCCTGGTGATGGCGGGACGCAGCCTGCCGCACGCGCTCGCGATGATGGTGCCCGAGGCGTGGGAATCCGAGCGGGGCCTCAGCCCCGAGCTCGTCGAATTCCTCGAGTACCACTCGCTGCTCATGGAGCCGTGGGACGGACCCGCCGCCATGATCGCGACCGACGGCACCGAGCTCGTGGCGCTGCTCGACCGCAACGGCCTGCGGCCGGGACGCTATCTCGTGACGAGCGACGGCACCATGGTGATCGCCAGCGAGACGGGCGTGCTCGACATCGCCCCGGAGCGCGTGGTCAAGCGCGGGCGCCTGCAGCCCGGCCGCATGCTCGCGGTGAACCTCGCGACCGGCGAGATCCGTGACGACGAGACCGTGAAGAACGAACTGGCCGGTCTCGCGCCCTGGGGCGAGTGGCTCGACGAGGGGCGGATCCGCCTGTCGGACCAGCCCGAGCGCGAGCACCTGATGCACCCGCCGGCCTCGATCACCCGGCGCCAGCGCACATTCGGCTACACCGACGAGGAGCTGCGGCTGCTGCTCACTCCCATGGCGCGCGAGGGCATCGAGCCAATCGCGGCGATGGGCACGGACACCCCGATCGCGGTGCTGAGCGAGCGGCCGCGGCTCATCTTCGACTACTTCGTGCAGCAGTTCGCGCAGGTGACGAACCCGCCGCTCGACGCGCTGCGCGAGGAGCTCATCACGAGCCTGCGCGCGGGCATGGGGCCGCAGGAGAACCTGCTCACCCAGTCCGCGGCGCACGCCCGGCAGGTGATCCTCGACTTCCCGGTCATCGACAACGACGCCCTCGCGCGGATCCAGCACTTCGGCGAGGACTTCGAGCGCGAGCGCGCGGTCGCGCTGCGCGGCCTCTACCCGGTCGACTTCGGGGCGAAGGGCCTCGCCGACCGGCTCGAAGCGCTCTGCTGGGAGGCCAGCGCGGCGGTCGACGCCGGCGCCGAGTTCCTGGTCATCTCGGATCGAGATTCGAACAAGGACCTCGCGCCCGTGCCCTCGCTGCTGGCGGTCTCCGCCGTGCACCACCACCTCATCCGGGAGGGGCAGCGCATGCGTGTCGCGCTCATCGCCGAGGCCGGCGACGTGCGCGAGGTGCACCACGTGGCGGCGCTCATCGGCTACGGCGCGGCGGCGGTGAACCCGTACCTCGCGATGGAGACCGTCGGCCTGCTCGTGCGCGACGGCTCGATCGGCGGCGTGACCGAGGAGCAGGCGATCGCCCGGCTGATCAAGGGCCTCGGCAAGGGCATGCTCAAGGTGATGAGCAAGATGGGCATCTCGACCGTCGCCTCCTACTGCGGCGCGCAGACCTTCGAGGCGGTCGGGCTCGCGCAGGACGTGGTCGACCGGTACTTCACCGGGACCGCCTCGCGACTCGGCGGGGTCGGGCTCGACGTGATCGCTGCGGAGGTCGCCGCGCGCCACCGCTCGGCCTACCCGGACGACGCGGCGACGCTCGCGCACCAGCGGCTCGCCACCGGCGGGGAGTACCGGTGGCGGCGCGGCGAGGAACCGCACCTCTTCGACCCCGAGACGATCTACAAGCTGCAGCACGCCACCCGCACCGGGCGCCGCGAGATCTTCTCGGAGTACACGCGGCGGGTGAACGAGCAGCAGGAACGGCTCATGACGCTGCGCGGTCTGTTCCGGTTCTCCGCGCAGCGGCCGCCAGTCCCGCTCGGCGAGGTCGAGCCGGTGAGCGAGATCGTGAAGCGCTTCGCGACGGGAGCCATGAGCTACGGCTCCATCTCGCCCGAGGCGCACCAGACGCTGGCGATCGCCATGAACCGGCTCGGCGGCAAGTCGAACACGGGCGAGGGCGGCGAGAGCGACGAACGGCTCATCGATCCCGAGCGCCGGAGTGCGATCAAGCAGGTCGCCTCGGGCCGGTTCGGGGTCACCTCGATGTACCTCACGAACGCCGACGAGATCCAGATCAAGCTCGCGCAGGGCGCGAAGCCCGGCGAGGGCGGCCAGCTGCCGCCCGCGAAGATGTACCCCTGGATCGCGCGCACCCGGCACGCGACGCCCGGGGTCGGCCTCATCTCGCCGCCGCCGCACCACGACATCTACTCGATCGAGGATCTCAAGCAGCTGATCTTCGACCTCAAGCGGGCGAACCCCTCGGCGCGCATCTCGACGAAGCTCGTCGCGCAGTCGGGCATCGGTCCGGTGGCCGCGGGCGTCGCGAAGGCGCTCTCCGACGTGATCCTCGTCTCGGGGCACGACGGCGGCACGGGCGCGAGCCCCATGAACTCGCTCAAGCACGCGGGATCCCCGTGGGAGCTCGGCCTCGCCGAGGCGCAGCAGACCCTCATGCTCAACGGCCTGCGCGAGCGCGTGGTGCTGCAGGCGGACGGGCAGCTGAAGACGGGCCGCGACGTCGTGATCGCGGCGCTGCTCGGCGCCGAGGAGTTCGGCTTCGCGACGGCCCCGCTCGTGGTGTCCGGCTGCATCATGATGCGGGTCTGCCACCTCGACACCTGCCCCGTCGGCGTCGCGACGCAGAACCCGGAGCTGCGCGAGCGCTTCACCGGGCAGGCGGAGCACGTCGTCAACTTCTTCCGCTTCATCGCGGAGGAGGTGCGCGAGATCCTGGCCTCGCTCGGCTACCGCACGCTCGACGAAGCGGTGGGCGACACCGCGGCGCTCGACGTCGACGATGCGATCCGGCACTGGAAGGCCGACGGACTCGATCTCTCGCCGATCCTGCGGGGCCCGGACTTCGACGAGTCGGCGCCGCGGCGCAGCGGCCGGGAGCAGGATCACGAGCTCGCCGAGCACTTCGACGCCGGCCTCATCGAGATCTCGACCGACGCGCTCGAACGGCGCGAGCCGGTGATCATCGACCTGCCGATCAGCAACATCGACCGCGCGGTCGGCACGATGCTGGGGCACGAGGTGACGCGCCGCTTCGGCGCGGAGGGGCTCGCCCCCGCGACGATCGACGTCACGCTGACGGGGTCCGCGGGCCAGTCGCTGGGGGCCTTCCTCCCGACCGGCATCGCCCTGCGCCTCGTGGGCGACGCCAACGACTACGTCGGCAAGGGCCTCTCGGGCGGCGAGATCTCGATCCGCCCCGATCCGAACGCCGGGCACCCGGCCGCGGACAACGTGATCGCGGGCAACGTGATCGGCTACGGCGCGACGAGCGGATCGCTCTGGATCGCCGGCGTCGTGGGGGAGCGGTTCATGGTGCGCGGCTCCGGCGCGACCGCGGTCGTCGAGGGCACGGGCGATCACGCGCTCGAGTACTTCACCGGTGGTTTCGCGCTGATCCTCGGTCCGACGGGGCGCAACATCGGCGCCGGCATGTCGGGCGGCGAGGCCGTGCTGCTCGACCTCGACCCGGCCGACGTCAACGCGGCGGAGCTCGGTTCGGGCGACCTGCTGCTGACCCCCGTCCCGCAGGAGCTGCGCGAACGGATCGTCGGCCTGCTCGGGCGGCACGTCGAACAGACCGGATCGGAGCTGGCGGAGACGCTGCTCGGCGACATCGAGACGGATCCCGAGGCCGCGTTCGCGCGCTTCACGCGGATCATCCCGAAGAACTACTCGCGCGTGCTCGAGATCCGCGAGCGCGCCGGAGCGACCGGGGCGGATCCCGACGGCGAACAGGTGTGGAACGAGATTCTGGAGGCGACCCATGGCTGACCCGCGCGGATTCCTGAAGACCCGCGAGCGCGAGCTCGCGCCCAAGCGCCCGGTCGCGCTGCGCCTCATGGACTGGCGGGAGGTCGTCGACCCGGCGAACCCCGGCATGGTGCAGCGCCAGGCCTCGCGCTGCATGGACTGCGGCGTCGCGTTCTGCCACCAGGGCTGCCCGCTCGGCAACCTGATCCCCGAGTGGAACGACCTGATGTACCGGGGTCGCGAGCGCGAGGCGATCGAGCGGCTGCACGCGACGAACAACTTCCCCGAGTTCACGGGGCGCGCGTGCCCGGCGCCGTGCGAGTCGGCTTGCGTGCTCGGCATCAACCAGCCGGCGGTCACGATCAAGCAGATCGAGAACAGCATCATCGACCAGGCGTTCGCGAACGGCTGGGTGCAGCCGCAGCCGCCCGAGCGGCTCTCAGGCAAGACGGTCGCGGTCGTCGGCTCGGGTCCCGCCGGCCTCGCCGCGGCCCAGCAGCTCACCCGCGCGGGTCATACCGTGGTCGTCTACGAGCGCGACGAGGAGCCGGGCGGCCTGCTGCGCTTCGGGATCCCCGACTTCAAGCTCGAGAAGGAGCTGGTGAGCCGCCGGGTCGAGCAGCTCCGGGCCGAGGGCACCCGGTTCCGCTGCGGGATCGAGATCGGCGGCGACATGAGCTGGGCCGAGCTGCGGCGCCGCTTCGACGCGGTCGTCGTCGCTACGGGATCGACGATCCCGCGGCCGCTGCCGATCGACGGCCGCGACCTCGCTGGCGTGCATTACGCGATGGAGTACCTGACCGCGCAGAACCGCATGGGCGGGCTCCCCGGCGCCCCGATCGACGCGGCCGGCAAGCACGTGATCGTGATCGGCGGCGGCGACACCGGCGCGGACTGCGTGGGCACCGCCCACCGCCAGGACGCCGCGTCGGTGACGAGTCTCGCGATCGGGCGTCGTCCCGCCGAGAGCCGCACCGACGCGCAGCCCTGGCCCGTGCATCCGACGCTGTTCGAGGTGTCGAGCTCGCACGAGGAGGGCGGCGAGCGGAAGTACCTGGCCTCGACGGTCGAGTTCGTCGGCGACGACGCCGGCCGCGTGACGGGCCTGCGGGTCGCCGAGACGGGGTTCACCGAGGAGGGGCGTGTGCCGATCCCCGGGACCGAGCACCTCCTCGAGGCCGACCTGGTGCTCATTGCGATGGGCTTCACCGGACCCGAGACGATCGACGACGCCGGCTTCGCGCTGCCCGTCGCGCGCCGGGGGGCGTTCGCCCGCGCGGCCGACTTCTCGACCGAGCTGCCCGGCGTCTACGTCGCGGGCGACGCCGGCCGCGGGCAGTCGCTGATCGTCTGGGCGATCGCCGAAGGCCGGGCCGCGGCGGCCGCGGTCGACCGGCACCTGACCGGCTCGACGGAGCTCCCGGCGCCCGTCGGCGCGAACGACCGCGCGTTCGCCTGATCCGGAGAAACGCCGGATACGGTCGGAATAGGCCCCGGCCGAGTCCGGTTGTGGCCAACGACCCCAACACTCGGTGAAAGGACGGAACATGACTCGTGTGACAGTCATCGGCGGCAGCGGATACGCGGGCTCCCACATCGTGGAGGCCGCGGCGGTGCGCGGGCTCGAGGTGACGAGCGTGACCCGCAAGGAAGCGCCGAACCAGATCGCGAACGTGCGCTACACCACCGGATCCATCACCGACCCGGCCGACCGCGCGCGCGTGCTCGCCGAGTCCGACGTGGTCGTCGTCGCGGCGTCACCGCGCGGGGACATGGTCGATGCGCTGCGTCCCGCCATCGCCGAGTTCGCCGCCGAGGCGGACGCCGCGGGCGTGCGGTTCGGCGTGGTCGGCGGGGCGGGTTCCCTGCTGGTCCGCGAGGGCGGCCCGATGGCGGCCGAGACGCCCGAGTTCGGCGACGAGTACCGGCCCGAGGCGCTCACCATGGCCGGTGTGCTCGAGGATCTGCGGGGGACCCCCGAGAGCCTCGACTGGTTCGTCATCTCGCCTCCCGGCGACTTCGGCCCCTGGATCGCCGGCGAGTTCCGCGGCGAGTACCGGGTGGGCGGCGACCTCCCCGTCGTCGCTGCCGACGGCAGCTCGACCATCGGCGGCGCCGACTTCGGCGTGGCCGTGGCCGACGAGATCGAGCAGCCGGCGCACCGCCGGGCCCGGTTCACCGTCGCCTACTGAGCCGCTCCGCCCGTTCCAGCTTCGGGCGTGCCCGGGACCTCCGGGCACGCCCTACGCTGGAACGGTGCATCTCGAACCCGAACTGATCGACCGGCTCGCCGCCGACCTCGCCGCCGCCGACTACCGCGTCCCCGCGGTGCGGGAACGCCTCGGTGCCGCCGCCGATGACGCGCGGCAGCGCGGGGTCTTCGCGGCTGCGACCGCCGTGCTCGACGCAACCGAGGCCGAAGCGGGCGCGGACCCGCTCGGCACCCTGATCCGGCTGCTGCTGCTCGGCGAACCCCTGCGGCCCGAGCGGATCGACGCCGCGCTGCCCGAGCTCGGCGCGGCGGGCGCACGCGCGCTCGGCGTGCTCGTCCCGAGCGGCGACGAACTCTCGATCGCGCTGTCGCTGAGCCCCGTGCTCGCGAACGACGCGATCGCCGACGATCCCCGGCACTGGTGGATCCTCTCCGACCTCGACGACCAGCTGCGCCGCGGCCCCGCACGCAGCGATCACGTCATGGGCGTCGGGGGAGCCACGCGCTCCCTCATCTCCCAGGCCCCCGCCCAGCCGGTCGAACGCTCGCTCGACCTCGGCACGGGATGCGGCATCGTGGCACTGCACCTCGCGCTCCGCGGCCCGGTCGTCGCCACCGACATCTCGGAGCGGGCGCTCGCGCTGGCACGCGCGAACGCGCGGCTCAACGGGCTCGCCGATCGGATCGAGTTCCGCCGGGGCGATCTGTTCGCCCCGGTCGCGGGCGACCGCTTCGACCTGATCCTCTCGAACCCGCCCTTCGTGATCACGCCGCGGGAGCCGGGCGCGGCCGTCTACGAGTACCGCGACGGCGGGCGCACGGGCGACGAACTCGCCGCGGACGTCGTGCTTGCGGCGCCCGAGCACCTGCGGACCGGGGGCACGATGCTGTGCCTCGCCAACTGGGAATCGCCGTGGGGCGAGAACGGGCTCGAGCGGGTGCGCGGCTGGATCGAGGACGCCGCGGGCCGTCTGGGCGACGATTCGCTCGCCGCGTGGGTGATCGAGCGGGATCGCGTGCTCCCGGTGCAGTACGCCGAGACCTGGGCGCGCGACGGCGGCGCCCGGCCCGGCGACCCCGCGTTCGACGCGCTCGTCGCCTCCTGGCTGCGCGATTTCGCCGCCCGGCGCGTCGTGTCCATCGGGCTGGGCGCGATCCGGATCCGCCGGCTCGCCGCAGCCGCGGCCTCCGCAGCCGCGGCCTCCGCGGCCCTCGGCGCCGCGGAATCGCGCGCCGGTGCACCGCTGATCCACCTGGAGCAGGCCACCGGAGCCTTCGCGCCGGAGCGACTCGGAACGCTGCTCGAATCGGCCTTCGACGCCGGGCTCGCCGCAGCGGCGAAGCGCAGCGCGGACGCGCTCGATGCCCACTGGCTGCTCGACCGGGCCGTGGTCGAGGAGCGCGAGCACGTGCCCGGACAGGAGGCCCCGAGCTCGATCGTGCTGCGCACCGATCGGCCGATCGCGCGCCGGGTCGCCGCGGATCCGCTGCTGGCCGCCGCGGTGGGCGCCTGCGACGGCGAGCTCACGCTCGGGCAGATCGCGGACGCGCTCGCGACCCTGCTCGAGGTCGATGCGTCGGCGGCTCGGGAAGCGCTGGTCGCCGGTGCCCGGGAGCTCGCGTGGTTCGGAATGCTGCAGCCGATAGACTGAGCGCAATATGATGCGCACGATCGACCTCCGCGGCCGCGAGCTGAGCCGCGCCGAACTGCTGCAATTGGTCCCCAGGGCCGCCGTCGACACCGGCATCGCCGTCGAGCGGATCCGCCCGCTCGTCGACGCGGTCCGCGATCGGGGCGAGGCCGCGCTGCGCGAGCAGGCGCGCGATTTCGACGGGGTCGAGGGGCACGCGCTCCGGGTGCCCGAGGCCGAGATCGCGGCATCGCTCGCGAGTTGCCCGCCCGAGATCGAACAGGCGCTCCGCCTGCTGGCCGAGCGGCTGCACGTCGCCTCGGCCGCCCAGGTGCCCGAGCCGCGCACCACGCGCTTCGGCGACGGCGCCGTCATCCGGCAGCGCTGGCAGCCGGTGTCGCGGGTGGGGCTCTACGCGCCCGGCGGCAAGGCCGCGTACCCGTCCTCGGTGCTCATGAACGCCGTCTCGGCCCAGGCCGCCGGCGTGCCGAGCCTCGCGCTCGCCTCGCCCGCGCAGCGGGAGCACGGGGGAGGCGTGCACCCCGCGGTGCTCTGGGCCGCGGCGATCGTGGGCGTCACCGAGGTCTACGCCATCGGCGGCGCCGGCGCCATCGCGGCCTTCGCGCACGGAGTGCCGAGCATCGGGCTCGATCCGGTCGACGTGGTCACCGGTCCGGGCAACGTCTTCGTGGCCGCCGCCAAGCGGGTGGTCAACGGACTCGTCGGCATCGACTCCGAGGCCGGAACGACCGAGATCCTTGTGATCGCCGACGGCACCGCCGAGCCGGGCTTCGTCGCCGCGGACCTCATCAGCCAGGCCGAGCACGACGAGGCGGCCGCCTCGGTGCTCGTGACCGACTCGCCCGAACTCGCGGAGCGCGTCGGAGCCGAGGTCGAGCGCCGTGCCGCGCGCACCCGGCACGCGGAGCGCGTGCGCCAGGCGCTCGGCGGCCCGCAGTCCGCGGTGATCCTGGTCGACGACCTCGCCACGGCGGCGCGCGTGAGCGACGCGTACGGCCCCGAGCACCTCGAAGTGCAGACCGCCGATCCCGAAGCGCTGCTCGGCTCGCTGTCCAACGCGGGTGCCATCTTCCTGGGCGGGCACACGCCCGTGAGCCTCGGCGACTACCTCGCCGGTTCGAACCACGTGCTGCCCACCGGCGGCACCGCCCGTTTCGCGGCCGGGCTCGGCGCGCACACCTTCTTGCGCCCGCAGCAGGTCATCTCCTACGAGCGCGACGCGCTGTCGGAGGTGCACGAGCCGCTGCTCGCCATCGCCGGCGCAGAGGGGCTACCCGCGCACGGCGAGGCGGTCACCGCCCGCTTCGAATCCGAGACCGAGGGGACCGTCTGATGCACTGCCCGTTCTGCCGCCACCCCGATTCCCGGGTCATCGACTCCCGCACCTCAGACGACGGCCTGTCGATCCGTCGCCGGCGCCAGTGCCCCGAGTGCGGCCGCCGGTTCAGCACCACCGAGACCGCGAGCCTCACCGTGATCAAGCGCTCCGGCGTGGTCGAGCCGTTCAGCCGCGAGAAGGTCATGAGCGGAGTCCGCAAGGCCTGCCAAGGCCGCCCGGTCACCGAGGCCGACCTCGCGATCCTCGCCCAGCGCGTCGAGGAATCGGTCCGCTCCGCGGGCATCGCGCAGTTCGAGGCCAACGAGATCGGCCTCGCGATCCTGCCACACCTCCGCGAGCTCGACGAGGTGGCGTACCTGCGCTTCGCGAGCGTCTACCAGGCCTTCGAATCGCTCTCCGACTTCGATTCGGCGATCGCCGAGCTGCGGGCGCACCCGCGCACGGGGTCCATGCCGAGCATCGACGAGCCCGCTTCGATCCAGAACCCCCAGGAGTAGCCGCACCATGCGCCTGTACCCCCAGCTCTTCAACACGCTGCTGCGCCGCATGGACCCCGAGCAGGCCCACCACCTGGCGTTCGGCGTCATCAAGGGAGCCCCGGCGGCCGGAGCGGCGCTCCGCGCCCTCTGCGCTCCCGATCCCTCGCTGCGCGTCCGCGCGCTCGGCCTCGACTTCCCGAGCCCCTTCGGGCTCGCCGCGGGCTTCGACAAGAACGCCGAGGGCATCCTCGGCCTCGGCGCCTTCGGCTTCGGCCACGTCGAGGTCGGCACCCTGACCAGGCACGCGCAGCCCGGCAACCCGAAGCCGCGCATGCATCGCCTGGTCGACGACCGCGGGCTCATCAACCGCATGGGCTTCAACAACGGGGGATCCGCGGCCGCGGTGGCCCGAATCGAGCGCGCTCGGCTGTCGCGGCACCGCCCGATCATCGGCGTGAACATCGGCAAGAGCCGGGTCACCGAGGTCGATGACGCGGTGCAGGACTACGTGTGGAGCGCGCAGCGCCTCGCGCCCGTCGCCGACTACCTCGCCGTCAACGTGAGCTCACCGAACACGCCCGGGCTGCGCGGACTGCAGGAACTCTCCATGCTCCGTCCGCTGCTCGCCGAGGTGCGCGACGCGGCCCAGGGCACGCCGCTCCTCGTGAAGATCGCCCCCGATCTCGACGACCCGCAGATCGACGGCATCGTCGATCTGGTGGGGGAGCTGGGCCTCGACGGCATCATCGCCACCAACACCACCATCTCGCGCGAGGGGCTCACCGCCCCGGCGTCGGAGGTCGAGGCGATGGGCGCGGGCGGCCTGTCCGGCGCACCGCTCAAGGAGCGCTCGCTGGAGGTTCTGCACCGGATCCGCGCGGCAGCGCCCGCCGATCTCTGCGTCGTCTCGGTCGGGGGGATCACCACGGCCGCCGACGTGCGCGAGCGGCTGGACGCCGGCGCGACCCTCGTGCAGGGCTTCACCGCCTACATCTACGAAGGTCCGTTCTGGGCCCGCGAGATCAACCGGGGGCTCGCCGCTTCCGGCTGGCGGCAGCACGCATAGGAACGCACAGAAAAGGGAGCGGAGGCGATGCCTCCGCTCCCTTCTTTCGTCGTCCCGATCAGTTCGGGTACTGGCGGCGCTTGACCTGCGGCTTCGGCATCCGCAGGAAGCGCATCTGGAACGCGCGCATGGCGGCGTACCAGCGGAAGCCCTTCTGGACGTTCTCCTTGCCGAACTTCGCCGCGAGCTTGCCGTTCAGGCGCACGCCGAGGAGCACCGAGTCGAGCACCGCGAGGGCGACGAAGCCCCAGACGATGAAGACGCTGTAGACGCCGGCCATGCCGGGCAGGAACGTGCCGAGCAGCATGAGCAGCATGAGGGGGATGAGGATCTCGCCCATGCTGAAGCGCGCATCGACGAAATCGCGCACGTAGCGGCGCTGCGGGCCGCGGTCGCGTGCGGTGAGGTAGCGCTCCTCGCCGTTCATCATGCCGAGGCGCGCGCGATCGCGGTCGGCCATCTGGCGCTGACGCGCGGCCTTCATCGAGGCCTTGTCGCGGCTGCCGACGAGCGGCTGCGCGTTCGCGGCCTGCGCGGCCTTGCGGCTCGGCGTGGGGCGCCCCTTGCCGACGACCGGTTCCGTCGCTCCGCTCTCAACGCTCGGCTTCGACGAATCTTCGGTCCGCTTCGGTGCCACGCCCGACTCCTTGACTGCTTCTGGGCGCCGCGTCGATCGCGACGCCGCCCTCGTGCGCCCGACGATTGTGCGGGCCGTCCTCCAGGATACCCGGTGCGCATGTGAGCGACGCGCGCGGGCGTAGACTTGATTCAGACATGTTCATCGCGAGCAAGGAGTCGGTGTGAGCACTGATACCCAGACCCCCGAGGTCGAGGCCCCGGCGCACGGCGTCAAGCTGTCCGAGACGGCACAGGACAAAGTCCGCAGCCTGCTCTCGCAGGAGGGTCGTGACGACCTCCGCCTGCGCATCGCAGTGCAGCCCGGAGGCTGCTCCGGCCTCATCTACCAGCTCTACTTCGACGAGCGCGTGCTTGACAACGACGCCGTCGTCGACTTCTCCGGCGTCGAGGTGATCGTCGACCAGATGAGCAAGCCCTACCTGGACGGCTCGACCATCGAGTTCGAGGACACGATCCAGAAGCAGGGCTTCACCATCGACAACCCCAACGCCCAGGGCAGCTGCGCCTGCGGCGACAGCTTCAGCTGAACCGAAGATCCTGCGACGCACCGGCCCGTGTCCTGGGCGCTTGCCGGATCGCGCTAAGCTGTCAGGGAGTCATCAGTTTCGCCTGCCCGCCGGGTGGCGAACATCACGTTTCGAAAGGTATGCGGTGCGTTCCAATCGTCGAATGAAATGGGTCGCGACCCCACTCGCGCTGGCTGCAGCGCTGGTGCTCGCAGGCTGCACCTCCGAGCAGCAGCGGGGCTTCCTCCCCGCTGGCTCCGAAGGCGCGACGAACCATACGGACGGCATCACCAGCCTCTGGGTCAACTCCTGGATCGTGCTGCTCGCCGTCGGTGTGATCACCTGGGGTCTGATCATCTGGGCGGCGATCGCATACCGCCGTCGCAAGGGCCAGACCGGCATGCCGGTGCAGCTGCGCTACAACATGCCCATCGAGACCTTCTTCACGATCGTCCCGGTCATCCTGGTCATCGGCTTCTTCGCCTTCACCGCGCAGGAGCAGTCCAAGATCGAGGCGCGGGATCCCAACCCCGAGAACGTGGTCGAGGTCTTCGGTAAGCGCTGGGCGTGGGACTTCAACTACGTGAAGGACGACGTCCACTTCCAGGGCGTGCAGGTCCAGACCGACAAGAAGGGCTCGGCCAAGCCCGAGACCATGCCGGTGCTCTACCTGCCCGTCAACAAGACGACCGAGATCCGTCTCGAGTCGCGCGACGTCATCCACTCGTTCTGGGTCGTGGACTTCCTCTACAAGAAGGACATGATCCCGGGCAAGACCAACTACATGACCTTCACGCCCACCAAGACGGGCACCTTCATGGGCAAGTGCGCCGAGCTCTGCGGCGAGTACCACTCGATGATGCTGTTCGAGGTCAAGGTCGTGAACCAGGACGAGTACGACGCATACGTCAAGTCGCTGCGCGAGCAGGGCAAGACGGGTCTGGTCGGCAACGATCAGAACCCGAACCAGGATCTGTTCGCCGCTCCGGCCGCCGCCGGTGAAAAGCACGAGGGATAAGGCACATGAAGAAGGGCAACGTATTCGTCACGTGGATCACGTCCACGGACCACAAGGTGATCGGATACATGTATCTGATCAGCTCCTTCGTGTGGTTCCTGATCGGTGGCCTCATGGCCCTCGTGATCCGCGCCCAGCTGTTCGCTCCCGGCCTCGAGATCGTCGCCACCAAGGAGCAGTACAACCAGCTGTTCACCATGCACGGCACGATCATGCTGCTCATGTTCGCGACGCCGCTGTTCGCCGGCTTCGCCAACGTGATCATGCCCCTGCAGATCGGCGCCCCTGACGTCGCCTTCCCGCGACTGAACGCCTTCGCCTTCTGGCTCTACACCTTCGGCTCGCTCATGGCGGTCGGCGGCTTCCTCACCCCGCAGGGCGCGGCCTCCTTCGGCTGGTTCGCCTACTCGCCCCTCTCCGGTATGACCTTCTCGCCGGGCGTGGGCGGCAACCTCTGGGTGCTCGGCCTCGGCGTCAGCGGCTTCGGCACGATCATGGGCGGCGTGAACTTCATCACCACGATCATCACCATGCGCGCTCCGGGCATGACCATGTGGCGCATGTCCGTGTTCACCTGGAACACGCTCATCACCTCGATCCTGGTGCTCCTCGTCTTCCCCGTGCTCGCCGCGGCCTTCTTCGGCCTCGCAGCCGACCGCATCTTCGGTGCGCACATCTACGACGGCCAGGGCGGCGCCATTCTCTGGCAACACCTCTTCTGGTTCTTCGGGCACCCCGAGGTCTACATCATCGCGCTGCCGTTCTTCGGCATCGTCTCCGAGATCTTCCCGGTGTTCAGCCGCAAGCCGATCTTCGGCTACAAGACCCTGATCTACGCGACCATCTCGATCGCGGCCCTGTCGATGACCGTGTGGGCGCACCACATGTACGTCACCGGCTCGGTGCTCCTGCCGTTCTTCGCCCTGATGACCATGCTCATCGCGGTTCCGACCGGCGTGAAGATCTTCAACTGGCTCGGCACCATGTGGCGCGGCTCGATCACCTTCGAGACCCCGATGCTCTGGTCGATCGGCTTCCTCGTGACCTTCGTCTTCGGCGGTCTCACGGGTGTCATCCTCGCCTCGCCGGCGCTCGACTTCCACCTGTCCGACACCTACTTCGTCGTGGCGCACTTCCACTACGTCGTGTTCGGTACCGTCGTGTTCGCGATGTTCGCGGGCTTCTACTTCTGGTGGCCGAAGTGGACCGGCAAGATGCTCAACGAGCGTCTCGGCAAGATCCACTTCTGGGTGCTCTTCATCGGCTTCCACACGACCTTCCTCATCCAGCACTGGCTGGGCGTCATGGCCATGCCGCGTCGCTACTACACCTACCTCCCCGAGGACGGTGTCACCTGGATGAACCAGCTCTCGACCGTGGGCGCGATGATCCTCGGCGCTTCGATGATCCCGTTCCTCCTGAACGTGTACATCACCTCGCGCCGCGCACCGAAGGTGACCGTGAACGACCCGTGGGGCTTCGGCCGCTCGCTCGAGTGGGCGACCTCCTGCCCGCCGCCGCGTCACAACTTCACCTCGATCCCGCGTATCCGCACCGAGTCGCCCGCCTTCGACCTCAACCACCCCGAGGTCAGCGGCATCCAGCAGGTCGGCCAGGAGAGCGAGCAGCACGAGCTCGCCCCCAAGAAGTGACGACTGAGAGGCAACGAACGACATGAAGTCCAACATCGTCATCTTCTGGATCCTGACCGCGTACCTGGTGCTCCTGGCAGCCGTCTACACCGTCTGGAACCTCATCGACCACGGCGGCGTCGAGTGGGTCGGATCCACCGCGATCCTGCTCTCGGGCGGCCTCACCGGCTTCATCGCCTTCTACCTGCAGCTCACGCGCAGCAAGCAGGGCGGCGAGCTGATCGAGGACCTCGAGGACTCGGACATCGACGACGGCGACCCCGAGCTGGGCGAGTTCAGCCCGTGGAGCTGGTGGCCGATCGTCCTCGCCTTCGGTGCGTCGCTGGTCGTCCTCGGCCTGTGCATCGGATTCGAGTTCTGGCTCGCGTTCCTCGCAGCACCGATCGTGCTCGTGGGCGTGGTCGGCTGGGTCTACGAGTACTACCGCGGCAACTTCGCCCGCTAAGGAACTCGCGTGGGAATCACGATTCGACGGGGCCAGATCGAAGACGCTGCGGCGCTCTTCGATCTGGCTCGCCAGTATCAGACCGGCCGTGAGCCGATCGGCCGCGACGAGTTCCTCGTCGGTCTCGACAACGTGCTCCGGCGCCGCGACCACGAGACCAACGTGCTCTTCGTCGCCGAGCTCGACGAGAAGGTCGTCGGCTACTCGCTGACGACCGTCTCCCGGTTGCTGCACGCACCGGGCCTGACGGCCCACCTGCAGGAGATCGTCGTCGATTCAAACTCTCGCGGGCACGGCATCGGCGATCGCCTGATGCAGGCCAACGAGCACTACTGCATGGGGCGCGGCGTGCGTCAGCTGTCCGCGTCGACCGCTCGCATCGGTTCGTTCTACAACCACCGAGGGTTCGAGGCGGTCGGGGAGCACTACCGGAAGATCCTTGACCTCGGATAGCCAGTTTTTTGCTCCCGCCCGTCCCCGGCGTCGTCCGGGCGAGAACCGGGAGCGCCTGATCGAGGCCGGACTCATCGAGTTCGGCCTCTTCGGCTATCACGGAGCATCGACCGCGGGCATCGCCGCCCGGGCCGAAGTTCCACAGCCGCACGTCTACGCGAGTTTCCCGTCCAAGGGGGAGCTCTTCCTCGCGGTCGTGCGTCGCGTTGCGGAGCGGCTTGCGGGGCCGACCGCATTGGCTCCCGCCGGCACCGGCGAAGGCCTTCTCGGCGGGGCGCCCGATGAAGTTCCTGCTGGTGTGCCTGCTGGCGCCCACGGACCCGGTCTCGACGCGGGCGGCGAGGGCTCGGATGCGCGCGAGAGCGAGAGCCACGGCGCTGGTGAGCGTGAGCGCGACGGCGCTGCCGAGGGCGAGAGCCACGGCGCTGCCGCGGCTCGAGTGCTGCTGCAGGCGATCGCTCTTGCCGCAGACGCTCAGCTGGGACCGGAGCTCCACCTCGAGCTCTCGACGCTGCGCACCAGGATCGGCGCGTCTGCGTTCGATGAGCTGGTGCTGCGTGGCGCGCAGCTGCTGCTCACTGGGCCGGAGGCCTAGCCGGCCGCTGGTTGGACAGGGCGCGGCCGCCGCTGTTGGACAGCCACCTCGCTGCGACACAGCCCTCCCCGTTGCGCAGAAACGGGTTCTGAGCCGGCGCCGGCGTGCACTCGCCGTCCCGAGCTCGCGCATCTCACTCGGCCGTTTGGCGGTGCGGGCACACGTTCAGAAGGAGATCCGCGTTCAGAAGGAGACGAACGGCGAAGTTCGTCCGGAAGAACGCGAATCTCCTTCCGACGGTAGGGCCTGAGTGGATCCTCTGAGCTCGACGTCGGCCCTGGGACGCGTTGGCGCGTGGGAACTGGCCCGGCAGAAGAGGGTGAGAGTCTCGTCGACGGGGGCCGTCGCATCCACGGCGTCCAGGGCTTGCACGGCATCCAGGGCTTGCACGGCATCCAGGGCTTGCACGGCATGCGCGGCGTCGACCGAGGTCTTGGAGCCCGTAACGCGTGGCGTCGCAGGCCCTCGGGCGGCCCGGGCGCGCACGCTTGCGCGGACCGACGCATGCGCGCCCGGGTGTCTTTCGGGCGAACACGCGCGGGTCCGCGCGACCGCCGGGGCTTGAAACGGGGTCCGAGGGTGTTGAGATGCCCGCCCGCCTGCACCGAGTGGCGGCAAACGCATCGAATGCGGGCTCATAAGACCGCTTTGGCGCCGCTCGGCATCAATGGCGGTGCGTTGGGGCGGGAGAGGGCGCGTGCTGGTCACGGTGTGCGCGTGGTGGGCTCGCCGGGGTCAGGGCCAGAGCCAGGGCCAGTGCACGAGCACAGGGCACGAGCACAGGGCACGAGCAGAGCCGGCGCGAGCAGAGCCGGCGCGACAGCCAGGGCCAAGATCACGGGGCCAGTATTCAGGTGTAGGGGGAGAGGCGAGAGGACGAGAGGAGCTGCCTCTCGAACTTGGCGGGCGGCAGATGAGCTGCGGGAGACGCCGCGACGCGCTGCAGCGGATCTGGCCCGGACTTCTCGAGCCCGTGCGAGCCTACGCCTCGGGTATCGTGCGTGGGATCTCGGATCTCGGATCTCGGATCTCGGATCTTCGGACTCCGGCGCACAGGGTCCTGGTGACATCGCCGGGCTCTGGAGACCTGGTGAAATTGCCGGGTAGGGGAGCCGATGCGGTCGCCGATGGGAGAGCGCCGCGTGAGCGGAGTCTCACGTGAGCGGAGGCCGCACGTGGGGGAACGATCATTCCCCTACAACAGCATCTTCGCCCGCGAGACTCTCAGCACCAAGACTTGCCCGCCCAAGTGCCCAGCCCGACGGCCCAGCCCGACGGCCCAGCCCGACGGCCCAGTCCCACGAAGCCCAACCAGCGCCGGCACTCAGCACGCAAAAAACGGGTGGGCCTCCGCAGGAACGAATCCTGCGGAGGCCCACCCGTTGTTCAGCCCGAGAGTCAGTGACCCTCGTGGTGGCTCTGCTCGATCTCACCCTTGGTCGGGGGAACGATACGGTCCTCGAAGAACCAGCGGCTGACGCCGGCGCGCAGACGACGCGAGAAGGGAATCTTGCCCTCGTCGTTCGGGCGCAGCATGAGCGGTGCGTAGTCGTGGTAGCTGACGAGCTTCCAGGACTCGTAGTCGCTGAGCGGCTTGTGCACCTCGATGAACTCGCCACCGGGCATGCGCACGATGCGTCCCGACTCGTAGCCGTGCAGAGCGATCGAACGATCCTTCTTCTGCAGGCCGAGGCAGATGCGCTTCGTGACCTGGTAGGCGACGATCGGGCCGAGGATCAGAAGAGCCTGCAGCGCGTGGATCACACCCTCCATGGAGAGCTGGAAGTGCGTGGCCATGAGGTCCGAGCTCGCACCGGCCCACATCACGGCGTAGAAGGTCACGCCGGCGGCGCCGATCGCGGTACGCGTGGGAGCGTTGCGGGGGCGGTCCAGGATGTGGTGCTCGCGCTTGTCGCCGGTGACCCACGCCTCGATGAAGGGGTAGATCATGACGAGCACGATGAACAGACCGATGATGATCAGCGGCAGGAGCATGTTGAACGACCAGGTGTAGCCGAACCACTCCGCCTCGAGCCCCGGCGGGACCAGACGCAGCATGCCGTCCGCGAAGCCGATGTACCAGTCGGGCTGGGTACCGGCGGACACCGGGGATGGGTCGTACGGTCCGTAGTTCCAGATCGGGTTGATTCCGACGAACGATGCGATGAGCACGATGACGCCGAACACGATGAAGAAGAAGCCGCCGGCCTTCGCCGCGTACACGGGGAGGACGGGGAAGCCGACCACGTTCTGCTGGGTCTTGCCCGGGCCTGCGTACTGCGTGTGCTTGTGGATGACCACGAACGCGAGGTGCAGCGCGACGAACAGGATCACGAGTGCGGGAAGCACCATGATGTGCAGCATGTAGAGGCGTCCGACGATCGCGGTGCCCGGGAACTCTCCGCCGAAGAAGAAGAAGGAGAGGTAGGTGCCGATGACCGGGATGGCCTTGATGATGCCGTCGATGATGCGGAGGCCGTTGCCCGAAAGCACGTCGTCGGGGAGCGAGTAGCCGGTGAAGCCCTCGGCCATCGCGAGGATGAAGAGGACGAAGCCGATCACCCAGTTGAGCTCGCGCGGCTTGCGGAACGCACCCGTGAAGAAGATGCGCAGCATGTGCAGGCCGATGGAGGCGACGAACAGCAGCGCGGCCCAGTGGTGGACGTGACGCATGAGCAGGCCGCCGCGCACCGAGAAGGAGATGTCGAGCGTCGACGCCATGGCGGCGGACATCTCGAGGCCCTTCATGGGCACGTAGGGACCGGTGTAGTGGGTTTCGACCATCGACGCCTGGAAGAACAGGGTCAGGAAGGTGCCCGACAGCAGGATGACGACGAAGCTGTAGAGCGCGACCTCACCGAGCAGGAACGACCAGTGGTCGGGGAACACCTTGCGGCCGAACTCCTTGACGGCGACACCGATCTTGGTGCGCTCATCGATGTAGTTCGCCGCGGCGGCGGTGAATCGGCTCGATCCGCTCGCGGTCGAGGTGGTGGTGGCGGTGCTGCTCACTTGAGACGCTCCCAGAAGCTCGGGCCGACGGGTTCATGGAAATCGCTCTGCGCGACGAGGTAGCCCTCTTCGTCCACCGTGATGGGGAGCTGGGGAAGGGGGCGCTTCGCCGGGCCGAAGATGACCTTGGCGTGCTCGGACACATCGAACTGCGACTGGTGGCAGGGGCAGAGCAGGTGGTGGGTGCGCTGCTCGTAGAGCGCCACCGGGCAACCGACGTGGGTGCAGACCTTCGAGTACGCGACGATGCCGTTGTACGACCAGGTCTTGCGGTCGGGGAGCTCCTTGAGGTCCGCAGGATCGAGGCGCATGAGCAGGACGATGGCCTTGGCCTTCTCGTCGAGCACGTGCTCTGCCTCGTGCAGGTTCTCGGGGATCACGTGGAAGGCCGATCCGATGGTGACGTCGGAGGCCTTGATCGGGACGCCGGAGGGGTCGCGGGCGAGACGGACGCCCTTGTCCCACATGGTGTGCTTCAGCAGCTCCACCGGATCCTTGTCCTGCGGAGCGAGACCGCGGAGCAGGGTGATGCCGGGGAGGGGGAACGCGACCAGGGCGCCGATGAGGCTGTTGCGCACGAGCGAACGGCGCGAGAAGCCCGACTCCTTGTCGGCGAGCTCGAACACCTCGGCCGAGGCCTCGCGGGTCGCGGTGTCGCTGGCGACCGGGTGGCGCTCGTCGATCGACTCGTGGTCGGCCATGAGGGCCTTGCCCCAGTGGACGGCACCGATGCCGACGGCGAGCAGCGCGAGCGCCATGCCCAGACCCACGAACAGGGTGTTCAGGCGGATGGCCATGAGATCCCCGGTCTCGATGGGGAAGAACATGTAGGCGAGGACCGAGCCGAGGCTGCCCGCGATCGACAGGTAGAAGAGAGTGAAGACGATGCGCTCGGCTCGCTTCTCCTTCTTCGGATCGGTGTCGGTGACACGCTTCCGGTGCGCAGGAAGGCCCGGGTTCTGAACGGCGTCGTCGGAGACGACCGCGGTACCGACCGCGACGTCACCTGCTGCGCCGTGGCTGCGGGCTGCGACAGCGGCGCTATCGCTGCCGCTGTTCATCGCTTCCTCTGCCATGTTGCTCCTTGATTCGTGATGTTTCACTGCTGATCCGCGTCCGTCGTCAGTTCGACTTCGCGGTGACCCAAACGGTGAAGGCGATGACGATGCCGAGGCCGATCACCCAGATGAAGAGGCCCTCGGCCACGGGGCCGATCGAACCGAGCGTGATACCGCCGACGGCGGGCTTGTTCTCGATGTACTTCAGGTAGGTGATGATGTCGGCCTTCTCCTGGGGGGAGATGTTCGCATCGTTGAAGACGGGCATGTTCTGCGGGCCGGTGATCATGGCCTCGTAGATGTGCGAGGGTGCGACGCCGGTCAGCTTCGGCGCGAACTTGCCCTGGGTGAGCGCACCGCCGGCCGCGGCCACGTTGTGGCACATGGCGCAGTTGATGCGGAAGATCTCGCCGCCCTTGGCCGCGTCGCCGTCGGCCTGGAGGTACTTCGAGTCGGGGATCGAGGGCCCGGGAGCCAGCGACGCGACGTACGCGGCGAGCTCGAGGGTCTGCTCCTCGGTGAACTGCTTCGGCTTGACCATGCCCTGCGGGCCCTGGAAGGCGAGGGGCATGCGGCCCGTGCCGACCTGGAAGTGCACGGCGGCGGCGCCCACACCCACGAGGGTGGGGCCGTCCTTGGTGCCCTGTGCGTTCATGCCGTGGCAAGTGGCGCAGTTGGCGCCGAACAGCTTCTGACCGGCCTCGATGGTCGAGGGAGCCTTCATATCGACCTCGGCGGTCGCGGAGGTCTGGCTGAACCCGGCGTACGCGCCGCCGGTGACGAGCAGACCGATGGCGACGAGGGCCACGGTCGCGAGCGGGTGCCGACGGCCGGACTTGCGGAGGTGCTTCTTGGCGCGAGCCATGTGACGAGTGCTCCTGACCTTACTTGAGGACGTAGATGACGAGGAAGAGGATGATCCAGACGATGTCGACGAAGTGCCAGTAGTAGGACACGACGACGGCCGTGGTCTCTTCCTTGTGCGTGAAGTTCTTGACCGCGTAGATGCGGCCGATCACGAGGAGGAAGGCGATGAGGCCGAGGGACACGTGGATTCCGTGGAAGCCGGTGGTCATGTAGAAGGCCGCACCGTAGGGGTCAGCGCCTTCGCCGCCGAGGGTCACGCCCTCCGAGACGAACGTCGCGTACTCCCAGGCCTGGCCCGCCACGAAGATGGCGCCCATGAAGAACGTGAGGTAGAACCACTCCACTGCGCCCCACTTGAGCGGGCTCTTGCCCGTGGCGCGAGGCTGCATGCGCTCGGCGGCGAAGACGCCGGCCTGGCACGTGAACGAGGAGGCAACCAGGATCAGCGTGTTGATGAGCGCGAAGGTGAAGTTGTGCTTTTCGGTCTGCTCGGCCCACAGCTCCGGGTTCATTGCCCGCAGCGTGAAGTAGATCGCGAAGAGGCCCGCGAAGAACATGACCTCGCTGCCGAGCCACACGATCGTGCCGACAGCGACGATATTTGGTCGCTTCACCGTGGGCACGGCTGACTTCGTATTCATAGTGGTCGTAGTCACCTCTCCATTATGGCTGAAAGTTCGGTGTGGAAATCGCACACGAGCGCGGCGTGCCGAACTTTCGGCGAGACCTCTCGAAAGCCTACCGCGGTTCGGAGCCGTTCTTGGCCGCTCAGCGCCGCCCATGCCCGAAGATCCTGCGCACCAGCCGGACGCGGTCCGGCGCGTCCGGTGCCGTTCGGGCTCCCGCGCCGCTTCGGGGCGCGGGTTTTCGCGCCGATAGGATTGCCGCATGATCGACGAACGCACCTGGCCGACCGTGCTCACTTCCCTCCTCTCGGGGGACGACCTCAGCGTGTCGCAGGCCGAGTGGGCCATGGCCGAGTTCATGGCCGGCACCGCGACGCAGGGGCAGATGGGCGCGTTCCTGGTCGCGCTGCAGTCGAAGGGCGTCACGGTCGACGAGATCGTCGGCTTCCGCGACGCGATCCTCGACGCGGCCCAGCCGATCGACCTGCCCGCGATGTCGCTCGACATCGTCGGCACGGGCGGCGACCGCTTCGGGACCGTCAACGTGTCGACCATGGCCTCCCTGATCGCCGCGTCCGCGGGGGTGCCCGTGGTGAAGCACGGGAACCGCGCCGCGAGCAGCAAGTCCGGTTCCTCCGATGTGCTGGGCGCCCTGGGCGTCCAGCTGATGCTCGAGCCCGAGCAGCTGCGCGCGGCGTTCGACCGCTCCGGGATCGCGTTCGTGCACGCGGCGAAGTTCCATACCGGGTTCCGGCACGTGGCGCCGGTCCGCGCCGAGATCGGGATCCCCACCGTCTTCAACTTCCTCGGACCGCTGTGCAACCCCGTGCGCCCGGAGGCCTCGGCGGTCGGCGTGGCGGACGTGGAGCGCGCTCCGCTGATCGCCGGCGTCTTCCAGATCCGCGGCGCCTCTGCCCTCGTGTTCCGCGGCGACGACGGGCTCGACGAGCTCACGACGACGGGGCACTCCCGGATCTGGGAGGTGAGCCGCGGCAGCATGACCGAGCACGACCTCGACCCGCGCGACCTCGGGATCGCGCGTGCGCGCATCGAGGACCTGGTCGGCGGCACTCCCGAGGAGAACGCCGACACGGTGCGGCGCGTCCTCGCGGGCGAGCGCGGACCGGTCCGCGACATCGCGGTGCTCAACGCCGCGGCGGGGCTCGTCGCATTCGACCTCGCGAAGACCCCCGAGTCCGTCGATCGTCCGATCCTCGAGCGGCTCGCCGAGCAGATCGGCAACGCCGAGCGCGCGATCGACTCGGGCGCCGCCGCGGCGAAGCTCGACGCCTGGGCGAGCGCGACCAGCGAGGCCGCCGCCTGACGGCGGCTCCGTCGACGCACCGCGAAGGACCCCGTGGCCAGATCGAACCGCGTGCCCGCGACTCCGGCGACCCGCGCGCTGCAGAACGCGGGGGTCGCGTTCGAGCCGAGGGTCTATTCGCACGATCCGCGCACGACCGACTACGGGGCGGAGGCGGTCGAACTGCTCGGAGTGCAGGCGGAGCGGGTGTTCAAGACGCTCATCGTGCGGTTCGCGCCGTCCGAGCGGAACCGCAGCGGCGCCGCCTGCGCGGTGATCCCGGTGGAGCGACGGTTATCCACCCACGAACTGGGCGCGGTGCTCGGTGAGAAGGGGATCGAGCTCGCGGATCCCGCGTTCGCCGAGCGGCGCACGGGGTACGTGGTCGGCGGGATCAGTCCGATCGGGCAGCGAACGCCCGTGCCGACGGTGATCGACGAGAGCGCGTGGGATCACGGGACCGTGCTCGTCTCGGGTGGGCGGCGGGGCTTCGACCTCGAACTCGCCCCCGAAGATTTGCGTCGGGTGCTCGACGCACGCTCGGCGGCGATCACTGCCTGAGCGACCCCGGCGTGCGGGACCTGCGACGGGCAGGAGCCCCGCGGCCCCGCACGGGCGCGGTCAGCGCAGGCGCTGCGCGGTGAAGGACGCGGTCGGGGCGACGTACTCCTCCTGAGACTCGACCAGCTGCAGCTCGCGCTGACCCGACTCAAGCGTGTTCTTGAGGAGGCCGTAGACGCTTGCGGCCGAGCGCTCGAGCGCGAACGCCAGGTCGCCGGTGCGCTGGAAGTGCGCGGAGAACAGCGCCGCGGTCACGTCGCCGGAGCCGTTGGCGTGGAAGGGCAGGTGCTGCGTCTGCACGATCCATGCGCCGGACTCTCCGACGGCGAGCATCTCGATCGTGTCGGCGGGACGGTCGGGTCGCTCGACGCTCGTGACGAGGACCGTGCGGGGGCCCTGCGCGCGCAGCAGCTCGACGGCGTCGAGCGTCTCGTCGATCGTCCGCGGGTCGGTGCCGGTGAGGAAGCCGAGCTCGAACTGGTTCGGGGTGAGCAGGTCCGCGTGCGGAACGACCCGATCCCGGATCAGCTCCTGCACCTCGGGCTTCACGAAGCAGCCCGAAGTCGCGTTGCCGAGCACGGGATCGCAGGCGTAGACGGCTGCGGGGTTGCGGCGCTTCACGCGGTCGACGGCATCGAGGATGGCATCGCCGATGTCGTCGGCTCCCTGGTAGCCCGAGAGCACGATGTCGACGTCGTCGAGACCGCCCCGCTCCTCGATCCCGGTGACGACCTCGCGCACGTCGGTTCCGCTGAGCAGCGGGCCGCGCCAGGCGCCGTAGCCGGTGTGGTTCGAGAAATGCACCGTGTACACCGGCATCACCTCGATCCCCATGCGCTGCAGGGGGAAGACCGCGGCCGAGTTGCCGACGTGGCCGTATGCGACGGAGGACTGGATGGAGAGGACCTTCATAGTCCTCGATCCTGGCACTGGTCCAGGTCGTGGTCCAGTCCGCGCGTTTCGCGATGGACCACGGATCGGATCGCGAAGCCCGCCGCGCGGCTCAGGCGTCGCGCGCGGCGCGCACGAAGCGCTCGATCGCGTCGAGATCCTTGACCCCGGGAGCGGACGACTCGACGCCGCTCGAGACGTCGACGCCCCACGGCGCGACCTCGTGGATCGCGGCCGCGACGTTCTCGGGGGCGAGGCCGCCCGCGAGGATCCAGTGCTCGCCGAGGCGCTCGCGATCGATAGCGCCGAGATCCCAGGTCTCTCCGGAGCCTGCGCGTGCGCCGTCGAGCAGCACGAGTTCCTCGCCGTGCTCGCCGGCCCGGAGCTCGGGCTCGCGGGCGAGGGACGTCGCGCGCCAGACGCGCGGGAGTCGCGCGACAGCCAGTGCGAAGTCGTCGTCGGAATAGCGGCCGTGCAGCTGCAGCACGTCGAAGCCGAGCGCCTCGACCGTCTCGACGGCCTGTCCGACCGGCATCTCGCGAACGACGAGAACGGTGTCCACGGGGCGATCCGCGACCGCGTCGAGCACGGCGCGCGCCTGTTCGGGAGAGGCGTGCCGCGGACTCGGCTCGCTCATCACCACGCCCACGGCGTCCGCGCCGAGGTCGGCCGCGCGCGTCGCGGCTTCGGCGGTGGTGAGTCCGCAGATCTTGACGTACACGCTCGAATCCTCCCGAAGTCCCGATGCTGCTGCCATGGTAGCCCGCCGAGCCGGGCGCCGACCGCGGCCCGGCCTGCTCGCGCTCAGACGGTCGGGGTCGCGGGGTCGCCGAGCTCGAGCACCCGCTCGAGCTCGACGCTGACGTCGGCGACGTAGTCGTCGAACTCGAGGCGGCTCGGCGGCACCTCGCCGCGCAGATAGGCGAGCATGCCGTCGCGCAGCGCCGCGTCGTCGGTGTCGACGACGCGGATCGTCGGCTCCGGCAGTGCGTCCTCGACCGAGGCGAACGCGGTGGATACGATCGGGAGCCCGCACAGGGCGGCCTCGAGGAGCACCATCGGCTGGCCCTCGTAGTTGCTCGAGAGGACGAAGCAGTCGGCCGCGACGAGGAGCGAGACGGGCTGGTTCCGTCGACCGGCGAGGAACGCGGCGTCCTGCAGGCCGGCCTCGACGATCTGCGCGGCGAGGGCTGACTGCAGCGGGCCGCCGCCCACGATGAGCAGGCGGGCCGAGGGATCCTCGGCGTGGACCTCGGCGAACGAGCGGATCAGCCGGGCGTGGTTCTTCTCGGGCGAGAGGCGCCCGACCGAGATGAACCACTTCGTGGTGCGCTCCGCGTTCTCGAGTTCCCGCATCCACACCGGCGGCTCCTCGTCCTCCCAGAGCAGGTCGGAGATGCGGTGCTCGGGCGAGGGCATCGCCGAGGTCGCGGGGAAGTTGCGCACGGTGGTGAAGTGCGACGGCGGGGCGAACTCCGCGAGCTCGCGGCGATTGACCTCCGTGAGTCGCGGGGAGACCGAGACGAGCGCGTCGAACCCGCGGTAGAGGCGGAACACCAGACCGAGGGAGCGCTGCATGGGGCGGCGACCGCCGACGGTCCGCATGCGGTCGGAAGCCATCTCGTTGTGCAGCCAGATGGCGCGGGGCGTGTCGGGGGCCTGCAGGAGCAGGTTCGCCCAGAACGGGCTGTATCCGCTGAAGTCCGCGACCCAGTCGAACCGCGAGGAACCGAAGATCCGGTGCCACTCGTCCTTCCAGAGCGAGTCGTGCCACTGCTCGTTGCCGGGCAGGAGCGGGATCGAGGCGAGGTCGCGCACACGGCGGCGGAGCTGGAAGAACTTCGAGCCGTTCATACCGCCCATGCGCATGACCAGACGCACGCGGGGATCGATCCGATCCTGGTTGGCGCGCGGCGTCGCGGCCTTGAAGTAGGGCGTGAGCGCCGTCACGTCGTAGCGGTCGTGGTCGATACGGCTCAGCATGTTCATGGCCGAGCTCGTGATGCCGTTCGAACGCATGCCGCCCAGGTAGAACATCAGGCGCTTGCGTCCGTCGGTACGAGCGCGGCGCACGCGGTACCCCTCGCGCTCCCCGCCGAAGACGATGTCGATGACCCGTCGGGTCGCCTCGCCGTCCTCGAACGGGGTGAAGCGCTCGGCCCACTCGGCGTAGCGCTCGTGGGACTCCGGTGCGGAGCCGTCGGCCGGCCCGAGCAGGCGAGCGACGTGCGCGACGGCCTCGGCGGGGTCCGCGGTGACGGGCCCCGGCAGCTCGTCGAGCGGCATGTAGGTGCCGCGGGTGTCGGCGTAGTCGTCGGCATCGGGGGTGAAGAAGACGATGGGGCGACCGGTCGCCAGGAAGTCGAAGAAGATCGAGGAGTAGTCGGTGACGAGCGCGTCGGCCGCTCCCAGCATGACGTTCGTCGGGATGCTGTTCGGCACCAGCATGCGGCGCAGCTCCGGACGATCCTCGGCGAAGCCGTGCACGACCTGGTGGGTCTTGAGCAGCAGGACCTCGTCGTCCCCGAGCGCGGCCTGCATGGCGGTCGCGTCGGCGACGAGCGCATCGATGTTGTCCTCGGGGGATCCGAAGGAGGCGCCGCGCCAGGTGGGCGCGTAGAGCACGACCCGGCGCTCGCGGATGTCGAGACCGGAACGGCGGAGCTCCGCGCGGACCTCGGCCAGCTGCTCGGGGTTCAGGCGCTGGCGGTCGATGCGCGGGTAGCCCTCTTCGATCAGCTCGCCGCCGTAGACGTTGGTGAGGCGGTAGGACTGCTCGTACATGCGCTCGGCCATGAACGGGTTCGCGGCGAGGAGGAAGTCGGCGCTGAGGAAGTTGCGCAGCGTGTTCGCGGACTGGTGGGCCCCGTCGGGCATGTCGAAGCCCATGAGCTTCAGCGGGGTGCCGTGCCAGGTGTTGAGGTAGACCTGGCCGGTGCGCTTGCCGAACGCCGGCGGGAACGTGGCGTTGTTCACGAGGAAGCCGGAGGTCGACAGCGCGCGCCAGTACTCGACGCCGCCGCGGCGCACGGCGGACACCCGGGGGTGGTCGCCGAACTCGGCTTCGAAGCGGGCGAGCACGGTCGGGTCGGAGATCGCCCAGACGTGCGAGAGGCGGGCGTGCTTCGGATCGTCGAGCAGCTCGCGGAAGATCGCCTCCGGGTTGCAGAGGACTCCGTTGCCGGCGAAGGACTCGTAGAGCACCACGTCGGGCTGGATGGGGCGGCGTCGCTGGAGGGCGATCCGCTCGGCGGTCACCGCCATCTTGGCTCGCCGAGCGTACCGACGGATCTTCTTCACAGGCCTGCGCACATCAGAAGATTATTCCGCAGGCCACCTTGGAACTCCCCATGCGGCGGGGCGCGCCGCCGGATCGCCGTGCCACGATGGGGGAATGACCGCACTGACGCTCCGCCCGATGACCGATGCCGAGTACTCGGCCTGGCAGATCGCTCTCGCTCGCGACTACGCCGCGGAGAAGGTCGAAGCGGGCCAGTGGCCGGAGGAAGGCTCGGTCGAACGCGCGCGGCGCGAGAACGCCCGGCTGCTGCCCGGCGGGCTCGAGACTCCGCGGACGCTCCTGCTCACCGCGGTCGGCGACGGCGGCGAGGCGCTGGGCCGAGCCTGGATCGCGCTCGATCACCCGGAGGGGATCCGGGGCATCGCCTACCTGTACGACATCGAGGTGCACGAGGCGCATCGGGGCGAGGGCTTCGGCCGGGTGCTGCTCGGCGCGGTCGAGGCCGCGGCCCGCGAAGCGGGCGCGGAAGCGCTCGAACTGAACGTGTTCGGCACGAACGAGGTCGCGCTCGCGCTCTACGGCAGCTCGGGGTACCGCTCGGTGACGCAGCGCATGCGCAAACCCCTTTGAACCGCGCACGCTAGCGCGCGAGCAGTGATCCGAGCCGCCGCACCCCCTCCGCGATCTGCGCGGGCGTCGCCGCGCCGTAAGAGAGCCGGACGAACGACGCCGGCGGCTCGTCCACGAAGAAGTGCCTCCCGTCGCCGACGAGCACACCGGCGGCGCCGGCCCGTTCGGCGAGGTCGCGGCTGTCGACGCCCGCGGCGAGGCGGACCCAGAGGTGCAGTCCGCCGTCCGGGATCCGGGCGATCCGGGCGTCGGGCAGCGTGGTGCGCACCGCGGAGACGAGGGCGTCCCTGCGCGTCGTGAGCTCGGCGCGCAGCCGCTTCAGGTGGCGCGGCCAGGCCGGCGAGGTGAGGAGGTCGGTCGCGATCTCCTGCAGTAGGGGTGCGACGCCGAGGTCGTCGGCGGTGCGCGAAGCGCGGATCCGCTGGCCGGCGGGACCCCGGGCGATCACCGCGCCGATCCGCAGCCCGGGCGAAGCGGGCTTGGCGAGCGTGGTCACCGTGACGACGTGCCCGTGCGGATCCTCGGCGAAGAGCGGCGGCGGGGTGGTCCGCTCCAGTCCGAGGTGCCGCGCCCAGTCGTCCTCGATCACGAAGGCGCCGTGCTGGGCGGCGAGTTCGAGCACGCGCGCCCGCCGTTCGGGACTGAGCACGGCGCCGCTCGGGTTCGCGAAGCTCGGCTGCAGGTAGACGACGCGAGCACGCGTGCGCTCGAGCTCGACGGCGAGGCGGTCGATCAGGATTCCGTCGGCGTCCGCGGGGACGGCGGCGAGCGCGAGTCCGGCGCTCTGCGCGGCGAGGATCGCTCCGGGGTAGCTGGGGCTCTCGGTGATGACGGTGGATCCGGGCTCGGCGAGCGTGCGCATCGCGAAGATGAGGCCCTGCTGGCCGCCGGGCACGATGAGCACGTCGCCCGGGTCGGCTCGGTAGTCGGCGGCGATGACGCGGCGGAGCTCGGGGGAGCCGGCCGGGGGCGTGAGCTGCCAGGCCCGCGAGCCGCGTGCGGCTCGGGCGCCGATCCGCTGGAGTTCTTCGGCGGGGAGGAGCTCGGCGGCGAGGTAGCCCCAGGAGAGGGGGATCTGCTCGGGGGAGCCGTGGCCGCCGAGGCGGGAGGCGCGGTCGGGGTCGACGCGGGTGCGGCCGAGGGTCTGCGACTGCCAGGCGAAATCGGGATCGCGTCGGTGCGCGCGTTCGGCGACGAAGGTGCCTCTGCCGGGTTCGGCTCGGACGAGGCCGAGGGCGCCGAGTTCGGCGAGCGCGGCGGAGACGGTGGCGGCGCTCGCGCGGAACTCGCGCGAGAGTTCGCGCACGCCGGGCAGTTTCGAGCCCGGGGCGGCGGAGTCGATGCGGCCGCGCAGTTCGGCGGCGAGGACTGCCGATCTGTTATCGTTGTTCATGAAGCTATTAGATAACGTTACCCAGTTTTGGGCAAGAGTGTTTCTCTCTGCGCCGCTGGCGGCTTCTTCGATCCCCGACTCGGGCGCGCGAGCGCGCTGCGGCGAGAGGGGGTGCGCCATGAGCGGCTAGTCGCCGTGCGGCCGCGATCCCGCGCGAGCCGCCTTCCGGCCGGGCCGCGGGCCCGGCACCCCCTGCACTTCAGAGACGAAACCGGAGCATTTCCCATGACGCAGCACACCACCACGACCGCCCCCACGATCCGCGCACTCGCGCCCGCCGATGAGACGCGGTGGCGCGAGCTGTTCCGCGCATATCGCGAGTTCTACCGGCTCGCGGAGTCCGAGGAGGTCGTCTCGCAGGCCTGGGCCTGGATGATGGATCCCGCTCACGAGTGCCGCGCGCTGGTGGCCGAGGCGGACGGATCCGTCGTCGGCTTCGCGCACCATCGCCGTTTCTCGTCGCCCTACACGGGGAGCAGCGGCATCTTCCTCGACGACCTGTTCACCGACCCCGAGGCGCGCGGCCGCGGGGTCGGCCGGGCCCTCATCGGTCGTCTCACCGAGATGGCCGACGACGAGGGGCGGAGCGTCGTGCAGTGGGTGACCGCGGACGACAACCACCGGGCGCAGGCGCTCTACGACACCCTGGCCGAGCGGACCCGATGGGTCACCTACGAGGCGGATCCCACCGCCCGGGCCTGATGGACCCGCGGCTCGCGGGTCGGCGGTGGCGAAGCACCGGCCGGCTCGCGAGCCGCGCTCGTGCATGCCCCGATCCCGATGCGGCGGGGAGTAGCGTGCGGGCGTGAAGATTTTCGAGATGCGCGGCTCGCGCCTGCTGGGCCTCGGGCACTTCCAGCCCGAGCGGATCGTGACCAACGAAGACATCGCGGCGATGGTCGAAACGAACGACGAATGGATCCGCAGTCGCACGGGCATCCGCGAGCGCCGCATCATCGGGGAGAGCGACTCGGTGCTGTCGATGGCGGTCGCCGCCGCCCGCATGGCGATGGATGATGCCGGCGTTGCGCGCGTCGACCTGGTGGTGCTCGCGTCGACCACGTCCGAGCATCGGAGCCCGAACGCGGCCGGTCGCGTGGTCGCGGAGCTCGGACTCGACGGTGCGGCCGCCGTCGACATCAACACCGCGTGCTCGGGCTTCGAATACGCGCTCGGCATCGCGGAGCAGGCCGTCCGCACCGGCAGCGCGGACACGGCGCTCGTGATCGGCGCCGAGGCGCTCAGCGCCTTCACCGACTGGACGGACCGCAGCACCTGCGTGCTGACCGCGGACGGTGCCGGGGCGGTCGTCGTCGGGGTCTCGGACGAGCCGCGGATCTCCCCGGTCGTCTGGGGCACGGTGCCGGGCCTCACCGAGGCCGTGCGGATCGACGGAGCGCCGCAGCTCTTCTCCCAGGACGGACGCAAGATCATGCGCTGGGCGCTCACCGGGGCCGCGCCGATCGCCGAACGGATCCTCGACACCGCGGGGGTGAGCGCCGGTGAGATCGACGTGTTCGCCCTGCATCAGGCAAACCTGCGGATCATCGAGCCGCTGACGGACGCTCTGGGCGCCTCCGCGCAGCAGATCGTGATCCGCGACATCGAGGAGTCGGGCAACACCTCCGCGGCGTCCGTGCCGCTCGGGCTCTCGAAGGCCTGGCATCGCGGCGAGCTGCCGCGCGGCGGCACGGTGCTGCTCTTCGGCTTCGGCGGAGGGTTCGCCTACGCCGGCCAGGTCGCCGAACTGCCCGAGTAGCGGCCAGGCGGCCCGGATTAGGCGGACCGGATCAGGCGGCGTCGGCGTGCAGCCGGCCCTCACCCCACTCGCGGAGCAGCGTGACGAGGGCGGCGATCTGCTGCTCCGTGAATCGCGTCGGGATCTCGTGCGCCTCGCCCGCACCGAGCAGGATCCGGTGCGCGTTGTCGGGTGCGAGCCGGATCTGATCGGGGACGAACTGCTCGGTCGGCGTGAACACCGGCTCCTCGCCGAGATCCTTCGAGCGTGCGCCGCGGTCGGTGAGGAGGAACCCGTACGCGCCGATCAGCGTGCTGTCGGTGCAGGCGATCAGGATCCGTTCCCCGGCGTCGAGGGGCAGCTTCTTTGCGAGCTTCGCGAAGTGCTTCGCGTGCTTCGGATCGTCGGGCAGCTTCACCGCGCTCCCGAGCCCCAGCTCGCGGACGCGTCCGAGCAGCTCGGCCGAGGTCGGGGGTTCGGGAGCGAGCTCCGCGCCGAGGCGCTGCAGCGTCTCCATCGCGGTGACGAGGAGCTCGGAGAGCAGGAGGCCGAGACCGGACGCGGTGTCCGCATCGATGAGGGAGCGCGCGAACTCCCAGTCGTAGGCGGACGAGGCGGACGACGCGATTTCGGACGCGGATCCCGCGACGCCCGCGCTGCCGACGAACAGCGGGTACTGGCGGGGAGCCGCGGTTCCGAACACGCCGTCGACCTGATCCTTGACCACGAGCCGGCGGTCGGTGAGCAGGAAGCCCTGCGCCTCCCGGCGTCCGGTGAACCGGTTGACGACGTCGTAGCCGATCCAGGCGAGCGGGAGCTCGTCCGCGCCCGCGGGCTCCGGGAGCGCCAGCTGCTCGACCGCGTGCCAGAAGCGATCCGCGCCGTCCTCGTACTCCGGGTGCTCGAGGCCCGCGATGAACAGCAGCTCCTGCTCCCGCGGGGCGGTCGCAGCGCGTTCGGCGATCGCCGCGGCGACGACCGCGTGGGTGCGGACGCGCGCTTCGGGGAGGGCGGCGAGGTACTGGGCGAGCGATCCGGTGGGGTCGGCGGGCATGGCGGCTCCTCGAAGGGGTCGTGCACTGACAGGGCGTCGGGTGATTCCTGACTAGAGTACGGGAAGTCGGGTGCGCTCCGAGCTGAATGCGGGGGCACAGGGCCGCGGGTTACCATCGAAGCACTGTGACCGCATTCGCCCAGACCGCCCGCACCGGATCCGTCCGGTGGTCGCGCGTACGCGGAATCGGGGCCGTCGCCGGTGTCGCGGTGCTGCTCGGCTCGGCCGCGCTGGCACCGCTCTCCATGCCGAACGCCTTCGCGAGCGACGGATCCGGCGGGGCCGCCGACGCTCGGACGCAGAGCTTCGCCGCGGCCGACAGCGCGGAACCGGCCGTCGACCTCGGCGTCTCCGACATCGAGCGCATCGGCGCGACGAACGCGGCCGTGAAATCGCCCAGCAAGCAGCTCGTCGGCGCGCCCCTCTACACGCTCGCGCAGTTCATGTTCAGCGGCGCGGTCGAGTGGGGCGGCTACAAGTTCACCTACTACAGCCAGCAGGTGCTGCCGGGTCAGGGACTCGAGGTGCCCGGACGGCACGTCAACGAGGACGGCTACGTGAGCGACGGCGACGGCTTCATCGTGCTCGCGGGTTCGGCGCCGAAGGGCACCGTGTTCCCGACCCCGTTCGGGTACCAGGGCAAGATCTACGACCGCGGCACCGTCGGCAACCACCTCGACGTCTACATCCGCTGACCGGTCGGACCCGGACTACCTCGGTTCCGCGTCCAGCCGCCGCATCCTCTGCTCCAACCGCGTCCGCTCGGCGGCGTCCTCGGCGAGCAGCAGCGCTTCTTCGAACGCCGTGCGCGCCTCGTCCCGGCGGCCCAGCTGCACGAGGAGGTCGGCGCGGGCCGCGGCGAGGCCCTCGGCCGCGGCGAGCTCCGGATCCTCTGCGAGCCGATCGAGCTCGGTCAGTCCGGCGGCGGGGCCTCGCAGGAAGCCGAGCGCGACGGCGCGGTGCAGCAGGATCCCGGGGGACGGCCGAGCCTCGGCGAGCACCTCGTACAGGCCGTGGATCTGCTCCCAGTCGGTGTCCGCGAACGTCTCGGCGTCGTCGTGCACCGCCGCGATGGCGGCCGTGAGCGCGAATCGGCCCGGCGCACCGCCGCCGAGCTCGCTCAGCGCGCGATCGAGGAGGCGGGTGCCCTCCGCGATCCGGGAACGATCCCACTGGCGGCGATCCTGCGCGTCGAGCGGGACCGGAAGCCCCTCGTGGTCGGTGCGGGCCGGGCGCCGCGCATCGATCAGCAGCAGGAGCGCCAGCAGGGCCACGGCCTCGGACTCGCCGGGCAGCAGCTCGACGAGCATCCGTGCCAGGTCGATCCCGCGCTCGGCGAGCTCGGGCCGGACCGGTTCCGCATCGAGGGGCGCCGTGCGCCCGGACGTGAAGACGAGATGCACGACCGCGAGGACCGGTTCGAGCCGATCCTGCAGCTCGGTCGGATCCGGATCCCGTTCGGGGAGCCCGGTCTCCGCGATCCGCTGAGCGGCGCGCGTGATCCGATCGGCCATCGTCGTCTCGGAGAACCGCAGCGAATCCGCGATCTCGGAAACGGGAAGACCGCAGACGAGACGCAGCGTCAGGGCGAGCTGCTCCTCCTCCGACAGGGTGGGATCGCAGCAGGCGAAGAGGAGCCGCAGGCGGTCGTCCACACTCAGCCCCACTTCGCCGGGGGCGGCGTCCACTCCGAGAGTCGGCGCAGCAGCGCTTCCGGATCGCTCTCGACGATCAGCGAGTCGAGGTACCGCTGGGCGAGGAACCCGCGCTCGACCATGTCGCCGAGCGCCGTGAGCATCGGCTGCCAGTATCCGTCGACGTCGACGAGCGCGACGGGACGGTTGTGCAGCCCGAGGTTCATCCAGGTGAAAGCCTCGAAGAACTCCTCCAGGGTTCCCGGTCCGCCCGGGAGCGCGACCAGCGCGTCGGCGAGCGCGATCATGCGCCGCTTGCGCGCGTGCATGTCGGGCACCACCTCGAGCCGGGTGAGCCCGGCATGACCGATCTCGCCGTCGACGAGCCGCTGCGGGATCACCCCGAACGCCTCGCCGCCGCCCGCCAGCACCGCATCGGCGACCACACCCATCAGACCGACCTTGCCGCCGCCGTACACCAGGTCGATGCCCCGAGCGGCGAGCACCGCCCCGAACTCCTCGGCAGCCCGCGCGAAGCGGGGATCCCCGCCCATCGCCGATCCCGTGTACACGGCGATCCGCTGCGGTGCGAGACGCGCGAGCGGTGCGCGATCGATCAGGCCGGGGAAGACGTGCTCGGAGTTGAGCGGAGCCATGCTCCCGCGCGCTGCCGAGGGATCCACCCACTCCAGGTGCTCGATCTCGGCGCGGGGCGCATCCACCGCCCGGAACGGATGCTCGAACACATCGGCCACCAAGGAGTGCCCCGGCTCGTTCGCCGCCGCCGTCGTGAACCGGCCGATCCCGCGCAGCAGGAGCGGATCCAGCTCGACACCCAGCTCCTCGGCGAACTCCCGCACCGCCGTGTCGCGGGGATCCTCGCCGGCCTCCGGCTTGCCGCCGGGCAGCATCAGCATCGAGGTGCCGCGCTTGCGCACGTTCAGCACCCGCCCCGACTCGTCCCGCATCACGACCGCACTGACCCGAATGGTTCTGCTCACCGCAGCAGCCTATCGAGCCGCACCCGCGCGACCCCCGATTGGAAGCGGCGTCCCACGGCACCTAGGCTGGCCCCATGCCCCAGCAGCCCCTGCTCCGCGTCGCCCTCCTCGGGCTCGGCGCCATCGGCGCGCGCGTGGCCGACGGACTGCGGAACGGGGCAGCGCCCGGCGCCGTCCTGGCCGGCGCGGTCGTCCGCACCCCGGGAGCCGCGACCGCGCGGGGGATCGCCGAACTCGATCTCGACGACGCCATCGCCTCCAGCGACCTGGTCGTCGAGTGCGCGGGAGTCCTCGCCGCCCGCGAACTCGGTCCGCGGGTCATCGCCGCGGGGCGCGACCTGCTGCTCGTCTCGATCGGCGCCCTCGCCGACCCCGCGGATCGTGCCCGGTTGCTCGACGGCCCCGGCGTCTGCCGTCTCTCCTCCGGAGCGATCGGCGGCCTCGACCTCCTGCGCGCCGCGACGCGCGACGGCGGACTCGCCCGGGCCTCGCTCACCACCACCAAGCGTCCCGAAGCCCTCGTGCAGCCCTGGATGACCGAGACCGAGCGGGCCGCCCTGCTCGGCCTCACCGAACCGACCCGGATCCTTACCGGCACCGTGCAGGACGCGATCGAACGGTTCCCGAGCTCGCTCAACGTCGCCGTGGCGCTCGCCGCCGCCACCGGACTCTGGGACGAGACCGAGGTGCGACTGGTCGCTGACCCCAGCGCCCCGCACACCGAGCACGTGATCGAAGCTTCGGGCCCCGCAGGGGAGTACCGCTTCGCCGCCGCGAACGCTCCGCTGCCCGAACGGCCCGCATCGAGCGGGATCGTGTCGCAGGCGGTGCTGCGCGGCATCGCGGACCTCGCACGGCCCGGGGGCACGTTCGTCTAGCCGCCGCCGATGCGGCGCCGCTACGCGCTCGCGGGGGCGATCGACTCGCGATCCTGGAACGCGGTGCGCGGGACGAAGCACAGCAGCACGGCCGAGCAGAGCGCGCTCGCACCGCACACGATCCAGACGATCATGTACCCGGACAGCGACCCCGCCGTAGCCGTCTCGCCGGCTGCGGCACCCGTGGCACCGTGCAGCAGCGCGATCCCGAACACGCAGGAGGCCAGCGCGCCGCCGACGGTCTTCACCGAGTTGGTGAGACCCGTCGCGACGCCCGTCTGCGTCTCGGGCGCCGCCGACGCCGCGGCCGCAGGGAGCGCCGCGACGAGCGCCCCGGACCCGAGCCCCGCGACGACCATGTTCGCGACCACCTGGCCGTACCCGTCGTGGAAGGGCAGGAAGAGCAGGTACCCCACGCCGATGCAGGTCGACGCCACCACGAGCGCCAACCGCGGCGTGATCCGACGCGCCAGCTTCGGGAACAGCAGCGCCCCCGTGATCATCGCGATCAGGTAGAAGCCGATCAGGAGCGATGCGCCGAACCCCGACGCACCGAGCCCGTAGCCGTAGCGCTCGGGATCGGTGCGCGCGAAGGTCGACAGCGGAGCCTGCGCCCCCAGCACGCTCATCCCGAAGAGGCCGGCGGTCAGGAAGATCGGCAGCAGTGCCGGCGACCGGAACATGCGCACATCGATCAGCGGATCCGGATGACGCAATTCCCACAGGGCGAAGGGAACGATGAGCAGGAGGCCGAGCCCCAGCGCCACCCAGGGCAGCGGTTCACCCGCACCCTGCAGACGGAGCAGGCTGAAACCGCCCGTCAGCGCCAGCAGCGCGAGGGAGATGAGCGACGCACCGACCCAGTCGAACTCGCCCCGGTTCGGGATCCCGACGTCGGACACCCCGAACCGGACGACGAAGAAGCAGATCACCACGCACACCGCGGGGACCGAGAGCACGACGGGCAGGGGCAGCACATCGATGAGCGCCCCACCTCCCAACGCACCCAGGATCGCGCCCAGCTCGAGCGCCGCCACCAGGATGCCCGCGGCGCGCGTCGTCAGCACCGAACGCCCATCGCTGCCCCGGGTCCGCGACCAGATGATCGCGATCTCGAGGGGGAGCCAGACCACGTAGAAGCCCTGCAGCGCCCACGCCGCCAGGAACACCCCGAAGTTGTCGGTGAACGGCAGCACCGCGCTCGCCGCAGCGGTCACCGCGGTCGAGACGAGCAGGATCCGCTTGTGCCCGACCATGTCGCCGAGCTTCGCGAGCGCGGGCACGATGAGCGCGGACAGCATCAGCTGCGATCCCTCGAGCCAGTTCACGTCGGCGTCGCGCACGTCGAGGTGGCGCGCGATGTCGGTGAGCATCGGCGTGTAGTAGCCCTGCAGGATCCCGCTCGTGAACTCCACGAAGGCGAGCAGGCCCACGATTCCCGCGACGCTGCGGAGCGTGATGCGCGACACGGTCACAGCCCCATCAGCAGTGCACGGTGGAAGCGCTCGCCGCGTTCCAGCTCGGAGACGGAGACGCGCTCGTCGACGCCGTGGATCGTGGCGCGGAGCTCGGCCGACATGGCGAGCGGAGCGAAGCGGTAGACCGCCGGACAGAACCGATGGAAGTACCGGGAGTCGGTCTCGGCCATCATCACGTAGGGGACCGTCGCCGCCTCGGGGTGGGACGTTCCGACCGAGCGGGCGATGAGCGCGAACTGCGCGTTGTCGGTGCGCGACTCGGCCGAGGGCTCGCTGCCCTCGAGCAGCTCGACCCGTACCCCGCGATCCCCGATCCGGCGCGTCACCCGACGCGTCGCCGAGGCGACGCTCTCGCCCAGCGCGATACGCAGGTTCAGAGTCGCAGTCGCCTGCGACGGCAGCACGTTCGCCGCGGTGCCGCCCGACTGCATGGTCGCGGCGATCGTGGTGCGCACGAGTGCCGCGGGCTCGCCGCCGAGCCGCGCGAAGAGCCGAGCGGTGACCGGCGGCATCGCCGCGAGCGCGCGGAGCAGGAGGCCCGCGGGGCGGTTCGCGCGCGCGGAGAAGAGTCTCAGCATGCGCGAGATCCCGGCGGGCGTGCGCGGGCGGAACGTCGTGGGACCGAGCCGGTCGACCGCCCGGGCGATCCGGCCGACCGCGGTGCGGGTCGGTGGAGCGGATGCGTGGCCGCCGTCGCCGCGGGCGCTGAGCTGCAGGGTCGCGATGCCCTTCTCGCCGACGCCGACCATGGCGGCGGCGCCGCGGACGAAGGGCAGCGGCGCGTCGACCACGGCGCCGCCCTCGTCGATCACCATCCAGGGCACGATGCCCCGCTGCCGCAGGGCCTGCGCGATCGCCTCCGCCGCGTCGCCGAACGTCTCCTCGTTCCCGCCGAACGAGAGGTAGACCTCGCGGGCCGGTGCGAAGCCCGCGGCGAGCAGGTTCTCGACGGCCTCCAGCACCACCAGCAGCGGCCCCTTGTCGTCGAGCGCGCCGCGCCCGAAGACGAAGCCGTCGGCTACGACGCCGGCGAACGGCGGATGCGTCCAGTCGTCGCTCTCGTCGACGGGGACGACGTCGAAGTGCGCCATCAGCACGAGCGGCTCGCGCTCGTACGCCGCGCCGCGCCAGCGGTAGAGCAGGCCGAGCGTGCCGACGCGTTCCAGCTCGAGGCGCTCGTGCACGAGCGGGTAGAGCTCGCGCAGCAGTTCGACGAAGGCCTCGAAGGGGGCATCACCGCGCGTCTCGTGCTCGGCCGAGACGGTGGGCAGCTGGATCATGCGCGAGAGGCGCTCGGCCGCGCCGCCGCGCGCCGCAACATCGATGTCACTGGGCATGGCAAAACCCTAGTGGGTCGGCACGGCTTTCCGTACTCGAGTCGCGCAGCAGGTCAGGAGAAGGATTCGCGCAGCGCCGGTTCGAGCTGCGGGTAGGCGAAGCGGAATCCCGCCTCCTGGAGCCGTTCGGGCAGCACCCAGCGGCTCTTCAGCACGAGCTCGGTCTCGGTGCGGATCGCGGCGGCCCCGATTTCGAGCATCCACCGCGGCATCGGCACGCCGAACGGAATCCCCAGCACGCGGCGCACGGTCGCCTGCAGCTCCCGATTGGTCGACGGGTTCGGCGAAGCGACGTTGATCGGTCCATCGAGCTGCGGACGGGACTCGAGGAACCCGACGATGCGCGCGACGTCCTCGACGTGGATCCAGCTGAAACGCTGCGCGCCCCAGCGGGCGCCGAAGCGGTGCGCCGTACCAGCCCGGCGGCGGCTCGCGGGGATCGGCCAGCGGCCGTCCCACTGCGCCCCGCCGAGGCCCAGGCGGGCCAGCGCGCCGATGGGACCGAGCACTCCGCCGTGGCCGAGCACGATCGCCGTGCGCAGCGCGACGCGGCGGGTGCCGGGCAGTTCGCCCGAGAAGAACTCGCGCTCCCAAGCGCGAGCGATGCCGACCGAGAACCCCTCGCCGAGCTCGCCCGCGCGCTCCGTCATGGGGCGGTCCTCCGCGTGCCGGTAGATGGTCGCGGTGGACGCGTTGATCCAGAGCGGGGGCGGTGCATCCGCGGTGCGGATCGCGCGTCCCAGCGCTGCGGTGGTGCCGACGCGCGAGCGGAGGATCTCGGCGCGGTTCGCGGGGGTGTAGCGGCAGTTGACGCTCTTGCCGGCGAGGCCGAGCACCAGCGACGCGCCGTCGACGGCGCGGGCGAGGCCCGCATCGTCGTCCCAGCGCAGATCGGCTCCGCGTCGGCCGACCGTGAGGACCTGCCGACCGGACTCGCGCAGACGCTGCACGAGCACGCCGCCCATGAAACCCCCGGCTCCGCCGACGACCACGCGGCCGGTCGGCTGAGCCGGGGACTCCGAGGGACCGGTGGTCACTCGGCGCGGGTCACGAGGGTCGGGCAGGGCAGTTCCTGCAGCACGCCGTGGCTGACCGAGCCGAGCAGCAGGCGGGAGAACCCGCCGTGACCGCGGCTGCCGACCACGAGCAGGTCGGCGCCCGTCGCGGCCTCGACCAGAGCGGTCACCGGGGGAGACTGCACGAGCTTGCGCTGCAGCTCGAGATCGGGGTAGCGCTCGGCGAGGCCGGCGGTGCCGATCGCGATGGCCTCCTCGGCCGCCGAACGCTGCGCGGCGATGAGGTCCTCGCTCCAGAGATACTCGAGGCCGGGCGTGAGGGGCGGCATCCAGGCGTAGACCGCGATGAGCGGCACGCCGGCCCGGGACGCCTCGGCTGCGGCGACGGCGATCGCGCGCTTCGAGGGCTCGGATCCGTCGACGCCGACCACGATGCCGGGGACGCGCTCGACCTCCTCCGCAGTGCGCGGCTTCGGGATCACGGCGACCGGGCAGTGCGCGACCGCGGCGACCTTGACGGCGCGGGTGCCGAAGAAGGTGCCGGCGAAGCGACTGCCCGAGTGGGCTCCCAGCACGAGGAGATCCGCGCGCTTCGACGCCTGCTCGAGCTCGGTGACGGGGTGGCCGACCACGGCGGTGCCGGTGACCGAGCCCGCGAAGCCGCTGCGCTTGGCGTAGGCGCACTCTGCGGCCAGCATCTCGTCGGATGCCTTCTGCGCCTCGGAGACGAAGGCGACGCTCTCGGAGAGGAAGGTGTCGTCGGTGACGTACATCAACTCCACCGACGCGCCGCGTTCGCCGGCCCGCCTCAACCCCCAATCGAGCGCTGCGCGACTCTGCTCGGAACCGTCTACTCCGATGATGAACTTCTCGGACATGGTGCTCCTTTCGGGGGCTGAGGCGGGTGGGGCCGGGCCGGGCTGCTAGGCCTCCAGCGCCGGGAGATGGGCCGGGTGGCTGCCGGCGAGCTGCTCGATGATGCGGACCACCTGGCAGCTGTAGCCGTACTCGTTGTCGTACCAGACGTAGACCACGGCGCTGTCGCCGGTCACGATGGTCGCGAGACCGTCCACGATGCCGGCGCGGTTCGAACCGACGAAGTCGGTCGAGACGATCTCGGCGGACTCGACGTAGTCGATCTGCGTGCGCAGCGCGCCCGTGAGCGAGACCTGCTCGAGGATCGAGTTGAGCTCCTCGCGGGTGGTCTCGCGCTCGAGCTGCAGGTTGAGCACGGCCATCGAGACATCGGGGGTGGGAACGCGGATCGCGTTGCCGGTGAGCTTGCCCTCGAACTCGGGGAGCGCCTTCGACACGGCCTTCGCGGCACCGGTCTCGGTCAGCACCATGTTGAGCGCCGCCGAGCGGCCGCGACGGTCGCCCTTGTGGAAGTTGTCGATCAGGTTCTGATCGTTGGTGTACGAGTGCACGGTCTCGACGTGCCCGCGCTTGACGCCGAAGTGGTCGTTCATGACCTTGAGCACCGGCGTGATGGCGTTCGTGGTGCAGGAGGCCGCGCTGAGGATGGTGTGCTCGTCGGTGATCTTCGAGCTGTTCACGCCGTACACGACGTTGAGCATGTCGCCCTTGCCGGGAGCGGTGAGGAGAACGCGCGAGATGCCCTGGTTCTGCAGGTGCTGGCCCAGGCCCTCGGCATCGCGCCAGCGGCCCGTGTTGTCGACGAGGATCGCGTCCTCAATCCCGTACTGCGTGTAGTCGACGCTCGCGGGATCGTTCGAGTAGATGACCTGGATGCGCACGCCGTTGGCGAGGATCGCGTCCTCGTCCTCGAGCACCTTGATGGTGCCGTTGAAGGGGCCGTGCACCGAATCGCGCTTGAGGAGGTTGGCGCGCTTCGCGAGATCGTTCTCGGAGCCCTTGCGCACGACGATCGCGCGCAGGTTCAGGCCGTTGCCGCTGCCCGAGTGATCGATGATGATACGGGCGAGCAGGCGGCCGATGCGGCCGAAGCCGTAGAGCACGACGTCGGTGCCGTTGCCGCGCTCGGCCTCGAGCGCGGGAGCCAGCTCGGCGCGCAGGTAGGCCTCGAGATCGCTCTGGCCCGACGCGCGGAAACCGTTGGCGAGCAGCGCGAGGTCGACCGAGACGGGGCCGGGCTGGATCTTCGCCAGTGCTTCGACGACCGCCGACGACTCGTCGAGCGGCAGCTCGACGTCGTCGATCTTGCGCGCGAAGCTGTGCGCCCGGATGATGTCGATCGGGGAGCGGCCCACCAGGCTGCGCCCGTGCACCGACATGACCACGTCGTGATCCCGATACAGCTGACCGATGAGCGGGATCATCCGCTCGGCGAGCTCCTGCTTGGCCTTCCAAGCTTCGAGGTGTGCATCCGCGCGCTGGATCATGTGAACGGTGGGTTCCTTCCGTGGAATGTCGAGGACTCCCGGCCTGCCCGCCGGCGCCGTCTGAGGCGTCGTACCTCAGTATCCCATGCGCGTGGCCGCCGCGCGTCCGCGGCGCTCCGATTTCGCAGGATCCTCGCCTCCGTCATGAAACGTCACGCAGTTCGCGTCGGCCGGGCGGCATCGCCCAGACTCGTGGTGACCGAGCCAGATCGTCACGAAACGAGGAATCCATGGCACTCAGCAAGAAGCGCGGCATCATCGCCGCTTCGATCACCGCCCTGGCGCTCGTGGCTACCACCGCGCTCGCAGGCTGCGCGACCTCGAACGACTCCGCGGACTCCGGGTCGTCCGATGCGAAGCACGTCAAGATCGGCGTGGTGGGCGCCAGCGACCCGTACTGGAAGACCTTCGTCGATGCCGCCAAGAAGGAAGGCATCGATGTCGAGCTGAAGGACTTCACCGACTACAACCAGCCGAACCCCGCGCTCAGCGCCGGTGAGCTCGACCTGAACCAGTTCCAGCACATCGTCTACCTCGCGGACTACAACGTGCAGAACAACGACGACCTCGTGCCGGTGGGCTCGACGGCGATCTACCCGCTCGCCGTGTTCTCGACCAAGCACAAGAAGCTCGACGAGATCCCCAAGGGCGGCACCGTCGCGATCCCGTCGGATCCGACGAACCGCGCCCGCGGCCTGAACGTGCTGCAGTCGGCGGGCCTGCTGAAGCTCAAGGACGGCGGCACGCTGTTCTCGACCCCGAAGGACATCGACGAGGGCGCCTCGAAGGTGAAGGTCAAGGAGATGGACGCGTCGTTCACCGCGACCTCGCTCGCCGACGTCGACGGCGCGGTCGTGAACAACGACTTCGTCACGAAGGCCGGCCTGAAGTTCTCGGACGCCCTCTACCAGGACGACCCCAAGGACGCCGGCGCGAAGTACTTCATCAACATCTTCGCCGCGAAGAAGAAGGACGCCGACAACCCGACCTTCAAGAAGCTCATCGACCTCTACCAGAGCGACGAGGCCGTGCAGAAGGGCGTGCTCGAGAACTCGGGCGGCAGCGCGATCCTGCTGAAGACCCCCGTGTCGGAGCTGCAGGATATTCTGAAGGACGCCGAGAAGCAGGTGAAGGAGCACAAGTAAGCGCTCCCGCCGTTCGAACGATCGAGCGAGCGCGACGAGTCGGAACCGAGGATCTCGTGATTCCGATGCGTCGCGCTCGCTCGATCGGCGTTTCCGGCACCACCATCCACTCAGAAGTGAGGGAACGATGACCCGTGTCCAACTGATCGGGGTCGGCAAGCAGTACCCCGGCCGAGGCAAGGCGAGCGACCCGATCGTCGCCGTCGACGATGTCTCGATCGACGTCGCCTCCGGCGAGATCCACGCCGTCATCGGCTACTCCGGCGCGGGCAAGAGCACGCTGCTCCGGCTCGTGAACGGACTCGAGCGCGCCACCAGCGGCACGATCCTGGTGGGCGACGACGAGATCACCGCACTGCCCGAGCGGGCGCTCCGCGGGGTGCGCGAGCGCATCGGCATGATCTTCCAGCAGTTCAACCTGTTCCACTCGCGCACCGTCGCGAAGAACGTCGAGTACCCGCTCGTCGTCGCGGGCGTCCCGACAGAGGAGCGCCGCGCGCGCGTCGCCGAGCTGCTCGACTTCGTCGGTCTCGGCGACCGGGCGGGCGCCTACGTCGAACAGCTCTCGGGCGGGCAGAAGCAGCGCGTCGGCATCGCACGCGCCCTCGCCACCAACCCGGGCGTGATCCTGGCCGACGAGGCCACGAGCGCGCTCGACCCCGAGACCTCGCAGGAGGTGCTCGCGCTGCTCCGCCGCATCAACCAGGAGCTCGGCGTCACGATCCTGCTGATCACCCACGAGATGGACGTCGTGCGCGAGCTCGCGCACCGCGTCACCGTCATGGACGGTGGCCGCGCCGTCGAGCAGGGCGGCGTCTTCGAGGTCTTCTCGAGCCCGAAGACCGAGACCACGCGCCGCTTCGTGTCGACCGCGCTGCCGACCGAACCGAATCCCGAGCACCTCGCCGAGCTGCGCGAGCGGCACCGCGGCACGCTCGTCACCCTCACGCTCAAGGACGGCGGCGTCGACCAGCCCGTCGTGTTCCAGACCCTCGCCGATCGCGGCGTCGGCGTCAGCATCATCCACGGCGGCATCACCGACGTCGGCGGCCGCAGCTTCGGCCGCCTCACCCTCGAACTCATCGGCAACGACCTGCAGGTCGAGCACGCGGTCGCGGCGCTCGGGCAGCAGGCCGAACTGGAGGTGCTCCGCTGATGGACGGACTGATCAGACTCATCCAGGACGGCTCGTTCCTCCTGGCGACGTTCCAGACGCTGACCTACGTGCTCGTCGCGATGACGGTGGGCGGCGTGTTCGGGCTGCTGCTCGGCGTCATCCTGACGGTGACGCGGGCGGGCGGGCTGCTCGAGAGCCGGCCGGTGTTCGTCGTGCTGAACTTCCTCGTGAACTTCTTCCGTCCGATACCCTTCGTCCTGCTGATCTTCGCGCTGCAACCGCTCGCGAGAATCGTGGTCGGCACTGGCATCGGCGACCCGGCCCTCATGTTCGTGCTCGCGTTCGCCGCGACCTTCGGCATCGCGCGGCTCGTCGAGCAGAACCTGCTCACGGTGCCCCCGGGCGCCATCGAAGCGGCCCGCGCGATGGGCGCGGGGCCGCTGCGCACGATCATCACCGTGCTGATTCCCGAGGGGCTCGGGCCCGTCGTGCTCGGCTACACCTTCGCGTTCATCGCGGTCGTCGACATGACGGCGATGGCCGGAATCATCGGCAGCGGCGGTCTCGGTAACCTGGCCATGCAGTACGGCTACCGCCAGTTCAACCCGTGGGTGACCTGGTCGGCGGTGCTGATCATCATCCTGATCGTGCAGCTCGTGCAGCTGCTCGGCAACGGTATCGCCCGCAAGCTGCTCCGGAGGTAGTCATGACGCAGGACGCACCGCACACCCTCGGCGATCTGCGCCGCACGGCCGAGCGCTTCTGGCCCGAGGCCACGGCCGAGAGCTGGGATCGCGTCGGCCTCGTCACCGGCCGTGCCGCGGCTCCGCTGCGCCGAGTGCTGCTCGCGGTCGACGCCGTCGATGCCACGGTCGAGGAGGCGCTCGACTGGGACGCCGACGCGCTGCTCACGCATCACCCCATGCTGCTGCGCGGCATCAACTCGATCGCCGAGGACACGGCCAAGGGATCGCTGCTCGCGCGCCTGATCCGCGGCGAGTGCGCGCTGCTCGCAGCGCACACCAACGCCGATCAGCCCGAGGGCGGGGTCTCCGACGTGATCGCACGACGGCTCGGCCTGGCGGATGCGCAGCCCATCGTGCCGATGGCGAGCGATCCGAGCGCCGGGATCGGCCGGGTGGGGGAGCTGCCCGCACCCGAAACGCTCCGCGCGTTCGCGGAGCGGGTCGCCGGGATCATGCCGGTCACGGTCAGCGGAGTCCGCGTCGCGGGGGATCCCGCTCGCCCGGTCCAGCGCGTCGCGCTGCTCGGCGGTGCCGGTGACAGCCTGCTCGACCACCCGCTCGTGCGCGGAGCGGACGTCTACCTCACCTCCGACCTGCGGCACCACCCCGCGCAGGAGTCGCTCGAGCAGTCGGCGGTCGCCGGCGGCCCGGCGCTCGTCGACGTGGCGCACTGGGCGAGCGAATCGCTCTGGCTCGAGGGCGCAGCCGAGCGCCTCGCCGCCGAACTGCCCGGCGTCGAGTTCCGGGTGAGCGCGCGCCGCACCGATCCGTGGGCCTTCTCGGTCGGCGCGAACGACGGCCGCGCATCCGGTGCGGGCTCCGGGCGCTAGTCTTGGGTGCTATGAAGGCCAGTCCCCGCCAGCAGCGACTGCTGCTCGACCTGCAAGAGCTCGATACGACCGCGGCTCGGCTGCGGCGCAAACGCGAGCAGATCCCGCAGCGCGCCGAGCTGGCGTCGCTGCAGGGCGAGCTGTCTGCGGCGAAGGAGCGCTTCATGGGGCTCCAGCGCGAGCTCGACGGACAGCAGGCCGAGATCGATCGGCTCGAGTCCGACACCCAGATGGTGCGGGATCGCAAAGCTCGCGACGAGCAGCTGATCGCCGCGAGCACCTCGCCCAAGGAGGCGCAGGCCCTGCAGAACGAGCTCGACACCCTGGCGCGCCGCACCGGCGAGCTCGAGGAACGCGAGCTCGAGCTCATGGAGGTCGCTGAGCAGACGAAGGCGCGCTTCGACGAGGCGGCCGCCGCGCTCAGCGGTGTCGATGGTCGTCGCGCGGCCCTCGAGGCCGCGATCGGCGAGGCCGAAGCTGCCATCGCCCGCGAGGCCGCCGCAGCTGCTGAGGAGCGCGCCGGTGTGGCCGCCGAGATCCAGCGCGACCTGCTCGGTCTCTACGAGGAGACCCGCTCCCGCAACGGCATCGGCGCGGCCCGTCTGCGGGGCAACGTCTCCGAGGGATCCAACATGGCTCTCGCGCCGGCCGAGCTCATGACGATCCGCGAGACCGCACCCGACGAGATCGTGTTCTGCCCGGGCAGCGGCGCGATCCTCGTGCGCGTCGACGAGGCGTAGGCTCCGCTCACTCGAAGAGGCCGAGCCGACGATCCAGCTCGGCGCGGCCCTGTTCGGTGACGCGCACCGCTCGGGGCACCGAACCGCGAGCCAGCCATCCGAGGACCAGGAACCGCTCGAATACGGCGGCGCCGAGGCTCCCCGCCAGATGGTCCCGGCGTTCGGTCCAGTCCAGGCAGCGCCGGACGAGCGGGCGGCGAGACTGCTCAGCGGACTCGAGTTCGATACCGAGTTCGACGCACCACCGTTCGCCGGCGGCGGTGAGCCCGGTTCCCGGACCGATCAGTTCCCGCTCCTCCATCGTCCGCAGCAGCGTCACCCCTGCGGCGCCCGCGAGGTGGTCGTAGCAACTGCGCGCTTCCCGAAGCGCCCGGTCCGCCGCGATCCCGCGGAGCGACGGCTTCGGCGGAGACGGCGCCGTCGACAGCGAGAGGCTCTCGACCAGTGCGGCCGCGCGCGAATCGGCGAGGCTCAGGTAGCGGTGGCGTCCGGCCCGACGCTCCACGACCAGTCCGCTGTCGACGAGCACGTGCAGGTGCTCGGAGGCGGTCGAGCGGGCGATCCCGGCATGCGCGGCGAGTTCGGTCGCGGTCCAGGCGCGACCGTCGAGCAGGATGAGCAACATGGTGGCTCGGCTGGTGTCCGAGAGCACCGAGGCTGCCCGTGCCAGCGCGGCTCCGTTTTCGCGCGCGTCCATGCGGCTATTCTTCCCGATCGATGCTTCGGCGCGCGCCGAAACGTCACGCGGTCACACTGTTCCGCATGCTCGAAACGAATCCCTCGGCTACCGATCCCTCCGGCGTGCATCGCACCATCACTCCATCCGTGCTCTACTTCGGGACGCCGGTCGGGGTGCTGTCCACGGCGAACGCGGACGGCACATCGAACCTCGCGCCGATCTCCTCCTACTGGGCGCTCGACGATTTCCTGGTGATCGGGCTGGGCGCGACGGGGCACAGCATCGCCAACCTGCGGAGGAGGCCCGAGCTGGTGCTGAATCTCGTCGACGAGGGCCGATGGGAGCCTGTCGAACGGCTCGGGCGGACGACCGGTGCCGACCCGATTCCCGAGGGCAAGCGCGAGGGCACCCGCTTCGTCGCCGACAAGTTCGCCGCAGCGGACTGGCATCCGTTGAGCTCGAGCACCGTCGCGCCGGATCGGGTCGCCGAGCTCCCCGTCCACCTGGAGGCCCGGGTCACCGGGATCCACGAGGAGCCGGACGGGCTCGCCAGCGTGCATGCGCGGGTGCGCGCGGTGCATGTCGCAGACGAACTCACCATTCCGGGAACCTCGCACGTGAACCCGGAACGGTGGCGGCCCCTGATCTACAACTTCCGGCACTACTACGGGCTGGGCGATCGTCGCGGCATCGCCGGTATCGCCGAAGTTCAGTAGACTGTTCACCGAGAATGGGTCGGTGAGACGGTCGCGTCGCGTTCGCTTCGGCGGGCGTGCCGAGGAACGTCCGGGCTGCACAGAGGAGAACGGTGGGTAACGCCCACCCGGGGCAACCCGCGAGAAAGTGCAACAGAAAGCAGACCGACCGCTCCGGGCAACCGGAGCGGCACGGGTGAAACGGTGGTGTAAGAGACCACCGGCGTCCGTGGTGACACGGGCGGCCAGGTAAACCTCGTTCGCAGCAAGGCCAGACAGCAGGCGTTGAAGCTCCTCGCCGAGTCTGCGGGTAGGCCGCTAGAGGGTGTCGGCAACGGCACTCCGAGAGAGATGACCGTCACCGCCGGTTTCGGCCGGCGGGACAGAACCCGGCGTATGATCCGGCCCATTCTCCTTTTGCCCCTGTCTGCCGCATGATCATGCGGTCTGCGGGAGCATTTTGCTGCCGTGGGTCGGGTTCAAACGAGCTTCCACCGGTGGACCGCCTATCCGTCATTGGGTGGCGTGTCGGGCGCAACCGAGACGTCCAATCGTCGGTTCGACGTCCACTGGTCGATGCAGGGAGGCGCGAACGCGCCCGCGCGCCTCAGTCGTCCGACAGCGTGAGGATCTCGACGCCCTGCTCACGCACCACGAGCGTGTGCTCGAACTGCGCGGTCAGTGAGCGGTCGCGGGTGGTCACGGTCCAACCGTCCTCCCACTGATCCCACTCGTGGGTGCCGAGCGTCAGCATCGGCTCGATCGTGAACACCATGCCGGGCACGATCACATCGTCGAACCGGGGTGCCGAGTCGTAGTGGGGGATGATGAGCCCCGTGTGGAACGCGGCGCCGACGCCGTGCCCGGTGAAGTCTCGCACCACGCCGTAGCCGAAGCGCTTCGCGTAGGTCTCGATGACCCGGCCGATCACGTTCACCTCGCGGCCGGGCGCGACCGCCTTGATCCCGCGCATGAGCGCCTGCTCGGTGCGCTGGATCAGCAGGTCGGCCTCCTCGGAGACCTCGCCGACGCGGAACGTGCGGTTGAGGTCGCCGTGGTAGCCGTCGAGGTACGCGGTGACGTCGATGTTGACGAGGTCGCCCTCGCGCAGCACGGTGTCGTCGGGGATGCCGTGGCAGATGACCTCGTTGACCGAGGTGCAGCTCGACTTCGGGAACCCGCGGTAGCCGAGCGTCGACGGGTAGGCGCCGTGCGAGACCACGTACTCGTGCGCGATCCGGTCGAGCTCCTCGGTGGTGACGCCCGGGCGGATCGCCGCCGCGGCCGCGTCGATGGATCGCGACGCGATGCGGCCCGCGGCGCGGATCTTCGCGATCTCGTCCTCGGTGTAGGTGTTGTCGCCCGTGTAGGGCGGCGGCGCGTCGAGTCCGACGTACGGCGGTCGCTGGATCTGCTTGGGGACGGCCCGCACGGGGCTGACACGACCGGGGACCAGGTGACCTGCGGAATCGAACGGCATGCGTCTAGTCTATGGAACATGAGCAAGCGGGATTGGGGGATCGACGATCCCCAGGAGACGTACTGGTACAACACGCGCACCGGCGAGGTCGAGGACGGGCCGCAGTCGCTCTCGGTCGACCGCATCGGTCCGTTCGCGACGCGCGAGGAGGCCGCCCGAGGCCCCGAGATCGTCGCGGAACGCGCCAGGAAGTGGGCCGAGGAAGACGCGCAGGACGACTGAGCCGCGCGGGGGCTCCGCGCCGGTAGTCTGAGAGCAGTCCTCGCGCAGCGCGGGGAGGATCATCGACCCGATCGGAGCCGGCGTGAGCAAGCAGCGGGATTTCGTCCTCCGCACCATCGAGGAGCGCGGCGTCAAGTTCGTGCGCCTCTGGTTCACCGACGTCGCGGGGACGCTCAAATCGGTGGCGCTCGCGCCCGCCGAGGTCGAGGGCGCCTTCGGCGAGGGCATCGGTTTCGACGGGTCCGCGATCGAGGGCCTGACGCGCGCCTACGAGTCGGACCTGCTCGCGGTCCCGGATCCCTCGACGTTCCAGCTGCTGCCGTGGCGCAGCGAGACCGACCCGACGGCGCGCATGTTCTGCGACATCCGCACGCCCAACGGCGAGCCGGCGGTCGCCGACCCGCGCAACGTGCTGAAGCGCGGTCTCGCCCGCGCGGCGGAGCGCGGCTTCACGTTCTACACGCACCCCGAGATCGAGTTCTATCTGCTCAAGTCGAAGGAGTTCGGCGCCGAGGGCCCCGTCCCTGTCGACCGTGCGGGCTACTTCGACAACGTCCCCGGGGGCACCGCGCACGACTTCCGGCGCGACAGCGTCAACATGCTCGAGGATCTCGGCATCTCGGTCGAGTTCAGCCACCACGAGGCGGGTCCGGGGCAGAACGAGATCGACCTGCGGTACGCCGACGCGCTCACCATGGCCGACAACATCATGACCTTCCGCACGGTCGTGAAGGAGGTCGCCATCGCCCAGGGCGTGCACGCGACCTTCATGCCGAAGCCGCTCGCCGGGCAGCCGGGATCGGGCATGCACACGCACCTCTCGCTGTTCGAGGGCGACGCCAACGCGTTCTACGACCCGGCGGCGAAGTACCAGCTCTCGCAGACGGGCCGCCGGTTCGTCGCGGGCCTGCTGCGGCACGCGCCCGAGATCACGGCGATCACCAACCAGTACATCAACTCGTACAAGCGTCTGTGGGGCGGCGACGAGGCGCCCTCGTTCGTGAGCTGGGGCCACAACAACCGCTCCGCCCTCGTGCGCGTGCCGAGCTACAAGCCGAGCAAGGGCGGCAGCGCCCGCGTCGAGTACCGCGCGCTCGACAGCGCGGCTAACCCCTACCTCGCTTTCTCGGTGCTGCTGGCAGCCGGCCTCAAGGGCATCGAGGAGGAGTACGAGCTCCCGCCCGAGGCGGAGGAGAACCTGTGGGCGCTGAGCGACGGCGAGCGTCGCGCGCTCGGCTTCGATCCGCTGCCCACCAGCCTGGATCACGCGCTCGCGGTGATGGAGCGCTCCGAGCTCGTGGCGGAGGCGCTGGGCGAGCAGGTGTTCGCTTATCTGATCCGCGAGAAGCGTCGCGAGGTCGACGAGTACCGCAGCCAGGTGACGCCGTTCGAGCTGTCCTCGATGCTCGGCACGATCTGATCGGCCGATGGCTCCGGGATCCCGCCCTTCCACGCTCGGCCGCGTCGCGCGCGCCGGGTTCCAAGAGCTGAGCGAAGCTCGTGACCGCATCGACGGTCTCGCGGCGCTGCTCGCCGAGCAGGCGGGCGGCGCCGCGAACGCGGGCGTCGCGCCGGTCGACGCCGAGACCCTGCTCGACGCCTTCGCCGGGGCGGCCGATCCCGACACTGCGCTCGCGCGGCTGAGCGAGCTCGCCGAGCGGTGTCCGGATCTCTGCGCGGGGCTCGGCGCGAGCGAGTGGGCGCGGCTGTGCCGCCTCGCGGGCGCCTCGCCCGCGCTCGCCGAGTTCTTCACGCGGAACCCCCGCGACCTCGCGCGCCTGCTGCGGGACGGTGGGCGCGTGCCCGATGCCGCGGAGGCGCGGCACGAGCTGCTCGCCGCCGTCGGGGCTGCGGATCCGATCCCGGGGACGGTGGTCGCGGATCCGGCCGTCGCCGACGACCCGGCCGTCGCCGCGGGTCAGCGCGTGCCGATCGCGTCGTCGTCCGACGAGTCCGCCTGGAACGCGCTCCGGACGCGCTACCGCGAACTGCTCGCCGAGCTGATGGTCGCGGACCTCGAACGCGGCGCGGCCGCGGGGGAGCCCGCGCCATTCGCCGAGGTCGCGGCCGCGCTCTCCGACCTGGCCTCGGCCGCGCTCGAGGCCGGCCTCGCGGTCGCGCGACGGCGCCTGCTCGAC
>NZ_LAYO01000084.1 GCF_000980875.1 Leucobacter sp. Ag1 | reverse complement strand
AGCCGGAGCCGGAGCCGGAGGGAGAGCCGTCCGTCACCGCAGCCGAGGCGGACGCCGACTCCAGCGGATCCGACGTGCACCCCGACCAGGGCGCCGAGGCCGAGGTCTCGCCCGAGCTCTCCGCGCTGCTCGGACGTCTGGGCCTCCCCCTCGACACCGAAGCCGAGCCGGCCGAGCCCGAGAACGACTCCGTCGAACCGGCCGAGTCCGTGACCGAGACGGCCGCACCCGTGGCCGCGGAGGCCGCCTGGGCCGACCTGCCGTCAGCGCTCCCCGAGGCCCGCATCGAGTCCGAGCCGGAACTCGCACCGGAGCCGGAGCGGGAACCCGAGCCTGCATCGGAGCCGGAACCCGAGCCCGAGCAGGAGCCCGAGCCCGCAGCTCCCGCACTCGATCCCATCGAGCTGCCCGCGGCCCCCGAGCCGGATCCCGCGAAGCCGGCTCCGCCGGTCACCGGCGAGCTCGACTGGGCCGAGCTCATGTGGCAGGCCACGCACGACGCCGAACCCGACGGCGACCAGCACGACGGCCCGGGCTCCGGCCCCGCCGCCCAGCGATAGGCAGAGATGAATCAGCGTCGGCGCGGCTATCGCGCACCATCCGACTACAACCCGAACCGAGGCAAGTCCTCCGGGCGCCGAGGGCGCCCGGGCGGGCGATTCGGTGACGACCGGCAGAACGGCCCCGCCGACTCCCCGGAGCGTCCGCGGCGCGACTCCGATCCGCGCGCCGGGCAGGACCGCGGCGCCGAGCGCCGGGGTTCGGACCATCGCGGAGGCCGGGACACCGGCCGCGACGCCGGTCGCCCCGACCGCGCCCGACGGGATCCGCGGGACCGCGGTGCCGCCCGGAGCGAGCGCCCCGATCGCGCGACCGAGGGGTCGAGGGATCGCGGATCCGGCCACGGCTCGGGACGCCAGCGCGAGTCGCACCGCGACGCCGCCGCGCAGAACGGCGGTGCGCGGGTCTTCTCCTTCGATGCCGACGGCATGCCCCGCGGCGGTGCTGCGCCCGGCGGGGAGCGACCGCGTTCGGAGCGTCCGCATCGCGAGCACGGCGAGTCCCGCGGGCACCGCCCGCAGGCTGCCGGTCATCGCCCGCAGGATCGACGCGAACCGCCGCAGCGCGGGTCGCAGGAGCACTCGGTCTCCTTCGAGCGGCTCGAGGCGAAGCGCACCTCGGCGGAGGACGTGCGGGGTCTCGGCTTCGCCGACCTCGGCCTCGGCGGCAACATCGTGCGCGCGCTCACCGAGCTTGGCGCCGAGCGGCCGTTCCCGATCCAGGCCGCCACGATCCCGGACGCCGTCGAGGGACGCCACTTGCTGGGCCGGGCCCGCACCGGATCCGGCAAGACCATCGCGTTCGGCGCCGCTCTCGTCGAGCGCATCCTGAAGCTCAAGGCCGAGGGCGTGTTCCGCCCGGATCCGCCGAAGCAGCGCCGCGAGCGCGGCGTCGCGCAGAAGCGGCAGAAGGGCGAGAAGCCGAGCGTGCGCGCGCCGAAGGCGCTGATCCTCGCACCCACCCGCGAGCTGGCCCTGCAGATCGACCGCACCGTGCAGCCCATCGCACGGTCGGTCGGGCTCTACACCGGCCAGTTCGTCGGCGGATCCCCGTTCGAACCGCAGCTGCACGCGCTGCACCGCGGCGTCGACATCGTGATCGGTACGCCCGGCCGCATCGAGGACCTCGCGCAGCGCGGGATCCTCGAACTGCGCGACGTGCACGTGACCGTGCTCGACGAGGCCGACCACATGTGCGAGCTCGGGTTCCTCGAGCCCGTGCAGCGGATCCTGCGCCGCACCGAACGCGGCGGGCAGCGCCTGCTGTTCTCAGCCACGCTCGACTGGGGCGTGCGCGACCTCGTCGACGAGTTCCTGCAGAACCCCGCCGTGCACGAGATCGCGGAGGACGCCGAGGTGCAGGGCGACGTGACGCATCGCGTGCTCGTCGTGCTGCGGGAGGACAAGGACGCGGCGCTGGTCGAGCTCGCGCGCCGAGGCAAGCGGGTCATCGTGTTCTGCCGCACCCGCGCCTACGTCGATCGGTTGGCGGAGCTGTTCGCGGAAGAAGGCCTCCGCGTGACCGCGCTGCACGGCGACCTGGCTCAGGCGAAGCGCGAGCGCAATCTCCAGCGCTTCGCAGAGGGGAAGGTTCCCGTGCTCGTCGCGACCGATGTCGCCGCCCGCGGCCTGCACGTCGACGACGTCGACCTGGTGATCCAGGCCGATCCGCCGGGCGACGCCAAGACCTACGTGCACCGCGCGGGACGCACCGGCCGGGCCGGCCGCGACGGGGCCGTGCTGACGGTGATCCCGCGCACCCGGCAGAAGCGTACGCGCGAGCTCTTCGAGCAGCTCGGGATCGAGCCCGACTCCTTCGGCGACTTCGCGCCCGGCGACGAGCTGTAGCGGCGGGGCCATCCCGCGGTCGCTGTTCGCTCAGCCGGATCCGAGCACTCAGCCGGACCGATTCCTCGAACCGATCCGGCTGAGCGCTCAGATCCGGCTGAGCGCGCGACGGCGCTGATCCGGCGTCGTCGCGAGCGGCACGGCTGCCTGCGGTCAGCTCGCGGGGTTCGAATCCTTGCCGTCGAGCCAGAGCACGTCGCTCGCGTCGGCGTGCGTGCCGTCGGAGCCGACGTGCTTGTCGCTGATCTGCGGTCCCTTGGTGATCACGTGCACGAGCGCCATGCCGTGTCCGCGGCCGAGGCCGTAGTCGGCCTGTAGCCACTCGAGGATCGGGGTGGCCTTCGTGCCCGGCCCGAACCCGCGCTCGTCGGCGAGCTCGATGAAGCGGCGCGGCGTCAGCCCGGTCTTGGCCTCGATGTTGTCGAGGTAGCTCTGGAACGACATGGGGGTCTCCTTCGATGGGGTGGTCGGTGCCGGCCGGGTGGTTAGTCGAGGTCGGTCTGGATGATGACGGGCGAGGCGTGGATCCCGATGACGCGCAGCGGCCCGGATCCGGAGTTCTCGAAGCGGTGCGGCATGCAGGGCGGGCCGGTCACGGTGTCTCCCGCAGTGCCGCGGATGGATGCTCCGCCGACGGTGAAGGTCGCCTCGCCCTCGAGCACGATCCAGGTCTCGGCGTACGGATGCCAGTGGAGACCGGTGCCGCGGCCCGGCGCGTAGTCGATGGAGAAGTAGGAGACGCCCGCACCGTGGTCCATGCCCTGGAAGCGGCGGGTGCCGCCCGTTCCGAACACGATCTCCTCCGGTGCGACCAGTGTCGCTGCGGCCGGGTTCTCGGTCATGATGCGCTCCTCTCGGTCGGTGATCCTGCGCTGGATCCACTCTCCCGGTCCACGGCTCCGGACGCGTAGAGTTTCGATATGGATCGAAAGACGGCGCAGTCGCATCACGTCGACTTCCGGCTCAGTCCCGGCGATATCCAGGCCGTGCGCTTCGGGATCTCGCCCGGGCACGAGCTCGCGCACGCGGTGCGGGTGCTCCTGCGCCCGGCTCACTACCCGCTGCAGTGGGGATGGCTGAAGCAGGTGCGGGATCGGATGCCGCGGGAGCCGTTCGGGCTGCTCTCGGAGGTCATCGGAGCCGACGGGTACCTGCCCGACTTCCTCACGACGACCGCGCGCTGGGATCTGACTCCCGAGGCCGAGCTCGCGGCGCTGCGCGCGGCGGCACTGCCGGGCATGCGCGTCGACCTCGGCAAGATGGTGGATCGATCGAGCGGGGAGCGGCGGGCCGCGCTGGAACGGATGCGCGCGGATCCCGAGCGGGCCCGCGCGCGGATCGCCGATGCCTGGGCGCAGGTGTGGGAGGCCGCGCTCGCTCCGGTGTGGCCGCAGCTCGAGCGGATCCTGCGGGCCGACATCGCGGTGCGCTCGCGGACGGTCTCGGCCGACGGGCTGGCGGCGATGGCGTCGCGGATCCACCCCGCGGTGAGCTGGGGCGACGGCGCGGTGCGCGTCGTGCTGCGCAAGCACAGCGAGCAGGTCGACTGCCGGGGGAGCGGCCTGGTGCTCGTGCCCTCGGTGATGAGCTCCTGGGGGTGCATGGTGCTGACCGAGCCGCCCGCCCAACCCACGCTCTACTACCCCGCACGCGGGGTGACCGCCGAGTGGGCGCGGGATTCCGGTGCGGCGCGCGACGCGGTCGCGGCGCTCGTCGGGGCGGCGCGGGCCGAGATCCTGTTCGCGGCGCACGTCGCGCGCACGACCTCGCAGGTCGCGGCCGACGCCGGCCTGGCGATCTCGACGGCGTCGCACCACCTCTCGGTGCTGCGCGGGGCCGGTCTCGTGTCGAGCACCCGCGATGGCGCGCGCGTGCTGCACCTGCGCACCCCGCTCGGCGAGGCGGTGATCGGTCAGGCGATCTGAGGGCGCATTCGTCGGTCCGACAGCGTGCGCGGCGCATGGCGCTGATCGACAGCGAGGAGCGCTTCTGTTTGGAGAATGCGCACAATCGGCCCGGGCGTCGATGCGGCACCGCTTTGTGGGGTCGAATCGGATCGATTGCCGTTGCCGGAGGTCGCTCGTAGCCTGGCGATATCGCCCGCCGCGATGCGCGCGGGCGCAGCCGTTCGTCTTGGATCGTCGAGGAGCACAGATGACCGCAACGCAGACCGTCGCCCAGCAGAGCGCCGCCGACCGCACCGCAGCCCCGCAGCAGGAACCCGCCCGCATCGACGTGCCGGCGGTCGCCGATGCGCTGCTCGGCCGCTGGAAGGAGGAGCGCCTCGCGTCCCGCAAGCTCGTCGAGGACCCGCGGCTGCAGACGATCCCGGGTCAGCCCATGCCCGAGCACCGCGAGCGCGCGCTCGGTCAGCTCGGCATCCTCGTCGAGGAGGGCGCGATCCAGCGCGCGTTCCCGAAGGACCTGGGCGGCGGCGACAACCACGGCGGCAACATCGCGGCGTTCCAGGAGCTCGTGCTCGCGGATCCCTCGCTGCAGATCAAGAGCGGGGTCCAGTGGGGGCTGTTCGGCGCGGCGATCCTGCATCTCGGCACGCGCACGCACCACGAGAAGTGGCTGCCCGACGTGATGAGCCTCAAGCTCCCGGGCGCCTTCGCCATGACCGAGATCGGGCACGGCTCCGACGTCGCCTCGATCGGCACCACGGCGACCTACGATCCCGCCACCGAGGAGTTCGAGATCCACACCCCGTTCGCGGGGGCCTGGAAGGAGTTCCTCGGCAACGCGGCGCTGCACGGCCAGGCCGCTGTCGTGTTCGCCCAGCTCATCACCAAGGGCGTCAACCACGGCGTCCACGCCTTCTTCGTCCCGATCCGCACTCCCGACGGCGAGATGCTGCCGGGCGTCGGCAGCGAGGACGACGGTGTGAAGGGCGGCCTGAACGGCATCGACAACGGCCGCCTGCACTTCTCGCACGTGCGGATCCCGCGCGAGAACTTGCTCAACCGCTACGGCGACGTCGCAGCGGACGGCACCTACTCCTCGGCCATCCCAAGCCCCGGGCGCCGCTTCTTCACCATGATCGGCACGCTCGTGCAGGGTCGCGTCTCGCTCGACGGCTCGGCGGTGAAGGCGATGATGGCGGCGCTGACCATCGCGATCCGGTACGGATCCGAGCGCCGGCAGTTCCCCGGCCCCGACGGCCGCGAGACCGTGCTCCTCGACTACGGTCTGCACCAGCGCCGACTCATCCCGCGCATCGCCGAGACCTACGCCATGGCGTTCGCGAGCGAGCGCCTGCTGACCACCTTCGACGAGGTGTTCTCGGGCGTGCGCGACGACGACGCGCACCGCGAGGATCTCGAGACGCTCGCCGCGTCGCTCAAGCCGCTCTCCACGTGGGCCGCGCTCGACACGCTGCAGGAGGTGCGCGAGGCCTGCGGCGGCGCCGGGTTCATCGCCAAGAACCGCGTCGTCGGGCTGCGCGCCGACCTCGACATCTACGTCACCTTCGAGGGCGACAACAACGTGCTGCTGCAGCTCGTCGGCAAGCGCCTCCTCACCGACTACGCCGCGCAGTTCGCGGGCGGCGACAAGGCCGCGCTCGCCAAGGCGGCGGCCAGCCAGCTCGGCGACCGCGTCAGCCGCTTCGGCCTGCGCCAGATCGGCCAGAGCGTCGCCGATCTCGGCCAGGTGTCGCGCTCGGTCGAGCAGCTGCGCGAGACCGAGACGCAGCGTACGCTGCTCACCGATCGGGTGCAGACCATGGTCGCCGAGATCGCGGGCGCGATGCGCGAGGCGACGAAGGACGTGCCCAAGGGCGACAAGCGCGCGAAGGCGATCGCCCAGGCCGACGCGTTCAACGCGCAGCAGCACAAGTTGATCGAAGCCGCCCGCGCGCACGCCGAGCTGCTGCAGTGGGAAGCGTTCACCGAGGCGCTCGATCGCTTCGACGGCGAGACCCTGCGCGTGCTCACCTGGCTGCGCGACCTGTTCGGGCTCGGCCTGCTCGAGAAGCACGCGACCTGGTACCTCGTGCACGGACGCCTCTCGGGGCACCGCGTCGAGGCGATCACCGCCTACGTGGATCGCTTGATCGGCCGCGTGCGCGAGCACGCGCTCGACCTCGTCGACGCCTTCGGGCTCACGCCGGGCATGCTGCGCGCCGAGATCGCGACCGGCATCGAGGCCGAGCGGCAGCAGGAGGCCGCCGACTACGTGCGGGAGCAGCAGGCGGCGGGCACCTGGCCGATCCACGAGAAGCAGCTGCGCAAGCAGCAGCAGGGGTAGGGTTCCGCGGAGTGGGCGTTCGGGTCCCTCCCCGCCGGGAGTGGCCCGAACCTTGCTACTCGGTCCGATCCGCGCGATCCGGGTCCGCCGCTCCTCCCGCCTGCCAGATTCCAATCCGCCCGAGACGCCGCGCTGCCCGCGAGACACCGCTTGGCTGCCTGGTGTCTCGCTGGCGGAGCGGTGTCTCGGTGAGCAGGGGAGTGGCGTCTCAGCCGAAGGGGTCGCGGGGGATCCGGACGCCGAATGAGCGCAGCATCGACGCGAACGTTCCGATCGAGCCGAGTTCGGGATGACCCCAGCGGATGAGTCGTTTCTCCGTTACGCCCGTGATCCAGTCCTGCCGCCGCTTCTCGGCGTAGAGCGCGCGTTCGACCGCGCGATCTCGCGCACCCCGGTCGCCGTCGGCCGCCGAAGCGGTGTACTTCGCACGCCCGTCAACCTCGCAGAGGATGCCGAGGCCGCTGAGCTCGAGATCGACCCAGTAGGTCCCGCCGTTCGGTGACGGTACCGGCACCTGCAGCTCGGTCTCGAAGCCCAACTTCGTCAGGAACCAACGGCTCGCGCTTTCGAGCGGCGACTCCGCCCGCGGATCGGCGAGCTCCAGCACGGTCCTGGCCGCGCGGACCCCACGCGCGCCCGGCATGGTTTCGAGCACGGAGAGGAAGCGTGCGCGGGTCGGCCCGACTTCTGAGGGATCCGAGCCGGGGCGGGAGAGTGCTCGGAGCGCGGCGTCCGCGCAGCCGAGGGCAACCTCCGGTGGCGCCGTGCGAGCGATGTCAAGAGCCGTACGGGTCAGCGTCGTGCAGCGGAGGCCCGCGACCGTTGTGACCTCCTCCGGATCCAAGCGATCCGCGTGCCGCGTGACGGAGCGCATCGCCCGTGAGCGTCGGGAGTCTCCGAGCGTCATGAGATGCACCGTCGACGCCCGGAAGCGGTACACCGGGAGTCCATGGATCGCCGCCGCCGAGGTGCGGCAGAACACGTCCTCCGGCCCGAGGTTGCTGCGCACCGCCAGTATCGCGAGCAGATGTCGGTCCTCGGCGGAGAGACGCCGCCAGACCGCTCCCTCGACGAACCGGCCGCGCGCGACGCGGACCAACCTGCCCTGCTGGACCGCCGCCGCGATCCAGCGATCGTTCACCATCGCGGAGTTGAGCCTGGACCGAGTGGTGAGCAGCGACTGGAGCCGAGCGAGCCGCCGGTCGGGTGTTTCATGCGCCATGGCAGGAGCCTGGTCGATCGGACGCTGGAACGGAACGCCCGATGAATGCCTGTGGATAAGTCGCTCGGAGCTTCGGCGCGAACCACCCTCACTAGGCTGAGGGTATGACCGCACCGCTGCGCACCCTGTACCCCGCGATCGAACCGAACCGTTCCGGCCTGCTGCCGGTGGGCGACGGGCACGAGGTCTTCTGGGAGGAGAGCGGCAACCCCGCGGGCAAGCCGGTCGTGTTCCTCCACGGCGGTCCGGGCGGCGGCGGCTCACCCGACCACCGACGGTACTTCGATCCCGCGAGATACCGCATTGTGCTGTTCGACCAGCGCGGCTGCGGCCGCAGCATCCCGCACGCGAGCGCGCCCGACGCCGACCTGTCGACGAACACCACCTGGCACCTCGTCGCCGACATCGAGCGCCTGCGCGAGCACCTCGGCATCGACCGTTGGCAGGTGTTCGGCGGATCCTGGGGGTCGACCCTGGCGCTCGCCTACGCGCAGACCCACGCCGACCGCGTGACGGAGCTCGTACTGCGCGGTATCTTCACGCTGCGCCGCAGCGAGATCGACTGGTTCTATCAGGAGGGCGCCTCGCAGCTGTTCCCGGACGTCTGGGAGGAGTACCTCTCGGTGATCCCCGAAGCGGAGCGCGGGGACCTCGTCGCGGCGTACCACCGCCGCCTGTTCGACGCGGACCCGGCCGTGCACACGCCCGTCGGTGTCGCCTGGACCGTGTGGGAGCACTCCACGATCCGGCTGATCCCCGACACCGCGGCGATCGCTGCAGCCCGCACCGACACGGCCATGGCGGTCGCCTTCGCCCGCATCGAGAACCACTACTTCTCGAACGGCGGGTGGATGGAGGACGGCCAGCTGATCCGCGACGCCGCCGAGAAGCTCGCCGGGATCCCCGGGGTGATCGTGCAGGGTCGCTACGACGCCTGCACGCCGGCGACCACGGCGTGGGATCTGCACCGCGCCTGGCCCGAGGCGTCGTTCGAGATGATCCCCGACGCGGGCCACGCGGCGAGCGAGCCCGGCATCGTCGACGCGCTCGTGCGCGCGACGGACTCGTTCGCGGATCGCTGATCGCAGCCGTCTCCGCCGGGACCGCTACGCCCGGGCGCCGTTGACCGTCGCGCGGTCGACGGCGCCGGACTCGAATCCGGCGCCGCGCAGGATCTTCCCGTACGTGCCGTCGTCCATCAGGGACTGCACCGCAGCCTGCACCGCCCGCGTGAGCGCACTGCCGCGGGGCGTCACCAGCCCGTACGGCGCGGCATCGAACACGTCGCCCGACAGCTGCAAGTGATCGCCCAGCTGCGCGACGGCGTCGCCGGCGATCGGAGAGTCCGCGGAGAAGGCGTCAGCGCCTCCCGAGGCGACGGCCTGGGTGGCTTCCGGTTGCAGGCTGAACGCCACGACCCGCAGCGGTTCCTTCCCCGCCGCCACGCACTTCTCGCTGCGGGCCGGGAGCTCCACGGTCTCCTGCACGGTCGTCGCCTTCACCGCGATCCGCAGACCGCACGCCCGGTTCGGATCGACCGGCTTCCCCTTGGGGGAGACCCACTGGGATCCTGCTTCGTAGTAGTCGACGAAGTCGACCGACTTCTGGCGTTCGACGGTGTCGGTGAACGAGGAAGAGCTCATGTCGAGGGTCCCTCCGTGGATGCGGGGAATGATGCTGTCGAACTGCATGGACTGCCACTGCGGCTTCAGTCCGAGTCTCGCAGCGACCGCGTCTCCGAGGTCGACGCCCCATCCGGCGGGTGCCCCGCTCGCGTCCTTGAACTCGTTCGGGGGATAGTTCGGGTTGATCCCGATGCGGAGGACGCCCCGGTCGCGCACGTCCTGCGGGAGCAGCTCTTCCGCGGCGGGGTCCGGCGCGATGTGCGAGATGAGGCTCACATCGACGCTGCTGCGCGAGCCTCCGTCGTCGTTCGTGCATCCTGCCGTTCCGAACAGGAGCACTGCCGCGGCCAGAGGTGCGGTGAGGCGGGAAATCTTCATCGATCCGGATCCTTCTGCGTGTCGGGGAGGTCGGATCAGGCTACCGGTTACCGAATCGGAATACGGGAAGGGTGACATTGCTCTCCGCGCCCGTGGCGGCTCGCCGAGTCCGGGCCGCCGAGGGCGCGGTCCCGTTCCGTCGGATCCGACCTGCGCGAACCTCGGGGGACCTCATAGAATCGGTCGCAGCGGGCGGTCATCGGCCGCGAACCGTCGGTGCGCACCGCACGGGCGGAGCACCAGCGGGAGCGCGACATGACCTTCTGTTCGCAAAGTCAGTCATGTGGACTGGGAAATCGTGTGATCCTGCGGATTTGGAGCTAGTTTCCGTGGGCATTTTCGCGGACAAACCTGCTCGTGGACACCAGCTAGACGGAACGTGTGTTCGGGCGGGACGGTCAGCGACCACTCCACCCGCGCGTAACGAAGAGTGTGAGGATTCGCCCCCGCCTGTATGCGTTGTGGTGGCGCTATGTTCAGGGCATGCAGATTCTTGGAACAGTGACCAGTCCAGACGTCTTCCAGCTCTTGAGCGGATTCCTTGGAGCTCTGCTCTCGGGTCTCGTCATGGTTCTCGTCCTTATCGTCACTCTGCGCGTCCAAACTCGGCAGCACCGGGAGCAACTTGAAGCGCAGAGAAAACAGTTTCTCGAACAGCGGGATGCGAACGAAGCGCTGTTGCGGAAGCAACTCGATCTTGAGCGGACGGACGCCACTCATCGAGAGATTCTCCGTCTACGGTTCAACGTTGTAATAGCAATTCTGGACCTTGAGCGCATTGCGACCACGCACCTCGATCGAGACAAGTACGCCGCGAGACGGTACGAGATTCTTGCGTTGAACCGAGCCATAATGTCTCACCTCCAGGCAAGCCGGCGGGCCGAGTACTCACGGATCATTGATCTTCATGACCGCGTTGCGATCACGCTTGCTCAGCGGGTCAACGCTGGTATTCCCACGGGTGCCGACTACGCAGCTGAGCACGGGAAGCTTGCTGGCTTGCTTGAGGCGTGGATCGACGCCTACGTCGCTGGGAATGATGAGGAGGGGTTCGCCGTAAATGAGAAGGTGCGACGCTCGCACGAGAGCCTCGATGCAGTGTGAATCGTTGCTGCTCTCAAGGAAAATGGCGTCACGCGGGTCCGCAAGGAGTCCGAAAAACCTCTCATCACGCCCTAGAATCGGTCACAACAGGCGGCCAAAGATCCGCATGAAATCAATGCTCGCAGCACCAGGCGATCACCAGCGGGAGTAGCTTTGACCTTCAACGACAACGCCCAGATCGACACCAGCGGCGTGCAGCGCCGTCGCGGCGGCGCCGGCGGCAAGGTCGCCGTGGGCGGCGGCATCGGCATCGTCGGCATGATCGTGCTCTTCGCGCTCTCCAACATCCTCGGCGTCAACCTGACCCCGCTCGCGAACTCGATCACGACGGATCCGGTCGGGACGGGCCAGGAGCAGGCCACGGGCATGGATCAGTGCGCCTCGGGCGCCGACGCGAACCGCGACGACGACTGCCGTCTGGCCGGCGCGAGCAACTCGCTCGACCGGTACTGGGCGGAGCAGGTCGGCGGGTACCGCTCGCCCGGCTTCGTCATCTACGACGGGGTCACGAGTTCGCCGTGCGGCACGGCCTCGAACGCGACCGGCCCGTTCTACTGCCCGAGCGATGAGACGGTGTACATCGACCCGACGTTCTTCGCGACGCTGCGCACCGACTTCGGCGCCTCCGCCGGTTCGCTCGCTCAGATGTACGTGCTCGCGCACGAGTGGGGGCACCACATCTCGAAGCTCATCGGATCCCTCCAGAGCGCGGGCAACGCCTCGGGCGCGAGCTCGGGGTCCGTGCGCCTCGAACTGCAGGCGGACTGCTTCGCGGGCGCCTGGGTCAAGGATGCGTCGACGATCCCCGACAAGAACGGCGTGCTGCTCCTGAAGCCGGTCACGAAGGCGCAGATCGCCGACGCGCTCGATGCGGCCGCCGCGGTCGGCGACGACAACATCATGAAGCGCTCGGGCCGCGGCGTGAACCCCGACGCGTTCACGCACGGCACCTCCGAGCAGCGGCAGCGCTGGTTCATGACCGGCTACGAGAAGGGCCCCAACTCCTGCGGCACCTTCGACGTGGCGGCGAACCAGCTCTAGGAGATCCCGGTCAGGACCCCAGCGCGATGAGCCCGGCCATGGCGGAGCGCAGCGCCATCACGACGAGCTGCACCGAGCGCCGGTGCAGGTTCTCGGGACGGGTCAGCACGTCGATGCGCCGCGTGGCGCTGATCCCCGAGAGCGGGCGCAGCGCGAGACCCTCCGCCGCGCGGCCGACCGTGTAGCGGGGGACCAGTCCGATCGCGCCTCCCGCTGCGACCACCGACGCCACCGAGCCGTAGTCGTTGATGCGGTGCGCCACGGTCAGCGGGCGGTCGGCGAGCGCCGCGACGGATCCGAGCAGATCGTCGGGGGAGAAACCGCCGCGGCTCGTCACCCAGCGCTCCCCGGCGACGTCCGCGGGGCTTAGCGCGGAGCGCGACGCGAGCGGGTGGCCCACGGCGAGAGCCACGTCGATCGGTTCCTGCGCGAGGGGCAGCGCCGTCAGGCCGTCGGCCGGCCACGGAGGGCTGTGCTCGAGGCGGTGCGCGAGCACGAGGTCGTGGTGGGCCGTGAGCGCCGGGAACTCCTCCTGCGAGACGTCCTCGTCCGAGAGGTGCAGTTCCGGGCGCTCGGGAAGCGCCTCGAGCTCGGCGAGCACGCGGCCGTAGAGCGCCTGCCCGACGCTGTGGAAGCCGCTGAGGGTCACCGCGCCCGTCGACGACTGCTCGAAGTCCTCGACCGCGTGGCGGGCGGCGGCCATCGCCTCGACCACGTCGACTCCGGCCCGTGCGAGCGCGCGACCGGCCTCGGTGAGCGCGAGCGCGCGACCCTGCCTGCGGGTGAGCGGCGTGCGGAACTCCCGCTGCAGCGCGGCGATCTGCTGCGACACGGCCGAGGGGGTGACGTGCATCATCTCGGCGACGGCGGTGACGCTGCCGAGGGCCTCGAGCTCGCGCAGCACTTCGAGCTGCCGCAGTTCCATCAGCGCTCCGATCCCGACTTCGATGATGAAGGTCTATCTACAGAGATAGTGAAGACACTAGCGCTTGTTCTGAATCCTCGGGGGCGCGAGATTGGACGCATGAGAGCACTCGTGAAGACCGCGCCGGGCGCGGGACTGACCCTGACCGACGTGCCCGAACCCATCTGCGGGCCGGGCGAGGTGAAGATCCGGATCCTCCGCACGGGGATCTGCGGCACCGACCTGCACATCATGCGCTGGGACGACTGGGCGGCGGGCAACATCGCCGCACCGCTCATCCCGGGGCACGAGTTCTACGGCGAGGTCGTCGAGGTCGGCGACCAGGTCTGCGACGTCGCGATCGGGGACCGGGTCTCGGGCGAAGGCCACATCGTCTGCGGCACCTGCCGCAACTGCCGGGCGGGCCGTCGGCAGATGTGCATCCGCACCGTCGGGCTCGGACTGCACCGCGACGGCGCGTTCGCCGAGTTCCTGACCCTGCCCGCCAGCAACGTCTGGGTGCACCAGGGCGACATCGCGCCGGAGCTCGGCGCGATCTTCGATCCGCTCGGCAACGCCGTCCACACGGCGCTCGCCTTCCCGCTCGTCGGCGAGGACGTGCTCGTCAGCGGCTGCGGGCCCATCGGGCTCATGTCGATCGCGATCGCCCGCCACGTCGGGGCGCGCTTCATCGCCGCGACCGACGTCAGCGCGCAGCGGCTCGCGCTCGCGCAGGGCCTCGGAGCCGACGCGGTCGTCAACGTGGCCGAGCGCCGGATCCGCGACGCTCAGGGCGAGCTCGGCATGCGCGAGGGCTTCGACATCGGGTTCGAGATGAGCGGGGCACCGACCGCGCTGCCCGAGATGCTTGAGAACCTCAACCACGGCGGCCGCGTCGCCATGCTCGGACTGCCGAGCTCGGACTTCGCGGTCGACTGGGGCAAGGTCGTCACTCACATGCTCACGCTCAAGGGGATCTACGGGCGCGAGATGTTCGAGACCTGGAACGCCATGGCCGCGATGCTGCAGACGAGCGCCGAACTGCGCGAGCGGATCTCCTCGGTGATCGCCGAGGTGCGGCCCGCGCGCGAGTGGGAATCGGCGTTCGCCGCCGCGGGCGCGGCGAGCACGGGCAAGATCATCCTCGACTGGACGGAGCTGTGATGTACGGAGCATTCAAGGAGCACGCGGCCGACGAGCTGCGCGGGATCGACGAGGCGGGCCTCACCAAGGGCGAGCTCGGGATCCGCGGGGCGCAGGGCCCCCGGATCCGGGTCGCCGGAGCCGACGCGGGCGACGGAACCGCCCCCGGGGAGCGCGAAATGCTGAACTTCTGCGCGAACGACTACCTGGGCCTCGCCGACGATCCGCGGCTCGTGGCCGCCGCGAAGGACGCGCTCGACGAGTGGGGCTACGGTCTCGCGAGCGTCCGGTTCATCTGCGGCACCCAGACCCAGCACCTCGACCTCGAACGCCGCCTCGCCCGATTCCTCGGCGTGGACGACGCGATCCTGTTCTCGTCGTGCTTCGACGCGAACGGCGGCGTCTTCGAGACCCTGTTCGGCGCCGAGGACGCGATCATCTCGGACGCCCTGAACCATGCCTCGCTCATCGACGGGATCCGCCTCTCGAAGGCCCGCCGTCTGCGCTACGCGAACGGGGATCTCGCCGAGCTCGAAGCCCGCCTGCGCGAGGCCGCCGACGCGCGCTTCCGTGTGATCGTCACCGACGGCGTGTTCTCGATGGACGGCGCCATCGCCCCGCTCGAAGCGATCTGCGACCTCGCCGAGCAGTACGCCGCGCTCGTGCTCGTCGACGATTCGCACGCGGTCGGGTTCCTCGGAGCGCACGGGCGCGGCACCCCCGAGCTGCGGGGCGTCGAGGGGCGCATCGACCTGCTCACCGGCACCTTCGGCAAGGCGCTCGGCGGGGCGTCCGGCGGCTACGTCGCCGGGCATCGCGAGGTCATCGCGCTACTGCGCCAGCGCGCCCGCCCGTACCTGTTCTCGAACACCCTCTCGCCGGCGATCGTCGCAGGCACCCTCGCGGCGCTCGACATCGCCGAGGGCGCGCACGACGCCCGGGAGCGGCTCGTCGCGAACGCCGCACGGTTCCGCTCGGCCATGGAAGCCGAGGGGTTCGAGCTGCTGCCCGGCGAGCACCCGATCGTGCCCGTCATGTTCCGCGACGCGGTGCTGACCCAGCGGGTGGCCGAGGGCATGCGCTCGCGGGGCGTGTTCGTGACGGCGTTCAGCTATCCCGTGGTGCCGAAGGGAGAGGCGCGGATCCGCGTGCAGCTCTCGGCGGCGCACACCCCCGAACAGATCGACGCCTGCGTCGCGGCGTTCGTCGCGGCCCGGGAGGACGTGGCCGGCGACTAGCGCTTGCGGCGCTTCGCCTGCTTCTGCTTCTCGGCCGCCTTCGCCCGCTTCGCGCGTTCGCGCTTCTCGGCCGCGGCGGCGAGCTGCGCCCCGCGGGAGTTCTTCGGCAGGGCCCGCTTGGGCGCCTTCGCGCCCGCCTGGCCACCGGCCTGCTTCGCCGCGGGCTTCTTCGCGGCGGGCTTCCGCTCGGGCCCGCCGGACTGCCCGGCTCCGACCGAGGCGCTCGCCGCAGCATCATCCGCCTGGGCCGCGTCATCCGCGCCCGGATCCTCGCCGCGCGAGCTGCGGCCCGTGCGGCCGCGGAGCACGCCGATGAACTGCTGCACCGTCGCGTCGTCGCGCGAACGGTCCCAGCTCGCCCAGATCTCGGTGCCGGGCAGCTCGAAGGCCGGAGAGAGCGGCACGATCACGTGCGCGCGCTTGTTCGCGAGGTGGCGCGCGAACGGCAGCGGCAGCAGGATCCCGCCCAGGCCGGTCCCGACGAGCTCGAGCGCGGCGCGCACGTTCTTCGGGGCCCAGGACGGATCCGCCCAGGGCTGCGGCTCGGGCCACTCGGCCGCGTGGTCGGGGTGGTCGAGCAGGTGGACCAGGGCCAGACCGTCGGGCTCGATCACGGTCGCCTCGGCGAGTTCGTGCTCGACGGGCAGCACGAGCGCGAGCGACTCGACGTAGAGGCGGACGCCGTGCCGGGTGCGATCCTCGCCCGAGGACGACTCGGCCTCGCCGCCCGGCGCGACCCGCTCCAGCAGCACGTCGACGGGCTCCTCGCCGGCGGGCAGACGCCCGGCCGGGGTCAGCGGAACCAGCACGAGCGGGGTCTCGGGGAAGATCGCCTTCCACCGGTTCGCCCACTTGGTGGGGGCGACCCCTCGGGCGAATCCGAGGCGCAGGGGTGCGTTCACGGGGCGATCCCTTCGTAGATCTCATGGTCCCAGCCGAGACGGGCGCTCGACAGGGCGATGCGGTACCCGTCGGGCTTCGGCTCGCCGCGCAGCGGCGTGCCCTCCTCGAGGTAGTGCGGCAGTGCGGAGGCCGAGTGGCCACGGGGCGGCTCGCCCGAGGACGGGACGACCCGCCACCAGGGAACCGCGTGGCCGAACAGCGCGAGCACCTTGCCGACGGCGCGCGGCGCACGGGATCCGATGGCCTCGGCGATATCGCCGTAGGTCATCACCCGCCCTTCGGGGATGCGCGCGACGACCGCGAGCACCTGCTCCACGAACTCATCGGACGGCATGGAACCAGGATAGGCGGTGCCCGGCCGTCCGCTCCGCCGCGGGCGGTGGTCGTGTCGAGGGGCGGGCTGCCCTTCGAGGAGCGGCATTCCTGCTGAGAGTCGGTGCTCGTGTCGGGGAACGGTGCTCCTGTCGAGAGCCCCGCATGAATGTCGTCATTCTGCCCCCATCCTCACCACGCGGACCGATTCTGGAAAGGCGGACCGGCTCTCGACACCGACACCGTTCCTCGGCACGAACACCGCCATCTCCGAAAACCGCAGTTCCACCGCGAACGCATGCCAAGGGTTCGGCCGGGCCGACGAGCGCGGCCCGGGCGGCTCGTCGGGTTCGACGAATCAGGGCTTCCGCGCTTTCCCTAGGCTCGTGCGCATCGAGGGTGAAGGGGGCCATCATGCCGCGAACGAGTCACCGGGCTGACGCCGGACCGAGCCACCGTACGGACGACCGGGCGGACGCCGGACCGAGCGACCGCATAAGCCACCGCACGCGCGCCCTGCGCGACCACCTCGCCGCGCGCCTGCCCGAGCTGCTCGCCGAGCACGGGGTGCCGGGCGCCTCGCTCGCGGTCGCGATCGGGGACGAGACGATCACCGTCGCGGCCGGCGTGCTGAACCTGCGCACCGGCGTGCCGGTCACGAGCGACGCGGTGTTCCAGATCGGCTCCGTCACGAAGGTGCTCACCGCGACCCTCGCGATGCGCCTCGCCGACGAGGGGCGTCTCGACCTCGACGCGACCGTGCGGAGCATCCTGCCCGAGTTCGCCCTGGCCGACGCGGCGGCCGCGGAACGGATCACGGTGCGGCAGCTCCTCTGCCACAGCTCCGGTTTCGAGGGCGACGTGTTCACCGACACGGGTGAGAACGACGACTGCCTGGAGCGCTACGTCGCGGAGCTCGCGACGACCCCGCAGCTCTTCGCGCCGGGCACGATGTTCTCCTACAACAATGCGGGCATCTGCGTGCTCGGCCGCATCATCGAGGTGATCGAGGGCGTCCCCTTCGATCGCGCGCTGCGCGAGCGCCTGCTCGATCCGCTCGGGCTCGACCGCGCGGCGGGCGATGCGGGGGATGCGATCCTGCAGGCGGCCGCGGTCGGGCACGTGCGCGAGGATCCCGACGCTCCGCTCGCCCCGACGCGCACCTGGGCGATGGCCCGGTCGAATTCGCCGGCGGGTTCCCGGCTCGCGATGCGCGCCGAGGACCTGATCGCGTTCGCGCGCCTGCACCTCGCAGGCGGACGCGCGGTTCCGGGGGAGGAGCTGCTCGGTGCGAGCGCGATCCGCGAGATGCAGCACCCGCAGATCCTGCTGCCCGAGATCGCGCAGGGCACCGCCTGGGGGCTCGGCTGGGAGATGTGGCAGCGCGACGGCGGCTGGGTGATCGGCCACGACGGCAGCACGATCGGGCAGTCCGCACTGCTGCGCCTCGTGCCCGCGCGCGGGATCGCGGTCGCGGTCCTCACGAACGGCGGGGATGCGAAGCCGGTGTTCGCCGAGATCGCCGACCGCGTGCTCGAGGAGTTCGCCGGGATCGCTCCGGCGGAGCCGCCGCGCCCGGCGGCCGATCCGGCGAACGATCCGGCGCCGTTGCCGGCGGATCCCGAGCGCTTCACCGGCCGCTACGCGTCGAGCACCGCGATCACCGAGGTGCGGATCGACGTCGACGGCCGGCTCTGGCTCGAGCGCGTCCCCGTCGGGATCGTCGCCGAGCTCGGCGACCTGCCCTATCGCAGCGAGCTCGTGGGCTGGCGCGGCGACGCGCTGCTGCCGGTCGAGCCCGAGGGCGGGGTGCACCAGCCGGTCGCGTTCCTCGCGCCGGACGCGCGCGGCCGTGCCGGGATCCTGCACACCGGTCGCGCGGACGTGCGGGTGGACGCGTGAGCGCCGGGAGTGCGCCGTCGCCGGCGGCCGCCGAACTGCATCGCCGCGCCTACGTCGCCGATACTCACAACGACCTGCTGTGCGCGGTCGTGGCCCGACCGGTCGATCGGTGGGGGAGCTTCTTCGGCGAGCGCTGGGTGCCGCAGCTGCGGGCGGGCGGCGTCGACCTGCAGGTGCTGCCCGTGTTCATCGAGGACGCCTACCGTCCGGAGGGGGCGCTTCGGCGCACGCTCCGCATGCTCGAGGCCGGGCGGCGCGCCGCCGCGGAGAACGCGGACGCCGTGCGTCTCTGCCTCGACGGCGCGGATCTCGATGCCGCCGCGGAGTCCGGGCGGATCGGCCTGGTGCTCGCGCTCGAAGGAGCGCACGGGATCGGCGACGACGTCGAGCTGCTCGAGACGGTGCACCGCCTCGGGGTGCGGGTGGCGTCGCTCGCCCACTTCGGGCGGGGCGGCTTCGCCGACGGCAGCGGAGAGGATGCGACGGGGAGCCGGCTGACGAGCGCCGGCGTGCGGGCGGTGGCCGAGATGGAGCGGCTCGGCATGCTGTTCGACGTGAGCCACCTCGGCGCCGCGGGCGTCGGTCATGTGCTCGAGCTCGCGAGCCGGCCCGTGATCGCGACGCACTCCTCGGCGCGGGCCCTGTTCGATCACCACCGCAACCTCAGCGATGAGCAGCTGCGCGGCATCGCGGTGGGCGGAGGCGTGGTCTGCGCGAACTTCTACGCGCCGTTCCTGCACGCGTCCGATTTCTCGGTCGATCGGCTGGTCGACCACCTGGAGCACCTCGTGTCGGTCGCGGGCATCGAGCACGTCGGCCTCGGCCCCGACTTCCTGAAGGAGGTGCTCGCCGAGACGACGCCGCCCTGCTGCGAGGCGACCGAGGTGGCGGGTGTCGCCGCGGACGCGTACCTGCCCGGCCTGGAGGGGCCCGCGGGGCTCCCACTGCTCACGGACGCGCTGCTGCGTCGCGGGTGGCGGGAGGGCGATATCCTCGCGGTACTCGGCGGCAACGTGCGCCGCCTCTTCCGCGCCGAGCTCGGGGTGCCGTCGGCCGGTCGCACCGTCGGTTCCGCGGGGACCGGAGCGGGGGCGTTCGTCGCGCCCGACGAATGATCCGCCGCGGCTTCGCAGGAGCCGACGAACCGTCGCGGGGCCCGCTCCCGCACCATCGAACATGAGCCACTGAACCATCCACCACTCCGAGCCGGGACCCGGTTCCAGATCGCGCAAGGGAGCGCAGCATGCTGACGATCAGAGATCTCACGGTCGAGATCCGCCGCGGCGACCGCCTCGTGCGGCCGGTCACCGGGGTGAGCCTGTCGGTCGCGCGCGGCGAGACGCTCGGGATCGTCGGCGAGACGGGATCGGGCAAGTCGATGACCGGCCTCGCGGTGATGGGCATGCTGCCCGCGGGCGGACGGGTGACGGGCGGGTCGATCGAGTTCGACGGCCGCGAGCTCGTCGGGCTGGCGCCGGAGGCGTACCGGGGGATCCGCGGCAACGACATCGCGATGGTGTTCCAGGACTCGCTGACCTCGCTGAACCCCACGCGCCGCATCGGCGAGCAGATCGCGGAGCCGTACCGGCTGCACCGGGGCGGCAGCCGCGCCGCGGCGCTGAAGGCAGCCGAGGAGATGCTGGCGCTCGTGGGGATCCCGCGACCGTCCGAGCGGCTCTCGGACTACCCGCACCAGCTGTCCGGCGGCATGCGCCAGCGCGTGATGATCGCGATGGCGCTCATGTGCGAGCCGAAGCTCGTGATCGCCGACGAGCCCACCACCGCGCTCGACGTGACCATCCAGGCCGAGATCCTCGAACTGCTCGACGGCCTGAAGCGGCAGCTCGGCATGTCGATGATCCTGGTGACGCACGACATGGGCGTCGTTGCGCGCTACGCCGATCGCGTCGGCGTGATGTACGCGGGGCGCCTGGTCGAGACCGGCCCGACCGCGCAGCTGTTCAGCGACACCCGGCACCAGTACACGCACGCGCTGCTGTCGTCGATCCCGTCGCTCGAGCAGGATCGCGACGTCGAGCTGTTCAGCATCCCCGGATCGCCGCCCGATCCCGCGGAGCAGCCGCCGGGCTGCCGCTTCGCGCCCCGCTGCTCGGCGGCGAGCGCGCGCTGCCGCGAGGAGTATCCGCCGACGCTCGAGGCGTCGGCGGAGGGGCACGGGTTCGCGTGCTGGAACCCGGTGATCGCGAAGACGATCACGGTGCGCCAGCGGGCGTTCGCGCGACCGACGGATGCGGCCGAGGAGGCCGCGAACGCGGCGGAGGCCGCGACCGGCGCCGAGGAGCCGCGCCTGCGGGTCGTCGATGTCCGGCGGGAGCACCCCGTCTCGGGCTTCCGGCTGACGGGGAAGCGCCGCACGGTGAAGGCGGTCGACGGCGTGAGCTTCGAGGTGGGCGCGGGCGAGACCTTCGGTCTGGTCGGCGAGTCCGGCTGCGGCAAGTCGTCGCTCGGCCGCATGCTCGTCGCGCTCGACGCGCCGACGTCGGGCGAGGTGCGGCTCGACGGGGCTCGGGTGTCGGGGCTGAAGCCGCGCGAGCTCGGGGTGCGGCGCACGCAGCTGCAGATGATGTTCCAGGATTCGAGCGCTGCGCTCGATCCGAAGATGCGGATCGGGCAGATCCTGCGCGAGCCGCTCGCGATCCAGGGGATCGGCACGCAGGCGGAGCGCACGGCGACGGCGCGCGAGCTGCTCGACAGCGTGGGGCTCGGCGCCGGGATCCTCGACCGCTACCCCTACGAGCTGTCGGGCGGGCAGCGCCAGCGCATCGGTCTCGCCCGCTCGCTCACGCTCGATCCTCGCGTGCTCGTCGCGGACGAGCCGGTGAGCGCCCTCGACGTGTCGATCCGCTCGCAGGTACTCAACCTGATGCGCCGCCTGCAGATCGAGCGGGGGCTGTCGAGCGTCGTCATCTCGCACGATCTCTCGGTGGTCCGCTACCTGTCGGATCGGGTGGGCGTGATGTACCTCGGCAAGCTGGTCGAGGTCGGATCGACCGACGAGGTGTACGGTTCGGCCGCGCACCCGTACACGGCCGGCCTGCTCTCGGCGGTGCCGGTGGCCGATCCCGAGGCGGCGGCGCAGCCGGCGGGCGAGCGGATCACGGGCGAGCTGCCGAGCCCGCTGGATCCGCCGAGCGGGTGCCGGTTCCGCACCCGCTGCCCGCTCGCCACCGAGCGGTGCGCGACGGAGGAGCCCGCCATGCGCGCGGTGACCGCCACGCACGGCGTCGCCTGCCACTTCCCGCTGCAGGAGCTCGTCGCGTCCGCGGCGGCGCCGCGATCCGGGGTCGAGCCCCAGTCCGAACCGGCGCTGGGAGGCGCACGATGACCATGTACGTCCTGCGGCGCATCGCCGTCTCGCTGCTCGTGCTCCTCGGGCTCTCGCTCGTGGTGTTCCTCATGCTGCACTTCATCTCGGACAGCCCGGGCCGCGCGGTGCTCGGCCCGCAGGCATCGCCCCAGGCGGTGGCCGCGTTCAACGAGGAGCACGGCTACGATCGCCCGGTGCTGGTGCAGTACGTCAGCTACCTGGGCGACCTGGTGCGGGGCGATCTCGGCCGCTCCTACAAGCTCAACGAGCAGGTCTCGGTGCTGCTGTGGCAGAACGCCGGTCGCAGCGCGATGCTCTCGTTCGCCGGGCTGATCCTGTCGCTGATCATCGCGATCCCGCTCGGCATCGCGCAGGCGGTCCGCAAGAACTCCTTCATGGATCGTGCCGCGACGGCGGTCTCCTACGTGCTCTACGCGACGCCCTCGTTCCTGATCGCGCTGCTGCTGATCGCGATCCTCAGCCAGGCGATCCCGATCTTCCCGGCGGAGGCGTCGCAGTCGTCCTCGCCGTGGGTGATCTTCACCGATCCGAGGGCGATGGCACTGCCGCTCATCACCCTGACCGTGACCAACGTGGTCGTGTTCTCGCAGTACCAGCGCTCCTCGGCGCTCGAGCAGCTCGGCCAGGACTACATCAAGGTGGCGCGGGCGAAGGGCCTGCCGGAGCGCATGGTGCTCACGAAGCACCTGCTGCGCAACGCATGCATCCCGCTCATCACCCTCGTCGGCATCCAGATCCCGATCCTGCTGGCGGGCAACCTGATCGTCGAGTCCGTGTTCAACTACCCGGGCCTCGGGCTCCTGTTCCTCAACAGCCTGCACCGCGAGGACTACCCGGTGCTGCTGGCCTACACCCTCATCGGCGGCGTCCTCACGGTCGCCGGCAACTTCATCGCCGACCTCATGGTCGCGCGAGCCGACCGACGGATCGAGCTGAAGAAATGACCGCATCGAACCACGAGCCCGCTGCCGCCGTCGCCGAGGAAGCGGTCGTGCAGACCTCGACCGCGAAGCCCGAGCCCGATCCGACGAGCCTCATCGCCGTCACCCGGCCGCCCCGCTCCTTCCGCGCGGTGCTGCGCTCGCTCATGCGCAACAAGCTCGGCGTGACCGGCGCCTCGATCCTCGTCGCGCTGCTCCTGTTCTGCTTCGTCGGGCCCCTCGTCTACCGCACCAACCAGACCGACGTCGACCTGCTGAACGCCGCGCTGCCGCCCGGCGACGGGTATCCGCTCGGCACCGACAGCAACGGCTTCGACGTGCTCGGCCGCATGATGCTCGGCGGGCAGGTCTCGCTGCAGATCGGTCTGCTCGCGGCGCTCGTCGCGACGGTGGTCGGCACCATCTACGGCGCGATCGCCGGCCTCGTCGGCGGGGTGCTCGACGGGTTCATGATGCGCGTCGTCGACACCCTGCTTGCGATCCCGTTCATGTTCTTCGTGCTGATCCTGTCGGCCCGGTTCACCGCCACGCCGGTCACCCTCGCGCTCGTGATCGGCGGCTTCTCGTGGCTCGTGATCGCCCGCCTCATCCGCAGCGAGGTGCTCTCGCTCCGGGTCCGCGAGTTCGTGCTCGCCGCCCGGCTCATGGGGGCGAAGAACCGCCGCCTCATCTTCACCCACCTGATCCCGAACACCGTCGGCGTGATCGTGGTGAACGTCACCTTCCAGGTCGCCGACGCGATCCTCACGATCGCGGCGCTCGGCTTCCTCGGCTTCGGCCTCACCTACCCGGTGACCGACTGGGGCAGCCAGCTCTCCGCGGGCGTCACCTTCATCGCCTCCGACTACTGGTGGCTCATCTACCCGGTCGGCGGCTGCATCGTGCTCACGGTGCTCGCCCTCAACCTGCTCGGCGACGCCCTGCGCGACGCCCTCGACCGCCGCGGCGAGTAGCCGCCCCGAACGACCCTTCCCCTTCCGAACCAGGAGAACCCACATGACGATCCTCACCCGCCGAGGCGCCCGCATCGCGGTCGTCGTCGCAGCCGCGGGAGCACTGCTGCTCTCCGGCTGCGCCGGCCCGACCGACGCGAAGTCCGACTACTCGACCCTGCCCAAGGAATCGGGCAAGCCGCAGACCGGCGGCACCGCGACCGTCGCGCTGACCCCCGGCCTCAGCCCGAACTACATCTATCCGTACCCGCCGGCCGAGGCCAGCGGCACCGTGATCGCCCGCGGCATGCTCTGGCGCGCGCTCTACCGCCCGAGCGGCACGGGCGGCGAGATCGTGGATCCCGGATCGAGCCTCGCCGAGCTGCCGAAGACGAGCGCCGACGGCAAGACCGTGACGATCACGATGAAGGACTACCAGTGGTCGAACGGCAAGCCGGTCACCTCGAAGGACGTGGTATTCTCGCTCGCCCTGCTCAAGGCCGCGATCGCCGAGAGCCCCGCCAACTGGAGCTTCTACACGCCCGGCCAGTTCCCCGACGGCGTCACCGCGACCGCTCTCGACGACAAAACCCTCGTGCTCCAGCTCGAGAAGGTCTACAACCCGTCCTACCTGCTGTCGATGCTCGAACTCATCTACGTGATGCCGTCGGCCGACTGGAGCGTCGCGAAGACGGGCGGCCCGCTGCTCGACTTCACGAAGCCCGAGAACGCGAAGGCGATCTACGCGTACCTCACCTCGCAGTCCGCCGACCAGTCGACCTTCGCCACGAACCCGCTGTGGAAGATCGTGAACGGTCCGTACCAGCTGAAGTCGTTCGAACCCACGACCGGCTCGTACTCGCTCACGCCGAACACGAAGTACAGCGGCCCCGGCGAGCACCGCCTCGCCCAGGTCGACTTCAAGGCGTTCACCTCGGCCTCGGCCGTGCTGAACCAGTACAAGGCGGGCAAGCTCACCGTCGGCACGCTCGACTCGAGCTTCGCCTCGCAGATCCCCGCGCTGCAGAAGAAGGGCTACCACGTCTACGGTGCACCGGCGCCGGCCCGCTTCGACTCGCTCATCATCAACTTCAAGAACACGGTCGACGGGTTCGACAAGGTCATCGCGCAGAAGTACGTGCGCCAGGCCCTGCAGCAGCTCATCGACCAGCCCGGCTACGTCAAGAGCCGCGGCGTATACAACGGCGCGGGCGAGGAGAACTACAGCCCGCTCGGCGCGGAGTCGCCCTTCCCGCCGAAGTTCGGCGACAAGCCGCCGTACCCGTTCGACCCGAAGGCCGCGCAGAAGCTGCTGACCGACAACGGCTGGACCGTCGACCCCAAGGGCACCACCTGCACGAACCCGGGAACGGGCGCGGGCCAGTGCGGCGAGGGGATCGCGCAGGGGCAGAAGATCAGCTTCACGATCGCGTCGGCCAACACCCCGGCCTACGTGGGCGCCCGCGACCTCGCCTTCGTCTCCGAGGCGAAGAAGGTCGGCATCGACATCAAGGTCGTCACGAAGTCGCTGAACTACATGTACGAGAACTACGGCAACAGCTTCGCCCCGGCCAAGACCAACGAGTGGGCGATGCAGGACTTCGGTCCGCTCTACCAGGCGGCCGGGTACCCGACGAGCAACACCGTGTTCAACACCGACGGCAGCTTCAACCTCGGCAGCTACTCGAACCCCGAGGTCGACACGGCCATCTCGGCCTCGACCTACGGTCTCGACGAGCAGGCGCTCGCCGTCGAGGGCACGCTGATCGGCGAGGAACTGCCCGCGCTGTGGTTGCCGACGCCGGATACCCTCGTCGTGTGGAAGGACACCCTGAGCGGCCCGCCCGAGACCTTCAACGCGCTGCTCAGCTTCATCTACTCGCCCGAGCAGTGGTACTTCACCGAGGGGCAGAAGTAACCCCCGTGCGCGCGCTCCGCAGCTTCGCCGCTTCGGCGGTCGACTCCGCGGCGATCGATCCCGGATCGATCGCCGCGGAGGACGCCGCTGCGGTGCGCGCGCTCGCGCGCGGCGCCCGCGTGCTCGCGGTCGGGGAGGCCGCGCACAGCGTCGCCGACGTGCAGACCGTGCAGGACCTGATCGTGCGCGCGCTCGTGCAGGATCCGGGCGGGGCCGTCGCGCCGTTCGCCGCGGTCGCCATCGAGTCCGGCTTCGCCGAGTCCCTCGCGCTCGACGCGTGGGTCGGCGGCGCCGGCCGCGATGCCGACCTCGACGCGGTCGCCCGCGACGGCATGACCTACGGGTTCGGCGCCTCGCCCCAGGTGCAGCGCATGCTCGCCGGGCTCCGCGACTGGAACCTCGCCCACCCGGAACGCCGCGTGCGGGTGATCGGCATCGACCTCCCCGGATCCTCGACCTCGCCGGGACCCGCCGTGCGGGCCTGCCTCGACCGGATCCCCGCGCTGCCCGGCGACGCCGAGCTGCTCCGTCGCTCCGATCTCGGCGGACGCACCGAGGCGGCCATCGCGCTCGACCGGATGGACCCCGCGGAGCGGGCCGAGCTGGTCGCCGTGATCCGCGGTCTCATCGAGCGCGTGCGCGCGCAGGACGACGGGATCGCGCAGCGGGCCGCGGCCTCGCTCGAGGCCTTCCTCGGCGAGCTCGACTTCGTCGACGGACCGGGCCCCGACGGTGCTCCCCGCCCCTACCCGCGCGAGCGGTTCATGGCCGACACCGTGCGCTGGATCGCCGAGCGGTACGGGCGGACGATCCTGCTCGCGCACAACTCGCACGTGCGCCGGACCCCGCTGCACGGCCGGGCGACCCTCGGATCCCTGCTCGCCGGCGAACCGGGATCCGCGTATCGCGCGATCGCGACCTCCTACGCCTACGGCCCGCTCGTGCGGTTCGAGCAGCGGTCGCCGCGCCCCTTCGACTGCGACGTGCTGCTCGACCACCGGGGTCCCGTGCCGGGCAGCCTCGAAGCGGCGCTCGAACGGGTCCTGCCCGCACCCGAGACCGCGGGCGCGGAATCCGTCGCGGTGCTGCTGCGCCTCGACGCCGGCGCGGATCCCGAGCTCGCCGAGCTGCTGGCCGGAGCGAGCGGGATCCTCGCCGGCGGCGAGCTCGACCCCGTCGACGACTTCCCCGCGGCGTTCGACGCCGTGGTGCACCTGCGCGAGGCCAATCGCGTGCCCGGCGCCTTCGAGCGCCTCCGGGCCGAGTTCGGCCTCGGGACCCCTGACGCGAAGGAGCAGCCGTGAGCCCCGCCTCCCCGCCGACCCGCACCGGGACCGAGTTCTCGGAGCCCGCGGGCGTGCGGATCCCCGACCCCTACCGCTGGCTCGAAGCCGATACCGCCGAGGTGCGCGACTGGCAGCGGGAGCAGGCCGCGCTCGCCGTCTCCACCATCGCCGCGGGCGGGCACCTGGAGCGCGCTCGCGCGCTCGTCGAGGCCTTCGACGACGGCGCGCGGCCCGAGCTGCCCGCACCCGCCGCGGGGCACTGGTTCCGCGCCGAAGCCGGCCCGAACGGCCCGGAGGTGCTCGTCGCCGACACCCCCTACGGGCCCGGTCGGGTGCTCGCGCGGCTCGCCGACTTCCGCGACCCGGAGCTCGGGACCGACGCGCCCGCCCCCACCCTGTCCTGGCTCGCGCCCTCGCCCGACGGCCGGCTGCTCGCGCTCGGCGTCTGCACCGACGGCAGCGAGCACCACCGGATCCGCATCGTCGACGTCGGCACCGGCGCGGAGCGCGCCGACGCTCCGCCGCAGACCCTGCACAGCGCCTGGGCCGGGGGCGTGAGCTGGTGGCCCGACAGTCTCGGATTCTCCTTCTTCGCCCTCACCGGCCGACCCGAGGACTTCGCGCAGGCCGTGTTCGAGCACCGCATCGGCGACGGCACGCGGATCGAGGCCGTGCCGATCCCCGAGGGGTCGCGCGAGTACACCCGGCTGCAGTACTCGGCCGATGGCCGGCGGGCCGTCGCGAGCCACCGGCTCGGCAGCCCCGCACCGGTCGCCGTGCGCGCGCTCGACACCCCGGGGGAGCCCTGGCGGCCCTTCGTCACGGGGCTCCCGCTCGGCCCCGGAGGCACGGTCGCCGGCCACATCGTGGGCGACGCCTACATCGCGGTCACCGACGTCGACGCCCCGCGGGGGCGCGTCGTCGCGATCCCGCTCGACGCCGCGCACCCCGACGATCCGAGCACCTGGACCGAGCTCGTGCCGCAGGGCGACACCGTGCTGCGCGCGATCACCCCGGTCGGCGACCGCCTCCTGCTGCACGGCTTCGACCGCACGGTCGCGTTCGTGCGGATCCTCGGGCTCGACGGACGCGAGCTGCCCGGAGAGCCGGGCCGGGTGCCGCTGCCCGGCGAGGGCGCGATCGGATCCCCGTTCTTCGCCCTCACCGCGCTCGCCGCGAATCCGCCCGCGAGCGAGCGGGACGGTTACGTCTTCGCGTTCTCCACGCTCACCACCTCGTGGGGCGTGTACCGCTACCTGCCGGCGACCGGCGCGCTCGAGACGCTGCGGGCGCCCGGGATCGAGCTCGACGCGACGGTCGAGCTCGCCTGCGCCACCGCGCTCGACGGCACCGGGATCCCCTTCCACGTGGTGCGCCCGGCGGGCGCCGATCCTGCGGCGCCCGCGCCCGTGCTCATCTCGGCCTACGGAGCGGCCAACGTGCCGCTGCTGCCGCAGTACCAGGGCGACCTCGCCGCGTTCGTCGCGGCCGGCGGCACGCTCGTGCAGGCCTATCTGCGGGGCGGAGGCGAACTCGGCAGCGACTGGTTCCGCGGCGCGCACCGCGAGCGTCGGCACGTGCGCGACGGCGATCTCGTCGCCGTCGCCGAGCACCTGCTCGCGACCGGGATCGCGGCGCAGGGCGGGCTCGCGCTCACCGGCGGATCCGACGGCGGGCTCATGTGCGGAGTCGCCGTGACGACCCGTCCGGATCTCTGGCGCGCGGTGCTGCCTCGTGCGCCCCTGCTCGACCTCATCGGCGGGATCCGCGATCCCTACCTCGAGTTCGTGATCCGCAAGGCCTGGGGCGATCCCGACGTCGCCGAGGATGTTCGGCGGCTCGCGGGCAACTCGCCCTACGAGCTCGTCGAGCCCGCGCGGTTCCCTGCGGTGTACGTGCAGGCCGGGGCCACCGATCCCCGCTGCCCGCCCTGGCAGGCGCGCAAGTTCGTCGCGAGGCTGCAGGCCGCGCAGCGCGGGGAGGCGCCGATTCTGCTGCACGTGTTCGAGAACGCCGGGCACGGCGCGGCGACGAGCCCCGAGGTCCTCGCGCAGCAGGATTCCGAGTGGTTGGCGGTGCTCCTCGACGAGCTGGAGATCTGAGCTCTGACGAGTTCCGGATCACGCCTATTCCCTGACGGAAGTCTGGTAATGTGCGCGATGCGGAGACGGTCGATCCGACTCGCGGAACCGACCCCCGCTCTTCATCCCAGCGACAAGGAAGCCCCCCCCATGACGACGTTCAACGCGGAATCCCACCAGGAGTTCTTCTCGGCCGATCCGGGGCGCTTCAAGCGCCGCGGTCTCATGGGCCTCGGCTGGTCCTCGGCCGAGACCGGGAGCAAGATCACCCAGTTCACGGACGCCCGGCTCGACCTGCGCCGGACCGACGAGCAGGAGGCGCTCGCGCTCTTCTCCGCCCGCAACTTCCGCGAGCTCGTGATGAAGCGTCCGGTCGTCGACAGCGGCCCCCTGCACCTCGTGGTGTGGCAGAACAAGAAGGATCGGGTGCTCTTCGTCCAGCTGCGCAAGTTCCTCGACCGCGCGACCTACGTGCCGCTGACCGACGTCGTCGAGGTGACGGGCGCCGAGTACGACGCGGTCTTCTCGAGGCGCTGATGAGCCCCGGGGGCGGGCTGTCCGACGCGGATCTCTCGCCCCTGCGGCGCCGGCCCGGAATGCGCCGGGTGCTCCGGTACGCGCGGGGCTCTCAGGCTCCCGGGTCTCCACCGGTGGGCGTGATCGCATGCGCGGCGGCCGTCGCGTTCTGCGTGTTCGTCGCGCTGACGGTGATTCTGCTGCGCGGAGCGGGCGTCCTCCCGTTCCTCGCGGCGGTCCCAGCGCTCTGGGCCCTCGCCGTGGTGCACCTCGCGGTCACCCGCGTGCGGGACGCGATGCGGGGCGCGCGGCTCGAGGGCTTCGCCCGCGCGAACGGCCTGGCCTTCGCCGCCCGGCAGGAGAACGTGCGGCGCCCCGGGCTCGGATTCCCCAGCCACCTGCGGGGAGTCGAACGCGACGTGCTCTCGGGTGACGCCCGTGCGTGCGGGCACGGGATCGGCTTCGCGCTGGGGCGGCATCGGGCGTTCGGTTCCGGACACCGCTCGTCCGCCGACGTGCGCCGGGCGTTCGTCTTCGTCGAGGTCGAGCTCGGCACCCCCGTGCCGCACCTCGTCCTCAAGAACCGCCGCGCGCGCATCCTCCCGCTGGCCGGGATCTCGCGCAGCGGCGTGCAGCGGCTCGCGCTCGAGGGCGATTACGCCGAGCGGTTCCGGCTCTTCGTCGTGCCGGGCGGCCAGATCGACGCCCTGGTCCTGCTGACCCCCGACGTCATCGAGGCGGTGCTGGAGTTCTCGCACGAGGCCGAGCTCGAACTGGTCGACGGGCGGCTGACCCTGTACCTGAAGCCGTCCACGGCGTTCTGGAAGCCGGAGGAGATGCGGCGCCTCCTGCTCGCCACGCAGCGGCTCGTCGATCTGCTGGAACACCAGACGAGCCGGTACGCGGCGGCGCTCGCGCCCGCCGCGCAGGCTCCGGCGGTGCGCGTCCGCGATTCCGGCGAGGGATCGGGACTCAGCTGGGTGTGGGCGGGGATCGGCGTCGCGACGATCCTGCTGTTCGTGTCGGTGCCCCTGCTGATCGGCGCGTTCGCGCCGCGGTGAGCCGCGCGCGGCTGGGCGGGATGCCGCCCGCGGTGCGCCGCCGGTCAGCGGTCCGATGCGAGGGCGAGCAGGCGCAGCTGCAGCATCGCGGCGAAGCGCGCGTCCGGGTCGTCGAGGTCGATGAGCCCCACCTCGGTGACGCGGCGCAGCCGGTACCGGAACGTGTTGGTGTGCACGTACATCGCGGCGGACGCCGCGGCCACGTCGCCGAACGCGTCGAGCCAGGCGCGGAGCGTGTCGACGAGCGCGCTCTGATGCTCCTCGTCGTAGGCGGCGAGCCGGGCGATGACGCCCGAGGGGAGGTCCTTCGCGGGCACGGGGAGCTCGAGCAGCAGCGCCTCGGCGTGCACGTCGTCGAAGCGCACGACCGGCCCGGCGCGGTGGGATCCGGACGCCGCCCGGAGCACGCGCAGCGCGCGGTCCGCGCCCGAGCGGGATCGGGCGAGCTCGGCGCCGTCGCGGGCGACGCGGCCGATGCCGACGACGGGCTGCTGGGCCGAGCGCACCCGGGTGAGGAACTCGGTCGCCAAGCGCACCGCCGATTCGTCGTCGCCGCTCGGGAGCACGCCGTAGGCGACGTCGCCGATCAGCCCCGTCACGGCCCGCGGGTGCGCGAACGCCAGGTGCACCGCGAAGGCGTCGGCGACCCGCTTGCGCTCCGCCGCGAGCAGCGCGGGGGAGACGCGGTCGGCCGAGATCCGATCGGGTGCGGAGGGGGCCGCGTCGACGAGGGTGAGGGCCAGCACGACCATCGCCTCGTCGCGCAGGCCGAGCCGGTGCAGGGTCTCGGGCGCGTCGGTCCCGCCGTCGAGCGCGGTGCGCAGGAGTCCCGCGCGCCTGCGGCGCTCGGCGTCGGCGTCGGTGCGCTGCCACACCATGTGCATAGCGACGAGCTTCGCCGCATCGTGCAGCGCCTGCAGGTGCTCCGCGCTGAGCGGCTCGGCCGTGCTCACCCAGATCGTGCCGAGCACCTCCTCGCCCGCGCGGACCGCGAGCACGGTGCGCGCGTCGATCTCGGCGACGAGCTCCGAGACGAGCACGGGCTGCTCGCTGCGCGAGACCTCCTGGAACAGGCCGCGCTCCTCGAGGATCCGGGTGTACTGCGGCGGCACCGCCTGCACGGGGCCGCGGCCGTCGGGGCCGTCCTGCCGGGCGGAGTAGGCGACGAGCCGCGAGTTGCGATCCTCGATGGTGACGGGGAACCCGAGCAGGGCCGCGATCGCGTTCGCGACCGCGAACAGGTCGCCGGCGAGGATCCCGCCGAAGGTGACGGGTCGGGCGTCGTCGGGGTCGCCCGGGGTCATGAGCGCGCGCAGCAGGCCGGCGAGGTGCGCCCAGGCGGTGCCGCGGGTGAGCGACAGCACGGCGACGCCCGACTCCGCCGCGGCCGCGGTCACCTCGGGCGAAGCGGCGAACGGCGCGCGGACCACGAGCGCGACCGCCCCGCTCAGGCCGAGCCGGGGCAGCATCCGCACCGCGTCGCCGGCGTCGCGCACGCCGACACCGAGCACGAGCGCACCGCGCGGCGACTCCGGCTCGTCGAGCGGGTCGTGGATCACGATCGCCTCGACGGTGCGCTCCGTGATCTCGCCGGCGACGACGTCGAGCAGCGTCGTGCCGAACTCCTCGAGCACGCGCGTCAGGCTCGTCTGCGGCCGATGGGTCGCCGGTCGTCCGGTCATGTCGCCCTCCAGATCAGCGCCTCGTGGGTGCGGCTCGTCGCGTGCTCAGCAGCCAGAGGCTAGCAGGGCAGACGATCCTGCCGCACGGTGAACCGGTCGAGCACCTCGGGGATCGGGGTGACGCCGAGACCGGGCCCGGTCGGCACGGCAATGCGCCCCTCCTCGAGCCGGAACGGCTCGGTGAGGTCGGTCGCGAAGTAGCGCTCCGAGGCGGAGGTGTCGCCCGGCAGCAGGAAACCGGGGAGCGCGGCGAGGGCCACGTTCGCGGCCCGGCCGATCCCCGTCTCGAGCATGCCGCCGCACCAGACCGGCACGTCGTGCGCCGCGCACAGATCGTGGATCCGGCGCGCCTCGAGGTAGCCGCCGACGCGGCCCGGCTTGATGTTGACGATGTGGACGGCCCCGAGCTCGATCGCGGTGGCCGCCGCCCGCGCGGAGGTGATCGACTCGTCGAGGCAGATCGGGGTCGAGATCTCGCGGGCGAGCGCCGCGTGGCCGAGCAGATCGTCGGCGGGCAGCGGCTGCTCGAGCAGCGTGAGATCGAACGCGTCGAGCTTCGCGAGCAGGCGCGCATCGCTGCGCCGGTAGGCGGCGTTCGCGTCGACCTGCAGGTCGATGTCACCGAAGCGCTCGCGCACGGCGCGCACGGGATCCAGGTCCCAGCCCGGTTCGATCTTGAGCTTGATGCGGACGTAGCCGGCGTCGAGCGATGCCGCGACCGTGTCGAGCAGCTGATCGATCGTGTCGGTGATGCCGAGCGAGACGCCGCACGGCACCGACTCCCGCACCGCGCCGAGTGCCGAGGCGAACGAGACGCCGCGGGCCCGCAGCTGCGCATCGAGGATCGCCGTCTCGAGCGCCGACTTCGCGAGCCGGTGCTCCTTGAACGGGGCGAGCGCGGGCGCGATCCGGTACGCGTCGAACGCGTCGCCGAGGCCGCGCTGCGCCTCTCGCAGCGCCGGGACGAAGAAGTCCCGGATCACGGCTGCGGCACCCTCCGTGTACTCCGACGAGTAGAGCGGGGCCTCGCTGGCACCGCACTCGCCCCAGCCCTCGGCCTCGTCGGTCTCGGCGCGCACCACGAGCACCTGGCGCACCGTCTCAGTGCCGAACGAGGTGCGGAACGGGGTCACGAGCGGCATCTCGACGATGCGGGTCTCGATCGCTGCGAGCTTCATGGGGTCTCCTGCTTCTCTGCGGGGGTCGGAGCGGTGCCCGGTGGGGCGGCCGAAGCGGCGGAAGCCGCCGCCGGGACGACCAGGTAGTGCCCGTCGCGGGCGAACCCGATCACGGACGCACCGGCCGCCATGCGCGCGCCGAGCTCGCGGCGCAGGTCGAGCCGCCACCCGGCGGCGCGCAGCGGGTCGTCGAGGCGGAGCGTCTCGACGTCGGCGGGCACCGGGATCCGGATCGCCTCGGGCGGAGGCGGGACGGCCTGCTCGCGGTGCGGGGGCAGCGGGCGGTCGAGATGCCAGCGGACGAGCAGCCGGTCGCTCGCGTCGCCGCGGTTCACGTCGTCGTCCATCTGGCCGTAGAAATCGGTGAGGTATTCGACCGGCTCCACCCCCAGCTTCGCCAGGTTGAACACGGCGTTGCGGCGGATCAGGGGATCGAAGGTCCAGGTCATGGTGCGCATGCCGCGCCCGAGCGCCCACGCGCGCTGCCGCAGCTTGAGCGCGAGCCCGATGCTGCGCCCCTGCGCGCCCGCGGTCACGCCCGCGATGTGGCTGTGGAAGTTCGCGGTGTCGGGCGGCGAGCTGAACCCGAAGCAGGCGCCGAGCAGTTCGTCGCCGTCGAACGCGCCGAACACCGGATTGCCCGACTTCGCGAGCGCGCGCAGCAGATCGGCCGTGACCGGGGTGCCGGCGGGGCCGGTGCGCCAGACGGCCTCGTAGAGGCGCTGCACCGCCGCGAGCGAGCGCATGTCGTCGAGTTCGCGGATCGCGATGCCCGAGCGCTGCTCGGCGAGGCGGGCGTCGGCGTCGGCATCGGGGCCCGATGCGTCGCTACGCACGGCCGATCCGCTCGCCGGGCTCGGTGCCGCCGGTGGCGGTTCCCGCGTCGGTGCCGGTGCCGGTTCCGCTTCTGGCGCCGGCATCGGCATCGGCGAGGAGCTCGGCGATGAGCACTGAGAGCAGCCGCGCCCGGGGCTCGAGCTCGGACACGATCACGTGCTCGTCGTCCGCGTGCGCGCCGCCGCCGACGGCGCCGAGTCCGTCGAGGGTGGGCGTGCCGACCCCCGCGGTGAAGTTGCCGTCGGACGCGCCGCCCACGGCGACCGAGTCGAGCGGGCCGAGGTCGAGCTCGTCGGCGATCCGGCTGATGCGCGCGAACAGCGCCCGGGACGACCGGAGGTCGAGCGGCGGGCGGTTCACGCCGCCGAGCACCTCGACGGAGGCGCCGGGCAGATGGGCCGCGAGCGCGCCGATCTCGGCGTGCACGCGCTGCTGCTCGGCGGCGGAGGTCGCGCGCACGTCGACGGCGAAGTGCCCGCGCGCGGGCACGGTGTTCGAGGTGGTCCCGGCCTCGGCGCGGGTCATGGTGACGGTCGTCCCGATCCCGGGCGCCCCGATCCCCGCGACCGCCTGCACCTGATGCGCCAGTTCGAGGGTCGCGTTGACGCCCCGCTCGGGTTCGAGGCCCGCGTGCGCGGCGCGGCCCCGCACGTGCACCTCGTAGCGCGAGACGCCCTTGCGCTCCGTCTTCAGCGCGCCCCCGGGGCCGGCTGCCTCGAGCACGAGCGCGGCGGCGCAGCCCCGGGCCTCGTCCTCGATGAGCGCGCGCGAGGTCGTGGATCCGGGCTCCTCGTCGCCCGTGATGAGCAGGGAGACCCCGTCGGGGGACGGCAGCGCGGCGATGGCGTGGAACGCCATGACGATCCCGGCCTTCATATCGAAGGATCCCGGGCCGGTGAGCCGGCCGTCGCGAACCTCCGCCGGGTGCGCGGGCAGGGAGCCGACGGGCCAGACGGTGTCGTGGTGGCCGAGCAGCAGCACGCGGGGGGTGCCGCCGAAGCGCCAGCGCAGGTGGGTGACCCCGTCGATCTCGATCCGTTCGGCGCGGCGGCCGAGCAAGCGGGAGCCGAGGCCGTCCACCGCGTCGGCGCTGCGCGCGACCGCGGCGAGGTCGTCGGAGGGCGACTCGCAGCGGACCAGCTCGAGCACCTCGTCGGTCATCGCTGCGACGTCGAGGAGCCCGTCGCGCATGACGGGTGCTGGGCGTGCGGGCATCGGTGCTCCTCGGATCGTGAACGCGGTGCCACCATCCTGCTGAGCAACGAGCGCGTTCGTTCCGTCCGAAGGTCCGAAAAAGCGGGGTCGGGTTGGGTGGAAGCGATGAACGCGCCGCGCGCGGAGCCCTCGGGACTACCCGATCGAGGAGACGCCGAGCGCGGTGCCGACGGCATAGGTGACGGCGACCGCGATGCCGCCGAACAGCAGCTGGCGCAGGGCTCCGAGCGCTCGGTTCTTGCGGGTGAACGAGGCCGCGAGCCCGCCGGCGAGCAGCAGGCCGGCGCCGCCGAAGATCAGGCCGGTCCACAGCGTTCCGAAGCCGAAGAGGAACGGGAGGATCGGGATCAGCGCGCCGATGCTGAACGCGATGAACGACGAGATCGCCGCGACCCACGGCGACGGCTTCTCCTCCGGGTGCAGCCCGAGCTCGTGCGCGAGGTGCACGCGCAGCGCCCGCTCGTGATCGCCGTGCACCTGCGACGCCGCCTGTTTCGCGGTCGGTTCGTCCATGCCGAGCCCGGCGAACAGCGCGGCGAGCTCCGCCTCCTCGCCGATGGGGTTGCGCTCGAGCGCGGCGCGCTCGGTCAGTACCTCCGCGTCGAGCTGCTCGTTCTGGGTGCGGACCGAGGTGAACTCGCCGAGGGCCATCGAGATCGCGCCCGCGATGAGGCCCGAGATGCCGGTGATCGCGACGATGCCCGGCGCGGCGCCGGCGGCGGCGATGCCGGTGATGAGTCCGAGGTTCGAGACGAGCCCGTCCATCGCCCCGAACACGGAGGCGCGCAGCCAACCCGACGAGACGTCGGCGTGGCTGTGATCGTAGTCGTGCGGACGTGAGATATCGACGTCTGACATGGCTCCTCATCGGGGATTCTCGGGCGGGGACGGTCAACCGTAACAAGCCTCGCGAGAGAGTGAAAACCCCGAATTCAGGGGCCGCTGAGCCGGATCTTCGACTTCGTCGAGACGTACTTCGGGGTCCGTCGCGACTGCCCGGATCCGGCCCCGGGACGGCCTCGGTTCAGGCTGCCGCGCGCCGCTCGGCGACCGCCGCGAGCCCGCGCCGCGCGATCACCATGGGCGCACCGGTCTCGGGATCCGGTTCGACCCGGCAGGGCAGCCCGTAGACCTCCTCGACGAGATCAGAGGTGAGCACATCGGCGGGCGCGCCCGAGGCGACGACCTCGCCCTCGCGCATCACCACGAGGTTGCTCGCGTAGCGCGCGGCCTGGTTGAGGTCGTGCAGCACGACGACGATCGTCCGCCCGTGCGCGGCCCGCAGCCGCTCGAACAGCTCGAGCAGGGCGTACTGGTGGGCGATGTCGAGGTAGGTGGTCGGCTCGTCGAGCAGGAGCAGCGGGGTCTCCTGGGCGAGCGCCATGGCGAGCCAGACGCGCTGGCGCTGCCCGCCGGAGAGCTCGTCGACGAGCCGGCCGGACAGTTCGGTGGTGCCGGTCGCGTCGAGCGCGCGGACCACCGCGGCCTCATCGGCCGCCGACCAGCGATCGAAGAGCCGCTGGTGCGGGTGCCTGCCTCGAGCGATGAGGTCTGCGACGCGGATGCCCTCGGGCGCGATCGAGGTCTGGGGGAGCAGCCCGAGCCGCCGAGCCAGTTCCTTTGCGGGCAGATCGAGGATCTCGCGTCCGTCCAGCAGCACGGAGCCGCTCTCGCGCGGAAGGATCCGGGCGAGCGCGCGGAGCAGGGTCGACTTGCCGCACGCGTTCGGCCCGATCACCGCGGTGAAGGAACCGTCACGGATCGACAGATCGACCCCGTTGCAGATCATCCGGCCGTCGTAGCCCACGGTGAGGCCGGCGGCGGTGAGCGCATTCGCTCCGTCGGGCGCGTGCAGCGGGTCCGGTTCGCGGTTCTTCATCTTCTCCTCCGGAATTCATCGGCCAGCAGCCAGGCCAGGTAGACGCCGCCGAGCGACGCGGTGATCACGCCGACGGGGAACCCGAGGCGCTGCGCGAGGGTGTCCGAGGCGAGCAGCATGAGGGCGCCGGCGAGCGCCGACGGGATGAGCTGCAGCCCGGATCCGCGGGTGAGCCGGTGCGCGATCTGCGGGGCCGCGAGCGCGACGAAGGCGATGGGCCCGGCCGCGGCCGTCACGAGCGCGGTGAGCGCGACGCCGAGGATCACGGCGCCGACCCGGGCGAGCCCGACGCGGGTGCCGAGCGCCCGTGCCGCGTCGTCGCCGAGCTCGAGCTGGCGCAGCGGCGTCGCGAGCGCGGCGACGCCGATGAGCAGCACCGCGAGCACGAGCACCATCGGCAGCAGCTGCGCCGTGCCGAGCCCGTTGAGGGATCCCGCCGACCACACCGCTCCGAGCATCGCAGTCTCGGAATCGACGAAGAGCATGAGGGCCGAGTTCACGGACGAGAGCAGCGCGGCGACGCCGATCCCCATGATGATGAGGCGGAACGGCTGCAGGGTGCCGCGGCGCAGGGCGAGCAGGTAGACGCAGGCGGCGGTGATGCCGCCGCCGATGAGGGATCCGGCCGCGACGTCGAGGTAGCGGGTGGATCCGAGCGCGAGCATCACGATGATCGCTCCGGTGTAGGAGCCGGCGGAGAACCCGATCACGTCGGGGGAGCCGAGCGGGTTGCGGGTGAGCGACTGGAAGATCGCACCGGAGATCGCGAGCGCCGCCCCGGCGGCCACGGCGAAGAGCGCGCGGGGCAGGCGCCAGCCGAGCACGAGCAGTCTCGACTGCGGGTCGCCGGTGCCGAGGAACGCGCCGATCACCTGATCGGGCGACAGCGGCACGGTGCCGATCCCGAGGGCGACGACGCCGAGCACGAGGATCCCGAGCAGCAGGGCTGCGCACACGGTGAGGGTGCGTGCGGGCACGACGCCCGAGAAGCGTCCGCGGCGCAGCGCGATGGCGCGGTAGCCGCGATCCGGGCCCGCCTTCGCGTGCCGCCGCACGGTCGACGGGTAGCCCCGGTGGATGGTCCGTCCGAGCGTCACAGTCCGCTCACCGTCCTCCGGCGTGCGAGCAGGATCAGCACGGGTGCGCCGACGATGGCCGTGACGAGCCCGACGCGGAGCTCGCCGCTCGGCAGGATGATCCGCCCCAGGACGTCCGAGACCAGCAGCAGGATCGCCGATACCACCAGGGTGTAGAGGAAGATCCAGCGCTGGTCGGGTCCCACGAACCAGCGCACGGCGTGCGGCACCATGAGGCCGACGAACGCGATCGGTCCGGCGACCGCGGTCGCGGTTCCGGCGAGCAGCGTGACCGCGACGATCACGACCACCCGGACGCGGGCCGTTCGAACGCCGAGTGCGGCGCCGAGCTCGTCCCCGAGGGCGAGCGCGTTGAGGGACCGCGCGGTCGCGAGGCCGAGCACGGTGCCGACCACGATGAACGGTGCGAAGGACAGCACCGTCTCGAGGTCGCGCCCGCCGATCGATCCGACACCCCAGAACCGCAGGTCGTCGAAGATCCTCCGGTTCGCGAGGGTCAGCGCGGTCGTGACCCCGCCGAGCGCCGCGCTGATCGCGACGCCCGCGAGCGTGAGCTTCGCCGGGGTCGCCCGGGTGCCGCCGATGGAGCCGAGCAGGTACACGACGATCGTGACGATGCCGGCTCCGGCGAGGGCGAACCAGACGTACCCGAGGGGCTCGGTGACACCGAGGAGGCCGACCGCGAGGGTGACGGCGAAGGTGGCGCCGGCGTTCACGCCGAGGATCCCGGGGTCGGCCAGCGGGTTGCGTGTGAACGACTGGATCAGGGCGCCGCAGAGCCCGAGCGCCGGTCCGACCACGAGGCCGGTGATGGTGCGGGGGATCCGGAGCTCGCGCACCATCACGTGCTCGTCGTTCGCGGGGTCGAAGGCGAACACCGCGTCCCAGATCGTGCCCGGCTCGATGCCGCGAGCACCGACTCCGATGCTCAGGAACACGCAGGCGACGAGCACCGCGATGGCGATCAGCAGTCCGACGGTGCGCGCGGCGTTGCCGCGCGCGAGCCCTCCCGGGGCCTCGCGCGCGGCCGCCGCCTCGGCGGTGATCGGGTGCGCGGTCACAGCTCGGCGGCCTCGAAGAGGCGGGAGACGTCGTCGATGATGTCCTCGATGTCCCGGTCGCTGTCGTAGAGCGCCTGGATCTTCGCGTCGAACTCGGGACCCTGGGCCGCGTAGCGCGCCTCCCATTCCTCACCGCGCTCGGTCCAGTACCCGATGCACTTGTACGCGTCGGCCGGGAGCCCGAGCTCGTGGCGCAGGTGCTTGCGCGCCTCGCGGGTGAGCCTGGCTTCGCCGGCGACCCAGACGTAGGCGTCGGGCCCGGCGGCGACCTTGCGGAGCGCGGGGACGAGGGCGCTCGGCGCGTGGCCGTTGCCCGTGCCGCGCACCCAGACGATGCGCACGTCGACGCCCGCGGGGAGCTCCGGCAGGAGCTCGTGCTCGGCGCTGCGGACCTCAGCGATGATGGTCGTGGCGACCGATCCCGCGGTGAGCTCCGCGATGCGGAGCGCCGCGGGCAGCGCCGGCTCGTCGGCGACGAGCAGCTGGTGGGTGGCGTGCGTCGGCCGCTCGTAGAGCGCCGTCGGCGGGTTGAGGGCGATGGCCTGGCCGGGGCTCGCCTGCTTCGCCCATTCCGCGGCGATGCCGCCGTCGTGCAGGACGAAGTCGATGTCGATCTCTCCCGGTCGACGATCCCGGATCGTGTAGGTGCGCATCTCCATCGGTTCGACCCCCTCCGGGTAGCTCCAGCCGCGGCCGTCGACGGCCGGCATCCGGAGTTCGTCGTCGGGTGCGTCGGGGAAGAACAGACGGACGTACTCGTCGCCGATCCCGGTGGTCGGGTAATCGCGGAGGTCGTCGCCGGCGAAGGTGACGCGCGACATGCCCGGGCCGAGCACGCGCACGGCGGTGACCTCGGCCCGGTGCACGCGCGGGACGTAGACCTCGGGGGCGCCGGCCGCGGGAACGTTCGAACGCATCGCGGGGCCTACGGCTTCGCCGGACGCACGACCGAGCCGCCCTCGGCAGCCTTCGAGAGCTCGTCGACGAAGCCCGCGTCGATCGCCCAGGGGATGCTGAGCACCGTCGGACCGTTGGTCGCCATGCCCATCGTCTCGTCCTCGATGAAGTAGAAGCGGCCGTCGGCGATCGGGGTCCAGCGCGAGAACACCGGGTTCGCGAGCGTCGCCTTCGTCTCGGACGCGGAGCGCGACCAGCCGACGAAGAGGTCGCTCTTGATCTCGCCGAGCTTCTCGAGGCTGACGGCTCCGTAGAAGTCGTCGCTGCCGATGTTGCCGAGCGCCTTGCCGAGATCGGGGGAGTCGACGAGTCCGAATTCGCGGAGGAACGCGACGCGCGGGTCCTTCGAGATGTAGAGGCCGAGCTCGGTGGAGCCCTCGGGCAGGGTGAGCCCGTAGAGGAAGTCGGTGCCCCGCAGCTTGGGGTGGGCCTTCACGGCCGCGTCGATCCGGTCCTCGGTCTGCGCGATGAGCTTCTCGCCCAGCGCCTTCTCGCCGAGCGCGGTCGCGACCGTGCGGGTGAGCTTCTTCCAGGATCCGGAGGTCCAAGGGCGTTCAGCGTAGGCGACGGTCGGCGCGATCTCGCTGAGGCGCTGGTACTGGGTCTCGGTGACGCCCGAGTGCGGTGCGAGGATCAGATCGGGCTGCAGCGAGAGGATCTGCTCGAAGTCGGGATCCTCCCCCTCCTTGAGCACCGTCGGCAGATCGGCCTTCAGCACTTCGGTCACCTGCGAGCGGAACCAGGGGGTGAACCCGTCCTTGTCGCCGCCCCAAGCGGAGGGCACGCCCACCGGTGCGGTGCCCAGCGCCGCCACGATGTCCTCGGTCATCCAGCCGATCGTGACGATGCGCTTCGGCTTCGCCGGGATCTCGGTCTTGCCGTGCACGTGTTCGATGGTGACCGGGAATCCCGCACCGCCCGTAGCGCCCGCCGCGGGTTCGGCGGGGCTTCCGCCGGCGCAGGCGGAGAGAGCGAGTACTGCGGCGAGCAGCGCTGCGATGGGAGCGGACCGGCGGAGCCAGGACATGGAGGCACCTTTTCGTTTGGAACGGACACAGAATGCAGGGAAGGCTACCCTAACCAAGATCTGATGTTAGTTCCGCGCGGTTGCGGGGTCCGGACACGCTTCATCGCGCAGCGGACAGCGGCGTCGGTGCGCGCCGGGTCCAGGGTGCCGCCTCGCGGCGCGAACGGTCCGCGCCGCGAGAACCGGGTCAGCTCGTGCCGGAGGGCGCGAACTCGCGCGGGGTCTCGCGCATCACCCGCTTGAACGCGGCGGTGAACGCGCTGTTCGTCGCGTAGCCCACCCGGCGGGCGACCACGCCCACCGGAAGCCCCTCGTCGAGCAGCTGAGCGGCGCGGGCCAGCCGCGCCGCGGTGCGCCACTGGCTGAAGGTCAGGCCCGTCTCGGCGCGGAATCCTCGAGCGATCGTCCGCGCGCTCTGCGCCGTGAGCGCGGCCCACTGCTCGATCGAGCGGTCGTCGGCAGGATCCCGCATGATCGCGGCGGCGATGCTCGCGATACGCGGATCCCGGGGGAGCGGGAGCTGCACCGTCGGCCGGGTCTCGGCGGTCACCAGATCCATGCACACCGCCTGCGCCCGCAGCCGCTGCTCCCGAGGCATCGCGGTCGCCGCGAGGTGGATCAGCAGGTGGCGCAGCGCCGCGTTCACGACCACCGGACCGACCGACCCGACCTCCCGCGGCCAGGCCTCGGAGAGGATGTAGCTCGCCCACAGCGTCGAATTCGCGTCGCGATCGGCGGCGTGCGGGGTGCCGGCCGGCACCCAGAGCCCCTGCCCGAGGGCGAGGCGCCACGTGCGGCCCGATACCCGTACATCCGCGATCCCGCGCTCCGGCCAGAGCACCGTGTGCTCGTCGTGCCGGTGCTCCTCCTCCCGGCAGCCATCGGAATCGTCGAGGTAGCGGTACCCGAGGGCCCGGGTGGTCAGCAGGAAGCCCTCGGGCACGACCCGACGGTGCGCGGGCACGTCGGAGGGCGCTGCGGCGCCGGGCGGTCTCAGCACGTTCGTCCTCTCCTGGGATCGTGCCTCAGCCTAGTGATGTCCGATTCGAAACACAGCCTGTCGCGCGATCCGAACCCCGCGACACTACGGTTGGGGCCGATGAACGAGTCGATCAGCCCACCGGAGCAGCTCCGGATCCGCGCGATGCTGCGCCTCGCCCTGCTGCGCGAAGGTCGCGGATCCCGCCTGGCCTGGGGCGCTGTCGGCCTCATGGTGCACCAGGCGTGCGAGACCGCCGTGCCGGTGCTCATCGGCGTGATCGTCGACCGGGCGATCGGGCCGAGCGATCCCGTCGCCCTGCTGGTCTGGCTGGCGGTGCTCGGCGGGGTCTTCACGGTGCTCACGGCCAGCTACCAGGCCGCCTCCCTCGGCATGGTCCGCGTCTATGGGCACGGCGAGCACGCGCTGCGCCAGCTCGCCGTCGCGCGCGTCCTCCATCCGCATCGGCTCCGGCGCAGACGCGCCGACGGGGAGGTGCTCTCGATCGTCACGAGCGACACCTATCGGGTGGCCGGAGTCTCCTGGAGCATCGTCGAACAGACGGCGACCGTCGCGGCCGTGCTCGTGTCCTCGGGGGTGCTCCTCGCGATCTCGGTGCCGCTCGGCCTCGGCGTGCTGCTCGGAGCGGCCCTCGTGCTCGTCGTGATGCAGACCCTCGCACGACCCCTCGAGCGCATCGGCATGACCGAGCAGGCGTCGGTCGCCCGCGCCAGCGAGGTCGCCGCCGACACCCTCGCGGGGTTGCGCACGGTCCACGGGCTCGGGGCGCAGAGCGAGGCCGTGGCGCGCTACGGGACCGCGAGCGAGGCCTCGCGGCGCGGCGCGGTCGCGGCGGCGCGCATGCTGCTCACCTACCAGGCGGTCAGCCGGGCGGTATCGGTGGCCTACCTCGCGGCGCTCGCGCTCGCCGCCGCATGGCTGGCGGTCGATGGACGGATCACCCCGGGGCAGCTCGTCACCGTGGTCGGGCTCGCCCAATTCCTGCAGGCATCGCTCGACCACGTCGGCACCTTCGGGGCGAACTGGGCGCACAAGCGGGCCTCGACCCGGCGCCTCCACGCGCTCGCCGCCGAATCGTACGCGCTGCCGGTGACGCACGCGGCGGATGACTCCGCAGAGGCGGTTCCGGCCGGTCCCGAATCCGAACCGCTCCGGTGGGATCCTGCGGAGGGGCCCTCGATCGTGCTCCGGCCAGGATCCGGACTCGTCGGGCTCCGGGTGCGCACCGCGGCCGCCGCACGGGAGGCCTCCGATCGCCTGGGCTTCCGTCGGGCCCCGGGACCCGGGGAGCTGCGGGTCGGCGGGCACGATGCGCCCGTGCTCGGGCCGCACCGATACGCCGCACGGATCGTGGCGCCGCCGCACGATGCGGTGCTCTTCTCCGGGTCACTCCGAGACAACGTGTCGTGCGGCGGGCCGGTGGATCCGGAACTGCTGCGTGCGGCGGCGCTCGAGGACGTCGTGGATCAGCTCGGCGGACTCGACGGCGACATCGGCGAGCGGGGTGCGCGGCTGTCGGGCGGACAGCGGCAGCGCGTGCTCCTCGCTCGGGCCCTGCACGCCGGAGGCGACGCCGTCGTGCTCGATGAACCGACCACCGCGCTCGATCCGGTGACCGAGCAGCGCGTCGCCGAGCGGCTCGCGGGCCTGGGACGACCGATCCTGGTGATCACCGGAAGCCGGGTGCTCCTCGACTCCTGCGCGACCGTGGTCGAGCGGGGTGCGCCGGAGCCTCCGGAGCGCCCGATGGCCGCGGGAGCACCGCGGTGACGCGCGCGCTGCCCGTGGCCTCCGCGCGCGCGACCGCCCGGGCGTCGATGGGACTTCTGCTCAGGGATCCCTGGCGGCTCGCCGCCGCGACGCTCCTGCTCGCCGCAGGTGCGGCGGCCGGCCTGCTCGTGCCCTGGCTGCTCGGCTCGCTCGTCGACGCGGTGATCGCGGGGCGCGACGCACTCGAACTGGCGCTGCGCTGTGCGGCGCTGCTCGGATCCGGCGCGGTCGCGGCCGGACTCGAGTGGGGCGGTGGGGTCCTGCTCGTCGGGTGCCTGCAGCGGGCACTCGCCCGGCTGCGCGAGGACGTCTTCGCCGCGGCGCTCTCGATCGACCTCGGCCGGGTGGAGGAGGCCGGGAGCGGTGACATCGTCGCCCGGGTGACCGGCGACGTGGAGGCCGTGACCGACGCCGTCTCCGGGGTGCTCCCGAGATTCCTGCAGGCCGGATTCACGATCGTGCTGACCGCCGTCGGGCTGACCGCGGTGGACCCGTGGCTCGCGCTCGGCGCGCTCCTCGCGGTGCCGATCCAGGTCTGGATCACGGTCCGCTTCCTCCGCCGATCGCGCCCGATCTACACGCGGCTGCGGCGGGAGGAAGCGCTGCGCGGGCAGGTGATCATCGACTCCGTGGCCGGCGCCGACACGGTGCGCGCGCACCGCCTGCAGCAGGATCGACTCGGCCGGATCGCCGAGGCCAGCCTGCGCGCGGTCGAGACGCAGCGGGAGGCCGCGCGGGCGCGCAACCGCTTCGTCGGCGGGCTGAACCTCGCGGAGTTCGTGGGGCTCGGCGCGGTGCTCGCGATCGGGTTCGTGCGGGCGGGCGCCGGAGCCCTCTCGATCGGCGGTGTCACCGCCGGCGCGCTCTTCTTCCACCGGCTCTTCGGCCCGATCGGTGGGCTGCTCGGCAGCATCGACGATCTGCAGCGGGCCCTCGCCGGGCTCGAACGCCTCGTCGGCGTGCAGCAGCTCGCCGGTGGTGGTGTCGGTGCCGGTGCCGGATTCCTTCCCGGGAGGTCGGTGCGCCCCATCGAGGACGCCACGATCCGTATCGAGTCCGCGTCCTACCGCTACCCGGGTGCCCGGGCCGACGCGCTCAGCGGGATCAGCCTCATGATCCCGGCCGGATCGACCCTGGCGCTCGTCGGCGCTTCGGGATCGGGGAAGTCGACCCTCGGGCGGCTCATCGCCGGGATCGGCGGCCCCGGATCCGGGACGGTCCGGGTGGGAGGAGCACCGGCCGAGACCGCCTCGCTCCCGGGCCGCGGGGGATCCGCCGCGCGGCCCGCCGTGCTGCTCGTGACGCAGGAATCGCACCTGTTCGGGGGCACCGTGGCCGACAACCTCCGACTGGCCGATCCCGGCGCCGATGACGGGCAGCTCGCCGCCGCGCTGCGCCGGGTCGGCCGGGATCCCGGGACGCTGCCAGACGGCCTCGGGACCGTCCCCGAGCCGGACCACCTGCTGCTCCAGCAGATCGCGCTGGCTCGGGTGCTACTCGCGGATCCTGCCGTCGTGGTGCTCGACGAGGCGACCGCCCACGCGGGGCCGGACGGGGTGCTCGAGGATGCCCTGCGCGAGGTCGGCCGCGGCCGCACCTCGATCGTAATCGCGCACCGGCTGACCCAGGCGCTCGACGCGGATCGGGTCGCGGTGCTCGAGGGCGGGGCGCTTGTCGAATGCGCCCCGCCCTCCGAGCTGCTCGACCGCTCCGACGGGCACTTCGCGCGCCTGTGGCGCGCCTGGAGCGGTTAGCGGGACGGGCGAAGAGCCGTGGCCGCCTCCTCGCCCTCGGGCACCACCGCGAGGGTGTCGCCGATCCACTGCGAACGCATCCAGCGGTCGTGCGACGCGATCACGAGGGTGCCGGCGAACCCGGCGAGCGCCTCCTCCAGCTCCTCCACGAGGGTGAGCGAGAGGTGGTTGGTCGGCTCATCGAGCAGCAGCAGCTCGGGCGGATCGATCAGCAGGGCCGCGAGTGCGACCCGGCGTCGCTGGCCGACGCTGAGCGTACCGATTGGGCGGTCGACGTCGCGCGGGGCGAGCAGGCCGCTCTCGGCGAGCGGGCGCTCGTCGGCCCGCCGTCGCCCGACGAGCGCCGCATAGCTGTCGGCCGCGCTGCGCTCGGGGCGCGCGAAGCGCACCTCCTGCGGCAGGTAGCCGAAGCGCATCCCCTCGGCCCGCTCGAGCGTGCCGGTGGTCGGCTCGAGCGCACCGGCGAGGATCCCGAGCAGTGTCGACTTGCCCGCGCCGTTCGGTCCGAGCAGCAGCAGACGCCCGCCACGCTCCAGCTCGAACGAGACGGGAGCGAGCCTGCCGGCGAAGCCGACGCGGTCGACGCGCAGCGCCGCCTCGTCCTCGTGCCGCAGCTCGTTCGGCGACTCGCGTACGGGCACCGGGATCCCGGCGAAGCGCAGGGGCTCCGGTGGGCGCCGCACGCGGTGCCGCTGCAGCTCGGCCAGGCGGCCGCGCGCATTCCGGGCCCTGCGCGAGGTGACCCGCGCGTCCTTGTCGGCGTAGAACTTGCGCGTGATGCGCGACTCCGACTTCGACTCGGACTTCTTGTTCACCTCGTGCGCGCCGACCGCGATCTCGTGCGCGAGCGATGCCAGTTCCGACTGCTCGGCGGCGTAGCGTTCGCGCCAGCGCCGCATCTCGGCCGCGCGCTCCACGCGCGCCGCCGAGAAGCCGACGCCCCAGACGCGGGTGCCGAGACCGGATCCCGGATCCTCGGTGTCGTCGGCCTCGAGCATCTCGTGCTCGGCCGCGGTGCGCAGCGGGCCCGCGAACGGGTCCACCGCGTCCACCCCGATGCCGGCCGAACGGGCATCGGCGAGCACGGCCGCGGGCACGGGGCTCGCATCGAGGTCGATCATGCGCGTTGTGATGGCGTCGAGCAGCGCGCGATCGTGGCTGGCGACGAGCACGATCCCCGGCCAGTCGGCGAGCACGCGCTCGAGGTACGCGGCCGAGGCGTCGTCGAGGTGGTTCGACGGCTCGTCGAGCAGCAGCAGCATCGGCCCTCCGACGAGCGCCCGGCCGACGGCGAGCATCTGCTGCTCGCCGCCCGAGAGGGTGCCGCCCTGCTGGGTGCGCCGCTCCGCCAGGCGCGGCATCACCACGTAGGCGTAGTCCGCCCGCCCCTGGATGAGCTTCTGATCCTTC
>NZ_LAYO01000091.1 GCF_000980875.1 Leucobacter sp. Ag1 | reverse complement strand
GGACGTCGACACGCTCCTGGAGCTTCGGGCAGGATAGCCCGCGGGTATCATCGCGGTATAACCCGGGCGCCGCGTCGACTCTCACCATCGAGAGGACCCGAATGCACCTCTCTCGTGGGAGGAAAGGTGCTTTCGGGTCCTCTCGATGAGGTGCATGCAGGATCCAACCCAGACTCCGCGAGCACAAGCACGGCCGCAGGCGGGAGCGCACCCGCGCCCGAGGGCGCGCTCGCTCAGTCGAGGTCGATGGCCTCGGTCAGCCCCTGCAGCGGCCGCTGCGGGCCGAAGCGGGTCAGCGCGACGCTGAGCACGAGCGCGACCGCGATGCCGATGACCGGCGGGATCCCGAAGGAGAACTGGCCCGACACCCAGGCCGCCGCGCACGCCACGACGTAGACGCCGAGGTTCACCCAGTTGAAGCGCGGCAGCGCCTCGCCCTCGGGCATCTGCGTACGCCGCCAGCGGGCCAGGTAGTCGCCGATGATCACGCCGCCGAGCGGCGGGATGAACGTGCCGAGCAGGCCGAGGTACTGCGGCAGGTGCTCGTGCACGCCGACGAGCGCGAGCACGGTGCCGATGACGGAGCCGAAGATCACGAAGCGGGTCTTGCTCGGCCGGTTGAAGAGCTCGGCTCCCGCGACGCCGAACGAGTAGGCGGCGTCGGCGTTCGACTTCCACAGGTTGCCGAACAGCAGGAACAGGCCCCAGCCGATCATGCCGAGGTTGAACAGCACGAGCACGAAATCGCCCTCGCCGAAGGTGATCGCACCGATCGCGCCGAAGAAGATCATGAGGCCGTTGCCGACGAGGAAGCCGACGACGCAGGCGATCACGGCCTGGCCGCCGCTGCGGCCGAAGCGGGTCCAGTTGGGCGCCTGGGTTCCCGCCGAGACGAAGGTGCCGACGACCGCGGTGACGGCCACCGCGATGGGCATCGAGCCGTCGGGGTGGATCGCGGCGAGGCCCGCCCAGCCGCCGACCTCGTCGAGCGAGCGGAACATCACCCAGAACGCGAGGATCAGGATGAGCGGCGTCGAGATGAGCGAGACCCAGTACATGCCGCGGTAGCCGTACACGGCGGTCGCGCACATGAGCGCGCTGACGACGATCATGACCGCGGCCTTCGCGCCGTACGACTCCCAGCCGAAGGCCTGCGCGGTGAGCGCGCCGATGGTGCCGACGACCACGCCGTACCAGCCGATCTGGGTGCCGCCGAGCAGGATCGACGCGAGCTTCGATCCGCGGGTGCCGAGCGTGTACCGGGCCATCACGACCGTGGTGAGGCCGGTGCGGGCGCCGATCCAGCCGAGCACGGCGACGTAGGTGCCGAGCACGGCCGAGCCGAGCGCGATGACGACGAGCAGCTCGCTCAGCCCGAAGGCCTTGCCGAGCGCGGCGCCGGCGAGCATGGTCGGGGTGAAGATGGTGAAGCCGAGCAGCACCACCATGAGCGAGAAGAAGCCCTTGCGCGCGTGCGGCGGCACGGGCGTGACGGGGTAGTCGGGATCGATCGGCGTCGATCCCGGCTGCTCCGTCGTGGTCTGCTGCTCGTGAACGCTGCCGGCGCTCACGCGCGGGCCTCGCCGGCCGCGCCCTCGAGGTCGGCGGTCTCGACGCCGATGTCTTCCGCCCAGATCTCGGGGCGCTCGGTCATCATGCGGTTCATGAGGTCGACGCACGCGGCGTCGTCGGCGACGACGAGCTCGGTGCCCTTCGAACGCAGCCACTCCTCCGAGGCCTCGAAGCTGCGGTTCTCGCCGATCACGATGCGCGGGATGTCGTAGAGGATCGCGGTGCCGGCGCACATGGTGCAGGGCGACAGGGTCGTGTAGAGCACGCTGTTGCGGTAGACGCTCGCGGGGAGGCGCCCGGCGTTCTCGAGGCAGTCGGTCTCGCCGTGGCGGATCGCGCTGCCCATCTGCACGCGCCGGTTGCGGCCGACCGCGAGCACCTCGGGTCCGTTCTCGCCGAAGTGCACGAGCGCGGCGCCGATGGGCACGCCGCCCTCGTCCCAGCCGATCCTCGCCTGCTCGATCGCGAGGTCGAGGAATCGGCGGTCGTCTTCATTCAGCTGCATGCATCCCATCGTACCGGCCACGACCGGCCGCACCGGGCGCTCCGACGCGTCCCCGGATGCAGCAGAGCGCGATCACCGCGAAGGCCATGATGACGAAGTTGAACGGGCCGGCGAGGACGAGGAGCGCGTTCTGGGGACCGCTCGCGGCGACGTCGATGCCGCCGGTCGAGAGGAAGGTAGTGGGGTCGGTCAGGCCGTGGATGATGATCGGCCAGATGAGCGATCCGGTGACCCGCAGCACGAGGTACATGAGCACCCCGAAGGCGAACGCGTAGCCGATGGTGGCCAGTACGGTGCCGATCGGTTGGCCGGTCAGCAGGTTGACGGAGTGCAGCAGCGCGAACAGCGCGGAGGAGATCACGGCAACGACGATTTCGCCGTGCCCCGCGTCGCGCAGGATCTTCACCGCGATGCCGCGCGTGAGGAGCTCTTCGGTGAATCCGATGAGCAGGCCCGCGAGGAAGGTCAGCGGGACCACGCCCGCGGCGTACGAGCCGTAGTCGATGCCGATGAGGCGCAGCGCGATCGGCAGCAGCAGGATGACGACCGCGATCCACATCCACCGGCCGCCGCCGATCGGCTGCCGGCCGAACAGCGCGGGGAACCAGCGCAGCGAGGCGACGAACGCGACGAGCAGGATCGCGCCGACGATCAGCGGGGCGACGAGCGCGACGAGCACGCTCTGCGCGTTCGCGAAGGGATTCGGGTCGACGTCCGCGCCCCAGGCCAGTCCGAGGAGCAGGCTCACCCCCTCGTAGAGCGCCAGGTAGACCGCGGCCGCGAGCAGCGCCTTCCACCAACTCCCGCGGTTCCAGAATCCTGACCAGGCGCTCGTTCCGGCGCGCTCCCCCAGCTCGACCATCGCTCTCCCCCATCGACGCGTCATGGGCGGCAGCGCGCCGCCCGATGCGCTCAGAATAGCGAGCGCACAGGCGCCGCGGCGAGCATCGGATTCGCGACGTTCCGCGCGGTTACGCCCCGATGCCGCCGAAGGCGAGGCGGGCGGCGATCACGAGCATCGTCACGGCCACGACGCCGTCGAGGATCCGCCAGGACTTCGGCGTCGCGAAGAAGCGGGTGAGCGCGCGGGCGCCGTAGCCGATCAGCGCGAACCAGACGATGCTCGCGAGCGCGCCGCCGGCGACGAACCACCACTTGCCGGGGTCGCCTTGCGCGTTGCCGATCGAGCCCATGAGCACCATCGTGTCGAGGTAGACGTGCGGATTGAGCCAGGTGATCGCGAGGCAGGCGAGCACGGTGCGGCGCAGGGATCCCCCGCTGCCCTCGCCCGCGACGAGCACCTCGGGCCTGCGGGCGCGCTGGAACGCGGTCCAGGCGTACCAGAGCAGGAACAGCACGCCGCCCCAGCGCACGATCTCCAGCACGAGCGGCGCGCGCTCGACGACGAAGCCGATCCCGGCGACGCCCGCGAGCTCGAGCAGGGCGTCGGTGAGGCCGCAGATGAGCACGACGGGGAGCACGTGCTCGCGGCGGATGCCCTGGCGCAGCACGAACGCGTTCTGCGCGCCGATGGCCATGATGAGCGAGAGTCCGCTGCCGATGCCGACGAGGAAGGGAAGGATCATGGGGTCGACGCTAGGGCTGGGACCGTGCTCGACGCTACTTGAGCGCGCCTCATGATTCTCATGCTGCATCAGTATTGCTTAAGATGCAGGCATGGACCTCCCCGTCGAGCACCTGCGCACCTTCGCCGCGATCGTCGACGAGGGCAGCCTCGAGGGCGCGGCGCGGCAGCTGCACGTCACCCCGTCGGCCATCAGCCAGCGTCTCAGCGGCATGGAGCGCCGCACCGGGTCCGTGCTGCTGCAGCGCACCCGCCCCATCGCGGTGACGGAGGCCGGCGCCGCCGTGCTGCGCGCCGCGCGCCAGCTGGAGCGCATCGTCGACGACGTCGCGCGCGAGCTCTCGGGCGGCCCGAGCGGCGGCACCGTGATCCCGCTCGTCGTCAACGCGGACTCGCTCGCGACCTGGGTCGTGCCGGCGCTCGCCCGGGCGGCCCGCGAGACCGACGCGCGCTTCGAGGTGCTGCGCGCCGACGAGACCGTCTCGACCGAGCTGCTGCGCCGCGGCGCGGCGATGGCGGGCCTCACCTCGACCAAGGAGGCGGTGCCCGGGTGCAGCTCGACCCGCGTGGTCGTGGATCGCTACCTCGCCGTGGCCGAGCCCGGCTTCGCGGCGGAGCACTTCGCGGGCGGGCTCACCGCCGAGGCCCTGCGCCTCGCACCGCAGATCGAGTTCGACCGGCACGACGTGTTCCAGCAGCGCTTCATCCGTCGGCACACGCGCGCACCCATCAGTCCGCCCCGGCACTTCATCCCGTCGTCGGCCGAGTTCCTGCAGGCGATCGAGCTCGGCATGGGCTGGGGCATGGTGCCCGAGCTGCAGTGCCGCGACGCCATCGCCGACGGCCGCGTGGTCGAGCTCGATCCGGGCCGGCCCGTCGCCCTGCCGCTCTACTGGCAGCGCTGGAACCTGCGCTCCCCCGTGCTCGACCGGCTGAGCGCGATCATCGCGGAGGAGGCCGCGGCGGCGCTCGGATCGCAGGCGAGCACCGCACCGGGCAACGCATCGGGCACCGCCCGATAGCCTGGCCGCATGACCGGAGTGCTCGAGGGGTTCGCACTGATCCTCGGCGTGATCGGCATCGGATACCTGGCCGGCCGCCTCGGGGTGGTGCGCGGCGAGCAGCGGCTCACGCTCAACCGGGTGGCGTTCTTCGTCGCGACGCCGGCGCTCATGTTCACGGTGCTCCACCGGAGCGACATCTCGGTGCTGCGCTCGCCCGTGATCCTCGTCACGACGGTCGCGGCGCTCGTCGTCGCGGCGGCGTTCATCGTCATCTCGCGCGTCTGGTTCCCGCGGGACCTCGCCACGACCACGCTCGCCGCCACGGGATCGGGCTACGTCAACTCCAACAACCTCGGCCTGCCGGTCGCCGTCTACATCCTCGGCGACGCGGCCTACGTGGCCCCGCTCATCATCGTGCAGCTCGCGCTGTACGCACCGGTGATCCTGTCGATCCTCGATTCGACCCGCGCCGGACGCCCCCGCGGATCGGGGGCCCGCGGCGTGCTGGTCGCGGTGGGCCGGGCGTTCACCAACCCGATCATCATCGCCTGCCTCGCCGGGGTGCTGTGCGCACTGTTCGCCGTGCCCGTTCCGAAGATCGTGCTCGCCCCGCTCGAGATGATCGGCGGGGCCGCGATCCCGATGGTGCTGCTGAGCTTCGGCATCTCGTTGCACGGTCAGCGCGCGCTGCAGCCGGGCACGGGCGTGCGGCTCGTGCTCGTGTCGACCGCGCTCAAGGTGCTCGCGATGCCGCTCGTCGCGTGGGGGCTCGGCACCGCGATCGGGCTTCCGCCCCACCAGCTGTTCGTCGCGACCGTCATCGCGGCGCTGCCGACCGCGCAGAACGTCTACAACTACGTGCAGCGCCTAGTTCATTGGCATTCCGGGCAATTTCGGCCCCTCAGTCCGCACTCAGTCCGCAGGAGTTTCGGCGGGGTCCGGTTCGGGTGATGCGGCACGGTCCAGGATCGCGGCTGCGACGACGGACCGCGACGCTTCGTCCTTGTCCGGGAACATGTGCCCGTACGTGTCGAGGGTGGTCTTCGCCGAGGCGTGACGGACGCGATGCTGCACGGTCTTGATGTCGAGGCCGGCAGCGATGAGGAGCGATGCGAAGTAGTGGCGGAGGTCATGGAAGCGGAACCCTTCTGGCAGGTCGGGCACCTTCTCCCGAGCTGCGCGGAACACCTCTTCGAAGCGGCGCTTCGAGATCGCTTGCCCTTGCTCGCCCCGCACGAACGGCAGCGAGGATCCTTCGTCGACACCCTCCGTCAGCATGACCACGAGTTCCTTGGGTACCGGGATCGGGATCAGCGAGTGCTCGGTCTTGAGCGGCTCGGCGGGGTACTGGACGCACTGCCGCAAGACGTTCTCGGCAGCATCGAGGTGCTCGGGGCGGAACACGACGACCTCGCCGGCGCGTAGCCCGCCGAACGCGCCCAGCAGGATGCCCTTGCGGACGTTCTCCGGCATCGCCTCATACAGGGCCCACACCTGGGCCGTCGTCGCGACGTGCGGCCGCTGACGACCCATCGGGGGCGACGTGCGGCGACTCGTGGGGCTCTTCGTGAGGATCCCGTCATGCACTGCGTCGTTGCAGAGCTGCGCGAGCCGGGAGTGGAGGGCGTAGATCGTGTTCGCCGCGAGGCCTTCGTCCTGCATGGCGACGATCCACTCGAGCACGTCGGAGGGCTTCAGCGCCCGCAGCTGTCGATCGCCGAAGCGCTTCTTGATCCGCACCAGATGCGTCTTCGCCTGCCGGACGGTGGACGCGCGGTGCCGCTCGTAGCCCTTGATCCACTGATCGCACCAGTCCGCGACCGTAAGGTTTCGGCGCGACGGTTCCACCCAGTCATCACGGGTGAGCGCTGCGAGCTCCTGTTCGACCCAGTGCTGAGCCGATTCGCCCGGGCTGCGTGGGTTGTTCTTGAACTTGAAGTGCCGGACGTGTTCCTTGCCGGAGTGGTCGCGGTATCGAGCACGCCACTTCCCGTTCGGTCGCTGCTTGATGGATGCCATTCGTTTCGATCTTCGCTTCGCTTCACCGCAGGAAGCGAAGCTTCCTGGTTAAGGAGTAGGAGTAGGAGAGGGGAAATACCCCTGGCGCTGCCCCCCGTTTGGGGTTTCGTCAGGGGTTACTTCAAGGGTTTCACCAGGGCCAAGCGCATGAGCTAGGCGACCAGCAGGCCGCAGGTGGTGCGTGTACGCCGCTTCGGCTGCCGGTCCTGTGCCTCGCGCCATTCGCTGTACGCGATGAACTGGCCGCGGGTGAGGCCGAGTTCGAGGCAGATGCGGTCGTAGTCGGCGAGGCTTGCGATGAGGGCGGCCCATTCGTCGGGGTTGGTGATGCGGAGCGCCGAGTGGAGGTTCGCGCGCGCTTCATTGCGCGGGTGGTGCCCTCCCGGGTCTTCGTTCTCGGCGTGGCTGCACTCGTGGCCGAGGACTGGCCGGACGACGTGCGCCGGCACCTTGGGGTCGAGCAGGACCTTGCGCTCTTCTGGAACCCAGAGCGCGGCGTGCTTCTTGAGCGGGCGCAGTTCGAGTTCGACGCCCATGCGAGCGAGGTGATCCACGGGGTCGTATGCGGGGTCGTACTGGGGTTCGTTCATGGTGGCTCCTTCCGGAAATTGGGTGCAGTCGATCGAGCCAGGTGTCGCATCTGCGACACCTGAGCTGGAATGCGGGTGGCTACCTACGGGGTGTGGTCCTCGGGCCAGTCTTCGTTCGGGTGGGCGGCGTACCTGCCCTCCCACTCGTCCTCAACGTTTTCCGGGATCTTCGCATCATCCCCCACACCCATGACAATCTTCAGGTGCCTGTCTGGCTTCGGGCCCGCCGCAGCCAGAGCGTCAGCATCGAGAGGCTCCGTCAGCACCGATCCAGCAGAGCCTTGCGCGGCCCGATTCATGATCTCGCGCGCCAGCTCGAAGTCCGTCGCCGCATGAAGCGCACCGCGGGCACCAGACCGACTCGCTTCGTCTGCGGTGATGAATCCCCCGGCAACGAGAGCGTCGAGCACGTCGATGCCGAATGCCCTCGCGATCGCGACAACCACCGAGGCCGAAAGCTCCGAGTCCCCGTTGAGCTGACGCCCCACTCGAGTGTGGTTGAGGTCAGCCGCTCGGGCCATCTCTCGAACGCTGGCCCCGGTGGAACGCTCCAAGAAGTCCTTGATCGCTGTACGCATACCCAAATCCTGGTGCATTTTTGCATCAGCGTCAACCCCGGATCCCCGCAAAATCAACACATCGCGGTGAATCTTTGCAGGATCGGCGGTTTGAACTTGCAACACGCCGCGCTGTGTTGCAGAATCAATACACCAAGCGGCAAAAACAATACAGATTGGAGGTCGCGAGATGGCAGCTCGGCTCCAGCTCCGACAGGGAATCATCGACCGACTCCGAGAGTCGAGGGGCATCCCCTCGGAGGAGGTCATGGCACGAATGATCGGAGTCGACAGGGGGACGCTTCGTCGAGTCGTCAATGGCGCTCAGCCGTCGGGGACCTTCGTCGCAAACGCCTCGGTTGCCTTCGGCATGGGAATCGGGGAACTGTTCGAGGTCGTCGTAGGAGCTCGCGCCGCCGCCTGAAGCTACCCGCGCTGCAACGCGGGGCTGACAAGAACTAGGAGTCCGAGATGGAGCACACGGGTCTCATGACCACGATCCCGCTCGCATTCGTGATCGCCGCCGGCGCATGGGCGCTCTGGCACGACACAAAGGAAAAGGCCCGGGGCTGCAACCACCGGGCCGGAGACAAGTAACTAGGAGTCCACATGTCTGACAACCACGATAGCACGAGCCTCACGCTCGTGAGAAGCACCGACCCCGAGACCAGCAGCGAAGCCGCGAAGTCGGTGAACCTCGGCCGCTCGATCGACTACGTGTACGACACCCTGCACCGGTTCGGGCCGTTCGCCGATCACGAGCTGGTCGAGTTCCACGAGACCGACCGCACCGGGATCGCGATCTACGGTCGCTTCTCGCCGCAGCGGATCCGCACGGCACGGGCGACACTCACGCAACGCGGCGACGTCGAGCCGACCGGCGAGTACACCCTGACACCTTCCGGTCGCCGAGCACGGATCTGGCGGACGACAGCGAAGCGGAAGGCCGTCCAGGAGCAGCCCAAGAAGGCGGCGTGATGGCAGTCGGCGAGATCCCTGAGCTGCTGACGCTGAAGGAGACCGCCGAGCTGCTCCGCAAGTCCGAGGCCCAGTTGCGGTGGATGGTCCACAGCACGACCGCCCCGCCTTCAGCGCTCATCGGCGGACGCCGCATGTTCCGCCGCTCAGACGTCGCGGCCTTCATCGAAGCCGCGTTCGACACCCACAACCCAACGACTGCCGAGGAGGCATCATGACCAGCACGACGACCGCTGACCGCACCTGGACCCCGACCCCGCTCGACGACCTCAAGGACTTCTACTCGCTCTCCGCAGATCGCATCGGGTTCGCTCTCGACTTCCTCGGTGCGACGCACGAGATCTACTCGGACGAAACTTCCGAGCTGGGCATGCTCGAAGAGGTTCAGGCCACAGCTGCCCGTGCCCTCGCCAAGTACATCCCCGGCATGAACGTCGATGACCGGACCGGGCTCGTCACCTTCGACAACGACGAGGCTCGGCAGGCGGCAAACACCTACGACGACGGCACGCCGGTCGAGAAGCGCCTCGAGTTCGAGGACGTCAAGGGTCTCTCTTTCACCTACCGTCCCCGTCACGACAAGATGCCGTGGGGTGAGTTCCTGGAGTGGGCGCGAGAGCACGCCGAGAAGTGGAAGGCTGAGCAGCACGACCGATACGCCAGTGCCGGCGAGCTCGGGATCGAGTACGTCGGCATCGAAGACGAGCCGTTCCAGCTGCACCTCGGGGATGACGCGCACGCCGCGTTGGACCGCGCTCAGGTGAAAGTGCTTCGGGATGGTCTCACCCGGATCCTCGCAACACAGGCGCGAGCGGGTGAAGCTACCGAGTCCGAAGCTGGTGGGGCATGGGCGCATGCTGAGGAGATCTCCGGCGGGCAGGGCTTCGTGTACGTCGCCACCTTCTACGGCGGCGAGAACGGGAAGCCCGGAGTCGTCATCCAGTCCAATACCGGCACCGCGCCTAGGCCGGTTGAGATGAGCCCCTTCGAGGCACGCCACCTTGCCGCGCTCATCCTCGAGCGTGCCGATGCTGCCGAGCACAAGCAGCACCAGTGGACGAGCGAGCAGTAACCGCTTCCGGCACGGTGTGGGCGGTCGCCAGGGCCTTCGGGTCACGCGACGCGGCGACTGCCCACACGGTCGAGGAGGCCGAGGACCAGCAGGTCGACGAGCAGGTCCGCCGTCGACTCACGAACAAGGAAATCCGGGACGCCATGCGCCCCTCGTTCAGATAGGAGCCGACATGCTCACCTACCTCCGATCCACGATCACCCTGCGGCGAGCGCGGCGGCGAGCGCTGGCAGCGTTCGCCGATGACCTGATCGGTCGTCCCGCTGGGTCGAGCGTCGCGCACCTGGTGCGGGCGCAGCGTGCTGGCGAACAGGCCCGGGTCGCTGCGGTGCTGGCTCGGATCGAGTCGGGCACGGAGACGATGCGCGACATGGCGGGTTCGGTGACGTTGCCGAACGGGATCAGGAAGCGGTGGGGCTACCTCACCGATGACGAGATCGACAGCCTGCGGCGAGCGCAGGCGTACTAACCACCTCGGGCGGCTGCAACCGCCCCAACCTCAAGGAGTCCACGATGACCACCACCCTGTCCCCCGAGCGCCTCGCACTCCCCGAGCTCGGCGACTGGTGCGCGCAGGTGCGCACCTTGCACGACGAGAACGCTCGCCCGATCACCAGCCCGGAGGATCCGCGCGCTGTGACGATGCAGACCGGGTACCGCGACGCCGAGGAAACCGTCCGGTACGCGACCTACCGAGCGCTGCGAGACATCGAGTCCGAGCCTGACCGTGCGGGCGAGACGTTCTTCGAGCACTGGGTCGAGCTGCCCGCTCCCCCGTTCCAGGGGCCGGCATGGGCCGAGAGCCACTCGTACACGATGGCGTGGCCGCAGGTCACGGTCGACTTCGAGTCCGCCCCCATCGAGGTGGGTGACGCCACGGCGTATCTCACGCAGTCCTGGACGATCCAGGTCGCGGACAAGGAGTACGCGCACGGCCCGGAGCTCGCTTGCTCGGTCTGGGATTCGACCCCGTGCGTGCAGGTCGTGACGGATGAGGAGTCGACGCTGGTCGTCTACGAGGCGTCCGGTGAACTGCTCCGTCAGGTCGCGGGTGCGATGCTGCTCGCTGCGGAGAAGCTCGGGGGTGAGAACTGATGGGTGCAACGTTGACCGTTGAGTCCGGCCAGCAGGATCGCCTGCGGCCGTTTGTGCCGAACCTTGAGGCAACGGACGAGGCTCGCGCCTGGGCGGCTGCAACGCTCGCCGACCTTCCGACCGTGGTCACGTTCCGCGACGATCTCCACGTTCAGGTCGAGCAGGACGCAGAGGGGCGCTTCTTTCGAAAGGCGTTCGCGATCGCCTGCTCGCCGAGCGAGACGATGAGGTTCAACATCAACATGTTCTCCGGTGCCGGACCCGATGACCTCGCGCGAGCACACCGGGTCATTGCCCGCGCGAAGGACGGCGTGTTCAATGCTGACTTCTGGCTCCCGCGCGATGGAGGGCGATGGGTCAACAAGCTCTGGTGGGCGTTCGACCCCGACAAGCTGCACCCGGGCGAGCTGCGGCCCTGCATGGTTCCGGGTTGCCTCGCCGACTTCCACGAGTGGCGAGACGATGAGTTCCAGGATCATCACCACCTTGAGCCCATCGTGACCGACCAGTATCGCGTCCTCGGCGAGAACTGGGGCGACGGCTGGAAGGCGAACTTCATCGACGAGATCGACTGCGAGGGTCCGGCGGGGCTGAAGCTACTGCGCGACCTCGTGAACGACTACGCCTGGATGCAGGCCGAGTGTGACAAGCTCAACGCCGCCGCGGAGGTGAGCGACCGATGAGCGAGAACAAGACCGCGAAGAGCCTCGGCCACACTCTCGGGCACCTGCGGTTGACCGCGCGCATGACCATCGCCGAAGCGAGCGACGTCTTCGGATGCGAACCGGCGCAGCTCGAGGCGATCGAGAAGGGCGAGCACACCCCCAGCCTGCTCGCGACTCACCAGCTCACCGCCATCTACGCCCGGAAGATCATCGCCGGGCACAAGCCCGAGACTCTCGAGCAGAATCCTCCCGCCCGGAAGTGGGAGACGCTCCCCTGCGCTGTGCGCGGCTGCTCTGACGGCTTCCACCGGTGGGCCGACAGCGAGCAGGACGACACCTGCTGCTGTATCCGCATCGGCGACAAGGCCCGCCGCGGGAACGACGCATGGCTCGTGGCCGGGTATCTCGACCGCGAGACCGGGATCTGGGAAGCGTACGCCGACGACATCGACCTCGGCCGCTTGACCGGTGCCGCGGGGCTCGTGACGCTCGAGCGGTTCGTCACCGCGTACCGGGCCGTGCAGCAGCACTGCGACCACCTGAACGAGCTGAACAGCCGCGCCGAGCTCGGCCACTTCCGAGGAGGCTCCCATGTCGAAGCCTGAGCAGGCCACAGCACGCATGTTCCTCGGCTTCATGAAGGCCGACCTCGAGCGGATGCGCGCCGAGCGCGAGCACTACTTCACCGGGCTCGCACCGACCTACATTGCCGCCGCCGAGCGTGCCGGCCTCACCCCCGAAGAGATCGCCGAGGAGAGCGGTCTCACCATCGACGAGATCAAGACCCTCACCGAAACGGAGAACACCCATGACTAAGCGTTTCAAGCTCCCCAAGAACATCCACTCCTGCGACGGCATCGTCGGAAGCATCGGAGGTGCGGATGCCGCCGCGGCCATCGGACTCTGGGCGATCGCCGGATCCTGGGCGCGCAAGCAGGACACCGGCGGATACCTCGATGGCCGGATGCTGAAGCACTGGCGGATCCCGACCGGGGCCGTGCAGGTGCTGGTCGCCACCGGTGTCCTCACGCCTCTGAAGGGCGAATCAGGCCAGCTGACCGGTGACTACCAACTCACCAACTGGAACGACTGACCATGCCCGACGAACACGATCGCGCAGAAGGAGACGAGAGTCACGATGAAGGAGGAAACTGAGTTGGCTAGGTCGTACGCGAACATCCGCATCAACATGTGGAGCGACGAGGACTGGCGGAACATTTCGGGTGCTGCGAAGCTGCTCTACATCACCCTGCTCTGCCACGACACCCTCAACTACGCCGGCGTCGCAGACTGGCGGCCGGGCAAGTTCGCCCCGCTGATTGACCCGAACTGGACAGCCGAGGACGTTCGCAACGCTGCCGCTGAGCTGGAGCGCGCATTCTTCGTTGTGATCAGCGAGGAGTCCGAGGAGATCCTGATCCGGTCGTTCCTGAAGCACGACGGGCTCATGAAGCAGCCGAAGATGGCTCAGGCGATGACAACCGCGTTCGCGAGCATCGCGTCGCTCGAACTCCGACAGGTACTCGCCTTCGAGGTGCAGAAGCTCCGAAACAACAACCCCGACATGCCCTGCTGGGGAAACGATGGGATAGAAGCGGTGCTTCGGCACTCGGCGTTCGACGTCCAGGGCACCGCTACAGCGGATACCTCTGCGGAAACCCCTGCCGTAGCCCTTGTGGCAACCCCTCCGGCTGGGCCTGGCGCTGCCCCTACGACGGAGCTGGATGCCCCGTTCCCCGACGACGGGCCAAAGTTGCGGTCGACGGCCCTGCCGAAAGACTGGGCCCCGACCGCGAGCCACTTTGAGCTCGCACGTAGCAGGAACGTGGATATCCAGGCCGAGGCCGAGGCGTTCAGACTGCACGCTGAAACCCATGACCGGAGGGCGGCGCGTTGGAACGCGGCCTTCACGACGTGGCTCAAGAAGGCGAAGCCATCAGCCGGAAAGGTCCGCAACGACGACTGGATGTTCCGGGGGCGTGACTCGTGACCGGGACTACCGCTGAGCGCAACCTCATCGCGTCGATCCTCGCCAGGCCCCGGCTCTGGCGCATGTCGGAAGGACTGGTGAACCGGCAGGACTTCTCCGACGACCGGCTCGGCATCATCTACGAGCAGATGTGCCAGACCGCCGCTGCCGGCGGCTCAGTCGGGCCGGTCGAGGTCGTCGAGCGTTTCCCGGAGTGGGGCATCCGAGGCATCGACTTCGCCGAGGTCATCTCCTGGGAGACCCCGGAGACCTACGCCCACGGGGTCGACGGCTACGCACGCGCGGTGCGGTCGGATGCGCTCCGCCGCACCGCGGCCGACGTCGGCCAGTACCTCATCGGGCAGTCGCGCGACGCCGGCACCGCGCCCGCCGAGATCCTGACGAAGGCGCGCGGCCTGCTCGAAGGCGCGATCGACGGATCCGCGACGGGCCAGCTGCAGCCGAAGCCGCTCGGCGAGATCCTCGCGGGCTCAGACTCATACGACTGGGTGATCCCGGATCTCCTCGAGCGGCAGGACCGTCTCATCCTCACGGGTGCCGAGGGTGCGGGCAAGACGACCTTCGCGCGCCAGATCTGCGTCATGGCTGCGGCCGGCCTGCACCCGCTCTACCGCGACGTCGACGTTTCGACCGGGCGGCGGACAGCGCAGCTGATCCCCGAGCCCGCGCGCGTGCTCGTCGTTGACGCAGAGAACACGGAGAAGCAGTGGCGGCGCGCGACCCGCTTCACCGCGCGCCGCGCGAAGGAGGAAGGCGCACTCGACCCCGCGAACGAGGTCATGGTGGTCGCCGGGCACCGGATCGACGTCACCCGCGGATCCCACCTCGGCGAGATCCACCGCATGATCGACCAGTACAAGCCCGATCTGCTCTACATCGGGCCGCTCTACAAGATCACGCACGGTGCGATCCAGACCGACGACGACGCGGCCCCGCTGCTCGTCGCCCTCGACTCGCTGCGCGAGCGCGGCGTCGCGCTCATCATGGAGGCCCACGCTTCGAAGGGCGACGGAACCACCACCCGTGACCTCCGCCCGCGCGGATCCGCTGCGCTGATGGGATGGCCGGAGTTCGGCTTCGGCCTGCACCCGCTCGGTGAGGACGCACCCGATGATGTCGAGCTCAAGCGCTGGCGCGGCGACCGAGACGAACGCGGCTGGCCCCGCCGCCTTACTCGCGGCCGCGACTGGCCCTGGGAGCTGCACTGATGAACGACAAGACGAAGGAAACGACGAACATGAGCCCCTTCACCCCGACCCCGCAGCTCGCCCGAGCGTGGTACTGCGCCGGTGCCGCTCAGCACGACGGTCTCGACCCGGCCAGGCTGCCCCATGAACAGCACGAACGGATCCACGGCGAGTTCGACCGGATGCTCGCTGAGGAACGCCGCGCCGCAGGCGCAAAGGCGCTGCGCGACGCTGCAGACGCGCACGAGCAGGAGTTCGGCGAACGCGCGCCCGGCGTGACCCTGTCGACGCCCGCGAGCCGCTGGCTACGTGGGCACGCCGAACGTAACTAAACGAAGGAGACGGACGCATGACGACCAGCAACCACCGCCGCGACGTGATCGACGCGATCCGCGGACCAGCACCCGAGGGATTCCCCGAGAGCGCCGGGCACTACCGCGCGCTCGCGATCCTCGCCGCCGACCTGCTCGAGACAGCCGAGAAGGAGGACGCTGCCAGGGCCCGGGACGCTGCGCACCCCGAGTACGTGCCCGAGGCCGTCACCGATGCCGCGTTCGAGTCGCAGGCGAGTTGGTGGAAGCCCGGCGACGAACCGTTGCAGGGCGTGCTCGTGCCGCAGATGATCGAGCAGATCGCCGAGGCTGCCTACCGATCCACCGTCGCGCATCTTGCAGCCGCCCAACAGGAAGGAGAGCCCCTGTGACCGCGGTCGACGAGCTCCCACCCGAGGAGACGATGGAGATGCTCGGCGGACCGCTCGACGGGATCCTGCAGCCGCTCGCGTGGGAGAACGACGGGCCCGCCGAGGTCATCGCGCTGTTCACCGCGAAGCGCCCGCCGGAGGGCACCGACTTCGACCCGAAGGAGGCGGCGTTCAACGTCGCCGAGTACCAGCTGGCCGGACTGCACACGGTCTCGCGGCGCTGGATCTACGTCCCCCGCCGCTGACAGAACGAGGGCCCCGCACCGGCTGATCGGTGCGGGGCCCTCGTGCTGCTACTGGCGGCGGGAAACGGATACCACGGCAGCGAGCGCGGCGCGGACCGTATCCGCGGGAACGTCGACCGAGATTCCGTCGAGGCGGTTGTCGTTGCCGGTGTAGTCGGTCACGGTCATGCCGTCGAGCTCGGAGACAACTGCCGGGTTGTGGCTCGTGCTCACAGGGTTGAGCGTGACGAGGTGTCCGGCGGCTTCGACTGCGGGGATGAGGTGCTCGCGGACGAGCTGAACCAGGGCGTCGTTGAGCGTCTCCTTCGTGTGGCCCTCCATGATGGCCTCGGCATCGCCTACCTGGCGGTAGATGATGTCGCCGTCCTCGAAACCCCACTTGTTGAGCAGCGAGGGTGCGTCGAGCGTGATCGTCTGCATGATGGTCAGCCTACTTCCAGTTTCCGCGGCCAGGGCGGGCCGCATTCCAGGTGTCGATCGTTTCCGGCAGCCAGCCCCGCGTCGTGCCGGTCATCGCGTCCGGCTCGGGCAGGGTGTACCGCGACAGCGTGCCGACCGCCACGCCGATGCGCTCGGCGACCTCGGCGCGGCTCAGGTACCGGATCACTTCCGGTCCGCCTTGCGGATGCCGGTGAACACGACGATGCCGGCGGCGACGACCGCGAGGCCGGCCGCGATCGGCGCGCTGCCGATCGTGAGCGCGGCGACGCCGAGCATCAGCGCCGCGGCGACGAGATTCAATGCGTTCATGGTGCTTCCCGTGGGATCATCGACCTTGGAGGGATCGGAGCCAGCTGCTATGGCTCCGATCCCTCTCAGCCTATTCCTTCCGCTTGCGCTTCCGGGGCCAGGCCTTCAGCAGTGCAGCCACCGAGGTGATGAGCGCTGCCGCCGCGAGCATGAGCTTCGCGAGGCTGTCGATGATGTGATCCACGTTTCCTCCTTTCTTCATGTCTCTATAATACACACTATCGGATGTGTTTGCAAGCGGTCTTGAAACGCGAAATCGCCCCCGCTCCACCGAAGTGGAACGGGGGCGAAGTAGGTCACTCGCGAGCTGCGGCGATTCGGCGCTCTCGCCGAGTGCCTGGCCCAGGCGCATAGCTCGGAGTGCGCGGCGAGCCGAGCAGCCATTCGAGCTTCGGCCAGCGATCGCCGAACCGTCGCACGAGCCAGTAGTAGAGCGCGACGATGCCAGCGGTCACGACCGACTGCACGATGACGAGCACCGAGACGCCGACCATGCCGGCCTCGGCGAAGATGCCGTCGAGCCACGCAATCGCCGCGGCGACCGTGGGCACCGCGGCAATGAGGCGGGCGAGCAGCACGCCGACGAATGCGGGTGTGAAGGTCCGGATCATGCCGGCGGCCTTGTCCTTCTGTTCCATCAGGGGTCCTTTCTGGGGTCCATCGTGTCTTCGATGCGGTCGGCGAGCTCCCGGTCGGCGCGCTCCTGCTCGCGCGACCACTCGGCCGACCATGCGAGATGCGTCGCGAGCTGCTGGCCCTGCCCGTCAACACGGTCCTCGACGCGGCCGATCTGCTTCTGCAGGCCGGTCATGCCGGTCATGATCTCCTCGTGCCGCCGGTCCTGCTCGTCGCGCATGATGATCGGCGTCCCGTCCGGGTGGCGGTGGTCGTTCTCGACCTGCGCGCGCACGCGCTCGAGCGTCGATTCGAGGCCCGGCATCTTGTCGAGCTTCTCGTCGATAGCCTTGAGCTTCCGGTCGAGCCCGATCAGGGTGTTCACCGCGTTCACGAAAGCAGTGATCTTCTTCCAGAGCAGCACGACCATGCCGAGGAACACGAGCGCGACGGAGACCCAGGCGAGGGAGGCCGCGATCGTCACGTCGCCGAACAGGACCGCGCCCTGGTCCTCGGTCATCGGTCCTTGCCTGCGAGCGCGACCGACAGGCGGGTCGCCTGCGCCTGGATCGCCATGTACCCGGCCCGGTCGGTCGAGGACGTCTCGCCGCCGAGCCCGCGGGCGTGAGTGCGCGCCCAGGCGGTGCCGGTCGCCACGTCCGTGGTGACCTCGTAGCCGCGGAACACGGTCACCTTGCCATCGGCGCGCTTCGCGCCGGGGGCAAGGTCGGCTCCGATGTCGGGGTGCGCGCGGGTCCACTCGGGGGCGGGGCCGGTGCGGCGGTGAACGGTGGGCTTCATGTCGTCCTCCTCGGGAGTGAGTTTCTGCGACGCTCGGAGCGTCTTGGTCTTGGCGCTGTTGACGGTCCCGGCGGTGAGCGCGCGAGGGCGCAGGTAGCCGAGGAGTCCGTCGGTGATGAGGTCGGCGATCTGCACCGCGCCCGGGTTCTGGGTGAGGCAGCGCAGCATGCGCGGTCGTGGCGCGTCGAGCACGATCGCGACGTGCGAGTCCCGATACCAGGCGGAGCCGAGCTCCCAGAACGCGACGTCCCCGGGGCGGGGTGCCGCGCCGGGGCCGAGTACTTCGAACCACTTCGTCAGTCCGGCGCGGGCGTGGTGGTAGACGTCGCACGCGAACCAGACGTGCGGCCCATCCCCGAACGCTTCGGTGTAGGTGGCCCAGGACGGGACGCCGAGGCACTGTGTCGCGTAGTGGGACCAGAGGTCCCAGCACTGCGCGCCGACCTGGCCGTCGACGTCGATGTAGTCGCCGCGCACGCGCGCGACGTAAGCGCCGAGGTTCGGCGCGCGAGAGGTAGCCATGCGTGGCCCTTCTATGCAGGAGCCCCGCTCGGGGCAGGACTCGGTTCGGTGATCGTGATCGGTGGGCAATCGGGGGCGTGGGCCACGTCGGTGATTTCGACCTGGCATTCCCCGCAGGTTGCGATGTCGCCGTGCGGCATGGTGAAGGTGATGCCATCGTTGGCGCAGTCGGGCGTGCGGCAGGTGATCTGGTCCATGTCGGCTCCTAGGGGTTCTGCTGGGAGGCGTGCCAGCCGATGCCCGCGGGGGCGGCAGCGCCACTGGTGAAGTTGTCGACGCGGATCTGGCAGCCGTTCACGGTCCGGTTGAGGATCGCGACGGACAGGCGGCTCGCGTCGTACGGGGTGGCCTGCACGTCGGGAACCTTCGTGAACGCGCCGGACGGAAAGGTGACGTTGAGCGTCGCGCCGCCACCGGCCGCGATCGTGCTGCTCAGCGCCGCGACGCCGGAGCAGTCCGCGAACGGCAGGTAGCGGGTCACGACATGGCCGCTGCGTCGGACCGCGAACACCTGCCGGTTCTCGGCCGTCATGTTCGACTGGATCCAGGCGACTGCCTGGGACTCGAACGTCGCGTCCCCGTGCTGCATGGCGAAGTAGGTGTGAGCGACCGCGGTCGGATTCGCGCCGTCGCCGCCCCCGAAGTACGCGCGATTGTTCGGCTGGTTGTAGGCGGTGAAGCCGCCGAGCAGCTGCACCTCGTTGTTGTAGGGCGACTTGATCCGCATCATGCCGCCGGCGCGGCCGGTGATGACCGCCCTCGTGCCCTGCAGCTCGACCCGAACCCGGTCGCCGACGACGAGGCCGGAGAGCGTCGTCAGGGGCGTGCCGAGCAGGGCAGCTTCGTCGCCGTCGAGACGGATCCGCAGCGCGCCCACCTCGGTGACGGTCGCCCACCGGAACGCGGGAGCCGCGGCGGCGCGGGCGCGGGCCGCGTCCACGCGATCGGACAGCTCGTCCCAGTCGCGGCCGAAGCCGTCGAGCGGATCCTGGGGTTCGACCATCAGAGCTCCCTCCACTGGGCTTCGCAGAGCGCCTCGAGGTCGAGGCCGATCCGCATCGACTGCACGCTCGCGGTCGTCTGGTGGCCGTCGCTGTCGAACGTCACGACGTCGTTCGGGTCGATCGGGATCAGCAGGTGGCTGACCGTGATCGACGCGACCGGTGCCATGCGGTCGGCGAGGCGACGTTCGGCGAGCGCTTTCGCGGCAGCCTCGTCTTCGACCTCGGCGGTCTCGCCGTCTGCGATCCAGCGATCGCCGCGGGCCTGGTAGCTGAACGGGGAGTTCGGGTCCTCGTTCTTCGCGACCCCGACGATCGCTTCCTCGTCCTCGGAGCCCGACGTCGTGACGGTGTACTTGTTCGGCACGCCGGAGAGGTCTTGGCCTCGCCCCCAGTCGGGTTCATGGATCGACGTCTCGCCCTCGGTGAAGTCCCAGACCGGCTGCCGATCCTTGGGGTTCACGTAGGGCTCGACACGGAACTGGCCCTCGCGGTCCACCCAGAGCGCCCAGTACCCGATCGCGTCGAGCAGGTCGTTGATGATCGACAGCTTCGACGTGTTCGCCTCCCACACGCGCTGCGACTTCAGCAGCGCGGCGGATGGCGTGACCGTGAACCGCGTCTCGCCCGCGGACTCGATCAAGGCCTGCACGGCCGCGACGACCGGCGTGCCCTCCGCGAGGGAGTAGGTCGCGTCGACCTTGTCCTCGTCGAGGATCGCGAGCTTCGTCGCGAGCTCGACGTCCCAGATCACGGGCCCGTCCGAGTGCTTCTCGTTCGGCGAGGCGAAGATGTAGACGCCCCACGACCACGGCTCGACCCCGGAGATCCCGGGGTCGTAGCGGAAGCGGCAGCGGTGCTGCAGCCAGTTGATGCCCTGCCCGCGGTCGACGATCGTGAGCTGCGCGCTGCCGCGCAGTTGCGTGGTCGCGTCCCGGGTGATCTCGCCGTCCTCGACGCCCTCGAGCGTCTTGAGGGTGGCGTCGTCCTTGTCGAGCAGGTCGATCAGCCAGCGGGGGCGGCGATGCCCGGAGAGGAGTTCCTTGTCCATGCCGCCCCCTTTCAGCGTTCGGAGCCTTCGAGCGTGACCTGGTACGACCACTCGCCGTCGACCACGCGGGTGAGCGGGATCGACGACACGGAGCCGTGGATGCGGGTGCCGTCCGGGTCGCGGTACATCTGCACCGGGGCCGGATCCAGGGCGAGCTCGTGCATGAGATCGCGGGATGCCACGTCCTCGTCCCCGTCATGGACGGAGCCGGAGAACTGCACCTGGATCGTGATCTGCTCGCCGACGACGTTCACGGGCAGCGAACGGCCAGCGAATCGGTGCTGGCCCCGCTTCCGGCCGTGCTCGATCATCACCTCGGGGTCATACGGCAGCCGGGCGGTGAGCGACAGGTCGTTGCCGCCGGACAGCCAGATCGCGGGCGAATCCGCGACCATCTCATCCTCTGTCGACGCGGACGCCCCGATCGCGGTCAGCGCGGTCGCCCGATACAGCGTCGACCCGGCACTGCGGCACTCCCAGTCGGAGACCGTGAGCGCAGGCAGATCACCCGGATCCTCGGACGCGAGCACCAGGCCCTCGGCGTACAGCTCCCAGGTCTGCCCGCCATCGACGGACCGCTCGAGCGAGACGGTGGCCGTCGCGGGCGCGTCGGCGGGGTCGGTGCCCTGGGTGACGGTGATGACCGCGGCCCCGGTGGGCTCGTCCCATCCGACGATCAGCGACGGCGCGGCCGGCGGTACGAACGCCACCACGAACCCGGCTTCGGTCCAGTCGGACTGGATATCCCCGGCCGCGGCCCGCAGCTTCACCGTGTAGGCAGCGCCGTCGAGCAGGCGGGTGTTCAGCGTGACCGTTGCGGTCGCGCCCTGCCCGCTGCGGGACTCCCGGATCGCGCCGGTGTCGTCGAGCAGCTGCAGCTCCCAGGACGACTGCGGCCGGCCCTCCGCCTGGAACCACGACCACTGCACGGGCAGCGTCGGCGAGTCCCAGCTGTCGACCGGCTGGTCGATCGTGACCTGCGGCCGGGAGATCACCGTGAACCGAGCGACCGCCGAGTACGGGGAGTACGTGGCGAAGCCGCCCTTGGTCGACACCTGGAACTCGTACACGCCCACCGCGAGCAGCGGGAGCAGGTAGCTTGCCGCCGTGGTCGCGGTGACGGTCGTCCATGAAGGTGCGCCGACGAGCCGGTACTGAATGTTCGCGGCGGTCTGCGCCGACGAGTCGACCGGGTTGTGCTGCCAGGTGAGCAGCTGCCGGGTGTCGTCGACCGCGAGCCCACCATTCGGGGTGAGGTTCGTCGGCGCGTTCGGCGCGGCAGGCAGCTGCACCGTGTTGGACGCCGCCGACTGCGGTCCCGTGAGGGTGACCCCGCCGGCCTGAGACACGACCTTCGCCCGCACGGTGTACCGGTGCGTGGTGGCGTTCGACGGGTTGACGTGCGTCCACGGCAGCGCGACACCGGTCGCGACCTGCGTGCCGTTGTCGAACACGTCGTAGGTCAGCGGGAACACGCTGGGCGCGGTCGCGCTCACCATGATGTTCGACCCGGAGCGTTCGGCCTTCGCGTTCGTCGGCGCGTTCGGTGTGGTGTAGATCCACCCGAACTCGTTCGACCAGCTACTCTGCCCGCCGGCGTTCACGGCAGCGACCCGGTACCGGTAGGCCATGTTCGGCTTCGTCCCGGTGTCGGTGTAGTTCGCCGGGTTCCCGGTGGGCTTCGCGATCTGCGTGAACGCCGAGATCAGGTCGTTCGTCGGTCCGGTGCTCGTGCGGGACTGTCGCTGCACCACAACCGCGGTCGCGGTCGAGAAGCGGGTCCACTCGGGACGGTGTGAGGTGTCCGAGTTGCGGATCACGCGGTCGATGCGCGGGGCGGTCGGCTTCGGCACCACCGGATCGGCGATGGTCACCGATCGGGATGCCGAAGCGGTGCCGCCCCAGTACGGGATCGGCATCGACACGGAGTAGGTGCGGGTGCCGGTGAAGGTCACCGAGGTCCGCACCAGCTCCTTCGTGGTGACGGCGAGGCCGGATGAGAAGCTGATTGCCCGCGATCCGGACCACGCGCCCCCGTAGCTGAGGGTCGAGTTCCAGGAGTGCGAGTAGCCGTTCTCGTTCCGGCCGTACACGACGAGGGTTGCCGTGGTGCCGGAGATGATGGCGTCGATGCCGAGCTGGAAGTGTCCAGCGACAGTGCCCCATGTGATCGCCATGCGTTACCTCGTTCCGTTCGCGCGCTGCCGGGCGCGGTTGGTGACCTTCCGGAGCCGCGAGATCCGGTCGTCTGCGATTTCGCCCATGTAGCCGTCGAACTCCCGCTCGCCGACCTGCAGCACGACCGGGCCGGAGTACCCGGCCGTGCCCGCCGTGCGGGCCTGAGCCAGGTCGTCCATGCGGATCTCGCGCGGGGGCAGGCTCGAGCGCGACAGGCTCACCTCTGGGGTGAGCGCTGCCGGCATCTGGACCATCGCCCGCGCCGACGCCGCGACCTCGCCGAGCGACGAGTCGATGCCGCGCGCGAACCCGAGACCGGACCAACGCCCGTCCTTCATGAGGACGCGCGACGGCGACTTGATCCCGAGCGTCTTGCGCACGGTCGCGGTGATCGTGTCGGCGATGCGCTTCGCCTGCGCCTGCAGCGCCTTCTCCTGCGACTGCAGACCCTTCACGAGGCCCCGAGCCGAGTCGATCCCGGCCTGGTACAGCACGTTGCCGACCTGATCGCCGAGCTTCCCGCCGGCCGCGTTCAGCTGCTTCCGCAGGTCCACGACCTGCTTCACGCCGGACGCGCCGGAGGCGAGGAGCGCGTCCGCGGCCTTCGACGAACCCGACTGCGCGAATTGCTCGGTGAGCTCCTGGATCGACCCCGTATCGAGGCCCATCTTCCGCAGCTTCTCGATCGTGGCGGTGAAGCCCTGCGTCGCGGTGATCCGCTTCTGCAGGTTCGCCACCATCGACGCAACCGACGACTTCTCGGTGATGCCGCCGAGGCTGTTGATCTTGTCCTGGATCCCGGAGGACCAGTCCGCCATCGTGTCGGCCGACTCCGCGAGCACCTTCTGCGCAGCTGCGAGGCGCTTCGCGACCGCCGCCCGCTGCAGCGCGAGGCTGTTCAGCTTCGCGTTCTGCGTCGAGAGGAAGGTCATGAGCGCCGGCTGCTTCGACTTGCCCGGTGCGCCGATCGAGGCGTTGATGGCCGCGATCTGCTTCCGGTAGTCGGCGATCTGCGCCGCGTAGTTCGCCTTCGCCCGCGAGCCCGCCTTCGCGCCGCGCCAGTTCCCCAGCGCCTTGTCGAGGCGGGTCTGCAGCGAGGACCGCTCGGAGCCGAGCTGGTCGAACGCGGACAGCACCGCACCGACCAGGCGCTCGGTCGCGGCGCGGGTCGCCGGCACCGAGCCGGTGATGCCCGCGACGAGCCCCGCGCCGGTGTACTTGCCGACCGTCTGCAGCTTGCGCGACGGCGAGTGGATATCGAGCACCTTGTTCGCCGTGCTGACGATCACCGAAGCGATCTCCTGCACCGCGGCCACGACACCGCCACGCCCACCGCGCAGGCCCGAGACGAGCCCGGCAAGGGCGTTGCCGCCGACGCCGCCGAGACCGCCCGCGCCCGAGAGCGCGCGCATGAGCAGCTTGTAGCCGTTCATCTCGGTGTTCGTCAGCACGGCTTCCGGCTTGCCGGAGAGGTTCACGCCCGTGCCGCCGTGCGGGATGACCCCGCCGCGGTCGTAGAGCTTCGCGCCCGTCGTGCCGGTATCCGCACCGAGCTTGCCGGTGAAGAACGAGGTCAGGCCCTTCAGGGTGGTCTTCGCAAGACCGCCCGCCAGGTCGATCGCCCAGCCTCCCGCGGGGAAGGCCTTCTTGATCTGCCCCACGGCCCCGTCGATGAACCCATCGAACAGGCCCGCGCCGACGCCGAGCTCCTTGCCGAACACGCCCAGATAGGGCGCGGGGTCGACGTAGCCGTTGTACGCCCGACCGCGCGCGGCATCGCCGCCCGGCTGCACCATGTAGTGCAGGTGCGGGCCGGTCGCCATACCGGTCGCGCCGACGTAGCCGATCGTCTGCCCCTGGCGGACCCGCTGCCCCTCCTTCACCGCGAAGCGGCTCAGGTGCGAGTAGCGGGTGCCGATGCCGTTCGATCCGGCGACGTAGATCTCGTTGCCGCCCATGTTCACCGGGCCCACGAGCTGCGCGATACCGGACAGCGCGGCGAGGATCCGCGTCCCCATCGGGGCCGCGAGGTCGATGCCGTTGTGCGCCGCACCCTTGAACGGCTGGCTCACGGAGTAGCTGCCCTTCGGCAGCGGCGACACGAGACCACCGCGGGCGAGGCCCTGCATCATCGACGCGAAGCCGACACCGCGCCGCCCGGCCGCGTTGACCGAGAGGAACGCGGAACGGTCCGCCTTCGTGCGCAGCGCCTCGGACACCATGACGCCCTCGCCGCGGCGAGCCTGGATGATCTGGTCATCGCCGTGGTGCATCCGGGACGATCCCGGGAGGATGCCGCCGGTCGCGAAACCCTTCGGGAGCTGGGGCTTCTTCAGGTTCAGACCGAAGCCATTCACCACGTCGATGAGCCCGCCGATGACGGTCTGCACGACGAAGCGAACGGGTGCCTTCGCGAGATCCTGGATACCCTTCCACGCCTTGCCGATGGCGTCACGCGCCGCCTCGAAGGCCTTCTTCGGATCCGAGGTGATGACCTTCACCAGGGTGTCGATCACGGGCTTGATGCCCTTGGTCCACACGCTCGAGATCACGTTCGAGATCGCGTCCCACGCGGGCTTGATCGCGTTCTGGTAGAGCCAGGTGAACACCGCGCCGGTGACGCGGATCTGCTTCTGGATCCCGTCCACGATCGGCTTGATGATCGTGTTCAGGATCCAGGTGAAGATCCGGCCGATGGCGTCGAAGACGGGCTTCAGGATCGTGTTCCAAAGCCAGGTGAAGATCGCGCCCCACATCTTGATGTAGACCTGGATCCCGAGGATGATCGGCTGGATCACGTAGGTGTAGATCCAGTTGAAAATCTCGCCGATCTTCGCGAACACCGGCTGCAGGATGGTCTCCCACAGCCAGGTGAAGATCGCTCCCCAGACCTGAATCTGAGCCTTGATGTAGCCGACGATGACGCTGATGATCGTGTCCCAGAGCCACTGGAAGATCGCACCGATGGCCTCGAAGATCGGTCGGAGAATGCCCTCCCAGACGCCCTGGAAGATGCCGGCCATGATCGCGAACGCGACCTGCACCGCGTTGAAGATCGGCTGCAGGATGGTCTCGAAGGTCCACCGCGCCGCGGTCACGATCGCGTCGAAGATCGGCTTCAGGATCGAGTTCCAGACGAACGAGAGCACCTGTCCGATGCCTTCGAAGACCGGCTTCAGCACGTTCTCCCAGACCTGCTTGAAGAACGCGGAGATGTTCCTCCACGCCTCGCCGAGGAACCGGGTGAAGTTCGCCCAGATCTCCTTGCCGAGCTTCGTCTGGGTGAAGAAGTACCCAAGTGCAGCGACTACAGCCAGCACGATCGAGATGATCTTCAGGATCGGGTTGGCGTTCATCACGAAGTTGAATGCCTTCTGGACGACTGCCGCAGCCTTCGTGATGCCAGTCCAGACAGCGATTGCGCCGTACCACGCCTTGAACGCGATGACGGCAGCGCCGACCCCGAGGCCCACCGCAATGATCACGTCCGACCAAGGCGCGAGCACGCCGACGGCGGCACTTGCCCCGGACGCGACACCAGTCAGGAGGTTTGCAAAAGCGGGAAGCACCGCGGTCACGATCTGAGCACCGACAAGCAGGAAGTCGGTCAGCGGCGGCACGACCTGCGGGAGTGCCTGCGCGAGCGCACCGCCGAGGATCCCCGCGACCGTTGAGAGGGCGGACCCGAGTGCGGGGAGCACCGGCTGCAGCGTCTTGAACACCAGCGAGAGCGGAGAGAGCGACTGCCACAGGTCCGTGAACGGCTTCGTGTTCACCGGCTTGTTCAGGAAGCCGATGAACTTGTCGACGGCGGGGGCGACGATCTTGCCGATCTTCTCCCCGAGCTTGCCTGCGACGTCCTCGAGCGGGCCGAATGCCTTCGTGGTCGCCTGCAGTACGGGAGCGATCTGGGTGAAGACGCCGGACAGCAGTCCCGCGCCGACGCGGCCGAGGCTCGCGACGAAGTTCGCCCATGCACCCTTCGTGGTCTTGCCCATCTCGTCGGCGACGGTGCCGGCCGCGGCGGTCGCGGCCTGCGAGAACTGCTCGAAGGAGACTTTGCCCTCGCTGGCGAGCTTGAACACCTCACCCGCGGTGACGCCCATGACCTTCCCGAGCTCCTGATAGATCGGGATGCCCTTATCGGCGAGCTGCGAGATGACGTCGTTCTGCACGCCATTGGCCTGGGTCGCGGCCTTGTTGAAGATGGAGCCCATCTCCCCCATCGAGACGCCGGCCGCGCTCGCGTTGTTCGCGATCGACTTCAGGTGCTTGGTCAGCGCCTCGCCGGGCTTGATTCCGGCGGCGACCGCAGCAGCCGAGACAGTGGCAGCATCGCCGAGACCGAAGGCCGTGCCCTTCACCGAAGTGAGGGCGTTCTTCATGATCGTGGAGACCGTCTTGGTGTCGTTCCCGAGACCGGTCAGCTTCGCCTTCGCGGTATCAATCGCGTCGAGGCGCTGGAAGCCCTTCACGAGCGCGGTGCCGACGCCGACCGCGATCGTCGCGCCGACCGCCTTCACGCCGAGCTTCAGCGACTTCGTGATGCCGCCGGCGAGCTTCGACCCCATCGACTGCCCGGTTGGGCCCAGGTCAACACCACCGAGAGCCTTCGTGACGTCGCGCTTCACGCCGGGCATCTGCGTCAGGACGGTGACATAGGCGCGTGCGATCTCTGCACCAGTAGCTGCCATGAGACCTCCAAGGTCGGTAAGCTCGGCGCATGAGCGCATCGAGTGCTCCGCTGCGGGCGGAGGGGTACAACGGACAGATCGACTTCGACGGCGAAACCGTCACGATCGGTCGGGCCGGTTGGCGTGGGAAGATCGGTCACGGCAGCGCAAGCCGAGTGGTGCCGGTCGAGAACATCGCTCGGATCGACTGGCAGGAGCCCAACCTGCTGACGAACGGGATCCTTCGGTTCGCGGTCCCCGGAGAGGTCGACTCGCAGATGACGAACGACCGCAACGCGGTGATCTTCTTGAAGAAGCACCGAGCAGCGTTTGAGGCGGTTCGCGATGCCGTCGCTGCCCTCATTCCGGAGGGCGCAGAGGCGGCGCTAGTTGGAGCCGCACCAGCTGGCAGCACCAAGCCGAGTGCGAAGCCAGCGAAGTACGACGACCATCGCGCGACCGGCACCGAGTACACGGTGGGCGGCTCGCTGATGCCGAAGGTCAAGAAGCCGATCGCGGGAACGACGGCGCTGTTCGAGAACGGGGCCGACACGAAGCGGTCGACGCTGACCCGTATCGGTGCCGGCGCGGTCCTCGCGGGCCCGCTCGGCGCGGTCGGTGGTGCGCTGCTGCGCAAGAACACCTCGAAGTGCTACGTCACCATCACGTTCGCGGACGGAGACTCGGTGATCGTCGAGGGGCCAGCGAAGGACGAGAAGGAACTGCGCGAGTTCGCGGCTGGGGTGAACCGGCTCGGCTCACTCGCCTGAGACGACTCGCAGGAGCGCCTTGCCGCCCGGATCCTTCCGGGCCTGCTTCACGTCCTCCTGTTCGATGAACGCGCGCGCGGTGCGCTTGTGCGGGTAGACGATGACCCGGTGGCCGGGGCCGGCCGCGGCGCGGCGACGATTCGCCACGCGCGCGACCTCAGCCACCGCCCCCGGTGACGTCATCACCTTGTTGATGCCCCTGAGCGCGAGCCGCACTTTCACGTCGTTCTTCACGTCGTCTCCTCTGTGCTTGGAGCTGGGCCACGCTCGACTGCTGCTTCGCCCGCGCAGCTGCGGCCTTGCGGTTCATCTCGCGCACGCCCTCGGGCAGCTCGCGCGGCTTCACCTTCGACTTCGGGCCGAGATGCGGGGCGAGCGCGGCGTACCAGACGTCGTTCAGGATCTCGGCTTCGAGGGTGACCGCATCGGCCTTCCCGAGCCATTGCCCGATCGCGCCACCGCGCGGCACCAGCGCCACGCAGTCAGCGATCTCCACCGGGTCGATGCGGCCCGCGTACATGTCCGAGAGCCAGACCGAGTAGTAGCGGCGAAGATCCGCCACTACCCGATCCCGGCAGACCCGGAGGAAGTACGCGAGCGTCAGGAGTTTTTTGCGCCTGCCGCCTCGGACACCTTCTCGAGCAGCTCGCCGGCGAACTTCGCGTCGGCGAAGCCGTCCTCGTCGGTGATCGACTTGACGAACTCCTCGTACTTCTCCTCGCCGAGGAGACGGCGCAGCGCGCCGTTCATCTGCTCGCGCTCGAGGAGGTCGAGGAAGCGGATATCGCGAATCGCCTTCGGGGACACGATGTAGGTCACGCCCTCGAACTCGACGGACACCTTCTCGCTCTCCTTCGGCTTGTGGTCCTCGGGCTTGCGCGTCGACTGCTCGCGCGTGGTCGCTGCTGCCTGCTCGGAGGTGCGGCCGGCGGCGTCGGCGCGCAGGCGCTCGAGCTCGGCGCGGTCGTCGGTCGACAGCTCGGTGGTGGTTTCGGTGTTGCTCATGGTGGGCTCCTTGATGGATCGGAAAGGTGGGTGTGGCTCGGGTGGGGTGAGGGCGGCGCGGCGAGCCACATGAACCGCGCCGCCCGGTCTGGTTACGGCGTGACGGCCGCGGCCTCGAGGAAGGTCGGCTCGTTGGTGAGCCAGTACCCCTTCGAGGTCTCCGTCATGGTGAACTCGTACGCCGGGTCGTCCTCGGTGTTCGCGACGTACGAACCGCGCTCCGAGATCGAGATGCGCTCGATGCACTTCATGCGGGTGAGGTCGCCGTCCTGCAGCACGATGATCGCGGCACGCTCGACCACGGGGACACGCTTGGGCAGGTCCACGCGGGCGATCTGCGAGCCCGCGGTGCCGACGAGGGTCGGCTTGCCGTGCCCATAGTAGAGGCCGGTCGTCATCGCCGAGTCCTCGAGCGCGACGAACTTCTGCGTCTTCTTGGTCTTGGTCGGCTTCGTCTTCACGATGTCACCGCCCGGCCACGCGACGGTCTCCTTCGTCTCGACCTCGAGCGACTCCTCGACACCGCCATCGGAGATGATGCCGATGTCCTCGAAGTCGGCCGGGATCTCGAACGAGGTCGTCGGCAGGGTCGTTCCGATCGGAGCGAACCAGAGAGCGCCGCCCTCGGTGTTCCAATCGCGCATGTTGTCCACGTTGCTAGCCACGCTGGGCCTCCTTCTTGGTGGGCTCGTTCTTGGTGGCCGGGGCCGGATTTGCGGCCTCGGCGGGCTTCTCGGCGGGTGCCGGGAGAGCGCGGGCTTCGCCGCGCTTGAGGAGGTCGCGAGCCTGGGCCGGCTCCACCTCCGCGGTCTGGGCGGGCTTGTAGGCCTTCCCCGTCTTGGGGTCGGTCCACCCGTGTGCGATCACGACCTTGGTCTTGGGCATGACTCGCTCCTTCCGGTAGAAATGCGAAAGCCCCCTGGGGTCAGGGGGCTGGGGTGTCGGGATACCGGCCGCGGATCTTCGCGCGGATCGTGAACTGGTATCGGTGGCCGCGGGTCGGCTCGTCCGGGAAGTAGACCGGGCTGCCGATCGTGCGCTTGGCGGTGACGTGGCGGCCGGCGAGTTCTCGGGCGAGCAGCACGAGCCGGTGGATCTCGGCGGCGTAGGCGTCCGCCTCGGCACGGCTTGGGGCCCAGCAGCGGAACGTCATCTGCGCGTCGTCGGTCGCAAGGCCCGGCGCGCCGCCGGTGCGCTCCACCTCGATGAAGCGCGGCGGGCGATCCTGGTCGGGCACCTCGGCGTAGGCGTCGTGCCCCTCGCCGAGGAGGTACGCGATCCAGGCGGCTTCTGCGGGGTCGAACTGGTATCTATCCATCGGCCCTCCGAAGATGCACCACGGTCCCGATCTCGCCGTACCGGGGGTGCTTCCAGGCCGCGGGCTCCCCCTCGACGAGGTAGAGCTCCCCGCGCACGGTGCAGGCGTCTCCGTGTTTGAACGGCATCCCGAAGGGGCCGTACAGGGTCGGCGTCGTGACGACCGCCTCACGGCCCGGCTGGACCACTGTGGAGCTGCCGGGGTCGAAGCCGAAGATCCCGATCTGCTCGTCAGGCCCCCACCCGGTGACCGGCTTGTTGTGGGAGTCGCGGGCCCCGGTGGTCTGGGGGTGCCGGGTGACGTACTCGCTGATGCGGCGCTGCACGAGGCCCATCAGCGTGCAGCCCGGGATCCAGCGAGCAGGTTGATCTCGAACGCCCCCTGCTCGGTGACGGCCTGGAGCTTGGCGAGCTCGCCAGGTTCCAGGACCAGCTGCCCGGGGGTGTCTCCCCCGTAGGTGACGGTCTTGCCCTCAGTGAGGGGGCCGGTGCCGATGTTCTCGGACACGGACCGCTCGCCCCGGGGATTCCGGAAGACGCGGGTAACCATCGCCACGGCGACGTCGATCGCGTCGGCGAGAAGGCCAGTGCGGGGCGGCGTCTCGGCGGCTTCGGCGTCGATCCGTTCCTGCAGGTCGGGAACCTGCCGGATGATCTCACGTTCGGCCTTCCCGAGCCAGACGGTCAGCTTCGCGGTGTCGGTCGGTTCGTCGTCACCGATCCATGCATCGGTGACGTCCTTGGGTTCTGCCCAGGCCATGCGTGCTCCCTTCGGGCGGAGGTGGTGGGGTCCGGGTACCGCCCGGACCCCACCACCGGTTCACTCCGTCTCGGGAGCCTTCGGGGCCTTGTCGGAGGCAGCGATCACCGCGGCGATCTCGGCCTTCTTCGTGGCCTCGCCCAGCGCGATCTCGTGCTCCGTGGCGTAGGCCTTGAGCTCATCGACCTTCCAGTCAGCGAGGGCCTTCGTCAGGTCATAGCCGGGACCGGTCGGGACGGCTCCCCAGGCCTTCGCCTGCGGGGAGTCTTCCTCGACGGTGACGACGGCCCCGCTGAAGGGGTCGGTCACTTCGATGCGGGCCATCACGCACCTGCCTTTCCAGTCAGGCGCGCGAAGCGGTTCACGTCGCGGACGATGAAGCCGATCTCGATCTCGCAGATCACCGAGAACATGTTGTCCTGGCGTCCGGCGTGCTTGAGGCTGCCGTCCGCGTTGAAGATCGGCCCGCCGTACTCCTCGTACTTGATTCCCTCGACGGCACCCCAGTACGCGGAGCTCCAGTCGCCGCCGATGCCGAGGGTCTCGACGGTGCCCGCGCCGCCGGCGGCCTGGTAGAGCGCGCGGGCCTTGTAGACCTCGCGTCCGAGGAGCGCGCCGATCGAGCCATCCTGCTGCGGGTTCACGGTGAACAGCGGGCGGTCGTTGCCGTCCTTCTCGCCGAGCACCTTGATCTCGCCCTGCGGGGCGAGGCCCCACGCGGTGACGTCGCCGCCCGCGGTAGAGACCGCGGAGAGAGCACCGAGCAGCCCCTGGTAGACGCTGCCCGCGGCGTTGATGCTGACCGCGGGCGCAGTCTTCAGGGTGTCGAAGTCGCCTACCGGCGCTCCGATGCCGTGCAGCGCGGCGAGATCGAAGGTTCGTGCGACCGCGCCCTGCATACGAGGCTTGAGCGCGTTGAACAGAGCGACCTTGTCACGCTTGAACTCGTCCGAGAAGGACTCGGTAAGCGCGATCTTGTAGGCGCGCATCGTCTTCGAGCCGAACGTCGGCTCGACGTTGGGCTTGCGCTCGGTCTCGCCGACGAACTTCGCTTCACCGTCGCCGGTGATGATCTGGATCGTCTTGCCCTCGCCGGGCAGGTCGGTCTTCTGACCGCGCTGCATCACGAAGGACTGCTCCTGCGCTCCGGACCAGATCTCGGAGGAGATCTGCGGGGGCAGCAGGACTCCGGTGGTCGTGCGGTTGGTGTTGACACCAGCCATGGTGTTACCTCGTTTCCTTACAGGTCGAACTGCTGTCCGGCCGTCCAATTCGCGAACTGTTCGGCGGTGGACTGGTTAGCGGTGGGGCGGGTGCCCTCGCCGGGGATGACGGTGCGCTGACGGCCAGCGGACTCGCCCTTGAACTGAATGAGCGCGTCGGCCGAGGCTTCGAGCTCTTCGCGCGTGCTGCCGGTCAGCAGCTCGGCGGGAACGTGAATGCCCTTCTCCGGGTCGGACTTCTCGCGTGCGACGTCGGCCCGCATCTGGGCCGCCTTGAACCCGGCGTTCTCACGCTCAAGCTCGGCGATGCGGTCGTTGGTGCGCTGCGTGTCGGTCTTCTTCTCGTCCTCGATCTGGTCGAACTTCTCGGCCTTCGCCTTCAGCTCGTCGTAGTCGGGGAACTTGCCGCGCTCCCGAGCAATCCGGGACTGAATCCGCTTGTCGAACTCCTCCTGCGAGGTGATCGCTTCGAACTCGGTGGTCTCCGTGACCTGCTCGTTGGTGGTCTCCTCGGTGGTGGTGGTGGTGCCACCGGTGTTCTGCTGCTCACTCACGGCGAGCTCCTTTCCGTTTTCGGGCCGTACGCCCATGACCCCGAGAGCGGCTCGGGTGACCGCCGCGGCGAACCGCGGAAGATGAGGTGCCGCTACCGGAGCAGCGAGATGGGGACGAGCGCCGAAAGGTACTCGCGCCCGGACGGGGTGCGGTAATTCGTCACGCGCTCGTAGTAGGTGGGGACCGGCACGCAGTGGCAGTTGTCGTGGTAGTCGTTCGCGAGACCGCGAGCGCCACGTGCCTGGACGCCTCCACCGACGCCGCCAGAGAGGCGGGTGCCGTTCTCGTCGAAGCCAGTGCGCTCCGACCCGCGACCGACGACCGCGCCGGCCGCAGCGTCAGACCGGTAGACGGGGCCGCGCCCGGCGAGGTTGATGCACCATGCGCAGGACTTCCCCGAGCGGGCCCGAGCCGGGTCCGTGCGCCTCCCCCAGCCGACCGCAGCCACCTTCCCTGATCGGGCATCCGACCGGGCCATGAGGTCGACCGTGGATCGGGCGGGGAGCATGACCAGCCGCTGGGCTGCACCGAGCAGGCTGGTCTCGAACGCACCCCAGTCAGGGTCCTCAGCGAATAGAGCGCCGACCGCCCACCGCACCGTTCCCTCGGATTGCTTCGTCTTCGCCGGGGCGGAGAGGACTGTGCGGGCTGTGCCGGATGACGGCGGGAGGTCGCGCATGAGGTCGTAGAAGTCGGCCCCGAGGACCGCGGCGGTGTCCCCGAACGTCGTCATGAAGTCCGGGAACACCCGCAGCAGGAGGTCGCGCACGCGCTTCGGATCCGAGCCGGGGCCGAAGCTGCTCAGGAGGTCGCGGAGCTGATCCTGGGCGAGCGAGGAGATGGCAAGGGCTGCCTGCCGGAACTCTTCGATCTGGGCTGCGTTCGCCATGCCGCCGCCTTACTCCTCGGCCGGGGACTTGATCGTGATCGGCTGCCCGGGGATGAACTTCACGTCGGTCAGGCCGACCAGCTTCGCGGCGGAGTCGGCGTCAACACCGGCACGACGGAGCACGCCGAGTGCGTCGGCCTTCGCCTTCAGCACCTGCGCTTCCTGCAGGCTCGCTTCGGCCGGGTTCGTGGCCGCAACCTGATCGCTTCCGCTGGGTGCCGGGCCGTCCGCGCGCGCTGCGCGGGTGGCTTCCACGAGCTGCGCGATTCGGTCGCCTGCGCCGGCGCGCTGCAGTTCGGCCTTCAGCTGGATGATCTGGTCCTGCGTGAGTCCGGCGTAGCGGAGCCCGACGTCGGTCGACGCGAAGCCGTCGATGTTCGTCGCGAGCTTCGAGAAGGCGTCAGCGCGGCCGGAGGGGGAAACCAGCATCGGGTCGGTGAACTGGGCGCGGAGTGTGCGCATCTCTTCGGTGTTCTCGGTGAGCCCGTCGCGGAGCCGGATCGCTGCGTTCATCGCGCGTGCGGCACCGAACCCCCAGAGGTTGTTCACGTCCTTCGTGCCCGTGATGAGGGTTTCCTTCGCCGCGAAGATCGCGTCAGCGGACGACGGGTTCGCGGAGTCGGCGTAGCGGACGTCCAGATCCATCTCGTCGGCGAACTGGGTCGCGAACATGCGCAGCTGGTCGGTGTGCGGTTGCGGCGATGCGCCGGTGAAGCGGTGCAGGTCCGGGTTCTCTTCGCCGCCCACGTGGTCGACGTCGAGAGCCTTGATGCGGCCCATGAGCGCCGTCCACCGGTTCTTGCCGATGAAGCTGCGCACGTTCGAGCCGAACAGCCAGTACTCGGGGGCGGCGTAGAGCTCGGCCGAGACCTCGGAGCGGACGATGGTGCGCAGCGCGGCGTCGGCGAAGTACATCGACGCCTTCGTGATCCGGGAGTGCCCGAGCGGCCGGCGCAGTTCGTAGCCGTGCACGAGCGGGTAGGCGGGCACCTCGCCAAGCGGGTTCCGGCGCTGCGTGTACTTCCATCCCGAGCTCGTGTGCCAGAGCTCGTAGATCCATTCCCAGGTGTAGAACACCATCGCGCGCGGTTCGCCGTCCTCGGAGATCTCCGTGAGCGACAGGAAGCCCTTCAGGCTGCGCCTGCGGCGGTCCCAGATCGCGGCGCTGGTCTCGGCGTCGCGGGCGAGCATGAGGACGTCTGGCTCACCGGATGCGATATCGCCGTCGCTGACGGTGATGAAGGAGCAGCCGTGCATCGCCGAGGAGACGCAGGCTGCGGGGAACTCGGTTCGGAACTGGTTGTCGAACATGATCGCGTCGACTCCGAGCGGGTCGTCAGCGCCGTTCGTGGTCGAGAAGGCCTCGAACTGGGACCGGTTCGTGAGCGCGCGGACGCCCTTTCCGATCCATCCGAGGGCCGCGACGACGTTGCTCATTTCCGGTGGGAGCGAGATCCCGAAGTCCACCAGCGCCTGCTCGCCGTCGTGGTAGAGCGAGCGCTTGATGTTCGTCGTGAGGCGCTTCTGCCAGACGGTCAGCAGTTCGCCGAGCAGGTCGGTGTCCGGGCCGAGGTCGACCGGGGGTGTGGTGTTGAAGATCACAGGATCGTTCCTCCGTTCCCGGACGGTGCGCGGCCGGTGAGTTTCGATGTGCGGGCGACCCAGAGCGCGAAGCTGATCGCCTCAGTCGGGGTCTCGTCGCCGTCTGGAGACTTCGCAGCCCACGCCCATGCCCCGTCCTTGCCGCGCGGGAGCTTCTTAGCGTCTGCGGTGGAGGCGTCGAGGCGTTCCTGGTTCGTGCGCGGGTGGGTGACGGTTCCGGCCTTCAGCTCGTTGTCGAGCATCTGGGCCGAAGCGAACACGGTCGGGCCGTTCAGCATGAAGATGAAGTGCTCAGGCACGCCCTTCTGTCGAAGCAGCTGCTTCAGCGCCGGGGCGTTCGCGCTGCCTGCGATCGCGATGCCACGCGAGCGTCGCCAGCGCGGCACCCCGTCGTCGTTCTTCTCCGCGAACCAGGCCGCGAGGGCCTTCATGCCGTCGTCCAGCGCGCCCTCGTCAGCGTCGAGCTGCTCGAGGAACGCGACCTTCTCGTCGAGGGTGGCGGCGGCGAGCGCCATGCGGATCCCGGATGCGGAGAAGGAGATTCCGTAGGCGGGTGCGCCGTCTGGGGCTTCGTCTACTGCGGAGTCTGTCCAGAGCTTCGCGGGGATGCCGCGTGCGCTCTCGCGGTCGTCGTCCCAGATGCCGAGTCCTTCTCGGCGGAACGAGTCGTCGTTGGCGAGGTTCTTGCGGACGCGGAGAATCGACTGCTTGGGGACGCGATGCGGGAAGGACGGGTTGGCCTTGGCGACCTGTGCCCAGTCGTCGAGATCGGCGTCGGGATCCGCACCGGCTTCGACGTAGAGCATGTCGGATTCGGCAGGCTTGCCGGCGGCGCGGAGCTTCTTGATCTCGAGGGCTTCGTTCCGGCGGGTGCGGAACGCTTCCCCGTCGTCGGTGGGGCGGGGCGGGGTGCCCATCATGAGGATGAGGGGGTTCTTGGCGGCGCTCGTGGCGGGCACGATGTCGTCGAGCGCCTTGCTTCCGAGGCGCTGCACCTCGTCGAACACCACGATGTCGACACCGGCGAAGCCGAGGCCGAAGCCGTTCTCGCGAGCTCCGAACATAATCCGGGAGCCGTTCTTGAACTTGATGACCTGTTGCCCGTTGGAGAGTCGGATCTGGGCCATGTAGGGGGCGATCTTGCGCTTGCGAGCGAAGCCCTGGAGCGATTCGAACGTTTCGTCGCTGGTGCGGGATCGGTGCGCGGTCCAGAGGACGGTGAGCCGGGGGAAGATGATGCAGAGGGCGAAGATGATCGAGCCGATGGTGAACGTCTTGCCGACCTGCCGGCAGATCGAGATGATGACTCCCCCGATGCCGGCCGCGTAGAGTCCGTCTGCGCGCTTGGCAAGGATCGCGCGTCCGAGGCCGGCCTGCCACTCGTCGTGGACGACGCCCATCTTGCGGCACTGGTCCCGCACCGCGGGCCATCCGGACGAGACGATCCCGCTCGGCAGGACGAGGTGCTTCGCAATCTCGGAGAGGCGGCGCTGGGTGGGCTCAGATCGCGTCTTCGTCCCACTCTTCGTCTGGCGTGTTGGCGGCATCGTCTGCCTCCTCCTCCGCCTGCGATTCGAGCGCGGTGATCTCACGGCTGATGTCGCGCACCTGGCGCGAGATCGCGGCCGCATCGCGCGGGCCGGCCTCCTTCATGAGCTGCACGAGATGGCGGCGGTGTGCCAGGGCCTGCTCGAGCGGTGTCCCGTCCTCGTAGGCGTCGATGAGTTCCATCTGCCGGGGCTTCGGCGGGCCCGGATCCGCGGGTGGTGTCTCGTCGGGCTCGACCGCGCGCAGCACGGGAGCCGTCTTCGGCTTCTCACCGCGGCACTCAGCCGAGCAGTAGCGGCGGCGACCGTCGCCAGTGAACCGCTTCCCGCAGGTCTTGCATGTGCGCTTCGCCATGACGATCACCTCCCGGCTGTTCCCCTGGCAGATACCCGCCGCCGCGTCACCTACTCACGAAAAGGAAGCCGAGGGGTTCGATGTCCACCCCTGGCGGAAAAATCGCAGGGAGAGAAAGGCCCAATGCCGCGGGTGGTCCGCCTGGGGTGGGGGTGGGGGTGGGTACCCAGGGTGCTGGTGGTGGGGCGGTGGTCAGTAGACGCGCAGCGGGCGGGGCTTCGGGAGCGGCTGGCCGGTGTCGCCGTGGAGCTTGGCGCGGGCTTCGGCGAGGGTCATGGTGCCCTTCCACCGGTTGCACTCTCGGTGCATGAGACGGCAGTTCTTTCGGGCGTAGGGTGACCCTCCACGGCTCCGGGGTATGTCCTCGTCGACTTCCGCGCGTCTCGGGTCCGGGATGCAGCCTTGGCAGTCGGGCTTGGAGCAGCGCTTGCCGTGCTGCCCGGCAAGGTAGGTGAGGCTCTTGTCGACGGGCTTGTCGCAGAGTGCGCAGTCGCTCTCTTCGGCCTTCACACGCTTCACGACCTCGCGTCTGCGGTGCCCGTTCGCGTTGTGCTTCGGTGTTGCCATGACGGTCTACGTCTCGGGGTGAGCGTCGAACAGCCAGACGTATCGGTACTCGAGGGTGCGGCCGTCGTCCTCGTGCGTGATGAACTCGGTGACCGACTTGAAGGCCAGCAGCGGGTACCCCTCGGGTGCGGCCTCGGTGAGCGCGAGGTGTGCGGCCTTCTCGAAGGTCACCTCGTCGTGCTCGGGCTTCTGCTCTCGCAGGGTGCTGGTCGTCAGCACCGTCACCTCGGCCGGGGCCCCTTTCGAGGCGGCTGCCGCGGTGGGCTTGGAGATCACAGCTGCTCCCTCAGACCCTTGCCGACGAGCCGCGCTACGGGCTTGCCCATCTGTGGGCAGGGGGTGTCGATGAGGATGGGCACCCACAGCACGGTGAGATCCCCGCTCGCGTCGATCGGTTCGATACGGCAGCCGTCCTCGTGGATATACCAGGGGAACTTCTCGCCGTCGACCGTCAGGTACTCGCCGGGCTTCTGCTCGAACGTGGTCGCCAGCTTGGGGGCGTCCTTCCGTTCCTCGCGCACTCGCTGTGCCTGGGCGGCCTCGGTCGAGCAGGTCTCGCAGATGCTGGGCCCGCCGCATCGAGCACGGCTCTTCGGGGCTGCGGTGCCCTTCGTGACGCCGGGGATCGCGTGGCCGTGGCTGGTCCACGGTCCGCTGAAGACGAAGCGCTCGTTGGTCATAGTGATCTCGGTCATGGCTTCTCCCTCTGGAATCCGAGCTGAATGTCCGGGATCCGGCGTTCGCCGTCGTCCCTCGTCTCGCGGAAGGCTGTCTCCACGAGGGTGTCGCTCCCGGGCGGCGGCGTCTCACCGGACTCCTGCCCACGCTCATCGAGCCATCGGCCCGCGAGACGGTACGCGAGGATCAGCGCGACGATCGCGACGAGTGCCCAGTCGGCCATGAATCCTCCTGCGGCGAGCGCGTGCGCCTTCTGTGAAGGCGAGTAGGTAGCCCCGCTCGGCTCGCTGTTGGTCCGTGTGGCGGTTGGTGATCGAGTGGCGGGGCTGGTCTAGGGGCTGGGGCGGGCAGGAGTTGAACCTGCAGTACCGGGCGACTCTCGCCCCAGCCGTGCACGTGCGTCGCCGTCGTTCCCCACCGAGGATTCGAACCTCGATTACCGGGACCAGAGCCCGGTGTCCTGCCGTTGGACGAGCGAGGAGCGCTCGTGCGGGGCCACCAGATGTTCTGCGAAGCCCCGCACGAGCAGTGCAGGTGACGCCAGGACGTCACCAGATACGGTTCGACCGCTCGGGTCGTCCGTTGTTGCGTGATGCGGCCGTGCACTGCCGCTTTACCCCGAGATGGTCTACCCCCAGCCCGCCTTGCGGGCCTCTGGTTATCCCAGAGAGCGGGCGGATCCCGTCACGTGCGGGAAGTCCGGGTACGCGAAAGGCCCCGAGTGCCGAAGCTCCCGGGGCCGTTCCTGGCGATCTAGACAGATCACCTCCGTGGTTCAACCGTAGCACGGATCGAAGGTGTGTGCGAAATGCATCTTCGAGAATGTCGGAGGTGTGTACTACGGGAGGTCAGCGAGCGCCGTGGCGAGTGCTTCGAGGTCGACGGTGAGTCCCGCGCCGATCGCGAGCGCCTGGAGCTCAGCTGGCCCGGTCCAGGTGGTCTCGCAGCCGTGGCACATCGCCATCGGGGTGCGGCCCGGCTTGACCAGCATCCGAACCGCCGCTGCGCGCGTCACGGGCGACTTCGCGTCGGGCTCGTCCTCCCCGTCGCCAACGGTCAGCACGTAGCGCTCGCCGCAGGCCGGGCACGCAGCGAGCAGCTCCTTCTCGTGGGGCGGGTCCAGGAAGTCCTCGATCTGCTCGACCGCTTCGGCGAACATGCCCAGCAGACGCTCGCCTTCCGCTTCGTCCAGCCGCCTGCCCGCGATCTCGGCGCGGATGGTTCTCAGGAGGGCGGGCACGAGTTCGATCAGGTCGCCCTTGGATTCCTGGTTGAAGTGGTCGAGCCAGCCCCGCACGCGGCCGTCGATGGTCTCGTACTCGGCGATCGCTCTGTAGTTGATGAGGGAGCCGGTGCCGCTTGCCGACGAGCCGCCGGTCCCCACCGACGAGTAGCGTGCGTCCCTCAGCTGCTCGAGCAGTGGTGAACATTCGAAGGTGCGGTCTTCGAGCCAGACGACATGCACCTCGGTGAGGCGCACCACAGCGTAGTCCGGGTCAGTCATTCGTGCTCCTGTTCTGCGGCGAGCGCTCGCGCCGTCGCGATCTGAAGGTGTAGATGAGGGCGAGCGACGGCGAGCGGAACACCGAGCCCACCTTCGGGCGGATGCCAAGCCAGTAGACGAAGCGGCGCAACGGGTTGATCCCGAGCCACCGGCGGATCCGTGCAGCACGGCCGAGTGGACGAGGCGGGGTGGTCGAGACCATGTAGTGCAGGTGCGCTGCAACCTCGGGGTCTACGGTCATCTCGACCACGAAGGGGAACTCGGGCGGATCCCATTGCTCCTCCGCTCGAGGCGCGAACTCGACAGCGGTCACGGGAGTGAGCGGCACGGTGAACCCTGCCGGCGCGTGGAAGACCCTCGTATGCTCCCCTGCGGTCGGCCGACCACCGAGGCGATCGAGCAGTTCGTCCAGCTCCCGGTGCGCACGGCGCGTGAAGTAGTCCGCCACCGCCTCGACCTGCGCGACCGGATCCCGTCGATGCGTCATCCGAATGAGCCCCAACTGGTGGCGCTCACTCTCGAGGTAGCTGCGCTTTCGGGCCAGATCAACCTCGAGCCGGTAGGCCGCCATCTTCAGCTCGGCGAGGTCCACCCTCGCCACGGCCGCAGCGATCTTCGCGAAGGCCTCCGACAGCGGGCCGATCGCGATCGCGCACGCCCGCGAGGCCTCAGCGAGCGCGAACCCGAGCTGCTCCATCTGCCACGGTGTCAGCTGCGGGATCTGACCGTTCAGACCCCCGCTTGACCGTCGCTCCCGCCTCCGAGCACCGCGCACCTTCATCCGCGGGAAGAACTCACGGGTGCGCGGCAGCTGCCCCCGGCTCATCGGTCGCTCCCGCTGAGCACCCAACCGACCAGGACGCAGACCCCGCAGATGGATGCAGCCGTGATGATGGTGGTCGCCATCAAGAGCCCCAGGCCGGCGAGACCAGCCTGCCATCCTGCCGGAATGCCCTCGAAGCCGAGGAAGAACCCCAGAAGGAAACCGAAGGCAGCCCAGGCAACAACGCCGAACGAGATCGCGACAGTTGCGCGCGCTCGGCGGCTCCGCGGACGGTTCATCGCCATCCCTCATCGAGCATGTCGCGCAGCTTCACAGCGAGGCATCCAGCGTGGAAGCGGTAGCACCCGTCGTAGTGGGTGCCAATCTGCCCAGCATGTGCCTCGATCACCTCAGCGAGAACTTCGACCGCGGCGTGCTCCCCCCGCGTCGCGTCGGGCTCGTAGATCGCAGCGAACACGTCGGCCTCCATCGGGAAGATCACGCCCTGTGCGTTGCGCACCACGTAGTCGCCGGGCTTGGCCTTCATCTCGCCCCACGGCGTCATGATGACCATGAAGCCGTCCGCGGGGTCGATGGTGACGCCGGACTCCGGGACCGGGGCGGGGTTGTACCGGTCGCGCACGGCCTCGTGGTCGTAGCTGCCGGCGGTGTTGCTCTCGATCCACAGGTAGATCCGGTGGAGCTCGCTGTCGCTGCCGACGAGCTGGATCGCTTCGACGTCGTACGGGCGGGCGGTGTAGGTGCTCTGGTCAGCGGTCATGGTCGGTTCCTTCCTCTGCGGCGAGCGCGGCGCTCGCCGGTGTGGTGCTGTTCGTTGCGGGGTGCTGCTGGTCGACCACTCGTGCGGCTCGGATGCCGTCGCACCAGAAGTCCAGCCACCATGCGTGAGCGATCGCCACACAGCGGAGGCGGTGGACCCCTTCACGCGCCCAGCCGGTGCTCTGCGAGAGAACCCAGCGGCGCACTTCAACTCGGTACCTGCAGCGCAGCGCGCGACGAGCTCGGCGGTCGCGGATCCATTCGGCCCGGTTGTAGACGACGGCCTCGGTCGGCAGGTCCTTCATCGCAGCAGCCCTTCTACCTCGGCGACGCGCTGCTGCACGACCGCCTCAGCCTTCTCTCGGACAGCCGCCAGGCCATCGAGGAGCGTGGTCTGCTCGAAGTCCGTCAGCAGCGCCCCGGCGTGCGAGAGTGCGAGGATGCTGAAGAACACTCGCTGGATGCGCCCTTCCTCGATCGCCTTCCGCAGCGCGTCGATCGCCTTCAGGCCTTCCTCGGCCTCCCGCTGCCGCTCCTGCGCTGCGGCGAGCGCCTGCAGCTTCACGCTCATCGCGCTGCCTCCTGGTTGCCGCTCGTACGCAGGTCGATGTCGGGCAGGATCGTCTCCGGCTTGAACGTCACCTTGTAGCGGTAGGCGTCCTGCTTCGACGGCTTCAGCTGCTCCACGAAATACGACACGTTGTCCGAGAGGCCCAGGAAGTGCTTCTTGTACTGGTCCTTGCCGGTCTTGCAGATCACCTCGAGCTGGTTGTCCTCGGTGTCGGCCGTGATCGAGCACAGGCCCTCGATCGTCAGCAGGTACTTGTCGGTGATGCCGTTGAAGAACACCACGCGGCGCTCGATCTTGAAGTTGTCCGAGTCCTGGCTGTTGTTGTAGCTCGCGACCGAGGCGTCGTTCGCGCAGCCGGTCAGGGCGAGGCCGGCGGCGAGCGCGAGTGCGCCGGCCGCGGCGGTGATGGTTCTGATCTTGCGGGCTCGCATGGATCCTCCTGAAAACACGAAGGGCCCCGCCGCGATGGCGAGGCCCTTGGGGTACGAAAAAGCCCCCCACGATCCCGTGAGGGGCTTAGCTCTGGGCACACCCGTGCCCTCCGCTGGGAACTACGCTAGCAGGACTCGAACAGATCTTCGAGGGCGGCGCGCGTACGATCGAGACGGATTCCCAGTCCGCAGGTTCCCGGGCGATCCCTTGCCGGGCATGGCCCAACAGTCCGCAATCAGTCCGCACGAGTCCCAATATCGGCCCATCACGGCCCATCGCCGCCAACGCAGGATCCGCACAATTCCAACGTTTCCAACGACGCCCAATCACCGCCAACGGGTTTCAGAAAGTTCGTCTACAACTACGCGGCCACCTACGGGAAGGCCGAGACGATCGTGCGCGACATCGTGTTCGTCACGACGTTCGCGTCGCTGCCCGTCATCGCGCTGATCGCGTGGCTGCTCGGCGGCTGATCCCGGCCGTTCGCGGTGCGAGCGACCGGGGCCGGCGGCCCTACGCCATGACGAAGCCCGTGATGAGATAGGCGATGAAGGTGAGCGCCCCCGCGAGGCCCGCGTAGGGCAGGATCGCCGTCATCAGGTTGACGGGCTTCACGCCGACCGAGCGGGAGGCGAGGATGATGCCGTCGCCGTACAGGCAGGTGGTCGAGCCGAAGGCCGCGCCCGAGAACACCGCGGCGCCCGCGAGGATCGGGTCGACGCCCATGGCGATGGCGAGCGGCAGCACGATCGGCGTGATGACCGCCGCGAGATCCCAGAAGGATCCCGTCGCGTAGGCGTAGATGCCGCAGACGAGGAACACGATCGCGGGGAGCAGCGCGCCCGTCATGAGCGGCTGCGTGACCTCGATCACCCAGTCGACGAGCTTCAGGTCCATGTTCATGTGCTGCACCATGAAGGCGAGCACCGACAGCACCATCACGAACATCATGCTCGCGATGCCCTCGAAGGCCTGGTCGAGCACCTTGCGGAACGTGAGGCGGCGCTGGATCAGGGCGATGACGATCGCGACGACGAGCGCCGCCGCCGATCCCTTGACGATGTCGATGCCGCTCGCGATGGTGACGGCCACGAGCGTGGCGATGGGGATCAGGAACGCGAACGGCAGCGGACGGCTGGGCGCGTCGCCCTGCATGCCCGCCTGCTCGAACGCGCGCTCCTCGTCAGTGGTGTTCGCGGGCAGGGTGTCGCCCGTCTCGCGCGCCCGGCGCACGTCGGCGCGCAGCGTGCCGACGGCGGGCAGCACGCCCAGGGCGAGCAGCAGGCCGATGATGAGCGCGATCCAGCCGAAGAACACGAACGGCAGGCCCTGGATGTAGGCGCCCATGCCGCTGCCGCCGACGGTCACGCCGTCCTTTTCGAGCAGCGCGGCGAAGAACACGGCCCAGGTCGAGAACGGGATGAGCACGGCGATGGGCGCCGACGTCATCTTGATGATGCTGCCGAGCATGGTGCGCGGCACCCCGTAGCGGTCGGTCACCGACTTCATGGAGGTGCCGACGGTGAGCGCGTTCAGGTAGTCGTCGATGAACAGCACGATGGTGAGCAGCCAGGTCGCGACGAGCGAGCGGCGGCGCGAGTTCACGAAGCGCTCGGCCCAGAGCGCGAAGTCGCGCACGGCGCCGGAGGCGTTGAACACGGCGATGAGCATGCCGAAGAGCGCGACGACGAGGAGCAGCCACTGCACCGTCTCGTCGTTCATCGAGGTGCCGAAGTAGCCGATCCACGAGTCGACGAAGCCGAAGCCGCTGAGCAGCAGCGCGCCGACGACCGTGCCGCAGAAGAGCGCGAGCAGGGTGCGGCGGGTGAAGACCGACACGAGCAGGATCGTGACGATCGGCAGGAGGGCGAGAGCGGTGTTCTGCATCTGAGGGGTGTTCCGTTCGGGCTACTCGGCGCGCGCGGCCGAGGTCGGGGCGTCGTCGCGGACGCCGGCGAGGTAGGTGGTGGTGACGGGGAGGTGCAGGATCTCGTCGCCGGAGACGAGCGCGGGATCCTCTTCCCAGACCGCCAGGTCGGCGTGGGCACCCTCGCGGATCACGCCGAGATCGTCGTCGCCCTGCGCGAGCGCGGCTCCGCGGGTGTAGCCGTGCAGCGCCTCGAGCGCGGTGAGGCGCTCCTCGGGCTCGTACACGTGCGCGTCCCGGTCGCCCGGTGTGCGACGCAGCATCGCCCACGCGAGACCGACTCGGGCGTCGAGCTCGGCGATCGGCCAGTCGGAGCCGAGCGCGAGCGGGGCGCCGGCGCGCAGCACCGATCCCGCGTTCCACGCCTGCTTCGCGCGATCCGGGCCGAGGCGCTCCGACCAGGCGTCGCTGCCGTCGGGGATCCGCCACTGCATGTGCATGAGCTGCATCGATGCGGTGACGCCCGTGGCGGCGAGGCGGGCGATGTCGCGGGGATCGAGGCACTCGAGGTGCTCGATGCGGTGCGTCGGGCGGCCGGCGGCGCGCAGGCCCGCCGCCTCGTAGGCTGAGATCGTCTCGCCCACCGCGCGGTCGCCGATCGCGTGCGTGGCGATCTGGAACCCGGCCGCGGTGAACTCGGCGACCGTGCGCACGAATGCGTCGTGATCGGCCCAGAACGGGGTCGTGCCCTCGCCGTGCGTGTCGGGCTCGTAGAGCCAGCCGGTGCCCGAGTCGATGACGCCGTCGGCGTAGAGCTTGATCATCCCGCCGCGCCACCGGTCGCCGCCGCGGTCGCGCTGGGCCATGAGGCGGGCCCGCTCCTCGGCGTCCGCCGCGGGCTTCACGTCGACCGCGCTGACGATGCGCACCGGCAGACCCGATCCGGTGGCGTCCAGCGCCTCGAGCAGGTCGAGGGTCCCGGTGTTGCCGTCCATGATCGCGCCGCCCGTGAGACCCGAGCGGCGCATGAGCGCGAGGGTGCGCCGCGCGGTATCGAGCGTCTCCTCGCGGCTGAGCTTCGGGATCACGGCGAGCACGTCGGCGTAGGCGCTCTCCTCGCGCAGCTCGCCCGTCGGGCGGCCGTCCGCGTCGACCACGACCTCGGAGGTGTCCTCGAAGGTCCGGGCGCCCGTGATGCCGGCCGCGGCGAGCCCGGCGGTGTTGACGAGCGCGGTGTGCACGTCGAAGAAGTAGAGCAGCGCGGGGACGTCGCCGAGCGCCTCGTCGATCGTGGCGGCGGCGATGCGCGTCCCCTCGAAGGCGGCGTAGTCGAGGTTCCAGGCGCGCACCCAGCCGCCGACGGTGTCGCGGCGCACGCGCGCGGCCTCCTCGCGCAGCCGATCGAGCACGATCCGCAGATCGGTGAGGCCGCCGAGATCGACGCCCTGCACGATGTCGACGCCCTGGATCGGGTGCAGGTGCGCATCGATGAGGCCGGGCGTGATGGTGCGTCCGGCCGCGTCGTCGATGCGTGTGCCCGATCCGCGGAACGCCTCCCGCACCGCGTCGGCGGCGCCGACGCCGAGGATCCGGCCGCCCGCGATCGCGATGGATCGGGGCGCTCCCCCGTCGAGATCGCCCGGCAGCATGGTGCGCACGCGCGCACCCTCGATGATGATGTCCGCAGTCCTCGTCGACACGTCTCTCCTCGCCCGTCGTCGCGTGAGCGGCGTCGCGGTCCGCTTCGCCGGGATTAATTTACGATGATTCAATTAATTGCGCAAGCGGGTGCCGCCGGGCGTGCAGCGCGGATCTGGGAGGATCGAGGGTATGAGCGAATCGGAGGGCCCCGCGCGCCGCGTCGGCCGACCGCGCACCGCCGTGCTCTCGCACGAGCGGATCCTCGAGGCCGCGTTCGAGCTCGCCGACGCCAACGGACCCGAATTCTCGCTCGCATCCCTCGCGCGCAGGCTCGGCGTGCAGCCCTCCGCCCTGCACCACTACTTCCCCACCAAGGCCGCGCTCATCGCCGCCATGCGCGGCCAGATCACCCTGCGCCTCGGCACCCACGGCTTCGACGAGCAGCCCTGGCACGAGGCGATCCTGCCGTGGGCGCGCGCCTCGATCGAGGCCTTCGGCCGGCACCCGGGCCTCATCGCCGCCCTCGCCACCCTGCCGATCGACGGCGAGCCCGAGTCCATCGCGGACTACGAACGGATCGTCGCCGCGTTCGAGCGCGACGGCTACCCGTCCGACCTGATCGTGCCCGCGCTCGTCGCCCTCGAATCCTTCATCATCGGCTCGGCGCTCGACGGCCTCACACCGCCCGACAACCTGCGCCCGGTGCACGAGCCCGAGCGCGCCCCGGCGCTGCTGCGCACCGAGGCCGCCGCGCGCGCCGCAGCTTCGGCGGCGGGGATCACCCCCGCGCAGCGCACCTTCGAGTTCGGTCTCCGAGCGCTCGTGGCCGGCCTCCGCGCCATCGGCGAGACCGGTGGCGAAGCCGGCGGCGCCGGCGCGGCCGCTCCACCGTCCCGGGAAATTTCCGGGTAATCCTCCGTCACAGACGGGAATAGCGCGCCGGAATGGGGTGTTCTGTTCTTCCGGCGCCGATGAAGCCGCGCCCCGGACCACGGGCGGCGCAGCCGCGTCGCATGCGATCCGCCCACCCGATCCCGCTTGGAGACCCCATGACCCCGCGCACCGCAGAGACCAGCGCCCCCGTGCTCGACACCATCGCCGAGCGCTGGAGCCCCCGATCCTTCGTCGCCGACCACGCGCTCCCCGAGGGCGCGCTGCGCGGCGCGCTCGAGGCCGCCCGCTGGGCGCCGAGCGCGAGCAACACCCAGCCGTGGCGCTTCATCGTCGCCCGCCGCGGCAGCGAGAGCTACGAGAAGATCCGCGAGAACCTGATGGGTTTCAACCAGGCCTGGGCCGGCTCCGCCTCGGCACTGATCGTGAACATCGCCGAGACCGTGACCGCCGAGGGTGACGAGCGCCCCTGGGCCGTCTACGACCTCGGCCAGGCCGTGGCGCACTTCGCCGTGCAGGCGCACAGCGAGGGCCTCTACGTGCACCAGATGGGCGGCTTCGACCGCGACGGGATCCGCGCCGCGTTCGATCTGCCCGAGCGCCTGCAGCCGATCTCCGTCGCCGCCGTCGGCCAGCTCGCCGATCCCGCGCAGCTGCCCGAGCCGCTGCGCGAGCGCGAGGTCGCCCCGCGCCAGCGCATCGAGCTCGACGAGCTCGTGATCCGCAACGACTGATCGCGCGCCCTCGAACGGGGTCGTACCGGCTACGCCGGTGCGGCCCCGTTTCGCGTCTGCCCGGTATTCCGTCAGTCGTCGGTGTCGGCCGTGAAGACGTCGTCGCCGTCGCTGAGCCGCAGCGCAGTGATGAGCTCGCTCGCGTGCGAGGTCGACAGGATCACCCGGGCGAAGTCGTCGTACTCGGCGACCCAGCCGGGCTCGGTCTCGGCTCCGTTCGGCGCGTCGAGGTCGATCACGATCGCCGGACGCCCGCTGCGCGCCACGATGAAGTCGCGGCCGCCGAGGCTGCGCCAAGTGCCGAGCGCGAGACGTCGGGGCAGGTGGGCGCCGAAGGCGCGGACGCCGCGCAGCCACACCCACGGATCGTCGGTGATGACCGCCGATGTGATCGCCTCGCGGCTGATCACCACGTCGCGCCGGCGCAACGCCAACGCCCGCTCGGACGCCGTCAGACGGACGACCACGCGGTCCGGATGCACCTCGATTCTCGCCATGGCTTCGAGTCTGCCCCGGATTCCGCCCGAAGGCCAGGGGGCGCGCAGCGCAGCGACGGAACCGAGGCCGCACATGCCGGTTCCGGATGCGACCGCGCGGGTCCGGCAACGCCGTGCGAGGATGGCGGAAGTCCCCGATCCGCCCGGACCCCGGCGCGGACGAGCGCTCACCTCACGGAAGCGGAGATCCTCCCATGTCGCGCGTGAACATCGGCAAGCAGCACCCCGCCGTCTATCAGGAGCTCGCCTCGCTGAACGCGGCCGCCGAGCAGGCCGCCCGCGCGGCCGGGCTGGAGCCGACGCTCATCGAACTCGTCAAGCTGCGGGTCTCCCAGCTCAACGGCTGCGCCTTCTGCTGCCGGCTGCACACCCGGGACGCGCTGCAGGCCGGCGAGACCGCCGACCGGCTCGCCGTGCTTCCCGCTTGGTGGGAGTCGCAGTACTTCTCGGAGGTTGAACAGGCCGCGCTCGCGCTCGCGGAGGAGGTCACCCGGTTGTCCGTGCCGGCGTCCGAGGGGTGGGACACCGGTGCGCTGACTCCCGACCAGGTGTCGGCGGTCAGCTGGCTCGCCGTTGTGATGGGTGCGTGGAACCGGGTCGCGATCCGCAGCGGGTATCGGGTCGCGCCGTAGCCTGCTGAGTCGCCCGGGTCTTCGAGTCGGCCGGGCAGCCCGCACCACCGACGCTCAGGCGCCCGGCAGCGCCAGGTGGAGGATCGGGTACGGGCGCCCGTCGCCGTCGAGCTCGCTGCGCCCGACCTGCACGAAGCCCCGGCTCCGGTAGAAGCCGTGCGCTCCGGGGTTCTGCTCGTTCACGTCGACGCGCACGACCCCCTGGGAAGCGCGCACGTGCGCCAGCAGCGCACTGCCGACCCCCGTGCCGCGCGCACGGTCGTCGACGAAGAGCATCTCGAGCGCGCCCTCGGCCGTGCCCGCGAATCCGACCGGGCGGCCGTCCCGCTCGGCGACCGACAGCGCGACTGCGGGGAGATAGGCGGGAGCGAGCGCCTGCTCGATCCGTGTGAAGTCCGCCTCGTCGAGGAAGCCGTGCGTCGCACGGACCGCGCTGCGCCAGATCGCGACGAGCGCGGGGTACTCGGCGGGGCCGTGATCGGGACGGATCTCGAGGGGAGCGGGCGAATCGGACACGGGACGATCCTGGCCGGAATCGAAGCGCGGGTCAAACTCCGCGCCGAGCCGCCGAAGCCGTGGAACGCCTCAGTCCAACATGTCGCTCTGGTCGATGACGGACTCCACCGTCTCGATCAGGGCACGCTTGAGCTCCGAGCGCTCGTGCGCCGGGTTGTGCAGCAGGCCCGCGGCGATCGCCTCGGGATGCGTGTGCGGGCCGACGCAGGCCACGATCGTGTCCTCCGGCAGATTCGGGAACTGCTCCGCGACCTCGCGGGCGATCTTCGCCGACGCGACGAGCAGGGCGTTGATGCGTCCCGACTCCACGTCCTCGCGCGTGTGCACGGACGCCGGGATGCCGATGGTACGGAACGCCACCACCTGGGTGACGTCGTGACCACGGCCGATGAGGCCTTCGGTCAGCACCGGCTTCGCGACGTCGGAGCGCAGCGTCAGCACGCGCAGCACGTCGCCCTCGTCGATCTCGGGCCAGACCTCGAGCAGACCTGCGGTGGTGTTGTTTTCCTCGCTCGGCGTTCGGCTCACCTGGTAGCCGGCATGCTCGAACGCGGCGGCCGTCGCTTCGCCGACCACGGCGACGCGAGTGCTCGCGGGGATCACGGTGTGGTGGTAGGCCAGCACGTCGACCACGGTCGAGCTGGTCGCGGTGATCCAGTCGTAGTGGCCGGCTTCGAGGAGCTTCAGCGCCTCGACGAGCTTCTCCTCCTCGCTCGTGTGAGCGAAGTCCACGAGCGGAGCGACCACGGGGCTCGCACCCTGCTCTCGGAGCGCACGAGCGACCAGGTCGCCCCACGTTCCACCGCGGGGGACGAGCACTCGGAGTCCGCTGAGCGGTTTCGCATCAGACGTCATACGCTCCACTCACTCCGAACAAACCTTCTGGCCCCCTCCCGAAGCCGGTCTCGAAAGACCGACCGCGCGCCCCTATTCTTACCCCGGCTCGACCGGAAGGCAAAACCGAGCGCTTCCGGACCCCGAACGCAACGCAAACGTGATCCAGCGCAGTTGACGGTGCCGCGATCCGGCGGCTACCTTACGCCGACCGGAATCAGCGCAGCGACTTCGAGAGCGCTTTGGCCACGCCCCACACCGCGAGACCGGCCACCGCGGCGACCGCGGCGACGCCCGCGACGAACACGAGCGGCCGCTCCCGCCGCTCCTCGGCGATGCGGACCTTGGCCCGCTCCGCCGCATCGTCGATGCGCTGCGCGTAGTCGAGACGGTCGCGCAGCTGCGCGAGCGTCGTGTAGAGCTCCTCGCGCGCGACCGCGGCCTCCTCGATTCTGGGGTGCTGCTTCTCGGTCATCGCCAGTTCCCTTCTTCGCCGGGCTTCGGCATCGACGGCGCACGGGGCGCACGGTCGGTCTGCGGCGCCTGCGGCGCGGCGGACGCGTTGAATCGGACCTCGCTCATGGCGCCGAGATCCTCCTCGACCCGGCCGATCGCGTCCTCGGGCACGGGGATCCCCCGCTTGATGAGGGCGATGCCGGCGAAGATCGCCGCCGCGGCGAGCAGCACGAGGCCGACGCCGACGACGAGCGCCGAGAGCCAGACCGGCCAGACGGTCGCGATGCCGGCGATCGCCGCTGCGACGAAGGCCGCGATGGCCCAGAAGAGGAAGAAGAGCGCCACGACGATCGCGAGCGCGCCGATGCCGCCGCGCTTCGCCTTCTGCGCGATCTCGCGCTTCGCGTTCTCGTACTCGAGCCGCGCCAGCGTGACTACCTGCTGCGGCAGCTTGGCCAGCAGTTCGAAGGTGCCGGCCTGGTCGCTGCGGCGCCCCATCACTCGCCCTGCCCCGAGGTGCTCCGCTTCGCGCTCTTCGACGCGGAGCTCTTCGCGGACGAGTCGCCGGACTTCTTCGGCGCGGACGCCGTGGTCCGGGTCTCGGCCGGAGCGGCCTCATCAGCCTGCGCAGCCGACCGCTCGGGGGCGGTCCGCGGCTGCGCGCCGCCCGCGGCTGCGCGCCCGACGCTGCTGAACACGTCCGCCACGACGCGGCGGGCGAAGAGCTTCGCCTCCTCCGCGCGCTCGTCGACGGCGCCGCGCACCATCTCGACGCCGCGCTGCACCGGGGGCGTGTTCCACACGGTCTGGGCCCCGCGCTTGATCTGCTCGTAGCGTTCGCGCCCGGCGCGCGTGCCGAGCACGTAGCCCACAGCAGCTCCGAGGACGAATGCGATCTTGCCCTTCACGATTTCCTCCAGACTTCGGTGCCGGCGCACCGGGTCACTGGCTCAGCCTAGCGCCGATTCACGCGGAGCCATATTCCGATTTCGAGATATGGCCGGGAATCGCCCGCGTCGTGCGTCCGAGCCCGGTCGCTCCGTCGGTCTCAGTCGGAGATCCCGGTCAACCGACGCCGCAGCGCGGTCGCCTCGCGGTCCGCGTCCGAGAAGGCCCGAGCGAGGTCGCCGCCGACCAGGCGGGCACCGACCGCGATCCGCTCGGACTCCTCCGCACGCCAGGCGGTGAGCTCCGCATCGCTGTCCTCCCGCTCGGCCACCGTCGCGAACGCGGCGACGTCGCGTCGCACCCGCCACTCGGTCCCGGGCGCACGTTCGATCTCGGATTCCGCGAGCACCGCGTCCAGGCGGCGGACGAGCTCCGCCGCTTCGGCCGTGCCGCCCCTCGGCCCGACTCGAGGGCCCGCGAGCTGCGCCATCCAGCCGCTCGCGCTCACCGGGCTCGCCGAGAGCCGCACCGACCAGGGCTCGCCCGAGAACTCGATCAGCAGCAGGCCGCCTGCCTGCCGCGCGTCCGCGCTCGGCGCGGCGGCGAACGGATCCTGAATGCCGATCTCGGCATGCACTCGCTCCGCCGTGGCCGACGGCAGATCCGAGTGGTCCGCCCCGGCCTGATCCTCGACGCGGATCGACGGAGCGGATCCGGTCTCCGGCAGCGTCCCTCCCTCGTTCCAACCCGCTCGGTCGCCGGCGTCGATCACCAGGCCCCGAGCGTGCGTCACCGCTCCGCTCGCGCGCTCGATCTCCCACCCTGCGGCGCCCTCGCGCGCGACGACGGCGGCGTCATCGGACAGGACGACGGCGTAGAGCGCGAGACGTTCGAGCAGCGCGGCGCGCGCGGAGAGCCAGCCGCCCCTTGGGACGGTCTCGGTTTCACGTGCAACATTCCGATCGGCGTATGCGAGTGCCGCACCCGTGAGCGAACCGGCGCGAGTGAGCAGCTCGTTCAGCCCCGGAGCCGCGACCGCCGCGTCGACCGCGTCGGCGCGGTCACCGTAGCGCTCCGCGACTGCGGGCTCGACGAGCCGGGACAGGGCGATCGCGCCGATCCGCGTCCGCACGAGCTTTCCGAGGGATCGGGTCTTGCCGACGGTGAGCAGCGGGGTCAGCCGATCCAGCCAGGCCCGGAACGCGCCACCGCCGCCCAGCAGCTGCTGCACCTCGCGGGCGAGCGGCTGCGCGGGGATTCCGAGCACCTCGGGCTCGGCCTGCCGTGACCAGTCGCCGCCGGGAGCACGCAGCATCGGCGCAGTCCGCGGGGCGGAGGTCGGCTCTGCTCCGGCGAATCCGGAGTGCTCGGGCGAGACGGGTGCGGCGACGCGAGCGAGCGCCGCGGCGATCACGCCGTCGGGGTCGCTCTCGGGACGGTCCGGCCAGGTATCGCCCGGCGCGACCACGAGTTCGACCGCGAGGCCGACCTCTGCGAGATCGAGCGCGGCGAGCATCGCGCTCGGACCGGATCCGGTGACGAGCACGTCAGGCACGGGCAGCTCCTTCGTCGGGGTTCGGCACGGGTGCGTCCGGGGCTTCGGCCGGAACGGCCGGCTCTGTCGGCGGCGCGACCGGGCGGCGCTCGATCACGTAGTCGATCCGGGTGCGCGGACGCCCCGCCCTGCGGCAGGAGCGATCGGCGAGCCAGGCGTAGACAGCGAGCACGATCGCCTGCGGGATCAGCGCGATCGGTCCCGCACCGGAGACCTCCTGCCCCGTGGATCCGCCGAAGCCGCCGAGCATGAACCCGAACGCGGCGATGTTGTTCACGACGTGCAGGCTGATGCCGGCCTCCAGCCCGCCCGTGCGCCAGGTGAGCCAACCGGCGGTCAGCCCGATCATGCCGACCGCGAGCAGACCCCAGATGTCGTAGATGTGCATCGAGGCGAACGCCAGGGTGGATCCCACGATCGCGAACGCGGGATGCCGCAGCCAGGACCCGATGACCTGCATGAGCACGCCGCGGAAGACGAGCTCCTCGGCCGCACACTGCAGGGGCACCAGCACGACGATGAGGAGCGCCGACCACAGCAGCGCGCTCGGGTCGAGCCCCTTCGCCGGCGTCATCGACGCGAGCTCGCCCGTGCCGGCGAACTCGAGCGCGAAGCCGAGCAGGTTCTGCGCCGCCACCACCGCGAGGGCGAGCAGCAGCGTGCGCCCGATGAGCCCCCAGCGGATCCGAAGTTCCACCGACCAGGCGCGCCCGAACGGGCCGAGACCCAGGCTCTTCATGCTCACCCAGACCACGGGGATCATCAGGATGATCGCCGTGAGCGAGATGAGCAGCGAGAGCGGGTTCTGCGTGTCCGGGATCAGGAACCGCTCCATCGCCCGCTGGTCGAGCACGTCGCCCCCCTGCGCGGCGAGCGCGATCCCGAGCCCGAGTCCGATCAGGATCTGCAGGCTGAAGTAGATCGCACCGCCGAGCAGGAGCGCGACGAGCGGCTTCCACCAGCTGAAGCGGGGCGTGCCCCGAAGCAGCCGGTGGAACGGCAGCGGTTCCGTCGGGACCCAGTGCTCCTCGTACTGCTGCGCCCAGGCCCAGGCGGGTTGCTGCGGCGCCCGATCCTGCTGGGGAAGGGCGGGATCCGTGGCGCTCATGGTGTGCTCCTTATGCGCCGCGCAGTCGCTCGGCGAGGTAGGCGTGCAGCTCGGCCCGCGGCACGCGCGTCTGCTGCATGGTGTCGCGCTCGCGCACGGTCACCGCGTCGTCGTCGAGCGAGTCGAAGTCGACCGTGACGCAGAACGGGGTGCCGATCTCGTCCTGGCGGCGGTAGCGGCGGCCGATGGCGCCCGAGTCGTCGAACTCGATGTTCCAGTCGTCGCGGAGGTCCGCGGCGATCTGACGCGCGAGCGGCGAGAGCTTCTCGTTGCGGCTCAGCGGCAGCACGGCGGCCTTGACCGGCGCGAGGCGCGGATCGAGCGCCAGCAGGGTGCGGGTGTCGGTGCCGCCCTTGGCGTTCGGCACCTCCTCTTCGCGGTAGGAGTCGACGAGGAAGGCCATGAGCGAGCGGGTGAGGCCCGCCGCCGGCTCGATCACGTAGGGGGTCCAGCGCTCGTTCTTCGTCTGGTCGAAGTAGGAGAGGTCCTTGCCCGAGTGCTTCGAGTGGGTCGACAGATCGAAGTCGGTGCGGTTGGCGATGCCCTCGAGCTCGCCCCACTCGCCGCCGGTGAACCCGAAGCGGTACTCGATATCGGCGGTGCGCTTCGAGTAGTGGGAGAGCTTCTCCTTCGGGTGCTCGTAGAAGCGCAGATTCTCGGGATCGATGCCGAGGCCGACGTACCACGCCATGCGCTCGTTCATCCAGTACTCCTGCCACTCCTCGTCGGTGCCCGGCTCGACGAAGAACTCCATCTCCATCTGCTCGAACTCGCGGGTGCGGAAGATGAAGTTGCCCGGCGTGATCTCGTTGCGGAAGCTCTTGCCGATCTGGCCGATGCCGAACGGGGGCTTCATGCGCGCGGACTGCAGCACGTTCGCGAAGTTCACGAAGATGCCCTGCGCGGTCTCGGGACGCAGGTAGTGCATGCCGGCCTCGTCGTCGACGGGGCCGAGGTAGGTCTTGAGCAGGCCCGAGAAGGCGCGGGGCTCGGTCCACTGGCCGCGGGTGCCGCAGTTGGTGCAGACGATCTCGGCGAGGCCGCCCTCGGGGGCGCGGCCCTTCTTCTCCTCGAACTCCTCGATGAGGTGGTCCTCACGGTAGCGCTTGTGGCACTGGAGGCACTCGACGAGCGGGTCGCTGAAGACCTCGACGTGGCCCGAGGCCTCCCAGACCTGCTTGGGCAGGATGACGCTCGAGTCGATGCCGACCACGTCGTCGCGCTTCTGCACCATGGCCTTCCACCACTGGCGCTTGATGTTCTCCTTCAGCGCGGTGCCGAGGGGGCCGTAGTCCCATGCGGAGCGGGAGCCGCCGTAGATCTCACCCGCCTGGAACACGAAGCCGCGGTGGCGGGCGAGCGAGATGACCTTATCGAGGCGGGACTGTTCAGCCATGTGTGGAATCACTCCAAGGGGCAAGCGGGGATCTTGGGCACGTGCGCGCTCACGCGGGGCGCAACGGTTCCAGTCTAGTGCCGCGGCCAGACGCTACCCTGATGCGATGGGAAACCCTGCACCGGAGCCGGAAACGCCCGGACCCGCCTCCGCGCCACGCGCGCCGCTGCCGTCGTCGGTCACGCTGCTGCTCGGCCTCGCCGCGAGCGTCGTGGTGCTCGCGGGGCTCTACTTCGCGAGCGAGCTCTTCGGACCGCTCGCCCTCGCCGCCGTCATCGTGATCATCTGCCACCCCCTGCGCGGGCCGCTCGAGCGCTGGGGCTGGCCGCGCTGGGCTGCGACCACCGCGGTGATCGCCGTCGCCTGGGCCGTGCTGCTCGCGATGGCGCTCCTGCTGACCTTCGCCGGGATCGAGTTCTCCAAGCTGGTGGTCACCTACGCCGAGAAGCTCTACAGCACCACCGACGAGGTCATCGCCTGGCTCGCGACGTTCGGGCTCGACCAGCAGGCCTCGTCGGCGCTGTCGTCGATCATGACCCCGTCGGCGCTGCTCGGCTTCGCGACCTCCATCGGCAGCAGCACCCTCAGCGTCATCACGGCGCTGTTCTTCATCTTCGCGTACGTCATCTTCATGGCGGCCGACGCGTCCCGCTACCGTCGGGCGACGACCCAGTTCGGGTCGAGCGCGCGGCCGGCGATGGCCCGCTTCGCGCACTTCAACGACTCGGTGCGCCGCTACTACGTCGTCAACGCCGCGTTCGGGCTGGTGGTCGCCGTGGTCGACGGGCTCGCGCTCTGGGCCATGGGCGTCCCCGGCGCGCTCGTCTGGGCGATCCTGTCGTTCGTCACCAACTTCGTGCCGAACATCGGCTTCGTGCTCGGACTGATCCCGCCCGCGCTGCTCGCCCTCGTCGTCGGCGGCTGGCCGCTCATGCTCGGGGTGATCGCCGTCTACTGCGTCGCGAACGTGGTGCTGCAGGTGCTGATCCAGCCGAAGTTCGTCAGCGATGCGGTCAACCTGAGCCTCACGCTGAGCTTCTTCTCGGTCCTGTTCTGGACCTTCGTCATCGGGCCGCTCGGCGCGATCCTCTCGATCCCGCTCACGCTGCTCGTGCGCGCGCTCGTGCTCGAGCGCGATCCGGACGCGCGCTGGCTGCGCTGGCTCTCGGGCGACTCCTCGGTGTCGGAGCGAGGGCGGTCCTCGCCGAGGACCGCCGAGGAGTAGCGGACGCGCGACGGGCCGGTGCGCACTGCGCACCGGCCCGTCGCGCCGTTCCGGTCAGTTGAACCGGATGATGGCACTCGGACGGCCGTCGAGCGCGGAGCTCGCGATCACCGTCTGGTTGCCCGCATAGCCGCTGTGGATGGCTTTGCCCCCGCCGATGTACATGGCGACGTGGCGACCTTCCCAGATCAGGACGTCTCCGGCCTTCAGCGCCGAGACGCGCTTGCCGCCGACGGCCGTGTACTCGCTCGCCCGGGTGCCCAGGTCGCCGACGCGCTTCCCGCTGGCGCGGAGCGCCCGCTCGATGAGAGCGGTGCAGTCCTGGCGCGCACCCAGCTGGGCAAAGGCGCTGCGGACCATGAGCTGGGGCCGGCTCGCCCAGGCGGTGTACGCGTTCTGCTTCGAGGCCGATGCGCTGGCGTAGGTTCCCGATCCCCAGGTGGCGCGGTAGGTCACGGCGACCTTCTTGCCCGCCATGCCCGGCGTGATGTTGATCTTCTTGCCGCCGCCGTAGCGCTTTCCGCCGACGTACCAGGTGTAGGTCCCGCTCACCTTGAGGTCGGCGGGCTTCTTGACGGTCGCCGTGGCCGTCAGGCTCTTCCCGACCTCGGCGTGACCCGTCACGCGCATCGCGACGGTGACCTTCGCGGTCTGCTTGACCACCTTGGCGGTCGCGGCGGACTTCGCCGTCTCGCGGGTGCCGGCGACGTAGGTGCCGGTCTCCGCCCAGGCGAGGTTCGCGGCGGCGGTGATGCGCTTCTGGAAGTCGGCGGGCTTCAGCGTATAGGCGGCACCGGTCGCGATCTTCTTGCCGTCGGCGTACCAGGTGTACCCGGTGGGCTTCACGACGACACCGGTCGGTGCGGTGACGCTCGACGCCGCTGCGGTCAGCTTCTTGCCGATCACGGCCGATCCCGAGATCTTCACGACGGCGGAGGCCGTCGCGGTCTGCTTCACGGGCACGCCGGTCGGCGACACGGCCGAGGCGCTGCCCGCGGCGAAGGCGTCGGTCGCGGGCCAGGCCACGGCCGCCGATGCGGTGATGGTCTTGCCGAGATCCTCGGGGCGCACGGTGAACCGCGCTCCGGTCGCGACCTCGGTGCCGTCCACGAGCCAGGCGAAGGTCGTCTCGGGGGTCACGCCCTCCGGCGCAACGGTGCTGTCCCGGGCTTCGAGCACGCTGCCGACGAGCACGACCCGCGCGTCCGTCTGCTTCGCGGCGTCGAGGATTCGGACCGATGCGGTGACCGCGGCCTCTCCGGGCGCCGACTGCGGCGCCTCGGGAGCGGGCGCCGGCTCGGGAGCGGGGGCGGGAGTCTCGGAGGACGGGGTCTCGGCGGGAGCCGGAGCCGGGGCGACCGGCGTCTCGACCGGGGCCGGCTGCTCGGCCGGCGCGGGAGACTCGGGCTGCGGTGCCTGCTGCGCCTCAGCGGAGACGGCGGGTGCCGGGTCCTGCGGGGCCTCGTCTGCGAACGCACCCGTCGCCGGGGCGAACACGAGCGCTCCGACGCACAGAGCCACGACCGTCTTCTGGAACCGCAAACATACCTCGTAACCTTGACAACAGGGACCGGTCCTTGCGGACCGCCGAACATGCTAGGCACAAGATGTGCGACATCGCCAGTCGATCGACCACTACATGTGGCCCGACTCGCACCGAGATCGGCTCCAGCACTGGGATCCCGGCCCGTTATTATTCTGTGACTTTTTTTGGCGCAAGGTCTCCTGCGAGCCCCGAATCCCCCGTACGCGGATCCGGTTCGAGGCTCGGGCTCAGCCCTCGAGCACCAGGTTCTCGGGCCGCTCCCCGGCCTGCATTCGAGCGACCTGCCGACGGATCAGGTCCACCACTCGCGGGAGCATCGCCGTCGAGTCGCCACCGGCGTGCGGGGTGATGAGCGCGTTCGCGCAGGACCACAGCGGATGGTCCGCGGGCAGGGGCTCGGGATCCGTCACGTCGAGCGCCGCGCGCAGCCGCCCGGACTCGAGCTCCCGCACCAGAGCCGCCGTGTCCACGACCCGTCCGCGGGCGACGTTCACGAGCAGCGCGCCGTCGGGCATGGCGGCGAGCGCCGCCGCGTCGATGAGCCCGGTCGTCTCGGGCGTGAGCGGCACCGCGAGGATCACGATCTCGGCCTCGGCGAGGCTCTCGGCGAGGTGGTCGAAGCCGCGCACCTCGACCGGGCTCCCCGAGAGGTCCCGATCCGTGCGGGCCGTGCGGGCGAGCCGGGTGACGTGCGCCTCGAAGCCCGCGAGCCGGGCATCGATGGCCTTGCCGACGCCGCCGTAGCCGACGATCAGCACGCGGCGGTCGGCGACGCTCGGGAAGGTGCGCAGATCCCACCGGTGCGCCTCGCCGTCCCGCACGAACTCGGGGATCCCCCGCTGCGCCGCGAGCAGCAGCGCGAGGGCGAGCTCGGCGGTGGACGCCTCGTGCACCGTCGCGGCGTTCGCGAGCGGGATCCCCGCGGGCAGGTGCGCGTCGACGCCGTTGTAGCCGATCGACTGCCACTGCACGAGGCCGACGCTCGTGCCGTCGAGGCGCTCGAGCAGTTCCGCTCCGCCCCAGTAGGGGGGAACGACGATGTCGAGGTGCGCGCGGGGCGCGGGCCCGTCGAGCTCCCAGGCGACCCATTCGACGCCGGGGATCTCGCCGAGCTCCTCGAGCAGGCCTTCGTCGGGCAGGGAGACGACCAGTTCACGCATGCTCCTCACCCTATGCCGCGACGGGTGTCAGGAGGCGCTGCGATACGCCGAGACCCGGGCTTCCACGCCCGCGATCAGCAGTTCAAGGCCGCGGTCGAAGACCAGCCGGTTGCGTGCGGCCCCGGACGGATGCCCGGGGAGCAGCTCGGCGAGCTTGCCCGTGGCCCGCTCGGCCCCGAGCACCGTGTCGGGCGAGAGCGCGTCGAGCGCCGCGCCGAACGAGAACGCGTCGATCACCTCGATGGTGGTGAGGATCTCGCCGTCGGGCAGGCCCGCCTCGGCGAGCGCGTCGGCGAGCGTGCTGTAGAACCGCAGCACGTCGGGCTCGTCGATGACGACGGTCATCATGTGCTGGAGCACGCGGGGGTGCGCGGCGTACATGCGCCAGGTGCGCTCGACCTCGCCGCGGATCCGCTGCGCCCAGTCGCCCGGGACCGGGCCTTCCGTCATGTATTCGGAGACGAGCACCTGGCGCATCGCATGGATGACGCCGTCGCGGCCGGAGACGTGGTGGTAGAGGGAGGAGACGCTGACCCCGAGCCGGCGCGCGAGCGGGACGAGCTGGAGCTCGTTGCCCGATTCGACGTAGTCGATCGCGGCCCGGCCGATGATCTCGCGACTGAGGATCGCGGTGCGGGGTCTCGCCACGTCGTACCTCCTCCGGCTCCTGCTTGACAGATCCTTTCACACGGGGGAGCATGTCTTCGCTAACCGAAACGGTTTCGATTAGTTCTCCACGACTCGGCAGAGCCGCCGAAGAAGAGAGTCACCGTGAGCTCCTCCGCCACCGCCGAACCGCGCCTTCCCCTCACCCTCAGGAACGGGAGCGCGACCTTCCTCATCGCGCTCGCGAGCCTGATGATGGCCAACCTCGCCCCCTTCGTCATCTCCGCGCTCCAAGGGCTCGGCTTCGACGTCATCACGAGCGGCAACATCCTGACCTGGGCGCTCTTCGCCTCGGCCGTCGTCGGCCTCGCGACCTCCCGCCTCGCCGCGGGCCCGCACCGCCGCCGGCTGGCCGTCGCGGGGCTCGCCCTCGCCGCCGTCGCGTTCGCCG
>NZ_LAYO01000044.1 GCF_000980875.1 Leucobacter sp. Ag1 | reverse complement strand
CCGACGCCCTGTCGGCGGCCCCGTTCGCCGTCAAGCAGAACGCGCCCGTGCGCCTCCCCCCGCCCACCCGCCTCGTGAAGGAGACCAAGGCCGAGATCAAACGACTGAAGGCCGACACCGGGTACATCGCGGGCGGCACCGGCGCGATCTCCGCATCGGTTGAGGCCGAGATCCGCGGCATGGGTGTCAAGATCGTCCGTATGGCCGGGAGCGACCGGTACGAGACATCGCTGAAGATCGCCCAGACGGGCTGGAAGAACGGCACCGAGAAAGCGTTCGTCGCGACCGGCCGGGACTACCCCGACGCCCTGTCCGCAGGATCCGCCGCAGGCGCAACCGGGGTCCCCGTGATCCTTGTCGACGGCAAGACCGGCCTCACCGGCACCAGCCGGGCCGCGCTGGGCAAGTACGGCACGAAGCACCTCTACATCGCCGGCGGAAACGGGGCCGTTGCCCCCAGCATCGAGACCGCGATGCGTGGTAGTGGGAAGACCGTGGAGCGGTTCGCGGGCGGCACCCGGTACGAGACGTCGGCCGAGATCGCGAAGCAGTGGCACACCAAGGGCGGCCTCGTCTACCTCGCCACGGGTGTGGACTTCCCCGACGCGCTGGCCGGGTCCGCGGTCGCGGGCGCGCAGTCGGCACCGATCATGCTCACGATGAAGAACTGTGTGCCGAAGCCGGTGAAGGACACCATCACGGGCACGATCAAGCCCCAGGCCGGGGTCGTGCTCGGCGGCAAGGGCGTCATCACCGACCGGGTGCTGAACAACCAGCCCACCTGCTAACCCGACACCGCCCAGACCGGGAGTCCGGCCCGGCCCCCTGCCCCGCCGGACTCCCACCCTCCGCCTGCGGCCCGAGACGCACCGTTCCCAATATCCCGGTGCGTCTTCGGGCCGCAGGCACTTCCATGTCCAGGATCCGCAGCCCTACCCGGCAGGATCCGCGCCCGCACCCACCCAGCACCAGCACCCGTAGCCTCGCCTCGGCCCAATCCCGCGTCAGACCAGAAGGAGTTCGCACCATGCCCGCACCCGCACCCGCACCCGCACCGAGCGCCGCGTCACGCGTCTCCCAGAAGGACTTCGTGCACGCGGCCCTGCGCCACGACATCGTCACCGGCACCCTGCAGCCGGGCGCCGCCCTCACCGACACCCGCGTCGCCGAGGACTACGGCTTCACCATCGCGAGCGTGCGCGCCGCCGTGCAGACCCTGCGGCACGAGGGCCTCGTGCTCGTGCGCCCCCGGCAGGGCAGCTACGTGCGCACCGTCGACCACGAACGCACCCGTGAAGCGCTGCACGCGATCCAGTCCGCCGTCGAATCCGCCGTGCACCTCTCCCAGACCACCCTCCGGCCCCGCAGCATCCGCCTCATGCAGCACCGCGCCGACGCCCTCGGCCTCGCCGAGCGCGGGCACGACGCCGCGGCCGAACTGCTCGACCTCTACGAGCCCCTGCTCAGCGAATCCCGCAACCCCTACCTGCAGCAGTTCTTCACGATCACCGCCGCGCACCTGCGCCAGGCCGCCTCGATCACCGGCGTCAGCGGTCTCGGCCACGGCGCCGCACGCGAGTTCACGGACGCGCTCCAGCACGGCACCGTGCGCGGAGCCGTGACCGCGCTCCGCGACCATTTCGCGCACGTCGCCGACCGCTTCGAGCGCGCCCACGCCGCCCGCTGCGGATGACCGCGGTCGGGGCTCATCGAAGAGGGTGACAGGCGGGGTGAACCCTTCCCCCGAACGCCCCGCGAGTGACTAGCGTGCTATCACGCCCAACCCGACCGCGTCGAGTCCCCTTCAGTTCTCACCCCACCGGCGCGGTCGGGCTCGGGCCCAGCGGAAGGAGCAGACATGGCCGGGCCCCGACTCCTCACCCGCGGACGAGCGGCCATCGTCGCGGTCCCGATCCTCGGATTCCTCGCCACACCGTTCCTCCCCTTCGTCCGCGAGCCGACTCTCGTCGCCGGGATCCCCGCGGGCCTCGCCTGGACCGGCGGCATGGTGCTGCTCTCGGCCGCCGCCCTGCACCTCGTCGAAGCGCGCTATCTCCGCACCGGCGGACGCGCGGCCGACAGCGACGAAGCCGCCGCGTCGTCGGCTCCGACCCCGGAAGAGCAGCCGTGACCGTCGCGATCATCGTCGGGATCGGGATCCTCGCGCTCGGCGCGCTCGGCATCGCCGCCGGGCGGCAGCGATCCCTCACCGGGTGGGCGGTGAACGGCCGCCGCAACTCGGCCTGGACCTCCTGGATCCTCCTCGCCGGCGAGGGGCTCACCACCTTCACGTTCCTCGGCCTCGCCGGGCTCGCGTTCGGCGGCGGCGTGGGCGCGACCTTCGCGATCGCCTACCTCACCATCTCGTACCTGGTCTTCTACTTCGTCGCGCCGCGCATCCGCGAGCTCGGCACCCCGCTCGGCACGCTCACCATCGCGGACTTCCTCGCGGCCCGCTACGGATCGCCCAGGCTCGGTCGCTTCGTCGCCGTGATCGGCGCGCTCGCCCTGATCCCGTACCTGCAGCTCCAGATCGTCGGGCTCGGCATGATCGTCGAACTCGTCACCGGCAGTGCGGGCGCCCGCGGGCTCAGCATGGTGCTCGCCAGCGCGCTCGTCGTGCTGTTCGTCATCTGGGCCGGGATCCGGGGCATCGCCCGCGTCGCCGTCGTGAAAGACGTGCTCATGATCATCGCGATGCTGGCGATCGTCGGCGGCCTCGCGATCTCGTTCGGCGGGATCCCCGAGATCTTCACCCGGGTGGCCGAGGAGTCGCCGGGGCTGCTGACCATGCGCGGCGGCGCGATCGACCCCGTGTACTTCCTCAGCGCCACGATCGTCACCTCGATCGGATCCGGATTCTGCACCCTGCCGCACTTCTGGCCCATGGTGCTCAGCGCCCGCAACGGGGCCGCGCTGCGGAAGACGGCGATCTGGCAGCCGGTCTACTTCCTGCTGCTCTTCATCCCGATCACCGTCGGCTTCGCGGGCACCCTGCTGCTCGACCCCGCGACGCCCGGCAACGCGGTGCTGCTCGAGACCACCGCCCGACTGCTGCCCGACTGGCTGCTCGGCGTGATCGCGGTGGGCGGCGCCGCCGCCGCGATGGTGCCCGCCGGCGGGATCCTCATCGGCATCTCGACGCTCGTCAGCCAGAACGTGTTCCGGCGAGTGGCTCCCGAGCGTCGGCTCGCGGTCAACGCGGTCGCGATCGTGGCGGTGACGCTGCTCGCCCTGCTGCTCGGGCTCGCCCGCTCCGACATCGGCGCGCTGCTGCTGCTCACCTACGGGTGCACCACCCAGTTCGCCCCGGCGATCGCCTGCGCGCTCGCCGAGCGTGTGCGGGTGGGCGCCCGGCCCGCGGGCCTCGGGATCCTGGCCGGATCCCTGACCGTCGCGGTCATCACCTTCGGCGGGATCCCGATCGGCAGCCTCGATGCCGGTCTCATCGCGCTCGCGCCGAACCTGCTCGTGCTCGGCGTCGCCGAGGCGATCCGCAGGCGTCGACCGCGGGGTACACCGATCTCCGTCGCGTCACGGGCGGGGTGATCGGGTGGCGGATCCCGGCCCGGCCGGTTATCCTCAGTATCTGAACCCGTAACATGTTAGAAGGAGGGTGCGATGCCGGCTCCAACCATCCGCAGGCCCGTCGCGAAGCGCCGACTCCTCAAAGACGAGGCGCACGACGCGATCCAAGACGCGATCCTCGACGGCACCTTCGCGCCGGGCGAGCGGCTCGACGACCAGGCGCTCACGCAGTGGCTCGGCATCTCGCGCTCGCCGATCCGCGAAGCGCTGAACCTGCTCGCGGCAGAGGGCTTCGTCGAGATCCACGCGCAGAGCCACACCTCCGTCGTTGATCCCGATCCCGCCCAGATCGAGCAGGCCACCCAAGCGCTCGGCGTGCTCCTCGCGGGCGCGTTCCAACTCGCCGTCCCCGCGCTCACCGAGGCCACGCGCGCCGAGGCCGCCGAACTCATCGAAGCCGGGCTCGACGCCGTCGACCACCGCGATATCCGGGCGTACTTCGAGGCGATGGGGGTGCGCTTCTTCGAGTTCCTCGTCGCCGAGTGCCCGAACTCCTTCATGGCCAGCATCGCCGGGACCTCCGGGCCCGGGCTCGTGTTCCGCATCCGCGGAGCCGCCGACCTGCGTACCCCCAACTGGGATCTGCTCGCCTCGGGGTGGGGAAGAATTCGGGAATCGCTCGACTCGGGCGATCTCGCCTCGGCCGACCGCGCTTTCGCCGAGGTCTACCGCCTGCCGGTCGCAGGTGCAGAGTGGGCTCCGGCCGAGTGGGCCGCGCGCGCCGAATGATCCCGTCGTCCTGACCGGTGGAATGGCGGAATGCACTGCATTTCTCGACCGTGCGCACGGCCGGTGCATTCGGGACGCTGAGCATTTCGCGTGGAACTCGTGTGCGTGTGCGCGTCCGCCCGGGCGCTCGTCGGTGAGCCGGTCCGTGCGCTGAATCTCCAATGCTCGCGGGGAATCTTCGGTGTTTCGCACCGCGTCGCCGAGGCGGCCCGGTGTCGGCCCGCACGCCTGCGCCGTGCCGATGATCACGAGTCGGAAACATTCGGGGAATTCTAGGAATTCTGGCGCGGAAGAATCCCGATCCATTGGTAATCTTCGGGAAAGTAATTCGGTCGCGGCGAGCCCGCCGACAGCACGGCGGAGGGCGCGGAGTGGCAACAACCTGGCAGCGGCGCGGTCTCGCACTGGCGCTCGCGACCGCGCTGATCGCAGGCACCGCCGCCTGCGCGCGCGAACCCGACAGCGCGTGGAAGCCGCCCGTCGTCCAGGGACCCGGCGGCGTCTCGCTGCTCGCAGCGGTGAAGAGCACGGGCCAGAAGTCGGCCGACGGTCAGAAGGCCGCCGGCGCGGGCACATCCGGCAAGAACGCCAAGACCATCGGCGCCGCGATCGCGGACCCCGCGAAGATCGGGATCGTGAGCGGACGGATCCGCAATGACGCCCTACCGATCCAGGCGCGCTACGTGTTCCTGCCCGGAGTGCCGAAGTTCAACGACCGCGTGAGCGAACTGCTGTGGACGGCGATCCGCGCGACGGGCAAGCCCTACGCGCCGCAAGCGTTCCCCGTCGGGGCGGGCCTCGGCGCGCGCGGCTGCGTCGACGGATCCACCGAGCGCACCCCCGCCGAACTGCTGCTCGACAAGGCCACCGGGCCCACAGGAGGATCCGGCACCGCGATCACCTGCAGCCTGCTCGGCGCGTTCGGCCCCTACGTCGGCGTGCGGTTCCGCACCGTCACCGGCACCGCCGAAGCGCCGAAGAAGGGCGTGAAGCCCGCCGACGCCACGGCGAAGATCACCGCTGACCGCACCACCACGCTCTACGCCAACGTGAAGACCGGCGAGGTGTCCGACGACGCCACGCGCTGGCGCGAAGTCGCGCCCGCCGAACTCTGGCGCGACACCGTCAGTGCGCTGCGCACCCGGCACGGCGGCCTCTCGAACGCGCCCGTCGCGGCACCGGGCAAAGCGCAGCTCGCGCTCGCCGCAGCCGCGCTCGAGGGCGCCGAGACCGCGGAGGACGGCGGCCTCGACGTCACCTTCGCCCCCGGCATCGCCGCTCCCGAGCTCGCCGGCCTCGGCACGGACGCGACGAAGGATCAGACCCCCGTGCACGTGCCCGCGAAGACCGCGGAGGGCTGGGCCGCGCCCTCGGAGCAGCAGCGCCTCGCCGCCGCCGAACAGCCCTTCGTCGGGATGCCCGCCGGCAGCTGGACCGCGCCCATCGACTGCAACCTGGTGCCCTGCGTCGCGGTCACCTACGACGACGGCCCCGCGAAGCACACCGGCGAACTGCTCGACACCCTGCGCAGCAAGCAGGCGCTCGCCACGTTCTTCATGCTCGGCAACGCGGCGAGCGGCGCTCCGGACACGGTGCGCCGGGCCGCCTCCGAGGGGCACGAGCTCGCCAGCCACACCATGAACCATCCCGATCTCACCACGCTGAGGCCCGAGGCCGCCGTCGCGCAGGTGAAGGACGCCGCCGCGATCATCGGGAAGTTGAGCGGCACGCCGGTGACCATGTACCGGCCGCCCTACGGAGCCGTGAACGAGAAGGTGCTGCGCGCCGTCGGCTGGCCCGCGATCCTGTGGAGCGTGGACACGAACGACTGGAAGGAGCCCGGTCCCGACGCGCTCGTGCAGCGCTCCGTGCCCGTGCTCGAACCGGGCGGGATCGTGCTGTTCCACGACACCCACACCGACTCGGTCAAGACCGCCGGCCGCGTGATCGACGGGCTGCGCGACCGCGGCTTCACCCTCGCGACCGTGAGCCAGCTGTTCGACGGCAAGGTGCCCGTCGGAAGGGTGTCGGCACGATGAACCCGCACGAGATGATGCTCGCTCGCCGACGACGCACGATGCTCGCGGCAGGGATCCTCAGCAGCCTGCTCACCGTCGGACTGCTGCTGCTCGTGCTGCTGCCCGGGATCGGCACCGCGGGCGCCGCCGAAGCCGCCGACGGCAAGCGGACCGTGGCGATCGGGGACCCGAAGACGGCCACGATCGTGCCCGGCGCGGGGTGGGAGGTGACCGGCGCCGACAGCGACGAACTGCTGCTCGTCTCGCCGGATCGCGGGCTCACGGTGCGCATCTCGCCCGCGCCGAGCGGCAAGCCCGCCGAGGTGCTCGCAGCCGAGCTCGGCGAGGGGTCGGGGTCGGGCAAGATCCGTACCGAGACGCTCGCCTCGAAGCTCGTGGTCGCGCACGTCGACTCCGCCAAGAACGTCAGTGCCGCGGTCGGCGACGATCGCCACGCGGTGCTGCTGGGCGTGGAGCTGTCGGAGCCCGACGCGAAGCAGGCGAAGCGGGACCTCGCGTCCTACCGTCCGGCGCTCGTGGCGCTGGTCGAATCGATCCGCCTGGGCTGACGCGTTCGCGCGTACACGCGCCCGCACATGCACGCGAGATGACCCGTTCGCGGGTTATGAGGGCTCATTGCCCGCGAACGGGTCATCTCGGCGAAGCCCGCGCCCGCGCCCGCGCTACGCCGAGGCGATCGCGCGCAGCGCCGCCGCGGAGTGCAGGGCGGCCTCGGCGGCCTCCTGCCCCTTCGACTCGGGGGAGCCGGGCAGGCCCGAGCGGTCGATCGCCTGCTGCTCGCTGTCGGTGGTGAGCACGCCGAAGCCGACGGGCTTGCCCGAGTCGAGCTGCACGCGCGTGAGCCCGTCGGTGACGGAGTTCGCGACGAACTCGAAGTGCGGGGTGCCGCCGCGGATGATCACGCCGAGCCCGACGACGGCGTCGAAGCCGCCACCGCCCTGCGACGCGGGACGCAGCGCCGCCTGCGCGATGAGCGGCAGCTCGAAGGCGCCGGCCACGCGGATCAGCTCGAACGAGGCGCCGGCCGCAGAGAGCGTCGCCTCGGCCCCGGCGACGAGCCCGGACATCACCTGTTCGTGCCAGCTGCCCGCCACGATCGCGACCCGGAGGCCCGTCGCGTCCACTGCCAGATCGGGGGCTCCTGCGCCGCTCATGCGGTTGCTCCGTTCGTGTCGGCCAGCACGTTCGATGCCGGCAGCTGGTGGCCCATGCGATCCCGCTTGGTCTCGAGGTAGGCCGCGTTGGTCTCATTCACCCCGACGACGAGCGGCACGCGCTCGGCGACGTCGACGCCCTGGTGCTCGAGCTGCGACACCTTGTCGGGGTTGTTGGTGAGCAGGCGGATCCCGCGCAGCCCCAGGTCGGCGATGATCTCGGCCGCCGCCGTGTAGTCGCGGGCGTCGGCGGGGAGCCCGAGCTGCAGGTTGGCGTCGAGCGTGTCGACCCCCTGCTCCTGCAACTGGTAGGCGCGCAGCTTGTTGGCGAGGCCGATCCCGCGCCCCTCCTGGCCGCGCAGGTAGATGACCATGCCGCCCGTCTCGTGCACGAGGTCCATGGCGGCGCGCAGCTGCGGGCCGCACTCGCACTTCAGCGAGCCGAAGGCCTCGCCCGTGATGCACTCGGAGTGGACGCGGACGAGCGCGCCCTCGGCGGGCAGCGCGGGGGCGGTGCCCGCGGCGATGAGCGCGACGTGGTCGACGCCGGTGCGGCGGTCGCGGTAGGCGCGCATGCGGAACTCGCCGTGCTCGGTCGGCACGAGCGGGTCGGCGCGCAGGCTGACGCTGCGGTGCTCGAGCTCGGCCGCGGGGGCGCCCTGCGGGTCGTGCTCGTTCAGGTAGTCGATGAGGCGCTCGATGGTGGTGACGGGCACGTTCTCGCGCTCGCCCAGCTCGATGAGCCCGGGCAGGCGCATCATCTCGCCGTCCTCCGCGACGATCTCGCCGATCATGGCGACCTCGCGCAGACCCGCGAGGCGCATGAGCTCGACCGAGGCCTCGGTGTGGCCGTCACGGGCGCGCACGCCGCCGTCGACGGCGCGCAGCGGCAGCACGTGGCCGGGGCGCTTCACGTCGGTCGGCTTGCCGTCGGGGTTCGCGAGCGCGCGCAGGGTCGTCGCCCGGTCGCTCGCGCTGATCCCCGTCGTGATGCCCTCGGCCGCGTCGACCGTGACCGTGTAAGCGGTGCCGCGGGCGTCCTCGTTGCGCTCCACCATCATGGGGAGGTCGAGCTGGTCGGCGATCGCGTTGGTCATGGGCGCGCAGAGCAGGCCCGACGAGTGCTGCACCGACCACGCGACCCACTCCGGGGTGGCGAGCTCGGCCGACAGGATCACGTCGCCCTCGTTCTCACGGTTCTCGTTGTCGGCCACGATCACGGGCCGACCCTCGCGGAGGGCGGCGACCGCGGTCTCGATGCTGGCGATGGTCATTGCTTCAGTTTCCTTCGGTGGTGGTCTGGGGAGCCGCGGGCGCGTTGACGCTGCCGGTCAGGTCGAGGCCGCGGGGGTCGTCGCCGGCCGCGAGGCCGAAGCGCAGCATGCGGGCGACGTGGCGGGCGAGGATGTCGGTCTCGACGTTCACCCGGTCGCCGGGCTGCAGCCCGCCGAGGGTGGTCGCGACGAGGGTCTCGGGGATCAGCGACACCTCGAACCACGGCTCCGCGTCTTCGACGGGGGCGATGTTCGAGACGGTGAGCGAGACGCCCGAGAGGGTCACGGATCCCTTATCGACGAGCAGCGGTGCGAGCCCGCGCGGCAGCGCGAAGCGCAGCACCCGCCAGTTGTCCTCGGGGGTGACCGAGAGCAGCTGCGCCGTGCCGTCGACGTGGCCCTGCACGATGTGCCCGCCGAGGCGGCTGTCGACCCGCGCCGCGCGCTCCAGGTTGACGCGGTCGCCGACCGCGAGCCCGCCCAGCGTCGACATGCGGATCGACTGCGCCATCACGTCGGCGGCGAAGGTCGCCTCGCCCTGCTCGATGACGGTGAGGCACACGCCCGAGACCGAGATCGAGTCGCCGTGCCCCGCGTCGGAGGTCACGCGCTCGCCGCGGATCGTGAGTCGGAGCGAGTCGCCGACGGGCGAGATCTCGGTGATCTCGCCGATCTCTTCGATCAGTCCGGTGAACATTCAGAGCACCTCCGTGCGGGGTTCGATGATTGCGCGAATGAGCAGGTCGGGGCCGAGGGGGATGCGCTCGACCGTGGCGAGACGCAGGATCCCGGTCATGTTGGAGACGCCGATGTCGGCGATGGCGTGCCGCGGGCCGCCGAGCAGCGCCGGCGCGACGTAGACGAGCAGCTCGTCGACGAGGCCGGCGGCGAGCAGCGCGCTGACGACGGTGGGGCCGCCCTCGACGAACACCGAACGGATGCCGCGCTCGGCGAGCGAGGCCAGATCGGCGGCCAGGTGCTCGCCCGAGATGCGGATCGGCGCCTCGAGCCCGCGCGCTGCGAGCGCGGGGTGCGCGTCGACGCGGGCGCCGACGGGCGTCGGCCGGTGGCCCAGGATCACGGGGATCGGCTGGGCGTCGTCGGGCACGAGCAGCTCGCCCGCGGCG
>NZ_LAYO01000034.1 GCF_000980875.1 Leucobacter sp. Ag1 | reverse complement strand
AGGTTGTCTTTCGGAAAGCTTTGGCGAGTACGGGGGGCGTCTGGTCCTTGAGAACTCAATAGTGTGCACTTGATTGTCAAATGCCAATTTATTATCCCGTCCATCTGCACCTTTGGGTGTGGGTGAATGGCGATTCCTTTTGGACAAATTGAACGTCAGTAATGATGTTTGTTTTTGTCAGGTCAAACTCGCAGAGTCCCGGCTTATTCCGCTGGTGGTTCTGCTTTGTTTCTTTACGGAGAGTTTGATCCTGGCTCAGGACGAACGCTGGCGGCGTGCTTAACACATGCAAGTCGAACGATGAAGCCCAGCTTGCTGGGTGGAAGAGTGGCGAACGGGTGAGTAACACGTGAGTAACCTGCCCCGAACTCTGGGATAAGCGCTGGAAACGGCGTCTAATACTGGATATGTCCCATCACCGCATGGTGTGTGGGTGGAAAGATTTATCGGTTCGGGATGGACTCGCGGCCTATCAGCTTGTTGGTGAGGTAATGGCTCACCAAGGCGACGACGGGTAGCCGGCCTGAGAGGGTGACCGGCCACACTGGGACTGAGACACGGCCCAGACTCCTACGGGAGGCAGCAGTGGGGAATATTGCACAATGGGCGCAAGCCTGATGCAGCAACGCCGCGTGAGGGATGACGGCCTTCGGGTTGTAAACCTCTTTTAGTAGGGAAGAAGCGAAAGTGACGGTACCTGCAGAAAAAGCACCGGCTAACTACGTGCCAGCAGCCGCGGTAATACGTAGGGTGCAAGCGTTGTCCGGAATTATTGGGCGTAAAGAGCTCGTAGGCGGCTTGTCGCGTCTGCTGTGAAAACCCGAGGCTCAACCTCGGGCCTGCAGTGGGTACGGGCAAGCTAGAGTGCGGTAGGGGAGATTGGAATTCCTGGTGTAGCGGTGGAATGCGCAGATATCAGGAGGAACACCGATGGCGAAGGCAGATCTCTGGGCCGTAACTGACGCTGAGGAGCGAAAGCATGGGGAGCGAACAGGATTAGATACCCTGGTAGTCCATGCCGTAAACGTTGGGAACTAGATGTAGGGACTGTTCCACGGTTTCTGTGTCGTAGCTAACGCATTAAGTTCCCCGCCTGGGGAGTACGGCCGCAAGGCTAAAACTCAAAGGAATTGACGGGGGCCCGCACAAGCGGCGGAGCATGCGGATTAATTCGATGCAACGCGAAGAACCTTACCAAGGCTTGACATAGCCGAGAACGCTGTAGAGATACAGAACTCTTTGGACACTCGGTTACAGGTGGTGCATGGTTGTCGTCAGCTCGTGTCGTGAGATGTTCGGTTAAGTCCGGCAACGAGCGCAACCCTCGTCCTATGTTGCCAGCACGTTATGGTGGGAACTCATGGGATACTGCCGTGGTCAACACGGAGGAAGGTGGGGATGACGTCAAATCATCATGCCCCTTATGTCTTGGGCTTCACGCATGCTACAATGGCCGATACAAAGGGCTGCGATACCGCGAGGTGGAGCGAATCCCAAAAAGTCGGTCTCAGTTCGGATTGGGGTCTGCAACTCGACCCCATGAAGTCGGAGTCGCTAGTAATCGCAGATCAGCAACGCTGCGGTGAATACGTTCCCGGGCCTTGTACACACCGCCCGTCAAGTCATGAAAGTCGGTAACACCCGAAGCCGGTGGCCTAACCTTTTTGGAGGGAGCCGTCGAAGGTGGGACTGGTGATTAGGACTAAGTCGTAACAAGGTAGCCGTACCGGAAGGTGCGGCTGGATCACCTCCTTTCTAAGGAGCACTCGAAACCCTGCGGGGTTTCGCAGAATGGCCAGATCATCACCGAACGTGTGGTGCTGGCTGCTCATGGGTGGAACATTCGACAAGACAAGTCTTGATTTTCGTCGCATGTCTCAGTACGCAACGCCTTCCTCGTGGAGGGGTTGTTGGAACGGGTGAGCGGGGAAGGCCAAGACTTCCAGGTGCATACTATTGGGTCCTGGAGGACCAGCCGGCCATGCCCTTAAGGGGGTGTGGGTGACTGGGTCTCTTGACCTGCGTCCATGGAACGTGTTGTTCATGGGGGTGGGATCGACCGTACGTTGAGAACTACACAGTGGACGCGAGCATCTTCGAACCAGCACTTGTTGCTGGTTCTTGAGCTGGACATCATCCTTTCGGGGGTGGTGTCTGCTCACTGGTCAAAAATTTGCTCATATTGGCCCTCGGGCTGGTGTGGGCGTTTCTGATACTTATGTGATTTCAAGTTTCGAAGAGCAAACGGTGGATGCCTTGGCATCTGGAGCCGAAGAAGGACGTCGTAATCTGCGATAAGCCTCGGGGAGTTGATAAACGAACTGTGATCCGAGGATTTCCGAATGGGGAAACCCCGCCAGGGCGCGTGCGTGCCTGGTGACTCCCGCCTGAATATATAGGGCGGGTAGAGGGAACGTGGGGAAGTGAAACATCTCAGTACCCACAGGAAGAGAAAACAACATGTGATTCCGGGAGTAGTGGCGAGCGAAACCGGAAGAGGCTAAACCTAGCGTGTGTGATACCTGGCAGGGGTTGCACGTTGGGGGTTGTGGGACATGCCGTGAGACGCTGCTGAGTCTCGAGCGTGAGAGTGAAGCTATAGGAGAACGCCTTGGAAGGGGCGGCCGGAGAGGGTGAGAGCCCCGTATCTGAAATGGTTTTACCGCGTGGTGTGTATCCCAAGTAGCACGGGGCCCGAGAAATCCCGTGTGAATCTGTCAGGACCACCTGATAAGCCTAAATACTCCCAGATGACCGATAGCGGACTAGTACCGTGAGGGAAAGGTGAAAAGTACCCCGGGAGGGGAGTGAAATAGTACCTGAAACCGTTTGCTTACAATCCGTTGGAGCACCCTTGTAGGTGTGACAGCGTGCCTTTTGAAGAATGAGCCTGCGAGTTAGCGATATGTGGCGAGGTTAACCCGTGTGGGGTAGCCGTAGCGAAAGCGAGTCTGAATAGGGCGATTCAGTCGCATGTCCTAGACCCGAAGCGAAGTGATCTATCCATGGCCAGGTTGAAGCGACGGTAAGACGTCGTGGAGGACCGAACCCACTTAGGTTGAAAACTGAGGGGATGAGCTGTGGATAGGGGTGAAAGGCCAATCAAACTTCGTGATAGCTGGTTCTCTCCGAAATGCATTTAGGTGCAGCGTTGCGTGTTTCTTGCCGGAGGTAGAGCTACTGGATGGCCGATGGGCCCTACAAGGTTACTGACGTCAGCTAAACTCCGAATGCCGGTAAGTGAGAGCGCAGCAGTGAGACTGTGGGGGATAAGCTTCATAGTCGAGAGGGAAACAACCCAGATCACCAACTAAGGTCCCAAAGCGCGTGCTAAGTGGAAAAGGATGTGGAGTTGCTGTGACAACCAGGAGGTTGGCTTAGAAGCAGCCACCCTTGAAAGAGTGCGTAATAGCTCACTGGTCAAGTGATTCCGCGCCGACAATGTAACGGGGCTCAAGCACGCCACCGAAGTTGTGGCATTCGTACTGAGGCAAGCCTTCGTGGTTCAGCCGTATGGATGGGTAGGAGAGCGTCGTGTGGCGAGTGAAGCGGCGGAGTGATCCAGTCGTGGATGCCACACGAGTGAGAATGCAGGCATGAGTAGCGAAAGACGGGTGAGAAACCCGTCCTCCGGAAGACCAAGGGTTCCAGGGTCAAGCTAATCTGCCCTGGGTAAGTCGGGACCTAAGGCGAGGCCGACAGGCGTAGTCGATGGACAACGGGTTGATATTCCCGTACCGGCGAAGAACCGTCAAACGCTGATCCAGGAGTGCTAAGCAGGTGAAGCATCCTTTGAGCCTTCGGGTTCTGTGGGTGTGGAGGTTGCGAACCCGATCTGGTGAGGTGAGCGTATTAACAGGTGTGACGCAGGAAGGTAGCTGGTCCCGGGCGATGGTTGTCCCGGGCTAAGCATGTAGCCCGTCTCTGAGTAATATTTAGAGGCTTTGGGTGAGATGTGATGGGGACCCGTATGGGGAAGTCAGTGATCCTATGCTGCCGAGAAAAGCATCGACGCGAGGTTTTAGCCGCCCGTACCCCAAACCGACTCAGGTGGTCAGGTAGAGAATACTAAGGAGATCGAGAGAATCGTGGTGAAGGAACTCGGCAAAATGCCCCCGTAACTTCGGGAGAAGGGGGGCCATCCGCTTATACCAACTTGCTTGGGAAAGGGTGTGGTGGCCGCAGAGACCAGTGGGAAGCGACTGTTTACTAAAAACACAGGTCCGTGCTAACACGCAAGTGGACGTATACGGACTGACGCCTGCCCGGTGCTGGAAGGTTAAGAGGAGAGGTTAGACTTCGGTCGAAGCTTTGAATTTAAGCCCCAGTAAACGGCGGTGGTAACTATAACCATCCTAAGGTAGCGAAATTCCTTGTCGGGTAAGTTCCGACCTGCACGAATGGCGTAACGACTTCCCAGCTGTCTCCACCATGAACTCGGCGAAATTGCATTACGAGTAAAGATGCTCGTTACGCGCAGCAGGACGGAAAGACCCCGTGACCTTTACTACAGCTTGGTATTGGTATTCGGTGTGACTTGTGTAGGATAGGTGGGAGACTGTGAAGCGGGCACGCCAGTGTTCGTGGAGTCATTGTTGAAATACCACTCTGGTCATTCTGGATATCTAACTACGGACCCTGATCGGGTCTTGGGACAGTGCCTGGTGGGTAGTTTAACTGGGGCGGTTGCCTCCCAAAAAGTAACGGAGGCGCCCAAAGGTTCCCTCAACCTGGTTGGCAATCAGGTGGCGAGTGTAAGTGCACAAGGGAGCTTGACTGTGAGACTGACAGGTCGAGCAGGGACGAAAGTCGGGACTAGTGATCCGGCAGTGGCTTGTGGAAGCGCTGTCGCTCAACGGATAAAAGGTACCTCGGGGATAACAGGCTGATCTTGCCCAAGAGTCCATATCGACGGCATGGTTTGGCACCTCGATGTCGGCTCGTCGCATCCTGGGGCTGGAGTTGGTCCCAAGGGTTGGGCTGTTCGCCCATTAAAGCGGTACGCGAGCTGGGTTTAGAACGTCGTGAGACAGTTCGGTCCCTATCCGCTGCGCGCGTTGGAAATTTGAGAGGATCTGACCCTAGTACGAGAGGACCGGGTTGGACGAACCTCTGGTGTGCCAGTTGTTCTGCCAAGGGCATGGCTGGTTGGCTACGTTCGGGATGGATAACCGCTGAAAGCATCTAAGCGGGAAGCCGGCCTCGAGATGAGATTTCCGTACACCTTGTGTGTGTGAGGCTCCCAGTAGACTACTGGGTTGATAGGCCAGATGTGGAAGCGCCGTAAGGTGTGGAGCTGACTGGTACTAATAAGCCGATGACTTGATTTACACTTTCAGAATTTCCTGTGATGTAATGTTCGCGTCCACTTTGTGGTTCTTGACGTACGGCCAAGAACCCGCCAAGCGCATGCCTGTTGGTGTGTGGGTTGGTGATGGTTTTGGTATGTCAATAGAGTTACGGCGGTTATAGCGTCAGGGAAACGCCCGGTTACATTCCGAACCCGGAAGCTAAGGCTGACTGCGCCGATGGTACTGCACTCGGGAGGGTGTGGGAGAGTAGGACACCGCCGGACCCCTTTTTCCAACGCGGCCAGACTGATCTGGGGGAGCGTGATGCTTCCCGGGTCGGACTGGCCCCGTTTTTGTTTTCCCCCCCCCTCCTACATAACACGCACCCCCGC